>JAFURT010000011.1 GCA_017471765.1 Clostridia bacterium
AAAAAATTACACTTACAGGATATGAGTTTGATTGTGCAAATGTAACGGGAGATACTCAGGTTAACATTATGGATGTAAATAGATTGAATCTCCATTTCAAGGGCAAATCTAAACTCTGGTAACTTATCGAGAGGCTATCCGCAATCGGATAGCCTCTCTCAAAAGCAAGGAGTTTTAATCAGTGAACGACAAAGATAAAGAAAACGACGAATTCTTAGAAACATATGATAAAGGTAATGGAAACAGTCCGACACAAAGGCAATCAGCACCGCAGGCTCGAACAACAGCTCGTCCGGGGAGATACTCATCCCCTAAGCGAATGAGAGCAAAAAAACGAAAAGCACGCCGGCTTAAAATTGCCGTTGTATCTGTTTTGGCTCTTGCCGTGTTGGTTTTGATTGTTGTTTTGATTTGTAAGAGCTGCGCCGGTGGGAATTATGATAATGCAGACCTTTCCGGCGTATGGCACTACGACCAATATACCGAGTATGAGTTTGACGGCGAGGGTAAGGGTTGTATGTGCCTCGACGGCAGCAATCACTTTGAATTTACATACAGAGCAGAGGACGGTACTCTGTACCTTGATTTTGCCCTGGACTACGTTACCGATTGCCAATACACCTATACAGTTGATGGGGACAAGCTGACGCTGATCGGTGGCGAAGGCACCGCCGAGGTTGGTAAGGAATATGAGCTGACCTTTTTCGACAGACTGAAAGGTATAAATTAGGATAAGATTAAAGCAACGAATGTGAGATGACGGGGTGGACTATGGCTTCGAGCAAAGCGTACTTGGCGTTCATATTGGATCAACTGTCCGGGCTGGAGGACATCACCTACAGAGCGATGATGGGGGAGTATATCCTCTACTACCGGGGAAAAATCGTTGGCGGCATATACGACGACCGATTACTGGTGAAGCCGGTAAAATCGGCTGTTTCCCTTATGACAGAGGCCACCTGCGAACCGCCTTACGAAGGGGCGAAACCTATGCTATTGGTGGAGGACGTTGATAACAGAGAGTTCCTGACGGAACTGTTTACGGCAATGTATGCTGACCTTCCGGAGCCGAAGAACCGGAACGGCTGAAAGTAGAAACCAAGGAGTGTCAACAATGAGCAAGAAGGTCTTGATTTTATCCGGCAGTCCCCGGAAAAACGGCAATTCGGACAACCTTGCGAGAACAAACAGACCATAAAGCACCGAAATCCACCCTTTTGCGGCCGGTTCGGAGTATACTTGTCGTCCTAACCGGTCGGAAAACAGAAACCATCTTCCCCCACGAATCGTGGCCCGATATAGGGTTGCGGTTCGTGCTTTTTTGTGCTATACTATGGATAGACCCGGATTTTCCGGATGAAAGGATGGATGCTGTATGTCAACCGCTTATCCCACTCCCCACATTAACGCCACGCCGGCGGATTTCGCCCCCACGGTGCTGATGCCCGGCGACCCGCTGCGGGCGCAGTTTATCGCAGAGAAGTATCTCACCGCCCCCCGGCTGGTGAACAACGTCCGGGGTGTACAGGGCTACACCGGCACCTATCGGGGACAGCCGGTCTCGGTGATGGCCAGCGGGATGGGAATGCCCTCCATCGGCATCTATTCCTACGAGCTGTTTTCCTTTTTCGGGGTGGAGCATATTCTGCGGGTTGGCTCTGCAGGCGCACTGCGCCCGGAGGTGAAGCTACGGGACATCGTGCTGGGGATGGGGGCTTGCACCAATTCTCATTTTGCCCATCAGTACCATCTGCCCGGCAGCTTTGCTCCCATCGGTAGCTACCGGCTGCTGCGTACCGCCGCCGATCTGGCGGAGGAGCGGGGCTTGCCCTGTCACATTGGCAATTTGCTGTCTTCCGACACCTTCTATGGAGACGATAGCCACCTTCACCCGGAGCAGCAGGGGAATGCCGCCTGGAGCCGGATGGGGGTGCTGGCGGTGGAGATGGAGGCGGCGGCGCTGTATATGAATGCCGCCCGGTGCGGCAAGCAGGCGTTGGCCATTTGCACCGTCTCCGATCACATTCTCACCGGAGAGGCCACCACCGCCGAAGAGCGGCAGACCTCCTTCACCCAGATGATGGAGCTGGCGCTGGAAACCGCCGTGCGGTTGTGATGGGAGGATATATGAAACGGGTATTTTTGTTTGTGCTGGATTCCTGTGGCATCGGCGCCCAGCCGGATGCCGCCGCATTTGGGGACGCAGGGTGTCACACGATGCGGCGGATCGCCGCTTCTCCCCGGTTCTCTGCCGATACCCTTTGCCGCATGGGGCTGGGGAACATCGACGGCCAGGGGTATCTGCCCGCCTCACCGTCTCCGCTGGGGGCGGTGGCCCGGCTGACTGAGCGTTCCGCCGGAAAGGACACCACCATCG
>JAFURT010000012.1 GCA_017471765.1 Clostridia bacterium
AAAAGCGGAAGAATAGACCTGCACGCCGCCGTTGCCCAGTGTCACACACAGGCCGGTGTACACATCGTCGCCGTCCAGCATGATCACCGCATCGCCACCCTCAGACAGGGTAGCCTTGGTGCGGAACACATAGGGCTTGGTGCGGTCCAGTTCAATGCCTACAAACTCGCCACCCAGACCCTGATGGGCGATGGTAAGCGTGTTGGTCGCATCCTCAAAAGTGCCATAGTAGCCGGTAATGCCCTCGTTGCCCAGCACAGAAGTAGCATGGTCGATAAGGTTATCCGACTCAACGTCGGGAGTCAGCACCTCGCCATCGTAATAGGACAGGTGCATATTGGCAAAGGATGCGGCAGAATCAACCGTCTGAATACCACAGAAGGCGGCAGTGTAATCGTGGGTAGTCACCGTCAGGTCCGCACCGCTGATAACCACCTGCCCATCTACAATAACCGTGGCAAAATCATATCCGGTAATAATTTCCACATGATAGGTCTTGCCTTTTTCGGCGACTACTGCATCACTGCTTCCCAAGGTGTGTCTCTCCGTATACTCCACAGGGTCATATAGTTGTACACCAGTGGGGCCAAAACGGAAGTAGATGTAATCCAGATAACCGTTTCCCTTGAAGGGGATACGCACATCGCTGGTGTCCGCCTCAATGGTCACATCCACTGCGTAACGGTATACACGAGTCGCATCAAACACAAACTCCTCGGGGAAAGCAAATACGGCCGACGCCGAACCGGAAGCTGTGCCGGAGTAGGTCCATCTGTCAATGACGCCTCTCTCCTGGCCGGGCCAGGGAGAATAAGAAACACCGTTTGCGTAGTACAGCAGGTTCTCTGCCACGCCATTGTTCTCCGCAACCTCTTTGGACACAGCCAGTTTTTTATACCCCTCAGCAGTGGTCACATCATAATCGGGATAGGTAGCCACAAAAGCGGCCACCGCATCCTCTGCGGCCTTGATAGAGCCGGCCAGCTCTGCCTCATAGTTTGCCTCGGTGATTACGGGGATAGCGGCAATCTTTGCCTCAATATCCTTTAACGCCCCAAACAAAGCCGCATTGGACTCGAAGAAGGCGATCTGCTCCAGGGCCTCAGTGAACTTGGCATAGTTAGCAATGTCAGCAGTGGTGTTGGCAGAGGTGTTCGCCAAATACTCATTCACCGCATCCTGGGCGGCCTTGACGCTACCGGCCTTCTCAGCCAGATAGTTGTCGAAAGTCAGCGCAGGAATAGCATCGATAACCGCCGCCACCTCAGCACGGGCAGAGGCCACATAAAACGCTTTTGCGTTCATGGTAATGGGAGCAGAATTGTCGGTCACACAGGAAACGCCGCTAGTGTAGAAACCGAACTTGCTACCAAAGGCATCAATCTTCAGACGCGACACCGTCCGCTGACCGTTGCTCCACAGGATAATCTTATCATCCACCCACAGGGTAATATAGGTGCCATCGCTTTCCTTTTCCAGCATAGCCGTGAACACCTGCTTA
>JAFURT010000013.1 GCA_017471765.1 Clostridia bacterium
AAGCAAAAGTACACCAGGTTAAAGATGTTTATATAGCAAGGAGATTGTCGACTTAAAATACTGTTCTTGGAAATGTGTTAATTCCGCAATCTCTTCCTGCGTAAAAGTCATACCATCCGGTGCAACTACCCATTTATGTTCTATATCATTCTCACGATTGATAATGGCTATTATTCTTCCGGTAAACTCAGAAACAGGCTCTGTTATACCTAAAACATAAGCATCCTCTTCTTCGCCATCTGCAGCCATTGTCCCTTCAATATAGCCATAGTTTATTGGATAATATATGTCCGGATGCTCAGGATGATAACTACCCAGAGGTCTGTCAACAGTTACGGTAACGATCGGACCTATCATTTCGTATTCTCCTTTGCGGTATTGATGGAAGCAATAAGCATTCTCTTAATTTCTTCAGCAAGTGAGAGTAAGCAATCGAAATCATAATTCACAAGCTTTGTGTTTTTAAGAAGTTTCAACCAATAAATACTTTCACCTGTTTCTTTAAGAGAAATATGTAATTTAGATATAAAATCTGCTTTGCTGTTACCGTAAACGGCTTCGTTTATGTTTGCACCTATGCTTGTTGCAGAACGAAGTAATTGTTTGGCGATAGTTGTATCTTTTTTCAATTTGGAAAACTCTTCATAAAACAATACGATTTGTGTTGCAAAATCGAGAGATTTATCGAGTAAAGGACTGTTCATTCATCATCACCTCTGATTGAATTATACCACAAATTATTATATAATTCAACTCTTTGCGAAGCAAAGCAACCTTTTCTCTTCTTTTTTCTCTCTTATCTTTTCTCTGGAAACGACAATTTTAGAGAAGAGAGAAGAACGAAAAGAGAAAAGTGAAAAGAACAAAAAGAAACGACAATCTTCTGTCGAAAATTGTCGTTTCTTTTTGGTGGGAGAGGGTGGATTCGAACCACCGAAGTCAGTGACAACAGATTTACAGTCTGCCCCCTTTGGCCACTCGGGAACTCTCCCAAATCCAACGATAGATACTATATCACAGCAAGGCATCTTTGTCAAGCAGAAAAATGGGATTTTTTCAAAAAGTTTTTTGGCTTTTTGCACTTTCCGGGAGAAAATCCGAAAATATCTCTTGACGGCGGGACAAAAACTTGCTATACTAGGTCTGTTCCAAAGGGATGTGCTACTGTGGCTCAGCAGGTAGAGCAGCTCACTCGTAATGAGCAGGTCGTCCGTTCGAATCGGATCAGTAGCTCCAAAAAGGCACCGCTTACAGCGGTGCCTTTTGTCATGTCCGGGTTATTTTGTGGGGGTATCCTCCCGCAGTACGGCATGGAGCAACAGCCGTTCATCGTCCTTATTGGTGCAGGTGCTCAGGGTGACCAAGCGGTCATCCGGGCCGAGGACGACCCCCTCTCGCACCTGCTTGGTGTAGGACTTGGGCTCCAGCGTCAGTTGCTGGTAGGCGGCTATATCTGCCGGGTTAGAAAAATCGTAGACGGCGGTGATGAGCAGGTTGTTGTGCACGAACAGGGAATAGATATCGTAGGTGTAGATGTGTCCCGGCGTGTAGATGTACAGCGTCCGGTTTTCGTCGAAAAACGTTTTCTGTTTAAACTTGTGGAGAGCGGCAAATTTGCTGCCATTTTTCATGTTATGGCCGTACAGCAGGGTGGCTGCATCGGAAAAATCCGGGCTGTTTACCTTCTGCATATAGATACTGCCGGCAAAGAGGTAACTGCGGTCGGTGTCGTGATGAAGGTAGAAATCCTCTTTCGTCCCCTCGCCGGAGCGCATGACAGGATAGTCGATCACGGTGCCGGGCACCCGAATCCAGCCCACCACATCGGGGTTTTCCGCCTGCAGGGTGGCGAAATCGATGGGGTTGTCCGGCAGGACTACGGGCGGCTCGGATTCCACCGGCGGTGCGGATACGGTGGAGGAGACCGGCGGCGCTTCTTCCGGCCGCAAGGACAGTCGGTGCACACACAGCAACACCAACAAGGCCAGGACAAGCCCTGCGCCAGCGGCGATAGTCGGCTTCAGCCATTTTTGTTTTTGCGGCATGCCACAGCCCCCTTTCATAAACTCCTACATATTATAGAGAAAAACAACGGCTCTGTCAATCCTGTTGCCAAAAGTTGCCAAGGCTTGTTGTGTATCCGATGGCCGATGTTGGCTATACTATCCGCAGAGTGACAGGCAGTTCTGCCGGTCACTCTGGCCGGCAGACTGAACAGAGGGCTTTGGTGGGATGGCGAGGGCTCATCCCGGAGTCACGCCCTTTTGCCTGCAGGCTGTATATTGTGCGAGCAAGCCGTCCTTTGTGGGGCGGCTTGCTTTTTTTGTCCTTTTCTGCTATACTGGGCGGGTGATAACAGAAAGGATGATACACTATGGAACGGATTGCCAGCTTTTGCATCAATCACGATACCCTTGTGCCGGGGATGTACCTGTCCCGGGTGGACGGGGAGGTTATGACCTACGATATCCGCTTTGTCCGGCCGAATACGCCCCCCTACCTGCCCACGGCGGCTATGCACACCATCGAGCATCTGGTAGCCACCTACGTCCGTAACAGTGCGGAGAAAGCCCACATTGTGTATTTTGGCCCTATGGGATGCCGCACCGGGTTTTATTTTCTCACCCAGGGTTTGCCCCACAGTGAAGCCATCCGGCTGATGCAGGAGGCTATTGCCTTTACCGCCGGCTACGAAGGGGACATCCCCGGCGCCTCGGCCGTGGAGTGTGGCAACTGGCTGGAGCACGACCTGGCCGGTGCCCGGGAGTGGGCCGCCCGGATGGTGCCGGTGCTGGAAAACTATACCGAGGAGCAGTTGGTTTATCCCAAATAATGGAAAATCTTTGTCGCACCCTTTATGAAATGCGCCAAAATTCGCTTGCCTGTTTCGTTCATATCCTACAAACTTCCGGCAAAAGCATTGCCTTTTGCGAGAAAAACAGGTATAATACAGAAAAGGTTACAGATTTGTAACCTTTTTTCACCGATCGGTTTCGTGCCCATTTGGGGCGTTTTGCGGAGATAGAAACGAGGGCTTTTCCGTAGAAGGGTTTCCTTAGAAAGGAAGTGAATTTTTGACGAAAATACGACAGCTTTTCAGCCGTTTGGCTACCGGCTTTTACCGGTATCATTACGGTGTGGGTTTGCACACGGTGCGTCTGTTCCGGCGGATTGGGCGGCGTGTGGGGCGGTTTGCCTCGCCGTTCACCCGTTGGCTACGCTTCATGTGGAAGCGCCGGGTAGCGTTGCCTGCTCACCGGTTTAACCGCCGGATGCGGCGGCTGGGTGCCTCCTTTGTAGAGGCGTTTCACGAGCTGGGTGCCGCCTTGCACAAGAATGTGTTTGCGGTTGTCCCCTGCTTTTTCCGGCTGTGTCGGCGGGCGGTGCATCGCTATTGGGATGAATTGTGCGGCGTTGGCCGGTTTCTCGGCCCGGCGGCAGCCTTGACGGTGCTGGTGCTGACGCTGGCCAACTGGGCCAACACAGACTTTTGTTTAACCGTGACCTACCGCGGCCAGGATATTGGCGTGATTGAGAATGCGGCGGTATATGATGTGGCCGCGTCCATGGCAAAGGACCGTGTTATTAACGAAGATAATTCCTTTACGGTGGATACCGTGCCGCTACTGACCATGACGGTGCAGGGAGAGCAGGTGGCCCTGTCGGATGCGGAGGTGTGCGACGCCATCCTGCGGACGGCCGGCGACTCTATTGCGGAAGCGACCGGCCTGTATGTGGACGGCGCGTTTTTGGGCGCCATGGTGTCCCACACGGATTTAGAGGGCGTGCTGGAGGACATAAAGAACGTCTACTACGATAAGAACAACAAAAACCAGCGTGCGGAGTTTATCCAGAAGGTAGAGCTGGTGGATGGTCTGTATCCCACCTCCACAGTGGGGGAGGCCGACGATATTAATAAGATTCTCACGGCAGAGACGGTGGTCAAGAAGACCTACACCGTGCAGGCGGGGGATACTTTGAGCACCATTGCGGTGAAGAATGATATGACCACCGCCCAGCTCCGTGCCATGAATCCGGCCTATGCCAACACGGATATGGTGAAGATTGGCGATGTGCTGACGGTACAGCGCCCTCAGACCTTCCTGCGTGTCAAGGTGATTGAGACAATTTATTATACCGAAAAGATTGCCTACAACACCCAGACGGTGTACAATGACAGCAAGTATGTTACCTATTCCAAGGTCAAGACCAAGGGGCAGGAGGGCAGCCAGGACGTGGTGGCGGAGGTCACCTACCTGGATGGGCTGGAGAGCAGCCGTAAGGTCATCAGCAAGACGGTGACCAAACAACCTGTCACCAAGGTAGTGGAGGTAGGCACCAAGAAGGTGACCGCCCAGGGTGGCAACACCGTGGTACAGGGCGACGGTGTCGCCACAGGCAACTGGTGCTGGCCGGTGCCGGTGTGTCACCGTGTGTATCAGGGCTATCACCGTGGGCATCTGGCGATTGATATTTCCAGTGGCCCCACCCCGGTGTTCAACACCCCCTGTCTGGCCGCTGACGGCGGTAAGGTGGTGTACGCCGGCTGGTATTACGACTATGGCTACTATATCAAGATTGACCACGGCAACGGCCTGTATACCACCTATGCTCACCTGAACTCCATCGGTGTGGTGGTGGGTCAGCAGGTGTCCCGTGGCCAGCAGATTGGCCGTGTAGGCAACACCGGTAATTCTAAGGGTCCCCACCTGCACTTCGAGGTCATCAAGAATGGTGTGCGTGTCAACCCGCTGAACTATGTAGAACCGTAATATCGAATAAAAGCCGTCGGCAGTTTTCTGCCGACGGCTTTTTACGTAGCCGGAGAGGGGATGTAGGGGGGCATAAAACCTATCGCCGTAGGGCGCTGTCGCCCCATCTTCACAAACAATTTACAAAAAGCCGGGACTTTTTTGCTATCCCCTCTTTATTTTTCCAATAAGATGTGATAAAATACTATAATCTATACGTATGCACTTTTTTAGCGGAGGAGGCAGTGCCGTGGACATGGATTTGGAAAACCGGTTGGTATCCACCGACTATCTACCGGAGGACGACGGGGATAATCCCCTCCGTCCCCGAAGCCTGCGTGAATACATCGGACAGGAAAAGGTGAAGGAGAACCTGTCTGTGTATATCGATGCGGCCAAAATGCGGCGTGAGGCCCTGGACCATGTGCTGTTGTACGGCCCTCCCGGCCTGGGTAAGACCACCCTGGCGGCTATCATCGCCAACGAGCTGGGGGTCAACTTCCGCATCACCTCCGGCCCGGCGCTGGAGCGTCCCGGTGACCTGGCGGCGTTGCTGACCAACCTGGAGGAAGGGGATGTCCTCTTCATCGACGAGATTCATCGTCTTCCCCGGACGGTGGAGGAGATTCTGTACCCGGCGATGGAGGATTTCACCATCGATATCATCAACGGCAAGGGACAGGGGGCGGCCTCGATCCACCTGCCGCTTCAGAAGTTCACCCTGATTGGTGCCACCACCCGTGCCGGCCAGCTGTCCGCCCCCTTACGTGACCGTTTTGGGGTAATCTTGCGGCTGGAGCTGTACACGCCGGAGGAGCTGTCCCGCATCGTGTCCCGGTCGGCCAAGATTTTGGAGGTGCCCTGCGACCCGGAGGGGGCGTTGGAGGTGGCTACCCGTTCCCGTGGCACCCCTCGTTTGGCCAATCGACTGCTCAAGCGTGTGCGGGATTTCGCCCTGATGCTGAATGACGGGGTCATCGACCGGGCCACCGCCAGCCATGCACTGGACCGCATGGAGGTGGACGCCCTGGGGCTGGATATGGTGGACCGGCGGATGCTGGAGGCCATGATCCGCCACTACAACGGCGGCCCGGTGGGATTGGATACCCTGGCGGCGGTGATTGGCGAGGAAGCCATCACCATCGAGGATGTATACGAGCCGTATCTGATGCAGATCGGCTTCCTCACCCGCACCCCCCGTGGGCGGGTGGTGTTGCCGGCGGCTTATGCCCATTTGGGGCTGGAGCCTCACGGCCAAACCATGTTTTAAAAGGATTGTAACGGTATGAGAACTGCAAATAACTGGACAGACTATGAACTGCTGGATGCCTCCCGTGGGGAGCGGCTGGAACGGTGGGGCGATATTCTCCTCATCCGGCCCGACCCCCAGATTCTGTGGGATACGCCCCGGCGTGACCCTCGCTGGAAGCAGGCCCACGCCCGGTATCATCGCTCCAACACCGGCGGTGGTCAGTGGGAGCGCCTGCGCCCCATCCCGGACAGCTGGCAGATTACCTACGGCGACCTGAAATTTGCCCTCAAGCCTATGGGCTTCAAGCACACCGGTCTGTTTCCGGAGCAGGCGGTGAACTGGGACATGATGGCCGGCCTCATCCGGCAGGAAAACCGCCCGGTGCGGGTGCTCAACCTGTTCGGCTACACCGGGGCGGCGACGCTGGCCTGTGTGGCGGCCGGTGCTCACGTGACCCATGTGGATGCGTCCAAGGGTATGGTGGCCTGGGGCAAGGAAAATGCCGTGGCTTCCGGGCTGGCCGACCGTCCCATGCGGTGGCTGGTGGATGATTGCGGCAAGTTTGTCCAGCGTGAACTGCGCCGGGGCAACACCTATGACGGCATCCTGATGGATCCCCCCTCCTACGGCCGCGGCCCGGGTGGCGAGGTGTGGAAGCTGGAGGAGCAGATCTATCCGCTGGTGGCGGAATGTGTCAAGCTACTGTCGGATGCCCCCCTGTTTTTCCTCATCAACTCCTATACTACCGGCCTGTCCCCCTCGGTGATGCAGTATGTGCTGGGTAGCTTGCTCCCCGGCGACATCGGCGGGGTGCTGGAGGCAGACGAGATCGGTCTGCCGGTGACGGCCAGTGGAATGGCGCTACCGTGTGGTGCCACCGCCATGTGGCACAAATAAAAAGGCTTTTTCGCTCATCCGGCGTGGCAATGCTCGCCAATACACGCAAGTATTCGCTCCGTTTGCGCCTTGCTTGAGCGAAAAATCCGAAAACGACTTCGACTGTGCAAGATGGAGGCGTGTATATGCCTATGCTCAAAGCGGAGGATGTCCGCTTTCAATATGAATACGAAAACGAGGCCCCCCAGATTGTCCTGCGTGGCATCAATCTGACGGTGGAGAAGGGCAGCTTTGTGGCCCTGCTGGGGCACAACGGCTGTGGCAAGTCCACCCTGGCCAAGCATTTCAACGCCCTGCTGTTGCCTACCGGCGGCCGGGTGCTGGTGGAGGGGATGGACACCGCCGCTGAGGCGAACACCTATCCGGTGCGCCGTTTGGTGGGCATGGTGTTGCAGAACCCGGACAACCAGCTGGTGTCTACCATTGTGGAAGAGGATGTAGCCTTTGGCCCGGAGAATCTGGGTCTCCCCCCGGCGGAGATTCGTCAGCGGGTGGACGAGGCACTGGCGGCGGTGGATATGACCGCCTATAAAGACCACTCCCCCCACAAGCTGTCCGGTGGACAGAAACAGCGTGTGGCTATTGCCGGCGTTATCGCCATGCACCCCGATTGCATTCTGCTGGATGAGCCTACCGCCATGCTGGACCCCAAGGGGCGGCAGGAGGTGTTGGATACCATCTGCCGGCTCAACCGGGAGCAGGGGATGACGGTGGTGCTGATCACCCACTACATGGAAGAGGCGGCGCTGGCCGACCGGGTGGTGGTGATGGAGGGGGGCATGGTGCTGGAGGACGGCACCCCCCGACAGGTGTTCGCCCAGGTGGATAAGCTCCGGGCGCTGGGGCTGGATGTGCCTCAGCCCACCGCCCTGTGCGCCGCTCTGCGACAGCACGGGATAGACCTGCCGGCCGACCTGCTCACCCCCGAGGAGTGTGCGGCGGCGTTAGTACAACGGATACAGGATAGGAAGGCGTGAACAGACCCTGATGGCAACATTGACCGTAGATAACATCACCTATACCTACGCTCCCGGCTCTCCCTTCGAGCAGCATGCCATCCGGCAGGTGTCGCTGGAGACGGTGCCGGGGGAGCTTGTGGGCGTCATCGGCCACACCGGCTCCGGTAAGTCCACTCTGGTACAGCACCTCAATGGCCTGCTGCGTCCCATGGAGGGACGGATTTTACTGGACGGTGCGGATATTTGGGCTGAGCCTAAAAAGATCCGGGACGTCCGCTTCCGTGTGGGTATGGTGTTTCAGTATCCCGAGCATCAGCTGTTTGAGGATACCATATATAAGGATATTGCCTTCGGCCCGAAGAATATGGGGCTGGATGAGGCGGAGATCGACCGGCGTGTCCGGGCGGCGGCCGCCTATGTAGGGCTGGATGAGGCCCTGCTGGAGAAATCCCCCTTCGACCTGTCCGGCGGCGAGAAGCGCCGGGCGGCCATCGCCGGCGTGATGGCCATGGAGCCGGAGATTCTGATTCTCGACGAGCCTACCGCCGGCCTCGACCCCCGAGGCCGGGAAACGGTGCTGGCTATGATTGAGGAATACCGGCGCAGCCGGGGAACTACCGTGCTGTTGGTCACCCACAGCATGGAGGACGTAGCCCGTGTGGCTGACCGGGTGCTGGTGATGAACGGCGGCCGGGTGGCCATGCTGGATACGGTGGAGAAGGTGTTTTCCCGGGCAGAGGAGCTGGAGGAAATTGGGCTGTCCATTCCGGCGGTGACCAAAACTCTGCTGTTGCTCCGGCGGCAGGGGATTCCGGTGGATACCTCGGTGTATACCGTGGAGCAGGCTGTACAGCAGTTGCTTCCTTTGTTAGGAGGTGACGGGGTATGCTGAGTGATATCACCATCGGCCAATATTTCCCCGGCAACTCCCTGTTACACCGTCTTGACCCCCGGATGAAGCTGACTCTCACCCTGCTGTTTATCGTGGTGGTGTTCCTGCCGCAGAACTGGTTTGGCCTGCTGGCGGTGGTGGCCTTTTTAGGGGGCATCCTGGCCCTGTCCCATCTGCCGGTAAAACTGCTGTGGCGTAGCATCAAGCCGGTGCTGTTCCTGGTGGCGTTCACCTCGGTGCTGAATATGCTGTATGTGTCCGGCGAAGGGGAGCCGCTACTGGCCTTTTGGGTGATTAAAATCTACCCGGAGGGCATCGCCACGGCGGTGTTTATCTCCATTCGGATTGTTTGCCTCATCGCCGGTAGCTCCCTGCTGACCTATACCACCACCCCTACGGCGCTGACGGATGCTATGGAGTATCTGCTGTCGCCCCTGAAGGTGGTGAAGGTCAACGCCCACGAGCTGGCGATGATGATGACCATCGCCCTACGGTTTATCCCCACCCTGATGGAGGAAACCGACAAAATCATGTCCGCCCAGAAGGCGCGGGGCGCCGACCTGGAAAGCGGCGGCCTGATGCAGAGAGTACGGGCGCTGATTCCCATTCTGATTCCCCTGTTTGTCTCCTCCTTCCGCCGGGCGTATGAGCTGGCGATGGCGATGGAGTGCCGCTGTTATCAGGGCGGCGAGGGCCGCACCCGGATGAAACGCCTGCAGACAGCCCGCCGGGATTGGGTGGCGCTGGCGGTGTATGTGGCCGTAGTGGTTGCCCTTATCGGGCTGAACATCCTGTTTGGCTCATCTCTCAAATAACCTTTGTAAAGGAGGCGGCGCCATGCAGCGCCTATTGCTTACCCTGCGCTATGACGGCACCGCCTACCACGGCTGGCAGGTACAACCCAACGGCGTGACGGTGCAGGAAAGTCTGCAGGATGCCATCCAGGCGGTGACCGGGGTGCGCTCCGGGGTCATTGGATGTAGCCGGACGGATGCCGGTGTACATGCGGATATGTTCTGTTGCACCTTTGATACAGACAGCCCCCTGCGGGGGGATAAGCTGGCGGCCGCCCTCAACTTTCACCTCCCACGGGATATCGCCGTGTATGCGGCCCGGGAGGTAGCGGCGGATTTTCACCCCCGGTATCAAGCGGCCGGCAAGCGGTACGAATACCGGATATGGAACGGCAAACAGCGGCATCCGCTGTATGACCGGTATGCTCTGCACCGCAACCGTCCCCTGGATGCAGAGTTGATGAATCGGGCGGCGGCGGATTTTGTGGGCACCCACGATTTTGCCGCCTTCTGCGGTGCCGGCAGTGCGGTGGAGGATACCGTCCGCACCGTCCGCCGGTGTACGGTGGAGCGCCGGGATGACCTGGTGGTGTTCACCGTGGAGGGGGACGGCTTTTTATACAACATGGTGCGTATTATGGTGGGCACCCTGCTGGAGATTGCCGATGGGCGGCTTCCGGCAGACGGCATCCCCGCCATTCTGAGCAGTCTTGACCGGAACATGGCCGGCCCGACTGCGCCGGCCAAGGGGTTGTGCCTGCGGCAGGTGTTTTATACCGAATAAACCGGGAGAGGAGGAGTGCCCATGCCACCCAAAAAGAAGTCGCCGGCCACCACGCCGGAGATGGAGAATAAGCGCCGCAGTCGGCAACGCCGGGCCAGACGCAAGGCTGTGTTGCGGGGCGTGGTGCTGGTGGGGCTGTGTGCCCTGCTGTTTGTGCTGTGGCAGAATTGGGATACGCTGGCTCCCGACCGCCTGATGGATAACCTGCAGGATGCGCTGGGTAGCGGCACCGGCAGTTTCCCGGTGGATGTGTCCGGCTCCGGTGTACAGCAGTTGGCCCGGTCTCAGAACTACCTGGTGGTGCTCAGCGACAGTTATCTAACCTATCTCAATTCCTCCGGTGCGGAGATTAACCGCTACACCTGTACGTATCCGTCAGCCTTGCTTCGCACGGCCGGCCGGTATGTCCTGCTGGCAGAGCAGGGAGGTACCCGGCTACAGCTCAACACCCGCACGGCAACCCTGACGGAGATTACCGCTGAGCAGGAAATCCTGTCGGTGGCGGTGAATGAGAAAGGACAGATAGCGGTGCTCACACAGGGCGCCCGGAACTATGCGGTCTGTGTCTATGTGTACGACCGGCAGGGCAAACAGATTTACTACCGGGGACACACCCAGTTGGCCACGGAGGTGGCGCTGTCCGCAGATGGCAAGCAGGTAGCCCTGCTCAGTCTGCAAACGGAAAACGGAAACCTCAACACGGTGGTGAATGTTTTTTCCACTGAAACCACCCAAACAGCGGCGCTGTGCAATTACACCGCTACCGATACCTTGCTGTACCGGCTGGAATACCTGTCAGGTGGCTGGCTGGCGGCTATCGGTGAGACCGGGGCGGTGATGCTGGATACAGCAGACGGCCTGTCTACCGTGTTTGCCCCCAAGGATATGCGGCTGTTGGGCTATGCGGCCTCCGGTGAGGACTTGGCCTTGGTGCTTCGCCCCTACGGCAGTACCGGTGATGGACAGGTACAGGTGGTATCCAAAAGCGGCGACCTGCTGAGCACCGTAGACTATACCGGAGAATTCCGGCACTTGTCCACCGATGGCCGGCAGTACCTGCTGTTGACAGACAGCTATGTGCAGAAGATTACGGCTGTGGGCGGTGGCGGTACGGCCCAGGTGCCGGCAGACGGCCAGCAGGCGGTGCTGGACGGCGACCGGGCGGTGGTGCTGGGGCTGAATGTCCTGCAAACGTATCCCCTTGCACAAAAACAGTAATTAACATAAATAGGGAGGCAACAAGTATGGCATACTTATTGGACGGAGCAATTATTTTGGTATTTCTTTTGGCCGTGTGGATTGGGTACAAGCGTGGCTTTATCAAGACCATGGCAGGACTGGTGGCCTTTTTGGCGGCGGCACTGATTGCCCTGCTGTTCAGTGGCCCCATTGCCGAGGGCGTCTATGGGGCTACCGTGGAGCCCGGGGTTATTTCTGCTATTGACGCCCAACTGGAGCTCGGTACCGGTACACTGGAGGAGGGTGTGGATAAGGCGCTGGCCGGTATGCCCGCCTTCGTCACCAACGCTCTGGCAAACACCGGCATCCTTTCCGGCGCTGACGTGACCGCCAAGCTGACCGGTGCTGACAGCACTCTGTCTGTGTCCCAGCAGATTGCCCAGCAGGTGGTTGCTCCTGTGGTGGTACCACTGCTGAAAGTCATCATTATGCTGCTGGTGTTCATCCTGGTGTATATCATCGCCAGCATCGTCCTGCGTGTGCTGAATGTGGTAGCCAAGCTGCCGCTTCTGAAGCAACTCAACCAGGGTCTTGGCCTGGTGGCCGGTGCCGTGTCCGGTGCGCTGTGGGCGCTGTTCATCGTCAGCGTACTGCAGGTGTTGGCTGCCGCCGGTACAGCGGATGCCGTCATCAATCAGGCACTCATCAACGACACCCATGTAGTCAACTGGCTCATCGGTATCAACCCGGCTGGCAGTGTGCTGCAGGATGTGATGAATCTGGTGACTACGGAATAAAATAACGAGGAAAAATTCGAGGTGTAACGCATTATGCGGATTTTAGGCGTAGAATGGAAATGGAATGTGCCTAATGCTCTATCGGTGTTGCGGATTGCGCTGGTGCCGGTATTTATGGTGCTGTATTTGCAGAAACTGGACAGCTGGGCGTTTGGCGTGCTGTTGCTATCCGGCGTGACGGACGTGCTGGACGGCGTCATCGCCCGGCGATTTAATCTGATTACCGACTGCGGCAAGCTGCTGGACCCGGTGTCGGATAAGCTGACCCAGGTGGCGGTGGTGATCTGTCTGGCCACCCGGTATCCGGAGGTGCTGTCTCTGGCGGGGCTGTGCCTGGTCAAGGAGCTGTGCCAGGCCATCGGCGGCATTATTTTGCTCAAAAAGCGGAGCGCCGTCCGTGGCTCCAAGTGGTTTGGCAAGCTGTCCACGGTGGTGTTTTACAGCAGTATGCTGGCCATCGTTCTGTGGAGCGAGGTCATGCCTGTGCCGGTGCTGTGGGCTCTGGTGGGTGTGGCCGGGCTGTGTATGCTGTTGGCCTTCCTGGGCTATCTGCGGATGTTTATTCAAATCTACCTGACTGAACGGGCGGCCATACGCCAGACGGCCGTC
Organism: Clostridia bacterium; assembly: GCA_017471765.1. Taxonomy (GTDB): domain Bacteria; phylum Bacillota; class Clostridia; order Oscillospirales; family Acutalibacteraceae; genus UBA5905. Next base: position 12,915 of record JAFURT010000013.1, read on the forward strand.
CCCACCCCGGCGGAAGAGCCGGAGAAAGGCTGAAACTAGTTATGATCCTGTGTACCAAATGCAAAAGACGGCCGGCGGTGGTGTTCGTTACCCGTATGGAGGCGGGGGAGAGCACCAATGAGGGATATTGCCTTTCCTGCGCCAAGGAGCTGGGGCTTCCCCCGGTCAACGATATGCTGCAGAAATTCGGCATCAGCGACGAGGATATGGAGCAGATGGAGGAGCAGATGACCGAAATGATGGCCGCCGCCGAGGAAGACGGTAGTTTAGAGGAGGGCTTTTCTCCCGGCGGGGCGGCCTCCTTCCCCTTTATACAAAATTTGTTCGGCGGCCCACCCACCGGCGGGGATAAAAAGGCCGAAAAACCCCCGAAAGGCGAAAAATCCGGGAAAGAAGCGGATAAAAAGCGGAAATTTCTGTCTTTATACTGTACCAACCTGACGGCGAAGGCCCGGGAGGGGCGGATGGATGCCACCATCGGCCGGGACAGAGAGATCTATCGGGTCACCCAGATTTTGTCCCGCCGTACGAAGAATAACCCCTGCCTCATCGGTGAGCCCGGCGTGGGCAAAACGGCGATTGCGGAGGGGCTGGCTATGCGGATGGTATCCGGCCAGGTGCCGGCCCGCCTGCAGGATAAGGAACTTCACCTGCTGGACCTGACCGCCTTGGTGGCTGGCACCCAGTTCCGGGGGCAGTTTGAGAGCCGCATCAAGGGCCTGGTGGATGAGGTGCGGGAGGCCGGTAACATCATCCTGTTTATCGACGAGGTGCACAACCTGGTGGGCACCGGGGATGCGGAGGGCAGTATGTCTGCCGCCAACATCCTCAAGCCGGCTCTCTCCCGGGGAGAGATTCAGGTTATTGGCGCTACTACCTTTAACGAGTACCGCAAGCACATCGAAAAGGATGCCGCCCTGGAACGCCGCTTCCAGCCGGTGACGGTGGAGGAGCCTTCTGTTTCCGATGCGGTGGCCATCCTCAAAGGCATTAAGGGCTACTACGAGCTGTTCCACGGGGTCACCCTGTCGGATGGGGTACTGCACCGGGCAGTCACGCTGGCGGAGCGGTACATCACCGACCGGTATCTGCCGGATAAGGCCATCGACCTGCTGGACGAGGCCTGTGCCGCCACCGCCCTGGCCAACACCAAGGCCACGGAATATGCCGCCCTGCAGCAGGAACTGGTGCGTCTGCAGGCGGAGGAAGAGGTAGCCATGACCCAGGAAGCCATCGACTACGAGGCGCTGGCGAATATCCGGGCCCAGCTGTTGCAGACCCAACAGCAGGCAGACGCCATCCGGGAGCAGGCTACCGCCGTCCCGGTGACGGAGGAAGCGTTGGCGAAGGTGATTGAACTGTGGACGGGTATCCCGGCCACCAAGGTGCAGGAGAGCGAGCTTGGTCGCCTGGCCGGGCTGGAGGATAGCCTCCGGGCCCGGGTCATCGGCCAGGAGGAGGCTGTCACCGCTGTGGCCGCCGCCATCCGCCGCAGCCGGGTGCAGATCAGCCCCCGCCGCCGTCCGGCGTCCTTCATTTTCGTGGGCTCCACCGGCGTGGGCAAGACCGAGCTGGTGAAGGTGCTGGCCGCCCAGCTGTTCGATACCCCGGAGACCCTTATCCGGCTGGATATGTCGGAGTTTATGGAAAAGCACGCCGTATCCCGGCTCATCGGCTCGCCTCCCGGCTATGTGGGGTATGACGAGGCGGGTCAGCTTACCGAAAAGGTGCGGCGCAAGCCCTATTCCGTTATCCTGTTTGACGAGATTGAAAAGGCTCACCCGGATGTGCTGAATATTCTTCTGCAGATTTTGGACGAGGGGCGTGTTACCGACGCCCACGGCCGGGTGGTGAATTTTGAGAACACCGTCATTGTGATGACCTCCAATGCCGGCAGTCAGTTCAAGGAAAACCTGATGGGCTTCGGCCAAACCACCGGCGAGGCGGCCAAGGAGCAGGCGATGAAGGCGCTCAGCGACTTCCTGCGGCCGGAGTTTATCGGCCGTGTGGATGAGGTGGTGTTCTTCCGCCCCCTGTCCAAGGACGACTTTGTCACCATCGCCCAGCTGATGCTGGAGGAGCTGGTGGGGCCGCTGGCCGAGCGGGGCATCCGTCTCACCTGGACCGCCGCGGCGCTGGAGGCGCTGGCTACCGCCGCCCATGGCGGCAAGCGGGGCGCCCGTGACCTGCGGAATGTCATCCGCCGGCAGGTGGAGAACGAGATTGCCCAGTATATCGTGGTGCATCACGACATGCCCCCCACGGCGATTGCTGTGGACGCCGGGGCAGACGGTGTGACACTGAAATATTTGTAAAACGGACAGAAAAAGCCCGGCTGATGCGGTAGCATCAGCCGGGCTTTTGTGCTGTCTGTTAAATCAGTGTTTGCCTTTGCGGCGACTGCCGGGAAGTAGCCGGGCGGCGAAAATGATAGCGGCAATCAGCAGAGCCAACCCACAGCAGAGGAAGGCAATGGTGAGGATAACCGCCTGATAGCGGATAACAAAGGCGGCGAACGCACCGGGTTTGTCATCGTCCTCGCCGGGGTCCGGCTTGGGGTCGGTTTCGGTAATGACCTCCGCCGGCTGTTGATAATACCGCTGGAGCGAGCCGTCGGTGCGGTCGTAGGTGTACAGCCCGGTTTCTCCGTTGGGGGCGGTCAGGTACAGGAGGACATAGTCAGCCAGTGCGGTATCCTCGTAAACATAGGCGGTCACCGTGTGCTCGCCTGCGGCGAAGGTGCCGGGGATGGTACCCACAGGGCCGGTTTCGGTATTCGGCAGGTTGTGCAGGGTGTAGAAAGCCTGCTTGCTTTCCAGTTCACAGAAGGGGGCGAAGGTGTCGCTCAAAGCGTCGTACAGGTAGAAAGCGCCTTCCTTGCTGTCCTCCTGTGTGGTGAGGTACACCAGCACCAGCCCGGAGGTGGGCTGTTTGGCCGCCGGCACCTCGATGCCGTTGATTTCCACCGAGTCCCACTCATAGTTGTGGGGCAGGGTGACAGTGGGACGGGTGTCTGCCACATACATCGCCGTGCCGTTCACCTCCACCTCCAGGTCGTCCTGCTGGGGCAGGGAGGGGGCGGTGGTGGTGTTGCTACTGCCGGAAGGGCTGGTGGTGGTATCCTGCTGGGCTTCCCGGGTGACGGTGATGGAATACTTTTTCACCGTGCCGTTGGGGGCGGTGACGGTGATGACCCGCACCGTCTTGCCCACCTGCAGGTTGGCGTTGTCGGTAATTTCCTCCGTGGCATCCGGGTGGGTGGTGTCATAGGTGAGCAACAGCCGTGTGACGGTGTAGGGCACCGACACGGTGTACTCGGTGACGTTTTTGTCAAACTTGGGGGTCAGCGTGCCCTTGGAGGGGCGCAGGTAAGCCAGGGTGGCGTCCCCCGACTTGGTGGGGTTGTTGGCGGTGACAGACAGAGTCTTGCTGGCGTTGCTCAGCAGGTTGTCCTCGTCGTCGTACATGCCCTCCGTCTCCCACTTGAAGCCGCCGTCCCCCACGCCAATAGCTTTGAAGGTGAGGGTAATGGAGAGGGTCTTGGGGGCATCATTCGTTGTAGCGTAGTAGGATATTTTCAGGTTGCCCGCCCCACCGTTGGCGGTGGCGCCGTCGCAGGACTGGTACTCAAAGGCTTTGGCGTTATAGTGAAAATAGGCGTCCATGGAGCCGATGCCCTTGCCGCCGCCGTCGCATTTGACGGTGACGGTTACCGTGCTACCGACCGTGACGGTGGTCTTGTCCGCGGAGAGGGACACACTGCCTGCGGCGAGGGCGGGGAGGCTCCCCAGCATACACAGCAGGAGCGTCAGTGCCCCCAACAGGGAGATGATTCGTTTCATAACAGGCCCTCCTTATGGGTTGGTTTGTTGGGTGGGTTGCAGGGAACTCAGGCTCCCCAGGATAAACCGTTGACTGCGGCGCAGGTCCTGGGAGTTAATCTTACCGTCCCCATTCACATCGGCGGCGGTGAGAAAATAGCCGTTCAGTGCGGCGGCCCCTAAGATGTGCCGCTGGGCACGGCGCAGGTCCTGGGAGTTGACCTTGCCATCGCCGTTTACATCGCCGTGCACCACCACCGGATAGCTTTTGCACTCCACCCGGTCATTGTTGTAGATACGCAGGATGTCGCCGGTGACCACCGCCCCGCTTGTTTTGTCCTTGCCGTCAGCAGCCTGGAGGCTGGCGGTACCGTCCTTCACTCCCAGGTTTTTAATGAAATCGGCCACCGCCGTTTCGGGGGCTACACCGCTGACCGCCTCTGCCACAGAATAGGTGGTGCCGGTCAGGGTCGGCGTGGGGGTGGGCGGCGGCGCCGGCGGCTGGTCAGGCTCACCGGGCTCCGGGTCAGGCTTGTCCGGCGTGTCGGGTTGCTCCTCGCCGCCGGGGGCGGTGAGAATAACCGTGTACACACGCACCTGCCCACTGGTGGCGGTGACGGTGATGGGGATGGTGTTCTCACCGGGCTTGAGCTTAATGGTGCCTGTCCCACTGACGGTGGCATCTGCAAAGTTCTTGACGGCGGACAGCTTGATTTCCTTCACCTCTTCGCCTACCTCGCCGGTGTATTCCATGGTATAGCGGTCAAAGGTGGGGGACAGCTTATACCCCTCCACCGTGATGCTGTCCAGGAAATTATTGTTGTTACCCGTCTTGCCCGGCAGGACGGTGGGCTCCGTCTGCATCTCCTTGTATACAGGAATGAGGAAGGTGAGCGCACTGGCTTTTTCCTCTGCTGTGACGGAATTGCCCCGGATTTTCCCTTCCGAGGCCGGGGCCTGCACGTTGGTCATATACTGGTGGTTGTACAGGTTTTCTCCCGCCACGTTAAACTTTTGGTAATACAGGGTGTTTTGCCCCTTGTTGATGTAGTTGTTGCCGATCTTTTCGGCACTGCCCCTAAGACACTTGTAGGGGGAGTCCCAGCCTTGGTTTTTGGCGTAGATGGCGCCGTTGGTCACCGCCCCATGGTAAGCACCGTACTGGGAGCCGGCGTAGGCGCCGTAGTTGAAGAAATTGTAGTAGCCTTTGTAGCTGACACCGTCGGGGTCTACCCAGGTGCCGTCAATCTTGCTCCCCTCCTGCGCCATACGGGTGGCGAGGAAATAGGCGCTGACCTTGGTCTCCTTGGCGGCCTTGAGCAGGTCTTCGGCATATTGGTCGTACCGGGAGGGCAGGATCGCTTTGACCCCCTCCACGGTGTGCTCGTCGGAGTATTGCAGGTCTTCAAACTGGAAAATATACACGTCGTCCAGGAAGTTCCGGGGATCCATGTAGTAGGCCACCACTGCCGGGGCGGCGGTGACCCAGCCGCCGGAATCCACTGGCGCATAGGTACCGGTGCTCCAGTTATAGGCACCGTATTCCATGGATTTCCAGCTGTCCGGCTGGGTGATGGCGTTTTTCAGCGCCTTTTGCTCTTCTTTCAGGGCCGTCGCCCAGGTCATGGATAGGTGCTGGGCCTTGAACACCCAGGTGGGATGCTCTGCCCACAGCTGACGGAGCTTCACCTTATAGTCCTCGGGGAATTTCTGGGCGGTAAGATAGGCCTCAAATTCTTCGTTGGTCTGGTAGGTGACATTCAGCTTGATGTAGGCGGAGCTGGAATAGCCCACGATGTTGTTATGGGTGGTGATCTTGTACCAGGTGATGCCGCCTGCCTCCACGGTTTCGTGGATGGTGACAATGTCCCCGTTAAACAGCTTGTCCAATACAGTGGCACCGGTGGAGGCGGACTGCCGCACGTACAGCTTGTGTCCTTCATCGATGCCGAACACGGTGCCGGTGACCGTGGTGGCCGCAAAAGCACTCAAAGCCGGCAACAAACAGGTGGCCAGCAGGCAGAGGGATAGATAGAGTGCCAGCAATCGCCGTTTCATGCGAAGTCGCTCCTTTCTGTTTAAAATCATCGTTATAATACGTTCTGTAAATTTTTCACCTCGTTTTTGGCCGCCGCATAGGCGAAAAATCCATACCGGAACAGCACAAAGCCGTCGGCTTTCCGTCGCAGGGCAATCACCTGTCGGGCGATGATATCGTCGTGGGCGGCCCATTCTCCGCTGCCGCCACCGGCATAGGGGTCGTTTTCCAGCCCAGCCTTGTATAGCGCCAGCCCAATGTACAGCCTGACCCCCTCCCGCCGGGGAAGCGCCGCCCACTGTTTCAGCAGGCGGTCAAAGGGGGCAGTCTCGTGGGCGAACCCGGTGTACAGCTGGGGACAGATATAGTCCACATAGCCCGGCTGGGCCAGCCACCGTTCCACGTCGGCAAAGGCCTCATTACGGTTTTGTTGTATGGAGGCCATGGGGCTGATGCCAAAGGTGCGCCCGGCCTGCTTGCACAGGCTGTACACGCCGCTGACCAGGGCGTCCACCTGGGTGTGTCGCCACAGGGCCACATCCGTGCCGTCCGGAATGGTCTCGAAGGGCTCTCCTTCAGCGGCCATGCCGGCCGGGTAGAAATAGTCATCAAAATGGACACCGTCTATGGCGTAGCCCTCCAGCAACTCCCGCACGCCGGCCAGCACCCGGTTGCGGGCATCGGGGGAGCCGGGGTCGGCGTACCATACGCCGTCCTTTTGGAAACTGTTTTCGCCGCCGGTGTCCCCCAGACGGTAGGGGTTTATCCAGGCATGGAGGGCCAGCCCTTGCTTGTGGGCGGCCTCTACCGCATAGCCGAGAGGGTCAAAGCCCTCCGCCAGCAGGGGGGTGGCCGCTTTGGCGGCCGGGTAAACGGAGGAGGGGTAATAGGCGTCGCCGTGTGCCCGGACATGGAAAAACAGGGTGTTCAGCCCCATCCGGCGGCAGGTGTTCATCACCTCGTCCAGCCGCTGGGCGGCTACGGTGGGGGTGGCTCCGGCCAACAGGCCGTCCAGTTCCAGAAAAGAGAGCCATACCCCGCGCAGTTCATCACCGCCGTCCCTGCCGGGGGAGTCCCCCGAGGTATCCGGTGCTCCCCCCGAGGCGCATCCTCCCATAAGCAACAGGCATAGCGACAGGATGGCGGCCAGCCACCGCAATTTCATCCGAAAATCCCCCTTTTACCACTTTATTTTACATAAAAACACCAAAAAGGTCAACAGGCAAATGCTGATTTATTTGTTAAGATTTTCTATAGGGCTTTCTTTTTGGGAAAACCTGTGGTATACTGCCTTTGAGAGGAGCTGACAGCAATGTATATTCCTTTGCCCTATGTGCTGGTGTACCTGGCGGCCATCAACCTGCTGGCCTTTCTGACCATGGCGGTGGACAAGCGCCGGGCGAAAAAGAAAAAGTCCCGGGTGCCGGAGGCGCACCTGATGTGGCTGGCCGCCGTGGGCGGCGCACCGCTGGCGCTTTTGGCCATGTATACCCTGCGCCACAAGACCCGGCACCGGAAGTTCACCTGGGGCGTGCCGGCCCTTTTGCTTCTGCAGGTGGCGGCGGTTGTCCTTGTCACCTACAAGGGCTGGTGGGTGTTGTAAAAAAATCTTGCTTTTATGGCATATATATGGTATACTACCTACTAATAGAATACTTCATGCCGTGATGGCCGAGAGAGGAGTAACGCTATGAAATGTCCCTTTTGCGGTTTTGCCGACAGCCGGGTGATCGATTCCCGTCCCACAGACGAGGACAGTCGCATCCGCCGCCGCCGGGAATGTACCCAGTGCAACAAGCGCTTCACCACCTATGAGATTGTGGAGAGCTTGCCTATCGTCGTGGTCAAAAAGGACAATTCCCGGGAGCCTTTTGACCGGAACAAACTGCTCAAGGGGCTTTTGCGCGCCTGCGAGAAGCGGCCTATCTCTCTGGAACGGCTGGAGCAGGCGGTGGACGAGATCGAGACCCAGATTCAGAACTCGCTGGATCGGGAGGTATCCACCAGCAAGATCGGCGAATACGTCATGGAACAGCTTATGCGTATCGACGACGTGGCGTACATCCGCTTTGCTTCGGTGTATCGCCAGTTTAAGGACATCAAGTCCTTCCACGAGGCCATCCGCAAGCTGATGGACGACGAGGAAAAGGGCGAAGAAAAACCATAACACAAGACCGGCGGCCGTTTTACTTTGGTAAGACGGCCGTTTTTGAGAGGAAAATATGGCACGGTTAGCGGTACAACAATTGGATAAATACTTCGGCGAACGGGCGTTATTTACCGGCCTGTCCTTTGAGGTGGGCGACCGGGATAAAATCGGCCTGGTGGGAGATAACGGTTGCGGCAAGACCACCCTGCTCCGCATCCTCACCGGGGAGGAGCCGTCCGACGGCGGCCAGGTAGTCAAATACCGGGATACCGCCATCGGGTATATGGAACAGCATACCTGCCGGCAGGAGGAGCGCACCCTGTGGGATGAGGTGGAGAGCGTGTTCGCCCCGGTTATTGCCGTGGAACAGCAGCTGGCGCAGGTGAATGCCGCCTTGTCTGCCGGGGATACCTCTCCGGAACTGCTGGCGAAACAGCACACCCTCCGGGAGCAGTTGGAGAATATGGGCGGCCTGTACTACAAGAGCCGGGTGCGTGCCACCCTGCTTGGCCTTGGCTTTCCGGAGAGTGCCTTTACCGCCCCGGTGGGGGTGCTGTCCGGTGGCCAGCGAAGCAAGGCGGCCATGGGACGCCTGCTGTTGGCGAGCACCAACCTGCTCCTGCTGGACGAGCCTACCAACCATCTGGACATCCCCTCGGTGGAATGGCTGGAGGAGTACCTCCGGGACTATCCCGGGGCGGTGGTGGTCATCTCCCACGACCGGTATTTTCTCGACCGGGTGACCACCCGGACGCTGGAGCTGAAAAACGGCCGGCTGTACATGACCGACGGCAATTACTCTGTCCACAAGGAGCGCCGGGAAAAAGACCGGGAGGTGGAGGAGAAGCATTACAAGACGGCGATGCAGGAAATCCACCGCATCGAGGAAAATATCACCCTGCTCAAGCAGTGGAACCGGGAGAAGAGCATCAAGCAGGCGGAAAGCCGGGAGAAGCGTGTGGAGCGTCTGCGGGAGGGGCTGGTGGCCCCGGAGCAGGACAATAAGACGGTGAAATTCGCCTTCACTGCCGCCCAGACCAGCGGCAACGAGGTGCTGATGGCAGAAAATCTCTCCAAGGGCTTTGGCGGCACACCTCTGTTCCGGGCGGCGGCCATACAGCTGTACCGGGGCGACCGGCTGTTTTTGCTGGGGCCCAACGGCTGTGGCAAAACCACCTTGCTGAAGATTCTGTGCGACCGCCTGCCAGCCGACAGCGGCAGTGTGCGGCTGGGCGCCAAGGTGACATTGGGGTATTACGACCAGGTACAGCAGGGGCTGGACGGCAAAAAGACCGCCCTGCAGGAGCTGTGGGATACCTATCCGCAAAAGACGGAGACGGAGCTGCGTAGCGCCATGGCGGCGTTTCTGTTCTTCGGGGACGATGTGTTCAAGCCCATCGGGGTAATGAGCGGTGGCGAGCGGGCCCGACTTCTGCTTCTTAAGCTGATGCTGGCCGGGGACAACCTGCTTTTACTGGACGAGCCCACCAACCACCTGGACATCACCTCCCGGGAGGCGTTGGAGACGGCGCTGGAGAGCTACGACGGCACTATTCTGGCGGTGTCCCATGACCGGTATTTCATCAACCGCATGGCCAGCCGGGTGGTGTGCCTGTTGCCGGAGGGCGTACAGCCGGTGGGCAAGGACTATGAGAGCTATGCGGCCATTCACCGGGCGGCGGTACAGCCTGCGGTGCCGGAAAAGGAAGATAAGCCCAAAGTAAATGACTATAAGCTCCGTAAGGAGCGGGAGAGCACCATCCGCCGTCTGCAGACGGCGGTACGCCGGGCCGAGGAGGCCATCGCTACCCTGGAGGCGGAGATTGCCGCTCTGGATGCGCAGTTGGCGGACCCGGCGGTGGCGGCAGACTACGAACAGCTCACCGCCCTGACGGCGGAGCTGGAGCAGAAGAACACCGCCCTGGAGCAGACCCTGGAGCAGTGGGAGCAGAGTCAGCTGGAACTGGAAGCATTACAAGCCCAGGCGTAAAGGATAGCCGCACAGCCATCGGCTGTGCGGCTATGTTAGTTTGAATTTTCCTCAAAACGGGTGCTCTTGGTTTGATAATTCGTCGTTAATACAGAAGAAAGTGGTTGACAAATTCACTTTAGCATAGTATACTGTTAAAAAGCAAACCGATGACCGAGAGGAGTACCCACGGACAGGTCGTGCATAGAGAGCCGCAGGCGGTGAGATTGCGGCGACGGCGGCTGTGGAGAATGGGCTCGGGAGGGCGACCCGAACAGACAGTAGGGAAGACGGTGTTCCACCCGTTACCGTGGAGAGCGTATGATGGTACGCGGCAGAGTGCGTCGCTTCGGGCGGCGAATTTGGGTGGCAACGCAGGATTTTACTCCTGTCCCATAGGGGGACGGGAGTTTTATTTTTTGAGGTGAACGGTATGGGACTTATTCGATGGCGAACCAGCTTGGTGAAGGATAAGAGACAACGTATCTATATCGAAAAAGGAAACACAGAAAAGCTGTCCGCTGTTGAAGCGTTCACTTTTGAACCGCATATTAGCTTGCCTGGATCTTTGTACGGATTCAAAAAGGAAAACATATACGGATTCAACGGCAGCGGCTTGATCGAAATTTAAACGGAGGTAAATATGGGCTTTGACTATCAAAAATCAATAGACTTTCTTCTCGAAAACGGCAGAGATGTGATTCAGTACCGTTTGCATAAAGATATACTCCACGATCTTACCGAGGCAGAGGAAACAAAGCTTCTTGAAAAGGTAATGCAAACGCCCGAATATCAATTGCTTTTGACGCACGTCAAGCCGAACGGATATATCGGAATCGGTATGCACTCTTGGGAAAAATTCAAAGCGTCTCACCTTGATGATGGTGAAAGTGCTGCAAGGCTTCTTCATAATTTCGGTATCCCAAAGGATATGCCCATCGTGAAAAACTTTGTAAAAGCTATGCGTGATGACGCGGTTTTGGAGCAAGAGTTTTCGTATTACAATCCCGAAAAGGTACGCTTTGAAACACGCAGCATCGGCATCAACAGCGGCTCGTCTCTTGATGTTACACTGTACGCTTGTCAGGCATTACTCGGTTACGGTGACGATCCCGAAATGCGACATTTCGTTGACGCTTCTTACAAGGCGTTCGTCAGCTTGCTCGATTATGAATCGGCTGATGAGATCACGACCTTCAATCCGAATCTCAAGAGAAAATATAACTATCCCACCATCACGCCCGACACATATTTCCCGTGTCAATACCATCTTGAAACCTTGGCTGAAACGAAGAGTTGGCGTACAGAGGAAAGCATTGCGCGGCTCGCTGAAGCAATCGACCACCACGACAGAATCACAAAGGATTTCGGCGGTTTTGCGGTCAAGATCAACGGCAAACAGGTGGGACCCGGATGGGCGTATATGAATCCATTTTTCGCTCTGTCATTTCCGCAGAAAGCTCCCAATCACAGAAAGACATTGACCGCACTTGCAAAGGTTACGGGAGATCGAACGCAAGTGGTCAGAGAATCGGTGGAAACATTGTTCGAAATGCTGTCCGAGGATGGTGTGCTTCGCACCACGTTCACATCGTCTTATGAAAAGAGCCGTTTCAAAGACAATTTCCGCAGCGGTCACCCTTATGCAGAGATCGGACTTGAACCCGACCATAGAAAAGATACGGCGATTTGGTGTGAGCTCACATTTTGGGCAGTGGAATTTTTGCACATCATTGAAAGTATGAAACAATAATGAATTCTATAGCCAATGAATATAGTTCAAATGACTAATATTACATTTATATATAAAGGAGAAAAATACCATGATTTTAAATAATGTAAACTTTGATACCTATTTCCGCAACTACCCCGATGAGAACGGCTATTTCGGCAAATACGGCGGCACCTACATCAGCGAGGAACTGAAAGCGGCCATGCAGGAGATTACCGAGGCGTATTTCACCATCTGCCAGTCCCGCAAGTTTATTGCGGAGCTCCGCCGCATCCGCAAGGAGTTCCAGGGCCGTCCCACGCCCATTTCTCATCTGGAGCGCCTGTCCAACAAGCTGGGCCGGGTGCAACTGTATGTGAAGCGTGAGGACCTGAACCACACCGGCGCCCATAAGCTGAACCACTGCATGGGCGAGGTACTGCTGGCCAAGTATATGGGCAAGAAGAAGGTTATCGCCGAAACCGGTGCCGGCCAGCACGGCGTGGCCATGGCCACCGCCGCCGCCTATTTCGGTATGGAGTGCGACATCTACATGGGTACCGAGGATATCAAGAAGCAGGCACCTAACGTAGCTCGCATGAAGATCCTTGGTGCCAACGTGGTGGAGGTCACCCACGGACAGGCCACCCTGAAGGAGGCGGTGGACGCCGCTTTTGCCGCCTATGCCCGTGAGTATAAGGATTGTATTTATTGCATCGGCTCGGTGGTGGGCCCTCATCCCTTCCCTATGATGGTACGGGATTTCCAGAGCGTAGTGGGCGAAGAGGCCCGTGAGCAGTTTGTGGAGATGACAGGCCATCTGCCGGATGCCATCGTGGCCTGTGTGGGCGGTGGCTCCAATGCGGCCGGTTTCTTCTCCGGCTTCCTGAATGACCCCGTGGACATCTACGGCATCGAGCCTCTCGGCCGTGGCACCGCCCTGGGCGACCACGCCGCTTCCCTGCAGTATGGCACAGAGGGTGTTATGCATGGCTTCAACAGCGTGATGCTGAAGGATGAAAACGGCGAGCCGGCTCCCGTGTATTCGGTGGCCAGCGGCCTGGATTATCCCTCCTCCGGCCCGGAGCACGCTTTCCTGCGTGACATTGGCCGCGTCAAGTACGATGTCATCAACGACGACGAAACCATCGATGCTTTCTATGCGCTGTCCCGGATGGAGGGCATCATCCCGGCCATCGAGAGTGCCCACGCAGTTGCCTACGGCATCAAGCTGGCGGAGCGGATGGGCAAAGGCTCGGTGCTCATCAACCTCTCCGGCCGTGGCGATAAGGATATGGATTATATTATTGAGCGGTACGGTATCCGATAAGAGTTCTCACCCCCGGGTTGTGCTTTTGCACAATCCGGGGGTGCATTTTTGCCTAGAATTAGTGGTGATGTAAGAGGAAAAACACAAGATTTGGGGAACGAAAAAAAGTTTGAAAAAAGTTTAAAAAAGGTGTTGACAAATGGGGGCGGAAGTGGTATTATATCAAAGCTGTCCGCAAGAGAGGCCGCAAAACCCCGCTGAATGACAGCATGGGACCTTGAAAATTAAACAGTGTATGACAAGAACGAAACAC
>JAFURT010000014.1 GCA_017471765.1 Clostridia bacterium
CAGGCTAACAGTCTGGCGGAGAGTGAGGGATTCGAACCCTCGTGCGATTTCACTCGCAACTCGATTTCGAGTCGAGCTCGTTATGACCACTTCGATAACTCTCCGTGTTATATTTCAACCCAACTTCTCAAATCTCAACCTCAGAAAATGGAGAGAAAAGTTGGAGAGAAAACTGTTTGACATATTCGATTGTACTGCGAAAAGCCTTATAAATCAAGGGTTTTCAAGGAGAGGTTTCCAAAGTGACCATTGGTTTTCGAGTGCTGCACCTTCGACCACTCGGACAACTCTCCTGATTGATAACGCACCCATTATACAGAACTGAAGGCATTTTGTCAACCATTCTGGCCAAAATCGCCGCTGAAGTTGTAAAAATGTTGGAGCTGTATCGGAACGACGTTGTCGAAAAGACAAAAGGGAGCGTCTGGTTGCCGGGAGAACGGGAATTTATGGAAACCCGGAGGGGGCGAAGAGGCTCGTTCGGTGCGTTTTTGGATAATTCGGCAAAGAACTTTGATATTTTACAAAAAGAGTGTAATATTCTGCAAATACAATTTTTTCAAAAGGTGGTAAAATGTATGAGAATTGGTATAGTTAAATGTGTAAATTGCCTATAGACCCCTGCATGGGGTCAGTCTCTTGTTGCCCAATATTACTGCATGATGGAGTTTTGGTACTCACTGGGAGACATCGAGGTGTACTTTTTGAACAACCGGGAGAAATAGTGCAGCGAAGAGAAGTTCAGGGCATTGGAAATCTGAGAAAAATTCATATCCGTGTCCAGGATAAGCCGTTTGGCCTCCTCCACCTTGAGAATGTTGTAGTAGGTGAGGATGGTCTGGCCGGAATGGCTCTTGAAGGTTTGAGACAGGTGGGTTTTGCTGAAATGAAACTCCGCCACCAGCTCATCCAAGGAAATGGAGGAGTACACCCGATCCTTCAGATATTGCACCAGCCGGTTGAACAGTTGCCGATTGGAGGTTTCCGGCTGTGCCGTGGGCTCCAGGTTGCGGGGGCTGGTCACGGCGTCGTGATCCAGGGTGGCGTAGCGGCGGTTTCGCTGGATGTTCTGCTCCCAGTAGGTGGGGGCGTCGGTGGTGTCGTTGTGGGCAACGGCCTCTTTCACCTGTACATAATAGCCGCGCTTAAGCTGGATAATCAGCTGCTCCGCCAATAGCTGAATATAGTGCTGGGAGGCGTACTGGTCGCCACGGTCGGCGGTGTAGGGGAGAGGCTCCCTCTCGGCGGCCGTCTGCTGGCGATACTGCTCGGCCTCGTCCACGATTTCCCGTAACAGCTTGCGGGCCTTAAGGTCAAAGAGTAGGCGCTTGTTCCGCAACAGTAGCATCTCCCGCCCGACGGCATGAAAATCGATTTGAACGATAGAGGCGGAGGAGTCGGGAAAGGTCAGCAAATGATGGGACTGCCCCGGCTGAAGCACGAAGCCCTGGGACTGGGTCAGGTGATGCACCCGATGGATGCACCCGATCTCAGCGCTGCCGGAATCCACATAATACAGAGTCCAACTGTCAGATGCCTCGACGGTCTGAAAATGATTGGCCTGTAAGCGCAACGACCGCAATGGCATAATGGGGAAAATGGAAAAATTCTGCGTTTCCACCTGTACTTTTTCCACGTTCATCGCCTCCTTACTTTAAATATTATGCCAATTTTGTCAAATTGTCAACCTATCAAGTGTACAAATATAAAGTTTTAGGAAAGATGGTGTGTCAGTTATGTTCTCTCACTTGGCGAAAAGAACCATGTGCTGCCTGTTGGCGGTATTGCTGCTGTTTGCGGTGGTACCGTTTAGCGTCAGTGCGGAGCCGGAGACCCCGGATGCGGATGTGTCGGGAGATGTGGCGACGGACGGTGGACAGGCCGGCAGTGCGGAGCCGGAAGCGGCGGAAACACCGGAGTATACGGAGTACTATGCCCGGTACGCTGATGCCGAACGGCCGGAGGAGCGTATGGAGGTGGGCCTCTCTGCGCTGGTTGCCGGGGGAGAGGCGCCGAACTTTTTCGAGGACGCTGAAAAAGGCCAGGTGCTGAACATGGCGGCAAACGGTAGCAACGCCACTTTCCGGTTTACGGTCGCTACGGCCGGCTTGTACAATCTGCAAGTGCTGTACAAGCAGCATGGTGAGGATCTGGTATCGGACGCCTTGATGGACGTGGCAGTGGATGGAGTCATTCCGTCCTATTCCATGGACGATGTGCAGATCCCCCGCTACTGGACCATCTCCGAAAAGGCCTACGATAGCCGGGGCAACGAGCTGTCCAATGAGATGGCCGAGGTGGCGGCATGGCGCTGGCAGACGGCTTATGATGCCGGTGGCCGGCATAATGACCCCCTTTGCTTCTGGCTGGAGGCCGGAGAGCACACGGTGACCCTGACTTTTGAAAAGGCGGGCCTGTTGCTGGCGGGCGTGGCGTTCTTCAACGAGAAGGAGGCGCCGGCCTACCAAAAGCCCGATGGAGTTAAAGTGACGGACGCAGCCCCCATCATCGCTGAGGGCGAGGCGTACACCTGGTCTACCGATTCTGCCATCCAGCTGACAACCGACAGCAACAACGCGGCTATGTCCCCCAGCCACCCGGAATTGCGGCTGTTCAACGCCATCGGCGGCAGTACCTGGGCCACCACCCAGCAGGCGCTGGGCTGGGAGGTTGAGGTGAAGACCTCCGGCTGGTACAAGATTGCCGTCAAGGTGCGGCAGAGCACCAAGACCGGTTCTTTCTCCACCCGTGCCCTGCGCATTGATGGCAAGCTGCCCTATGCGGAGTGCGGCGAGATTCGCTTCCCTTACAGCACCAACTGGTACAACAAGGTCATCGCCACCGAGGCGGGAGAGCCTATGCTGTTCTGGCTGGAGGCCGGCAAGCACACCATTTCTCTGGAAGCAGTGCCCGGCAAGCTGTCGAATACGATGGTAGAACTGCAGGATTGCGTGGAAGAACTCAACCGCATCATGCGCCAGCTGGTGCAGGTGGTGGGTAATTCCGGCGATAAGTACCGGGATTACAACCTGGACGAGGAGATTCCCACCCTGCCGGACGATGTCAAGGCTATGCTGGAGCGTCTGACGGTACAGCGGGATGAGATTAAGCGTCTCAGCGGCGATAACGGCAGTGAGACCTCCAAACTGCAGACCATGATTACCCAGCTGGAGTATTTCGTAGAGGATATCGACGAAATGGCGCTCAAGCTGAACACCTTCAAAAACAACATCACCACCCTGGCCTCCTGGGTCAACGAGTTGCTCACCCAGCCCCTGGAGATTGACTATGTGATCACCTACGGTGCCGACAATGACCTGCCGGATGTGTCCGCCGGCTTCTTTAAGGACCTGTGGTTTACCATCCAGCGCCTGACGGTGACCTTTGCCTCTGACTACGGTCAGCTGGGCGATGTGGATACCAGCAAGGAGTATCTCAAGGTGTGGATTTCCACCGGTCAGGAGCAGATGCAGATTGTGCAGAGCCTGGCCAATGAGTACTCTGCCATGGAGGGCGTAAAGGTTGGTGTCAAGGTCGAACTGGTTGCCGCCAACCTGCTGGAGGCGGTCATGGCCGGCAAGGGCCCGGATATTTCCTTGCAGCAAGCCAACGACCTGCCGGTCAACCTGGCGGCCCGTGGCGAGCTGGTGGATTTGAGCCAGTTTGATGGCTTTGAGGAGACCAGGGAGCGCTACCACGCCAACTCCTTTGCTCCGTACCTGTACAACGGCGGCGTGTACGCCATGCCGCTGACCGAAGCGTTCTATATGATGTTCGTACGTACCGACGTGTTTGAGGAAATGTCCCTGGAGGTGCCCAACACGTGGGAAGAACTGTACGAGGTGGCCACCATCCTCCAGCGGAACAACCTGGGCGCCGGTATCCCCTCGGATATGAGCATTTTTGCCTCTATGCTGGCGCAGAACGGCGGTACTTTCTATAATGAGGACCAGACCGCCACCACCTTTGGCAACCAGGCGGAAATCGACGCTTTCAAGGCGTGGACCAGCCTGTACACCGAAAAGGGCTTCGACCTGGCGTACGACCCCTTCAACCGTCTGCGTACCGGCGAGATGCCCATCGCACTGGCCTCCTTCGGTCTGTATAACCAGCTGAAGGTATCCGCCCCCGAAATCAACGGCCGTTGGCAGATGTACCCGGTGGTGGGCACGCCCAAATACAATGCGGACGGCACCCCCATGCTGGACGAAAACGGCCAGCAGGTCATCGACCGGAGCTGGAGCTGTGCTACCCAGGGCTCTGTAGGCTTGAGCCAGGGCGCTACCTGCACCTTCATTCTGAAGGGCTGCAAGAACAAAGAGGCCGCCTGGGATTTCCTCAAGTGGTACACCAGCGATGAGGTGCGGAAGGAGTTCGCCCTGAAGATTGAGATGCGCATGGGCGTGGCCTCCCGTTACACCCCGGCCAACTACCGGGTGCTGGAGAACCTGCCCTGGACGGATACCGAGCGGGAGATGCTGCTGGCTCAGTGGGATGAGCTGGTGCTGTTCCCGGAGATTCCCGGCAGCTACTATGTGGGTCGTAACCTGACCTATGCATTCCGTCAGGTGGTCTATAACGACGAAAACCCTGTGTATGCTTTGAACAAATACAATGAGATTATCAACCGCGAGCTTACCCGTAAGCTGCAGACGGTAAACTGAAAGGAGGAGAGGAAGCATGGCTAAACGGAAAAACCTGGGCCGGGACATCAAGCGGTACAGCGTGTGTTATTTTATGGTCGCTCCCTATATACTGTTGTTCCTGTTCTTTATCCTGGCCCCCATCATCATCGCCTTTTTCTTCAGTTTTACGGATTTTAATATGGTCAAATTCCCTCCTGATTTTTCCGGACTGGATAACTACATCCGGATTTTTCTGGAGGATGACGATTTTCTGATTGCTATCCGCAACACGTTGGTGCTGGCCTGTGTGACCGGCCCGATCAGTTATTTCGCCTGTCTGTTCCTCGCCTGGTTTATCAATGAGCTTCACCCCTTCCTGCGTGCCTTCTTTACGGTGTGCTTCTATGCGCCGACCATTTCCGGTACGTTGTATGTGATGTGGGGCTTCCTGTTCAGCGGTGACCAGTACGGTATTCTGAACAATGTGCTGATGGATCTGGGCATTCTCAGCGAACCATACCAATGGCTGACCAACACCGAATCCATGCTGCCCATTATCATGGTGGTGCAAATCTGGATGAGCTTCGGCTCGGCCTTCCTGTCCTTCGTGGCCGGTCTGCAGGGCATCCCCCGCAGTCTGTACGAGGCTGGCTCGGTGGACGGCGTACGCAACCGCTGGCAGGAGCTGTTCTACCTGACCCTGCCTTCCATGGGCCCCCAGCTGTTGTTCGGTGCGGTTATGCAGATTGCCGGTGCTTTCTCCATCGGCGCTACCATTACGGCCCTGATGGGCTATCCCACCACGGATAATGCGGCGCTGACCGTGGTCACCTACATATCCGACTTCGGTTCCATTCGTTATGAAATGGGTTACGCCTGTGCCCTTTCCTTCATTCTGTTTGTGATCATCCTGGCGACCCACTGGGTCATTGAGCACATCATTATGAAGTATGCATCTGACTGATGTCCGTCGGCGTGCCCGGGGCGGTAGCCGCCCCATAAATCTATCGAAAGGAAGAGCGCTATATGTCTAAAGCGAAAGCCGTCGAGGCTGTAGATACCAAGAAATTAAAAACGCGCAAAAGACAGAAGGAAGCCATCGCCCGTACCTGGTGGGGAAATGCGTTTGTCTTTCTGTTCCTGGGGCTGATGGCCGTGTTTATGCTGTTGCCATTCTACTATGCGATTATGCAGTCCCTCAAGCCGATGGAGGAGATCTTTGCTTATCCTCCCCGGTTTTATGTGGTCAATCCATCTTTTAACAACTTCCGGTCGCTGGGGATTCTTACCGACAGCCTCTGGATTCCCCTGAGCCGGGCTATTTTCAACACCGTGTTTGTCACCCTGGCCGGTACGGTGTGCAATGTGGTGGTGTCCTCTCTGGCCGCCTTCCCCTTTGCTAAGTATAATTTCCCCGGCTCTCAGTTCACCTTTAAAGTGATTACCAAGGCTTTGCTGTTCACCGGTGCGGTGACGGCGGTGCCCCAGTATCTGCTGATTGCCAAGGCCGGCATGGTGAACACCTACTTCGCTCTGTTGGGCCCGGCGGTCGCCGCCCCCATGGGCATGTTCCTGCTGAAGAACTTTATGAGCCAGATTCCCACCACTATGCTGGAGGCGGCGGAGCTGGACGGAGCTTCCATCCCCCGCATTTGGTGGCAGATCGTGCTCCCCAACGTCAAGCCGGCGGTGCTGACGCTGATCATCCTGTGCTTCCAGAGCCTGTGGAATATGACCGGCGGCAACTTCATCTATGAGGAGAAGCTCAAGCTGTTGCCCACCATTCTGCAACAGATCTCTTCCTCCGGTATCGCGTATTCCGGTGCGGCGGCGGCTGCATCGGTTATCCTGATGATACCGCCCCTGTTCGTGTACATCCTGGTGCAGAGCCGTGTGCTGGAGACCATGGCTCATGCCGGTATCGATAAGTAAGGGGGGACGGTTATGAGCAAAAAAATGCTGGTAAAATGGCTCCGGCTGACGGCGGTGTGCCTGGTGCTGACCATGTGTCTGTCTGTGGCGGTATCGGCCGGTGTGCTGGAGGAACTGACCTATACCTACAACTCATACGCCGATGCGGTACCGGTCCCCGACCTGTTCCGGGCGGTCAAGTTTGTGGGCGGCGAGAGCATGGAGTGTGGCTCCTTCTCCAAGCCGGCCGAAATGTATATGCATACCGACGGCAACCTGTACATCTGCGATACGGATAATAACCGCATCGTGGTGCTGGACCGGGATTTAAACTTCGTTCGCATTCTGGAGGAGTTCTACTACCCGGAGACGGACGAGACTATCTATCTGTATGAGCCCTCCGGCATCTATGTGGATGACCAGGAGCGCCTGTACATCTCCAACACCCAGGATTGCAGTATTCTGCGCTGTGATCAGGAGGGCGTCATCGACCGGATGTATTTCACACCCGAAATCAGCCAGTTCAATGACGAGGTGTATTTCGAGCCTACCCGTCTGCTGGTAGACCAGCAGGATAACCTGTATGTGCTGTGCCGCAATATCTATCAGGGTATCGTGATGTTCAATGCCGACGGCGAGTTTGAGACCTTCTACGGTGCTGAGTCGGTGTTTGCCTCTGCTGAGGTGCGGATGCAGCAGCTGTGGAAGAATATCCTGTCGGATGAGGCTAAAGAGGGCACTGCCCAGTATGTCCCCACCGAGATGAAGTGCATCGATATCGACAGCGAGGGATACATCTACACCATCGCCCAGGCCCATTCGACGCTGGGCACCAAAAACCAGATGGACAGCATCCGCAAGCTGAACGCCAAGGGTGCCGACATTTTGGTAAAGAAGATGCCGAAGCTGTCCTTTACAGCGTTCCAGGGGGCGGCGGTTCACCTGAACATGACCGACGTGGTGGTCGACGAGGATGGATACATCACCATCATCGATGCCGCTAAGGGCAAGCTGTTGCACTTTGACCGGGAGATGAACCTGCTGGGTATGTCCGGCTGTATCGGCTATGACCTGGGACAGTACCAGGTGCCCTCTGCCATCGAGCAGAACGGCGACCGGGTATATGTGCTGGATCAGTCCACCAACATGATTACCATGCTGGAGCTGACCGAGTTTGGCCAGGCTGTACATACCGCCGTGTCGGCGTACCAGGAGGGCTACTACGATCAGACGGTGGGCCCGTGGAACGAGGTCATCAGCCTGAGCGCCAACTATGAGTTCGCCTACACTTGTCTGGGTAATGCTTACCTGAACAGCGGCGAATACCAGAAGGCTCTGGAGTGCTACGAGCTGGGGCGTGACAGTGAGGGCTACAACGAAGCCTACAAGCAGATCCGTAAGGATGCCATCCGCAACGTACTTATCTACGTGGTGGTGGCTGTGGTAGCTGTGGCTGTGGTAGCCATCGTGCTGGTCAAGATTGTGAAGAACAGGAAAAGGAGGTGAGCACGATGCTGGCTAAATGGAAAGAAAAGTGGAAATATGTTTCCTATGTCGTTTTTCATCCCGTAGAAGGCTTTGACGAGATGCGCTACAAGAAGGGCGGCTCGGTAGGGGTAGCCATCGTGCTGTACCTGGCCTTCCTGTTCTCGGTGATCTGCCAACAGAAATACATGGGCAAGCAGTTCACCTTTGTCAATGATGCAGAGGTGAGCATCCAGACCACCTTTTTGGCCACCCTTGGCCTGATGCTGGCGGCGGTGTTTGCCAACTGGGGCTTCTGTGTGCTGATGGACGGTAAGGCGCGTATCAAGGATCTGTGGGTTATTTTCAACTACTCGCTGGTGCCCTATACCGCTTTCAGCTATATCACCGTCCTGCTGTCCAACTTCGCCACCAACGAGGAGGGGGCACTGACCAACGTTCTGCTGTGGGTTGGTATCCTGTGGACGGCATTCCTGCTGCTGCGTTCCCTGATGGCCTATCACGAGTTCAGTTTTTCCGGTGCCATCGGTTCTGTTTTCCTGACCGTAATCGGCGTTGTGATTATTCTGTTCCTGCTGATTCTTCTTGTCAGCCTGTTTCAGAAGATTTTTTCCACCATCTCCGTTATATTTTACGAGATAAGCTTCCGATTTTAATTAGCCGCACACCCGGCCGATGCTTCGGCCGGAGAGCAAGACGGCAGAATGGAGAATGACATGAAAAAAGGATTATGGCAACGCACCGGTATCGGTCTTCTGTGCTTGTTTCTGCTGGTAGCCTGCATTGCTGCCGGTGGAGCCCTGGCAGAGAAGTCGGAGCAGCCGGAAACGACAGGGGCGCCGGCGGGCGACCCCATCACCGGGGCGGCCCAGCTGGCAGAAAGTGACACGGCTCGCCTGTATCTGGATACCGATGCCCACGCCTTTTATGTAGAAAATAAGGCGACCGGTTATCGGTGGGGGAGCGCTCCCGATAACATGGACGCTATGTCCGTGAATGAAGAACAGCAAAAGATGATGCAGTCCATGGTGATGATCAGCGGGTATGACCACACCCGGGATTCCCGTATAGACGATTTGTATGCCTATGTAGACTGCCTCACCGGTGTTGCCGATGAGGAAAGCGGCGAGATGAGCTACCCCGGCTCGGTGCAGTATACGGCGGTGGAGAATGGCTTTAAGGTGACCTATACCTTTGCCACCATTGATCTGGTACTGCCTATGACCGTTACCTTGGAGGGCGACCACTTTACCGCCCGTGTGGTGACGGATGAGATCGTGTTTAACGAGCAGGATTTTTCTCTGCTCGGTGTGCACATTCTGCCCTACATGGGGGCGATGAGCAAGGACAAGACAGGCGCCTATGTGCTGATTCCTGACGGTGCCGGTGCCGTGGCGTATGCGGGCAGCGGCAAGGAGAATGCACCGCTGTATCACCGTCCGGTATACGGCAAGGACATCATCATCGCAGACACGGATTATGATGGCATCACCCTGCCCTGCTTCGGTGCGGCAGAGGGCAATAACGCCCTGTTGGGTGTCATCAAACAGGATGAAGCGGATGCCTACATCAACGGTGTGGGCAATGGGTATGTTAATCTGCCCTACACCCGCACCTGGCCTTCCTTCAAGACGATGGTGGACTTTGAGTATGCGCTGGTAAGTGACTACTATTCCACCCAGGTGTTTGAGAGTGGCGGCATCAAGGCCGACGTGCTGGAGGTCGCCTACTACCCGCTGAGCGGGGAGAGTGCCGGCTATGCCCAGATGGCGGCCAAATACCGGGAACTGCTGTTTGGCGGCATACAGCCCATGAACGGCAAGACCGAGCCGGCGCTGTATCTGGACCTGTACGCTTCTGTCACTAAGGTGCGTTCTGTGCTTGGCTTTAAGTCGGCGTATGAAGATGTGGTCACCTCTACAGAGGATGTGATGACCATCCTGCAGGCGCTGGCAGATAAACAGGTAGGCAGCACCGTGGTGCGGTATAACGCATGGAATAAACAGGAGAACAGCGAAAAGGCAACCACCAAGATGGCCTGGATTGGGGCGGTTGGTGATGTGGCGGAGCTGGTGGAGGAGGCAAAGCAGCTTAACAGCACGGTGTATCCTTCCGTGAGCAAGGTGCTGACCTATAGCCATTCCTCCAACCCCTTCCACACCCTGTCCGGCGTGGCTCGTGACCCGGCCAGCCGTTTGGTTATGGACGAGAATCCGTATCTCACTACCAGTCAGATTGGCACCAGTTATCTGCTGAGCTATGCCCGCATTACGGAAAATCTGGCAACTCTGCTGAACGGTGCCA
Organism: Clostridia bacterium; assembly: GCA_017471765.1. Lineage (GTDB taxonomy): Bacteria > Bacillota > Clostridia > Oscillospirales > Acutalibacteraceae > UBA5905. The sequence goes on from JAFURT010000014.1 coordinate 10,326, forward strand.
CCGATAAGTTCGGTGCAGTGGGCCTGTCGGATGTGGGCCGTATGCTGTACAGCGATTTCAGCAAGGGCGACCATAAGCGCCCGGTTGTGTCAGCGGCCATCAGCGAGATGCTGGCCGATTACACGGCAGAGAGTAAGCTGCTGCTGGATGCCCCCAATGCCTATGCCGGCAAATATGCAGACGAGATTATCAATCTGCCTGCCACCTCCAGCGGCAATATGTTGCTGGATGAGACGGTGCCCTTCCTGCACCTGGTATATAACGGCGTTGTGCGGTATTCCACCGAGGCACTGAATCTGTCCGGCAACCCCCGCAGCTCTTTCCTGAGGGCGCTGGAATACGGCAGTATGCCTTGCTACGCCTGGATCGGCGATGAGGCCAGTAGCCTGATTAACACTAAGTTGGATTATCTGTACAGTGCAGATTATACATACTGGATCGATACGGCGGCGGAGCAGTACCAGGCGGTGTGCCAGGTTGCCGAGGCCACAGCCGGCTCGGCCATTGCCGACCATGTGAAGCTGGCTGAGGGTGTGTATAAGACTGTATACGCCAATGGCGCCGCTGTGGTTGTGAATTACACCGATGCCGCCTATACGCTGGGGAGCGAGAGCGTTCCTGCCGCAGGCTACCTGATTCAGAGCAAGGGGTGAGAAGAATGAGCAAACTGAAACAAAAAAGGCCGATGTCCTACGAAACGAAAAAAGGCATTATCGGCTATGCGTTTATCGCCCCCTGGATTTTCGGCTTCATTTACCTGATGGTGCTTCCGCTGATTAACTCTCTTATATACAGCTTTTCCGATGTGACCCTTCAGGTGGGGTATGTGGATACGGTGTTTGTGGGCTTCCAGAACTATCGGGACGCTATCAACGACGCCAAGTTCCTGCCGGCTATGTGGAGCACCTTCTCCACCGTGCTGTTGCAGACCCCCCTGCTGGTCATCTTCAGCCTGATGATGGCCATCATGCTGAACCAGGAGTTCAAGGGCCGTACCGCATTCCGTGCTGTGTTTTTCCTGCCGGTTATCATCGCCGGCAGTCTGGTGATGGATACCATCACCGGTAGCACCATGATGGGCGCTCTGATGTCCGGCAATGTGGGCAATGGCGGTCTGTTCCAGAGCGATTTTATATCGGAGGTTCTGAAAGAGACCAACTTGCCGGCGGATGTCATCAACATCATCAATACCCTGGTCAATGATATCTTCAACCTGACCTGGCAGTCCGGTATACAGATCCTCATCTTCCTGGCGGCTCTGCAGTCGGTGGAGGGGACGCTGTATGAGGTGGCCAAGGTAGAGGGTGCTACGGCATGGGAGACCTTCTGGAAGGTGACCTTCCCCATGATCATGCCTATGCTGACCCTGAATCTGCTGTATACCTTTATCGACAACTACACCAGTTATTCTTCTGATGTGTTCAAGCTGGTGCAGGAGTATTCCGAGAAGGTCATGATCGACTATTCGGCGGCTATGGCGTGGATGAACTTTATTGTGGTGTTCATCGTGGTTATGATCGTCTATGTGGTGCTGAACCGCAAATCCCGTGTTTGAGGAGGTGGAGTGAACAATGAATGCAATTGTGGCTAAAATTGAAGCGATAGCGGAGAACCGTGACCACAACCGCAAGGTGGCGCAAAAGGTTGGGCGTGGCGCTTACAGCGTGTTCCGTTTTCTGCTGTTGTTCGGCGTGGGTTTCATTATCCTCTACCCCATCCTGTATATGTTCAGCATGGCCATCCGTCCCGGTGAGCAGGTGTACGATGCGGCGGTTATCTGGATTCCCAAGACCCTTACCGCCGATAACATCATCCGGGCGGCCACCGAGATGGAATACGGAAAGTCCTTTTTCGTCACCGCCGGGCTGGTGCTGATGAGCACCGTCCTGCAGTGTCTGTCCTGCTCGTTGGTGGGCTATGGCTTTGCTAAGTTTAAGTTCAAGGGCCGGAATCTCCTGTTTGCCCTGGTGCTGTTCACCCTGGTGGTGCCGGCGCAGACTATCACCCTGTCCCTGTTCGTCAACTACACCCAGTTTGACTGGTTTGGTATCGGTCAGCTGGGGCGGCTGTTCGGTGGAGAGGCTTGGATTACGCCGCTTCTGAATACCATCTGGCCTCATTTCATTGCCACCATCTCGGCCAGCGGTATCCGTGCCGGTCTGTTTATCTATATGTTCCGTTCCTATTACGCCGGCTTGCCCATCGAGCTGGAGGATGCCGCTTACATCGACGGCTCCGGCTTCTTTGGCACGTACCTGCGGGTGATGTGGCCTAACGCCGGCCCCATCACGCTGGTCACCTTCCTGCTGACCTTCGTGTGGTACTGGAACGACTATACCCAGTCGGCCATGATCCTCAATGAGTTTAACCTCATGTCGGTGGAGTTCAGCCAGCTGCAGTCCTCCCTGTCCAGTGTGTTGTCCCCCGGCTCTGCCGAGATGACCATCACCATGCAGGCGGCCTGTCTGATTTATGTACTGCCGATTTTGATCATGTACATCATTCTGCAGCGCAAGTTTACCGAGAGTATCGTAAAATCCGGTATCGTCGGTTAAAAGAATACAGCCGGCCTCGTCGCCTTTTTAGGCGGCGGGGCCGAATGTGCTGTAAAACAGCACCCATTTTTTGCACCTGAAAGGAAGATACCCATGTTAAAACTGTTCCGCGAGGCAGCTACCCCGTATGAGGCCTATCCGGTAGGCAACGGCCGCTTGGGGGCTATGGTGTACGGTGGTACACGGGAGGAGAGAATCATCCTCAACGAGGATACGCTGTGGTCCGGCCATCCCATCGACCGGCATAATCCTCACGCCTTGCCCCAACTGGAAAAAGTACGCCAACTTCTGTTTGCCGGGGAGAATTACCGGGCGCAGCAGTTAATTGAAAAGTATATGCTGGGCGAAATCTCCGAGTCCTATATGCCCATGGGCGACCTGCATCTGAACACCATGCTGGAGGCAGGGGTGACGAACTACTGCCATACCCTGTCTATGGAGCAGGGTGTGTCCACCGTCACCTATAAGCGTGGTTATGGCCCGGCCAGTATGGGCTACACTCGCCGTACCTACGTGTCCATGCCGGACGATGTGCTGGTGGTGGAGTGGGAAGCGGAAAAAGAGGGGACACTGGTATTTGAGCTGTCCCTGACCAGCCAACTGCAGTCCACCAGCACCGCCCAGGGCAACACGGTGCGCCTGCTGGGGCGGTGCCCCGACCATGTGGTGCCGAACTATACCCTCAACCACCCTAACCCAGTGGTATATGACGAGGGTGTAGGACTGGAATTCTGTATCGAGGCCCGTGTGTACACCGATGGCGCCATTGCCGCCCGTGGGGATAAGGTGGTGGTGACCAATGCCACCCGCTGCGTCATCCTGTGCAATGCGGCGAATACCTTCCGCCGCCCTGATTATATTGAGGCTTGTGTTGCCGGCTTGGATGCGGCGGCCGCCCGCATGGACAAGCTGTTTCCCCGGCATGTGGCGGATTTCAGTGAGCAGTTTAACCGCACCACCCTGCACATTGCCGACACCGACGGCTATGATATGGTGGCGCTGGTGGAGGCGGCCCGGCGTGGCGAGCATCCCCTGGCCCTGTACGAGATGCTGTTCGCCTATGGGCGTTATCTGTCCATCGCTTCCTCCCGCCAGGGCCTGCCGGCCAACCTGCAGGGCATCTGGAACTGGGATGTGCGTCCGGCCTGGAGTGGCAACTACACCACCAATATCAACCTGCCCATGAACTACTGGCACGTAGAGACCTGCGGCCTGCCGGAGTGCGGCGAGCAGTTGGCCCTGTGGCTGGAAACGGTGATTCCCGAGGGCGAAAAGGTGGCCAAGGACTATTATAATGCCGATGGCTGGTGTATGCACCACAATGTGGATGCCTGGGGCAAGATGACCCCTACCAAGCTGGAGGCCCGGTTTGGTATGTGGCCGCTGGCGGGCGTTTGGCTGTGCCAGCACGTGTATAATCACTACCGCTACACCCTGGATGCCGCCTATCTGCGGGAGCATGCCCTGCCCATCATGGAGGGGGCCGTCCGCTTTTGCCTGAGCTGGATGGTGGAGGACGAAAAGGGCCAGCTGGTCACCTGCCCCTCCACTTCGCCGGAGAACACCTTCTATACCACCGTAGAGGGGAAGAAGGAGGTCACCTCGGTGGCCATTTCCTCGGCGTCCGATATCTGCATGATTGCGGAATTGCTGGATAATTATGTCGCCGGCTGTGCCGCCCTGGGGGTAGAAAGTCCCTTGCTGGAGCAGGCAAAGGCCGCCCGTGCCCGGATGCGCTGGTTTGCGCTGGATGACGAGGGCATGTTGCTGGAGTATGACAAGAAATATGATGAGGTAGACCCGGGGCACCGGCATCTGTCCCACATTTACGGTGTCTACCCCGGCGACCTGTATATGGATGACCCTGCTCTGCTGGAGGGGGCAAAAAAGGCCTACGATTGGCGTTTGGCCAACGGCGGTGGCCGTTTGGGCTGGAGCCGTGCCTGGGCGATTGCGCTGGCGGCTCGGTTCCGCCGTCCGGAGCAGGTGACGGAGCTGCTGCAGTATTTTGTGCTGGCTTCGGTAAAGTATAACGGCTTTGATTTTTATGTTTCTGACGATGAACTGCCGGATACCCGTACAGCTCATGAAAAACCGCTGACGGAGGGGGCTTTCGGCTTCTTCCAGATTGACGGCAACTTCGGCTTTACGGCGGCGGTGGTGGAGCTGTTGCTCCAGGCCTATGGCGGCCGGCTGTATCTGCTGCCCTGTCTGCCCACAAACTGGCAGTCCGGTAGCGTTCGCGGCCTGCGTGCGCCGGGGGATCTGTGTGTGGACATGACCTGGTGCGACGGGGCGTTGACTGCCATTGCGCTGAAGACCGGTGCCCGCTTCGACAACAGTCGCCCGGTGGAACTGTGGGTGGCCGGACATAGCCTGTCTGTGGCGTTGCAACCGGACAGCGTTTATGACCTGCTTCCTACTGCTGACGGATGGACACTGGCGACGAATTGAAGCAATTCTTTCAAAACGTAAAACATTTTAATATTGTGCAAAACTAGTGTACGATTGTGCAAATACAAATTCACTAAAATCTGCTATAATTCTTGTGTTAAAAGTGGCTAAATGTGCCGTAGTGCATCCTGCTGGATAGCAGGTCGCCCGGCGTAGGCTCTTTGATCGCCGCCCGGCAGGCGAAAATCAGTCGGGAAAGCAACAAAACGCAGGGCCTTTTGGCAGGAGAAGGCTTGCACAAATATTTTTAGGGAGGTATGACATTTGAACGCTTTAGGTAAGATGAGAACCAAGAAGATGGTCGGAAAGTTGCTGGCGTTTTTTGCCGCTGTGGCTTTGGTCGCTTCTTCGTTCCTGATGTCCGCCGTATGGGCTACGGCAGACACCACCAGTCCCGCAGGCACCCACTACAACGTGGTGATGGATGCGGACGATGTCAACTATCTTGCGTGGAAATTTGCCGACGGCTCGGCCGGCAGCGTATCCGCGGTGGCAGACCACTCATACGAGGGGAATGCCTATAAATGGTTCCGTGGCGACGGTTCGGTTAACAGCAGCTCCATCGTGGATGTGGCGCTGAACAAATCGGGGTATACCGATGAAACGGCGGTCGTGTTCTACATCGACGCCACCGGGCAGATCGCCGCCAACGTCAACTACACCTTCATGCTCAACACCGTCACCGCTACCGGTGAATCCTGCTTTAAACTGACGGCGGGCAATGCGGTGTTTGCGCTGGCGACGGACGGTGAGCTGTATGAGCTGGCTTCCGGCGATCAGACCATCCCGGTAGCCAAGGACTTTGTAGGCTGGTACATCATCCCCTTCGAGTCCTTCAGCCGCCACTGGGGCACCGATGAGACCTTCGTGTCCGGCTCGGTGACCACTCTGCGGCTTACGACCGGTACCAACTGGAACTCCGTGCTGTACCTGGACGATTTCGGCTTCACTGCCGATGCCGAGGCCTTCCTGGAGGCAGCCATGACGGGCACTCTGGTGGCCAACCGCCCTGCGGCGGATGATGGCGACGAGGGTGACGAGCCTGGTGGCGAGACCGGTGGAGACAATACCGGTGACGTATCCGGCGCCCACTACACCGTAGCAATGGATGCAGATGGGGCGAAATACACCAAGTGGACCTTCGCTGATGGCAGTGCCGGCTCGGTGTCCGAGGTAACCGGCCATGGCTACAGCGGCAAGGCGTATGCGTGGAACCGTGGCGGTTCCGGCGGTGCTTCTACAGCCGATGTGACCTTTGCGGCCACCGGTAAGGATGGCGAGACGGCAGTGGTTGTCTATATTGATGCCACCGGCCAGATTGCCAACAAGGCAAGCTACATCTTCATGCTGTATGCGAATGCGGCCTCCGGGCAGACCTGCTTTAAGCTGCAGGCCGGTAAGCCGATATACACGGTTGCGGCGGATGGCACGGCAGGCGAGCTGGCCTGCACCGATCAGAAGATGCCTGTCCAGAAGGGCTTTGTGGGCTGGTACATCATCCCCTTCACCTCTTTTGCCAAGCATTGGGGCTCGGTGGACGCCATCCCCTCCGGCACGGTAGCGTCGCTTCGCTTGTCCACCGACACCAACTACAGCTCGGTGCTGTACTTGGATGATTTCGGCTTTGCCACAGACGTTGATGCCTTCAAGGCGGCAGCGGTGGCCGACACGCTGGTAGCGAATCGTCCGGGTACCTCCGGCGAAGAAGGCGGCGATGAGGGTGGCGACACTCCCGGCGGGGATACTCCCGGTGGAAACACGCCCGGTGAAGACAATAGCGTCATTGCTCAGGACTTTGAGGGCACTGTGGAGATTCCCGATGGTGCCGGCAAGTACGAGATCGTGGATAGCGACAACGGCAAGGCGCTGAAGCTGCTTCGTGGCGCTGATGCCATCAAGCTGGGCAAGGTACCCTTTAATGCGGTGGGTACGGCCGACCAGGTGGCGCTGGCCTTCTGGTACGATGCGACCAACACCGGTTTCACAGACGGTATTTCCTTCTCGCTGATTCCCCGTGTGGATGCGGGCAAGGGTGGTATTACCCTGGCAACCGGTTACCCGGTAACCACCGTGATTAACGGCACGGTTACCAAGGATGACACCACCATCGTTTCCGGCAACTTCACCTTCAAGCCCAAGGCTGGTACCAAGGGTTGGATCATTGTGGAGATTCCCAAGGCCGGTTCCGAGAATAAGATGTGGAGCTTCGACGGTGACGGCACCTACACCGGCACCATGGAGAATATGGCCTGCGTGGAGTTGGGTATCCCCTACTTCACCAACTCCAGCATCGTTTTGGACGAGTTTACCTTTGTCAGCGATGTGGATGCCTTTATTGCCGCCGGTTGCCAGGGTGAAGCGCCCGAGGGCGGCGACCAGCCCGGCGGTGACCAGCCTGCTACGCAGGGCGATTTCACCGCTGTGATGGATTTCGACAATGTATCCTGGATTACCAACAAGAATGAGGATGCCGCCAAGCTGAAGGCGGACAACGGTCTGGGCGGCTCCAAGGGTATGTTGTTTGACCGTGGCCAGGCTGGTGGCGGCGCCTTTGCTGAGATTTACTTTGCCACGACCGGCAATACGGCAGATGAGGCCTATGTGTTCTATGCAGACGGCTCTGCACTGCCCAGCAATTTCTCTCTGGTGACCTGCTTCTACGACCCCGGCCGTTGCCTGAAGCCTACGATTGGTGAGGCGGCGTACCTGGTGGCTGAGGATGGCACCAAGACGGAGGTTACCATCAACAGCGGTTACGGCGTGACCATTCCTCAGGGCTTTAAGGGCTGGGTGGTCATTCCCTTCTCCTCCATTACGTATGCTCATTGGGGCAACACGCCGGACGTGGAGCCTCCGGTGGCCGGTTCGGTTAACGGTATTTACCTGGGCAGTGCCGATGTTTTGGGCTCCACCTTGAACCTGGACGAGTTTGGCTTCACTGCCGACATGGATGCCTTCATGACGAAGGCGGCGGCAGGCACCCTGTCCTCCAACTACGGCCCTGTGGGCACGCCCGGCGGCGACTCCGGTGAGGGTGGCGACGATGGAGATGAGCCCGGCGACGATATACCCGGCGATGATGACGGTGTGGATACCACCGTTATCGCCCAGGATTTCGAGGGCACGGTTGAGCTGCCCGAGGATGCGGCCGGCAAGTATGAGATCGTGGATAGTGTCAACGGTAAGGCGTTCCGTTTCTTCCGTGAGACTTCGCCGATCACCATCAAGAGCGTCCCCTTCAATGAGATCGGTACCGCTGACCATCAGTATCTGGCCTTCTGGTACGATGCGACCGGCTGTGCCGAAAAATTCTACTTCAATATGATTCCCCGTGATACGTTTGGCAATGGCATCACGATTGCTTCTGCTCATCCGGTTATCACGGTGGTAGACGGTGTTGTGAAAAAGAACGACACTACGATCGTTCACAGCAACTTCTCCTTCCGCCCGGCTACCGGCTCCAAGGGCTGGATCATCTTTGAGATCAATGACCAGGGCGAGGGCGACCGTATCTGGCGCTTTGACGGCGATGCGGCCACCTACACCGGCACCATGGAAAACCTGGCGGCGGTTGAGCTTCGTCTGCCGGAGTTCCACAACTCCAGCATTGTCGTTGACCAGTTCACCCTGGTGGATGATCTGCCTGCGTTCCTGGAGTCTATCGGCGGCAACACCCCCGGTGGGGATACCCCCGGTGGCGACCAGCCTGATGATCCCTATGTCCCCGATACCAGCAACCCCTCTCCCTCCGACTACAACCTGGCGGTGGACTTCGATGAGAAGAAGCCCCTGGACATCAAGCACGAGGGCGGCGGCTTTGCGGTAGAGGATCCCGAGATCTCCTTCTCCGGCAACGCCCTGCTGTGGGACCGTGGTACGGATTCGGCTTATGCCAACACGACGGCCACCATCACCTTTGATCCCACCGGGTATTCCGATGAGAACGCCATCGTGTTCTGGTACGAGGCGTCGGGAATCAATGCTTCCCACAACTTCACCTTCTGTGTGTATGATAAGGGTGGTGCTGATGGGGCGACTCAGTGTCTGAGTCCCAAGGCGGATGCCGTCTACCGCACCATTAGTGCAGACGGTAAGATTAAAGATCTGTTTGTCCCCTCTGAAAACCGTCTAAAGGCTGAGAAAAATTTTGCCGGCTGGGTCGTGGTTCCCTTCACTTCGCTGAAAAACCACTGGCACCCCGGAGTAGCGGCTTCCATCAAGCCCGGTACGGTGTTCCAGATCATGGTGCAGCACGACAATACCTTTGGCAACCAGATCGTTATCGATAACATCGGCTTTACCCACAATATGGATAATTTCGCCGAGAAGGCGGCGGCCGGCACCCTCAACCAGGGCGGCCCCGTGGAGCCCGGCAACAACGTTCTGCCGATGCCGGATGGCGCCGGCACCAGCGATAAGGTGCTTACCGGCGGCCCGGACGGCGCTACGGCCGACAATGAGTTTTTCCATACCGCTGTCAACTTTAACTCCAAGGCACCGATTGCTCTGACCACACCGCAGAATGCGTACGTGAAGCTGGTGCAGGAGAGCAAGTCCGGCTACGGCAGCGGCCTGAACTGGTTTAAGAATACCACCTCTGAGCCTACCAACATCACCTTTGTGATGGAGAACGGCCAGGCCACCGATACCGGTATTGCCCTGTGGATCTCCACCAAGGATAGCGGTAACGGTTTTGCGACTAAGATTCGTTTCATGCCCCATGATAAGAAAGATGGCACCGAGCGTTGCTGGCGTTTGGTTGCCGGCTCCCTGATCTATCTGGTACAGGATGGAACGGTGGAAGAGGCACGCATCGATACCAAAGAGAGCCTGACCGTCCCCGGCGGCTTTGAGGGCTGGGCGATTATCCCCTACGAGGCCTTTGAGCATCACTGGGGCAGGGCGGCCGGCGACGACGATGCGGCAGTGGAGAACTACGTTATCGACCCGGCTACCGTATATGTCCTTGACCTGTACTACGGCAACGCCTCCGTGACCAAGGGCATTGAGATTGACGAGATCGGTTACTTCTCCGATATGGATCAGTTTGCTCTGACCCTGGGTCAGTTCGCTGTGAAGCCCATCTACGATCAGCCCTTCCAGAGCATGGATGTCACCTTCGGTGAGGGCGGTCTGGCGGATGCACCCGGCGAGGGTGTGCTGGCCTGGACCGACAGCAAGAATACCACGCTGGAGCTGAGCGGTGACTACTGCAACGACGGTTATGCGCTGTATGTGGATACCAAGGGCAACGCCGAGCTGCATATCGCCATTGATACCGGCGAGGAATACGGTGTGGTGGATCCCAGCGTGACCGCTGGCTATACCGGTATCGCCTTCTGGGTGTATACGGAGGGCGCCGGCACTGACCTGGCGCTGAAGTTGAAGTTGGCGGATGGCCGTATCATCAGTGTGGATCCCAAAGACTTGTCTAAGGATTTCTACCGTTTGGTAGACGAGAACACCTTTGACACCACCGCCCATGCGTATGACAACGGCATTATCCATGTGCCGGATGAGTTCCAGGGTTGGGTCGTGGTGGATACCTGTGCCTACGGTGGTAGCGACTGGGATATGTCCATGGTTACCGAGATGATCCTGGATATTGACGATGAGATCGCCATGTACCTGGATACCTTCCGCACCGGTAGCAGCGCTGTGTCGTTGCTGATGAACCGGATGAACTTCCCCATGGATGATGACCTGATCCTGTCTGCGGATGCGGGCAAGGTGGTCATCGAGGAGCAGGAGGATGGCACTAAGGTCATCAATCTGTACCAGGATGGTCTGACCTCCGGTCAGTTCCGCAAGGTGGCCATCGTCCGTGCCGGTTACCGTGTTATCTACCGTGACGCCCAAAACCGTCAGCTGTTCGGCTCTGTGTCCGATATGGCGGATGTGGTTAAGGTACAGGTACTGCTGGGTAGTATCCAGCAGGCCGAGTACACGCTGGCGATTGATGGCGTGATCCCCGGCGGCAACAGCCCCGATACCGGCGATGCCGCCAACCTGTGGGTGTATGTCCTGGCGGCGGCGATGCTGAGCGTCGTGACTGTTCTGGGTACCGTCACCCGTAAGGCTGTCCGGAACTAAATGGTTTGCTTCTCCCGCCGTCGTCCCGGTGGACGGCGGCGAGGGGGCTCCGGTAAACAGCCGGAGTAGAGGCGATAGCCTCATACGAATCCCTTTGATGCATGCCTGCATAGGCGTGACGATACAAGCGCATCCCTAAACCAACCGCATATATTTATAGGATTGAAAGGAGAATTACCCATGAAAAGCAAGATTTGGCTTCGGGCAGTTTTGCTGGTTCTGGCGGCGATGATGATCGTGACGGCGATGGCCGGTTGCGGTCAGGATCCTGTCGAGTCCGACCCGGACACCAGCGATTACACCGACGTTAGCACCACCACGGCGGCTGACGATGACAGCACCACCACGGCGGCTGACGACGACAGCACCACTACGGCGGCAGATGATGCCACCACCACGGCGGGCAACAACACCACTACCGCCGGCAAGAACAACAACAGCACCACCAAGAAGGCAACCACCAACGCATTGAACAATGTGGAGGGCGGCGGCTCTACCAATGATGTTATCAGCTCCGGTAACGCACTGGGCAACGATAAGTACAAGAACGTCGCTATGCCTACCCGTAACCTGAAGAACAAGACGGTCACCGTATTCTCCTGGCGTGACCAGCAGTCGGATAACTGCTATGGCGGTTCTAAGCCCGACCTGCGTAAGGTGTACAAGAAGGTGGGTCTGGAGACAAAGTGGTATCAGGCCACTCACGAGAACTACATGGATATGCTGTCTGCGGCGGTGACCTCCGGTAACTCCCCCGACCTGGTGGAGTGGAACGCCACCAAGATGTATCCGGCGGCCATCGAGTCCAAGCTGGTAGTGGCTATCGATGATTACATTGATTTCTCTGCTCCCATCTGGGACGATGTCCGTGAGCTGACCGCCAAGTATCAGATCAACGGCAAGACCTTCTTCTCTGTGGAGTATATGCAGATTGCCGAGTTTGTGTACTACAACCCCAAGCTCATTAAGCAGGCCGGTCTGAAGACCCCCCTGGAGCTGTGGCGTGAGGGCAAGTGGACGCTGAAGGCGCTGCAGAACATCGCTGACAAGCTGGTGCAGATCAATGCCAAGGGTGAGGTTACCCGTATTGGCTTCGTGCCCGGCAATATCGGCGCTATCACCGGTCTGGAGATGGTGGAGTACAACCGTGCTAACGGCTACAAGCTGAACATCGCCAACACCAAGTATAAGACCCTGATGAACATCATGTACGATATGGGCGTCAAGGGCACCAAGTCTGCCGGCTTTGCGAAGCCTGCCGATGTGGCTAAGGGCACTGTGGTCATGTCCATGACCGCCGGCTGGGCCATGACCAACGAAATGAATGCCGCCCGTGAGAACGGCAACCTGGAGTGGTGCATCCTGCCCAAGCTGGATGACAAGTCCGAGCATTATTACAACGTGACCCTGCAGCAGACCTTCGGCCTGCTGAAAGGTGCTAAGAACCCCGAGGGTGCGGCCTATCTGGTGGAGCTGCGTAAGTGGGCGTTCCTGAACTACCCCTGGAACGAGGCTCTGCCCTTCAAGGATACCGCCTATACCCGTGAGTTTGGCGAGAAGGTGCAGGTCAGCGGCAGCGGCGACCAGGGCAAGCTAACGGAGGCGGAGATCAAGTACACCCAGGAGCTGCTCAGCCAGGGCTACGACGTGGTGGCCGACAACCTGTGGGGCGGCTGGCTCAGCAACAGCCAGTTCCCCGGCATCACCGAGGTTATTTCCAACGGTAACAACTGGACCACCGTTCTGAAGAACAAGAAATCCCAGCTGGAGGCCGAGCTGAAGCTGTGGAATTTCAAGGGCGTATAAGGATAATCAATTAAACAAAACGAAAGGAGCTTGCATACTTATGACTCGTAAGATTATGACCCGTCTTGCGGTTGCCGGTGTTGCCGGTATTCTGGCAATCTCCCTACTGGTGACGGGCAATCCCCAGACGCCGGCGGTTTCTCCGGATTCCATGGGCATTTCCGGCGAGGCAATCAACGCCACTAATGATGCCCCCCAGTATAAGGAGAATGCCGGTAGCGCAACGGCGATCGACAGCGAGGTGTTCGGTGCGGCCGGCACCGACCATGCCGTAGCCGGCAAGAACGATTTTGGCGACAAGAAGGGCACCACCAACCCCCGCGAGCACTATATCAGTGCGGCGGCTATGGCGGCGGCCAACTTCGACAACATCCCCACCATGGAGGGTGTAGAGAAGGACTTTATCATCGAGGTACAGGATCACGGCTATGCGCCGTACAGCGACAAGCTGCAGCAGCTCTCCATGGTGGAGCAGCGTGTGGGCGATACTCTGAATGACTTTGCCCACGGTACCGAGTGCTATGAGTGGTACACCAATACCGTGTATCGCCTGTTCGATTCCACTGTGGTTACCCGTCGGGACGCCATCGCCTTCATGCAGAACTGGCTGAACAGCCAGAAGAACACCCACACGGGTGACGGCGGCGTGAACGGCCCCGCCTCCACCATGGACTCCTACACCTCCATGCAGCACTATGTAGCCGAGACCGGCTTTGACCTGCTGGGTCACGAGATCGGTGTTTCCGTTTCCTCCTTTGCTATGCGTATCGCCTTCACCCGTGGCGCCGCTAAGCAGTTCAACGAGAACAACGGCACCGGTACCGTAGATGCCTGGTGGATCGACTACTCTCTGTGGTCTCCGAACGGCATGGTGGACTATTCCAACTACGATTACTGGGAGCCCAATGATGGCACCGGTATCTGGGGCAAGGTGGACGGCACCCAGTCCAACCCCCTGTCCGGCCAGTCCATCAGCGCTTGCCGTCGTGGCTACTACCTGACCTATATGTCGGGCGCTAAGTGGCTCATCAACGAGGCCGGCGGCCAGATTGCTTTCCTGCCCACCCTGGACGAGAACGGCATTTATCAGCTGTCCGCCCACGGCGAGATGTTCCAGGAGTTCTATGATTTCGTCCAGCGCAATAATGACCGCGGCACCACCTATGTGCCCTTCGCCCTGTATCTGGACTATGAGCACGGCCTGCCCTATGCCGACTGGATGACCCCCATGGCGTTCGAGCTGTTCCCCTTGGAGGATGGCGACGTGATGAACATGGACATCATGGCTACCCTGTGGCCCAACGGCTATCCCAACGACTGTAAGGATGAGGTCGGTCAGCAGACTGCCGCCCCTTATGGCGACACCTTCGACGTCATTCTGCAGAACTCCGATCCCAAGGTGCTGGCCGCCTACAAGGCGCTGGTCATGACCGGTGAGATCGAGCTCATCGACAACCAGGCCGCTGATCTGGTGGCGTATGTCAACAACGGCGGCACCCTGGTGATGAATGTGGCCTATCAGTCCCAGATTGCCGAGTTCGCCGGCCTGGCTGTGGGCGAGCACAAGTACGGCAAGGGCCGTGTCATTGTGTACGGCGAGAAGGCCTATGACATCTCCACCCTGCCGGCTATCCTGCAGCAGCTGGAGGATGAGTACGTGCCGGTGAAGGTTTCCTCCGACAACGTGGAGTACCTGGTGAACATGACCGATGACAGCGTTATCGTGACCGTGTTCAACAACAACGGTATCACCAACAAGAACAACGAGGTTGAGCAGATGGATCCCGACGCCACCGTGACCCTCACTGTGGAGTACACCGGCATCGGTACCGTTTCTCAGGTCAACGATTGGTTCACCGGCGAGAAGCTGGATACGGCTGCTAAGCAGACCCTGACCATCGGCCCCGGTGATTTGGCCATCATCGAGTTCGTCCTGTAATTTCTGCTTTTGCGTATTGCCGCGCCGGGTCATCCGCAAGGATGCCCCGGCGGGCATTCCCCTGTACAGGGAGCGATGCCTGTACAGGGAATGTGCTATCGGATACGCAAATAATTCCGTTGGCCCCGCTGGCAACGGAAACCCCGGCAGCAGGGGAGGGATTGGCAATGAAAAACAACCTGTGCATTCGTATGTTGTCTGTCGCTTTGGTGGCAGGCCTGCTGTTTGCCGCCCTTTCCGGTTGCGTGACCATAAAGCGTGTTCCCGCCGGCCCGGAGGAGAGCAGTACCGCTGTGACGGATACCCCTGCAGACACACCGGATGTCCACCGGCCCAACCCCTCCGTTACCACCACCGGGACACCGACTAAGGCCACCACCACAACCAAGCGAGCCACCACTACGGCTCCCAAGGCGACCACCACGACCGCCAAGCCTAAACCCACTGTGCCGTCCAAGCCTGCTGTCAAAGGCGCTACAAAGATTGCGGATTATGTGCCGAATATAGGGGCGTGGACGATGAAAGGTATCCGTGGCAGTTACAGGGACTTCACCTTTCAGGTGCAGATTTTAGGGAAAAAGCAGTATGTGGTGCGAGGGCTGGAACGCTCCATTGACCACCTCCGGCTGGGGGATACCGGCTATTCTTTCGGCCCTACGGTGGCTACATACGAGTGGCCGACCAATGGGGCCTGTAACTACGGGCAGATGCCGGATGGCTCCCAGCCGACCAGCCGTGCGCAGGCCTTGCAGGGGGTGCGGTCATATCTGGCCCGGCAGATTGCCGGCAAGGCCGGCCCCTTTGCCTCCATGGACAGCTTTACCCGGTGGCAGCACTATACCGCCGAGGCCGGGTACGATTATATCGGCTGTGAAATTGGGGCGAATGTGAACGCCAGCAATTTGAGCGTGGCCTTTGCCCGGGGCGCCGCCAAGCAGTATAGCGAAAAAGCAGGTCTCGGCAGTGTGGAGGCCTGGTTTGTGGATTTCAGCCTGTGGAACTGGCTGGGGATGATCAACTACTCCGGTGACGAGACAATGCACCGGCACAACGACGGCTTCCACAACAACATTGTCAATCACGAGTATGCCGGCCAGTCGCCGGACGATGCCCGCCGGGCATATTATATGGCCTATATGTCGGGGGCTCAGTGGCTTATCAACGAGGGCGGTGCCGAGTCTGCTTTCTGGGCCGCCTCGTATGACAAGGACAGTGTCCTTTACAAAAAGCTGTCCCCCCACGGGATTATGAATCAGGAGTTTTACGCCTTTACCCAACAAAATCCCGACCGTGGGGTGACCTATACTCCCTTTGCGGTGGTCATCAACCACGACCACGGTCTGCCCTACGGCCACTGGAAGGTGGAGCAGAATGGGTATAAGGTGTTTGAACGCTTTGCTATGACCGATGGCGATTGGATGATCAGCCGGCTGTTCTCCATGCTGTACCCCAACAGCTATCCCCATCAGTCTAAGGACACCAATGACGGCCAACAGGTGAATACCCCCTGGGGCGATACGGTGGATGTGCTTACCCACACCGCTGACCAGTCGGTGCTGAACAGCTATCCGGTGATTATTCTGGCTGGGGATATTACCTTTACGACCCAGGACGTGGCCCGCTATACCGAGTATGTGCGCCAGGGTGGCACACTACTGCTCAATACGGCGTACAAGCGGTATTTTACCGCATTCAGCACCTCCAAGACATACGGCAAGGGGCGGGTCATCGTGTACGGTGAGGAGTACAAGGTGGATGCTCTGCCGGAGATTTTGGATGGGCTGGTAGCCGACCTTATCCCCTTTACGATGGATGAAACTGTTCAGTATATCCTGAATGTGAAGGACGGCAGTCTGGTGCTGACCCTCATTAACAACAACGGCGTGTATAAGGAGTATGACAAAGCCGCCGCGTTTGATGATAATGAGACCCTGTTTGTGAATGTAACCTACACCGGCAGCAACAAGGTGCTGGAGGTGCGGGATTGGATGACCGGCGAAAAGCGGCCTGCCGCCAAGGAACAGCTGGTGGAGCTGGGGCCCGGCGACATTGCTGTGCTGGAGTTTGTGGTATAAAAAGGAGTATTATATATGGTTGCGCTACCATCGGAATAGAGGTTAATCGATTCCGGTGGTGGCGTTTACTGTTTTTTACAGGAGAAGGTGAAGGTCATGAAGGTATATGCTCATTTGGTGGTGCCGGAGGCGTATCCCGGCTACGATGAGACAACATCCCAAAAACTGACCCGGGGAGAATTTGGCCGTGAAGTGCATTTCACCGGACTTAAAGCATTTTCCCGCGACCCGGAGACCGGGCGTCTGACCCAAATCCGGCAGGAAGTGCGTTTGTTTACCGATGAATTGCAGTTGTGCGACTGTTTAACCCCCCACTGGACTACGTTGATGGCTCCCAATTTCCGGGAGTTGGTGGAGTATGTGCAGGAAAAAGGGTTGTATATCGGCAACTTTTGGGGCTTTGTTCCCGGCTTTGAGGTCAACCCGGCACAAAAGCTTCTTTGGGGGGAGTTTACCATCCCGGAGGAGGCACACACCTGTCTGACGGAATTGCTGGGAGACCGTTTCATTGGCTATGAAAGCGGCGAAAATGACGGTCGCTATATTGGCTCCTACGCCCTGCGTTCTGCAGTGGCCGGGCGCTCCCATCAGGAGGGCTACCGGGCATTTTTAAACTTTGTGGAAAAGATTGGCAACACCCTCCATGGCCGCATACTGCACTATTGTTCTATCAACACGGCCCATTACCTGGCCAAAATGGGGAATGTCACCATCCTGGGGGCGGAAACCGGGCAGTCTTTGCTCAATGGGCCTATGTGGTATGGGTTTATCCGGGGTGCGGCCAAGCAATATGGCCTGCTCACCTTCGGTGCACCGTCGGTGTGGAACCGGTGGGGCTATAAAAGCTACGAGTCTGCCGCTGAGCAGAAGGATGGACTGTGCTGGGGGCCTACCAAGGGCACCAGCATCAGCCTGATGCGGCGACTGTTATACCAGCAGTATTTTTATAATTGCTCTATGTTGGGCCTGCAGCAGAACTGGCTGTGTGGAGATGATAGCGAGAAGTGGACGGCGGGCGAACAGCATGAAATGAAGCAGACACCGGGCCTCCGGCAGTTATCCCCCATCGGGCAGGTACAGTATGCCGCCCGGCGGTTTGCACGCACCCACGGTCATCTGGGTGTATTTCATGCACCGGTGGCCCTGATGCTGGATTTCTACGCCGGCTGGGTGCCGCCCCGCCATCTGTATTCGGCGGCGGTGTTTAAGACCTGGGGCGCCCATCCCTATCGGATGGGAGACTATCAGGCACACGCCCTGTTCACCATGCTGTACCCCGGCTATGAGAATGCGGGCTGGTATAGCGACGAGTCCGGCTTCCTCACCGCCACCCCGCTGGGCGATATGACCGACGTACTGCTCAGCGACGCTGACGAGGCAGTGCTTCGCCAGTATTCGGTGCTGTTGCTGACCAATGATATTGATTGGACGTATGAGTTTTACTGCCATATTTTGCAGTACATCCGGAACGGTGGGCACGTGGTTGTGTGCGCCAGCGTGCTGGCTCGCCACCGGCAACATCTGGAAGCGTTGGATAAAGACTACCTGAGCCATTTTGGACTGACCTATTTGGGCGGCTCTTTGGTGCTGGGCGACCAGCCGGTGCGGATGGGGGAGGAGACCTATCCCCAGGCGGGTCTGCAGGGATATACCGCTATTCTCACGTCGCAGGCCGAGGTGATAGCCACCGTTGGCCAGCACCCCTTTATATATCGGGTGACACAGGGCGAAGGGCAGGTATCGGTCATCCTGTCGGATACCGGCATGGAGCCCTGTGATACCGAGTGTCTTGCCTGCAACACCATCAATAACGATATTGTCCTGCCCTATATTTTTACGCCGGCTGTACAGGCGTATCTGGAAACCCTGTACCGGGAGAACACCCCGGTATGGCCCACCAACCGGGAACTGCAGTTCTCTGTGGCGGTGGAGGATGCCACCCACGTGGTGCTACAGGTGTCCAACAACGCCCACTATGTGCAGGCTTTTTCCATCGAGTCTGACCAGGGCATCCAGGGCGTGGAGGTTATCTCCCCGGAGGATGGCACCTTCCTGTGCGAAGGCTATTATCCGGAGGGTGTGCCGATTAACAATGAGGCGCTGGGCGGTAGCGGCGACCATGAGCTGACCGCCGGAGACATCTGCTTCTACCGGATTACCCTGTCCCAGCCGCTGACCCTGCAGGCGCCCAGTGTCCCCCGGCGCCGTGTGCCTAATTTGTATGTACGTCTACTCCCCGGCAACGACTCCTTGCGGCAGTTTGTGATAGAGCATCCCACGTTCCAGCAGACCTTCACCGGTGTGCAGATTGATGCGGCCTATCTGTTAAAGGCTGACCTGACATATCTGGCGGAGGAGGCCGCCTTTCTGCGACGGCAGGGGGTACGGATTCTGGTGGATTTTCTGCCGTTTCTGGACCACTATCCCGGCTTGTCCTTCCTTCAATCCTTCCCCCGGCGGAGAGAGGAATCAATGCATATGGTGCGGGATATTCTCCGGCGTGCCGAGCTGTTTGACTGTGCCGGTATTCTGGTAAGCGTTGTGCGGGATGCGGAGATACAGGGCGATTTGGCGGAGCTGCAACGGTCTATGCTGGAAGTGTTCGAGTATATGGGGGAATGTACCCATATCCCGCTGTATATGGTCAATCGGCCTATTGTATTTCAGATCGACGAGGCCTATGGTCTGGCCGAGGAAGCGTGTGGTATGCGTCTGGCACTGGATACCTGCAGTGCTCTGTGCGTGGATGCCTCTATGGAGCAGGTGCAGGAGCAGCACGCGATTCGCAGTCTGTTCATCAGCGCACCGGTTATTGACCGCTTCGACCAGCGGTATGATGCTCACCGCCCGGTGTATTCCGCCGAGGCCGGGGAGGAGATCCGCCGTAGCGTAGAAGCGGCCGGAGATATGGATTTCACCGTTATGGCCGCCGAATACCGGAATTGGGATGAGGTTATACGAGATTATCGGTTTATTTTTCTGTCCGACTGTTGACGAGAGAGGTGTTCAGAAATGAAAGTATATAAGCATTATGTGGACCCGGTCAAATATCCCTGGTTTGCTAAGCGTGCCGAGCCGGTGGTGACCCATGACCAGCTGGACAACCGGGTGCAGTTTGCTGTGTGCCGCAGTTTTCCTTTGGACCCCAAAACCAACCGGCTGTATGGCATTGAGGAGACCATCCGCAAATACACGCAGGATTACGATATGGGCCGGTGCTTCTGGCTGCACTATAAGAACTTTTTGGCAGACAACGTGGAGGAGATGCTGGAGGCATTGAAAGCCCACGGCTTGTATCTCTATGGCGGTTGGGGCTTCGTTCCCGGCGGCATCAAGAGCTGTGATGTGCCCTCTTCCTGGGGCGAGTTCCGGTACAGCAAAAAGCTGGATGAGACCATCCGCCGCATTATGGGTGACCACTTCTTCGGCTACGAGATGGGGGAGCAGGACGGCCGCTATATCGGTGCGTATGTCAGCCGTGAGGACGGCTCTGCCTATCCCAAGACTCGTGTGGGGCAGATGAAGAACTTTGACCACTATCACGGCAAGATGGCTACCCTGTTCCATGACAAGATGACCATACTGGCCTCTTTGGCGCTGATTCACTACTACGCCCGGGGCGGCTATGCCACGTTGCTGTCTTGTGAGGCGGCTCAGGCACTGCCCAACCCCCAGATGTGGTACGCTTTCATCCGCGGTGCGTCCAAGCAGTACGGTATACTGCCCTCCGGCAATGTGTCGGTGTGGAATCAGACCGGCTATAAATACTACGGCGAGCCGGGTCTGCCGAACCATGGCGCCCCGGAGAAGGGCACCAGCTTGAGCCTGATGCGCCGCATCCTGTGGAACGAGTATATGTACAACTGTGTGTTCCTGGGGTTTGAGAACAGCTGGTTTGATAACGACGATAGTGAGAGTCACATCCTCAGCACGGTGAAGCCGGAGGATGTGTATGCTCCTGCCGGGCTGACCCCCATCGGGCAGGTGCAGACCTACGCCAACAAGCTGGTGAATGAGCTGGGTCGTCCCGGCGTGATGTACGCCCCGGTGGCGTTTATGATGGATGCCCACGCCGGCTGGAATCCTCCGGCCCATCTGTACAGCCCCAAGCTGTACGAGGTGTGGGGCAACATCCCCTACAACAGCGGCGATTTCCAGACCCATGCGCTGTTCACCATGCTGTATCCCCGGTATGAGGATGCCGGCCGCTTTGTGGACGAGACCGGCTTCCTGAACAAGACCCGTTATGGCGAGATTGCCGATGTCCTGCTCAGTGATGCGGCCGGGGAAATCCTTAACCAGTACCGTCTGCTGGTGATGGTGAATGATACCCACCTGACCGCTGAGGTGTACGATAAGGTGCAGAAATTTGTGGAGGCCGGCGGCCACCTGGTGCTGTGGGCTCCCACCGTGCTGGCTTCTAAGAACCGGGAGGCGTTGCTCCCTTACTTTGGCATGGAGATGGCTGGCGGCAAGGTGGCGGTTGAGAATACCACCGCCATGTATACTGGCAAGACCTATCCTGTTTCTGCACTGACCCTCATCAACGCCGTGCCTACCGCCGATGCCACTGTGGAGGCCACCGTGGATGGCAAGCCGGCCATGCTTACGGTCAGCCACGGTGCAGGCAAGGTGACGGTACTGCTTACCGAAACCGGTCTGGAGCAGGATGCTTCTGTCACCGCCGCCAAAAAAGAAAACGAGCAGCCTATTGCACAGCCGTATACCTGGACCCCCTTTGTGGAGGCGTATCTGGGCGACCTGTTTGACAGCTATACCCTGGTGAAGCCTACGGATGAAGAACTGCAGTACATTGTCAATGTGAAGGATGAAAAGACTTTGCTTCTGCAGGTGACCAATAACACCTACACCGCCCGCCGGTATGACATCGTGGGCTGTGCCGCCGGGATTGCGGCGGTCAAGCCTGTCCTTATCGAGGATACTGTGCAGGAGGCGGTTGGCTACTATCCGGCCTGTGTGGAGGTGGATGCTTCTGCCGTCGTGGGGGAGGGTGCCTACACCATCGCCGCCGGAGATGTAGTGATGTACGAGATCACTCTGCAGGATGCGCTGGAACTGCAGGCAGAGAGCCTGCCCGCCTTCCGTGACCGGAAGCTTGGCGCCAAACTGCCGATGAACGCGGTGAGCATCCGGGATTTCCTGCTGGAGACCCCCACCTTTGAGCAGTATTTTGATACCATTTTGGTGGATGCCGCCTATCTGGAGCGGATGGACAAGGAGTATCTGGCGGAGGAGGCGCACTGGCTCCACCGTTACGGCATTACCCTGTCGGTGGACTTCACCCGCCTGCTGAACACCTTCCCGGATTTGCGGTTTGACCGGGAGTATCCGGAGATGCGGGAGGCCTCCTTTGTCCGCCTCAATAAGATATTGGATAAATTCAATCTGTACGATGGAGAAACCGTGTTCATCGCCCGTAACCTGCCCGCCAACAGCGGCAGTGCGGATATGAGCCAGGCGCTGGTTGACCTGGCCGAGCATATCCGGGCGTATATCCGTCCGGAGGTAGCGCTCTGCTGTCGCAACCGTGGTCTCACCTTCGATATGAAGAGTCAGCTGGGCCCTGTAGCGGAGATGGAGGGCGTGTCCCTGGCATGGGATAGCTGTGCCGGTCTGTCCCACCGTATTCCCGGGCCGTTGGATGTGGACGAGGTGGCAAAGTCGTACGCCTTCTCGGCTGTGCTTTTGTCTGCCCCCACCTTTACCGTCACCGGCAACCCCCAGAATGCCAACATTCCGGTGGTAGGCTCCGGCTTTGAACAGCCGGTCAAGCACTGCCTGGAGGCGGTGCCCACGGGCACAGTGTATCTGGCGGCGGATTATGCGGATTGGGATGCGGTGTACGCCGACTATCGGTATTTGTTTGGCTGATAACCGCTTTCCCACAAGGGAGAGAATGTGATGAAAGTCTACGCCCATTATGTCCACCCGGAACGGTATCCCCGGTTTACCAAGCGCCCTCTGCGGGTGCTGTCCCGGGATGTGTTGGGAAACCGGGTGCGGTTTTCCGCTTCCCGGTTTATTACGGTGGAACGGGACAGCCGTGAGCTGGTGTGTGTGGAAAACGAGCTGGATCGGTATACAGTACAGCATCAGATCGGGGAGTGCTTTTGGCTCAACTGGCAGAATTTTTTGGCAGAAAACGCCCACGAGATGGTGGAGGCCATCCGGGACAGAGGCTTGTATCTGTATGGTGCCTGGGGCTATGAGCCGGGTGCCGAGGCGGATATCGCCGCCAACCGTTGGGGGGAGTTTTCGGTGGAAGAAGCCTTCCACCGCCAACTGACAGAGGAGCTGGGCGACCGCTTTTTCGGCTATGAGATGGGGGAGCAGGACGGCCGGTACATCGGCGCGTATGTCAGCCGGGAGGACCGTACCGTCCACCCCAAGAGCCGGGTGGAGCAGTGCAAGAACTTTGAACGGTGGCATGAGCGTATCGCCGCCGATGCCCACTACCGGATGACGGTGCTGTGTTCCTCTACCCTGGTGCATTACTATGCCCGGGGTGGCTATGCTACCTTGCTTTCCTGCGAGGCCGGCCAAGCCCTGCCCAACCCCCAGATGTGGTACGCCTTTATGCGTGGGGCGTCGAAGCAGTATGGCTTGCTCACCGCCGGCAATGTGTCGGTGTGGAACCGCTGGGGCTACAAGACCTACGGCGAGCCGTACATATCCGATGTGGGGGACGAGGGCGGCCCGGAGCACGGTACCAGCCTGAGCCTGATGCGCCGTATCCTGTGGAATGAATATATGTATAACTGCGATATACTGGGGTTTGAGAACAGCTGGTTTACCAACGATGACAGCGAGCGCCATGTGGGAGGCGATGTAACCCCTGCAATGGCCGCCCAGCCGGGAGTTTTGTCTCCGGTAGGTGAGGTACAGCAGTATGCGGCTCGCCGCATCGGCGAGCTGGGCTACCCCGGTGTAATGTACACCCCGGTGGCGGTGATGCTGGATGCCTTTGCCGGCTGGATTCCTCCGCGCTTCCTGTACACCCCCAAGCTGTATGAGGTGTGGGGCAGTATGCCTTATGCCGCCGGCGACCACCAGACCCACGCCCTGTTTTCTATGCTGTATCCCGGCTATGAAAATGCCGGATTTTATGAGGATGAGACCGGATTCCTCACCGCTACCCCCTATGGGGAGCCGGTGGATGTGCTGCTCAGCGATGCCCCCCGGGCGGTGATGGCACAGTATCCGCTGTTGCTGGTGATGAACGGCACCCGGCTGGATACCGAGCTGTGGGATAAGCTGACCGGCTTCGTCCGGGCGGGCGGCCACCTGACCGTGTGCGCCTCGGTGGTACTGGAGCAGACGACCGCCCCGGATGTGTTGGGCTTTTTCGGCCTGCAGGCGGCGGGAGGCTATACCGCTGTCACCGGCACGGCCGCTTATGCCGGCCGGGAATACCCGGTGTCGGGGCTGGGTGTGCTGTCTGCTACGCTTCCTCCGGAGGCGGTGGTGGAGGCCACGGTGGAGGGTTGCCCGGCCATCATCACCCTGTCCCATGGACAGGGGCGTGTGACGGTACTGCTCACCGATACCGGCCTGGAGGCACAGGCGGTTTCCGGGCCGCTGGAGAATAAGCCCAACGCCCCTGTGCCGGTATTACAGGATTTTTCTCCGTTTATTAAGGCGTGGCTGGGTGACCGGCTGACAGCCTATACCATTGTGAAGCCTACCGACCCGGCTTTGCAGTATATTGTCACTGTCCGGTCTGCCGGCGAGGTACTGCTGCAGGTGGTGAACAACACCCCGGTCACCAGGCGGTATGCCCTGACAGCCCCGGGTGGTATTGCCCGGGTAGAACCACTTCCCCTGACCGACGATGTGGCCGGTGTGGTGGGCTACCACAAGGCCAGCGCCGGGGTGTGCCCGGAGCAGGTGGTGGGGGAGGGCCCCTACGCCATCGCCCCCGGCGATGTGCAGTTGTATGCGCTCACGTTGGAGGAAGCGTTGGAATTACAGCCGGAAAGTATCCCGGAAGTGCCGCCCCGGCGTCTTGGCGCTAAGTTGCCCTATGGATGCATCAGCATCCGGGATTTTCTGCAGGAGACGCCTACCTTTACCCAGTATTTTGATACGGTGCTGGTGGATGGCGGTTATCTGGAGCGCACCGACCCCTATGCAGTGGAGCAGGAGGCGGTATATCTTCGTCGGCAGGGCGTGCGGGTGGCAGTGGATGTGTGCCGTCTGCTCAACGGCTTCCCGGATTGGCACTTTGACCCGGCGTTTCCCCGGCGGCGGGAGGAATCCTTCGCCCGGCTGGACCGCCTGCTGGATAAGGCATGTCTGTACGACCTGGAGGCGGTGATTTTGTCCGCCCCGGCGGATGAGAGCGTGTTTGCTCATGTGCGTAGCCGTGTCCCGGCATCCACTGTGGTGATTTGTCGCAACAGCGGTCTTTGCCAGCCGATGGATGCCCTCTACCGGGCGGCGGAAGCCACTCCCGGTGTGGAGCTGGGGTATTGCACCTCGGCGGGGCTGTCCCACCGGCATCCCAGTCCCCACACACCGGAGGCGGTAGGGGAGACGCATCCCCTGCGCCACCTGTTCCTGTCCGCCCCCACCGTGACGGCGGCCGGCAACCGGCAGAATGGCCAGCGCCCTGTGTTCGGCTCCGGTTTTGAGCAGGCTGTAAAGGGGGCGATGGACGCCGTCTGCGGCGGCTATCTTTACCTGTCAGCCGACTATACCGACTGGGATGAAATCTATCGGGACTACCGGTGGCTGATAGCACCGTAAAATATTCCTGTTTTTGCTAATTTTTTCATTTTTTTACCCGATTTATTATTTACAGAAAGCGCATCTTGTGCTATGCTTTACGAGGAGGAACGACCATGAAACTGTGTTTTGTAAACCTGTCTGCCGCCCTTCTGACGGCAGTGGAGGAGATTGCCCCGATTTTGGGGGTGGAACTGGCGGCAGATGGCTTCCCGGTATCTGTGGAGCAGGGGGGCAGTGGCCTGTCGGTCACCTTTGCAGAGGAGGCCGCAACCATTACCTATGAAAAGCCGGTGCAGTTGTTCCGGGCGATTGGTCTGCTGGCAGAAAAGTGGGACAGCCGGGAGGCGGTGACCGAAACGCCGGCCTATGAGGAGCTGGCGGCGATGTTTGATTGCTCCCGTAACGCTGTGGCCACCGTCCAGTCGGTGAAGCGGCGTGTGCGGCACCTGGCGCTGATGGGGTACAACACCTTGTTCCTGTATATGGAGGACACCTACGAGATGGAGGCGTACCCCTATTTCGGATATATGCGTGGCCGCTATAACAAAGAAGAACTGCAGGAGATGGATGCCTATTGTGCCCGGTTTGGCATCGAGCTGGTACCGTATATTCAGGTGTTGGCGCACCTGATGAACGCCCTGCGCTGGCCGGCCTTCCGGGAGGTACACGATTGCGATGCCATCCTGCTGGTAGACGAGCCCAAGACCTACGACCTTATCCGCTGTATGCTGGCCACCTGGCGGGACACCCTGACCACTAAGCGTGTCCATCTGGGTATGGATGAGGCGTGGACGCTGGGTGGCGGCAACTATTTCCGTCGCAACGGCCACGTGGAAAAATGGAAAATCATGCAGACCCACACGCAGAAGGTGATGGCGCTGTGTAACGAGCTTGGCATCGAGCCGATGATGTGGAGCGATATGTATTTCGATGCCGCCTCCAACGATAAAGGATATTATTACTTAGCCTCTTTGGAAGAGGCACATATGCCACAGCACATTGTTGACAGCGTGCCGGAGGGCGTAGAACTTATCTATTGGGATTACGGCAACTTCTACGAGCGAGCCAACCGGATGTGCAAGCTCCACCGGGAGTTTAAAAATCCCATTTGGTTTGCCGGCGGTGCCACCATCTGGGCGGGCTACGCCCCCATGAACCAGTTTAGCCTGTGGGTGTCCCGTGACCAGCTGCGTGCCTGCCGGGACAACAACATCACCAAGGTGATGGTCACCTGCTGGGGCGATAACGGGCAGGAGTGCAGTCATATGGCGGCACTGCCCACCATCCAGATGTTTGCGGAGGACTGCTACGAGAATAACAATACCGACGAGTTTGTGTCCCGCCGGTTTGCCACCTGTGTGGGGGCTTCCTACGAGGATTTCCTGTTGCTGGATACCCCCAATTTCACCCCCGGCAACAAGGCACCCGGTTGCGGCTCCCGTAACCCCTGCAAGTACTTGTTACACCAGGATGTGCTGATGGGCCTGTTCGATAAGCACGTGGAGGCAGATGGCTTTGCGGCCCATTTTGCCGACCGGGCGAGGGTGCTGGCCGAGGCAGGACAGCGCAACCCGGCCTGGCGGTATCTGTTTGATACCCTGTCTGCCCTGTGCCATGTGCTGGAACTGAAATGCGCGGTGGGCATCCGGCTGAAGGCCGCCTATGACGCCGGTGACCGGCAGACGATGGCTCACATAGCGGATGAGGTATTACCGGAGATTCAGCGGCGGCTGGCCGATTTTATTGCGGTGTACCAGCGGCAGTGGCTGACCGACAACAAGGTGTTCGGTCTGGATGTGCTGGAGGTGCGTTTCGGTGGGTTGGAGCGTCGTCTGACCACCGCCGTCCAGCGGCTTCACGCCTACCTGGCCGGCGAGGTGGACAGCCTGCCGGAGCTTATGCAGGAGCGTTTGCGGTACGACGGCGCCCCGGAGGGCACCAACCTGAATATCAACATCAATAAATGGGGCCTGACGGTGTCGGGTTGCCAGGTGGATTATATTTAACAACCCTTTTTTTGCAAAACAGGAGGAATGAAACATGAGTGAGAAATTGCGTTTAGGTATGATTGGCTTCGGCGGCCGTGGCATCGGCATGCTGAAATTTGCCCTGCTTCCCCTCAGTGAGGAGGAGGTAGACCTGGTGGCGGTGTGCGACCTGTATCCGGACCGTGTCGAGGAGGCACAGAAGCTGATTGAGGAGAAGCATGGCTACGTCCCCTTCGGCACTACCGACTACCGTGACCTGCTGACTATGGACAATGTAGATGCTATCATCATTATGTCCAGCTGGGAATCTCACATTGATATTGCCACTGCCGCTATGAAGGCAGGCAAGCCGGTAGGTATGGAGGTAGGCTGTGCCTACTCTCTGGACGATTGCTGGCGGCTGGTGCACACCTATGAGGAGACCGGTGTGCCCTGTATGATGCTGGAGAACTGTTGTTACGGCAAGCGGGAGCTGATGGTCCTCAACATGGTGAAAAAGGGCATCTTCGGCGACGTGGTGCACTGCGAGGGCGGCTATATGCACGACCTGCGGCAGGAGATCGTCACCGGCAAGGAGAACCGCCACTACCGCCTGCGGAACTATATGCACCGCAACTGCCACAACTACCCTACCCATGAGCTGGGCCCCATCTGTAAAATCCTGAACATCAACAACGGTAACCGTCTGCTGTCCCTGTCCTCCATGGCAACGCCGGCGGCTAAGGGCTTGCATGAGTATATCATCAGCCGCAAGGGCCCCGACCATGAACTGGCGAAGGTGGAGTGGCGCCAGGCCGATGTGGTTAAGACCAACATCATCTGCGCCAATGGCGAGATGATCTCCCTGACTCTGGATACCACCCTGCCCCGTACCTATAGCCGGAATTTCACCGTCCGGGGTACCAAAGCCAACTATTTCGAGCTGAATGATTCTCTGTACATCGACCAGCAGGATGCCCAGTATGAGTTTAAGGGCAAAGAGATGTGGGGCTGTGCCGAGAAGTATGAGGAGGAGTATCTCCACCCCCTGTGGAAGGGTTACACCGTCAATGACGGTCACGGTGGCATGGACACCCAGGTGTTCCGTGCATTTATCAATGCGGTCAAGCTGGGCATCAATCCGCCCATCGACACCTACGATACTGCGCTGTGGATGAGCATCGCTGCCCTCAGCGAGCAGTCCATCGCCGCCGGCGGTGCGCCGGTGGCTGTGCCGGACTTCACCAACGGCAAGTGGATGGAGCGCACCGACATCGTGGACCAGAAGTACGGTCTGAATAAGATCATCGAAGACGAAGAATAAGTAACAAGAAAGGGCGTTCCTTTTCCCCCCGTCGGCAGACGGGAAGCAAGCAAATAGAGTGTATCTACGGGCTTGATGTGCGGGTAGAGGAGCGCCCTTTCTGTATACCTTTTGCAGGGTAGGAGGGTGTCTTATGAAACTGGCGTGTTTGTTCAGCGACCACATGGTAGTACAGCAGAAAAAGCCCATCCGGGTGTGGGGATGTGGCGAAGGACGGGTCACCGTCCGGTTGGGGATAAATGAAGCGACCGCCGACTGTCAGGATGGTCGCTGGCAGGTGGAGTTGCCGCCGATGCCGGCAGGTGGACCCTATACCATGACCTTCACCGATGCGGCGGAGCAGGTGACCCTGACCGACGTGATGGTGGGTGAGGTGTGGCTGGCCGCCGGCCAGTCTAACATGGAGCACCCCACCTTCGCTACAGAGGGGGGCTTTGAGGTGGCTGAGACTGCCGACCTGCCGGACATCCGGCTGTTTACCGTCCCCCGGCGTCTGTACGAGGGGCAGATGTTACATGGCTGGCATTTCGAGAGTGTGCTGTCGGAGGATACCCCCTGGCAGGTATGCACGCCTGAAGCGGCCCTGCATTTTTCCGCTATCGGCTTTTATTTTGCCCGGCAATTACACGCCGCACAAGGGGTGGCGGTGGGTGTCATCAGCTGTAATTTCGGCGGCACGAACATCGAGCCGTGGATTGCGGAGGAGACCTTGTACAGCGACCCCCGGTGTGCCCATGTGCGCCGGCTGTGCGAAGAACGGCTGGCAACCCTTGACCGGGAGGCGTATGAGACGCAATATGCCGAATACCGCCGCCTGATGGACGAGGAATGTCGGGCGGCCGACGGGGTATCCTCCTGCCGGGCGCTGGGGCCCTACAAGTACAATCGCACCGACGGCATCAAATGGCCGGCTGAGCCTGCTCTTGGCCCTAAGAATCAGAAATGGCCGGGCGTTCTCTATCGCACTATGACTTCCCGTATTGTACCCTATAGCCTGCGTGGCGTGCTGTGGTACCAGGGGGAGAGCAACGGTGGCGAACCGGCACCGTATTTTGACCTGTTTTCCGTGTATGTGGAGCAGTGCCGCCGGGATTTCCGGGATGCCGACCTGCCGGTTTTCACGGTGCAGTTGGCTCCGTATGTGTGCGGCTCTCCCTTTAACTGGAGTTGGTTGACCCAGCAACAGGCCCGTGCCGCCCGGGAACTGCCGGGTGTGTACATGATTACCTCCGGCGACCTGGGGGAGGTGGGGAATATCCACCCCATCCGCAAGCAGGTGTTCGCCCAGCGTCTGTGGTGGGCGGCTGATCAGGCTCTGTACGGCGGCAAGAGGGAGTACTGCGGCCCGGTGTATGCCGGCTGTACCGTAGAAGGCGACGCCCTGCGTGTCACCTTCACCCACGCCGCCAGCGGCCTTGTGCTGGGGGAGGAGCCGGGCGATTTTATGCTGTGTGGTGAGGATGGGGTGTTCCACCCGGCCACCGCCACGGTGGAGGGGGATACCCTGCTTGTACGCAGTGAGGCGGTCCCCCACCCGGTGCATATCCGGTTTGGTTGTGTCGACCAGTTCCGGCTGTACCTGTACAATGGAGCAGGCTTGCCGGCATCCCCCTTCCGCAGCGATGATTTCGACAAATAAAGGAGCTTTCCTATGAAAATATACGCCTTTCCGGTAGACCCGGAGAAATACCCCGTATTCAAGAAACGGCTCAACCGGGTGGTGACCCGGGCGGCCCTGGGGAATAAAATTCATTTCTCCGGTCCCCGGTATTTCAAGCACACCCCGGACTATAAGACGCTGTATGACATGGAGCAGACCATCCGGGACTATACCGAGGACTACGATGTAGGCGACTGCTTCTGGCTGAACAACACCACCCTCCTGGCCGAAAACAAGGGGGATATGGTGCGTCTGCTGGCAGAAAAGGGGCTGTATCTCTACGGCTTCTGGGGGATGGGTGCCGGGGAGATTCCGTATGACATCACCGTCCGGGATTTTGGCGACATTCCCCTGCCTGATGAGTTCCACCGGCTGATGGAAACCGTGCTGGGCGACCACTTCCTCGGTTACGAGATGGGGGAGGGGGATGGCTGGTACATCGGCTCCTTCATCAGCCGGCAGGACTCGGCCAAGGGGGAGAAGAACCGCCTGGCGCAGTATAAAGCGTTCGAGGAGTATTTTGAGCCGCTGGCCAAGAAGTGCCACAGCAAGATGACCATCCTCTGCGCCCTGCCCACCATCCATTACTATGCCAAGGATGGCTTTGCCACCATCCTGTCCTGCGAGGCGGCGCAGAGCCTGCCCAATCCCCAGATGTGGTACGCCTTCATTCGCGGTGCCTCCAAGCAGTACGGTATCCTCACCGCCGGCAACGCCTCCGTGTGGAATGCCTGGGGCTATAAAACTTATGAGTCCAGCGGCAGCAAGGATGACCCCATCGGCTGGGGAGATTTTGGCCCGGAGGAGGGCACCAGCCTGAGCCTGCTCCGCCGCATCCTGTATGCGGAGTATATGTACGGCTGTGAGTTTTTGGGGTACGAGACCAGCTATTTCACCGACGATAACAGCGAGCGTAGCCGGATGAACCAGCCTTCCTCTACCGAGAACGTGCCGCTGTTCGGCAAGCTGTCCCCTCTGGGGCATATCACGCAATACGCCAACCGGCTGGTCAATCGCCTGCCCCGTCCCGGTGCCATGTATACGCCATTGGCGGTGGTGATTGATTCCTTTGCCGGCTGGTTGCCCCCCCGGTATCTGTACACCCACAAGCTGTACCAGGTGTGGGGCAACCTGCCGTATAACAGCGGCGACCATCAGCTGCATACCCTGTTTTCGATGCTGTACCCCGGGTACGAAAATTCCGGGTTTTACCGGGACGAGCGTGGGTTCCTGACGGCAACGCCCTATGGAGAGATTGCCGATGTGTTGCTCAGCGATGCAGACCGGGCGGTGCTGAATCGGTACCCGATGGCTCTTATGCTCAGCGATACCACCCTGACCTATGAGCTGTTTGATAAGCTGTGTGCATATACCGCCGCCGGCGGCCATGCGGTGCTGTTTGCCGATACGGTGCGGCAGTATGCCGATACCCTGACCGCCTATACGGCGGAGGCTACGGCGTTTTTTGGCATACAAGCCTTTACCGGGCAGACGGAGGCAGAAGGGATGGCGGTGCTGACCGCCACCCTTACCCCCGATGCGGTGGTGGAGGCCACCGCCGGCGACCTGCCGTTGCTGATTTCCCGCCCCGTGGGGGCAGGTAAGGTGACGGTGGTGCTGGCAAAGGATGGGCTGGTGCCCACAGGACAGCCTGTCAGCCTGGCCAACAACCGGGGCGAGGACATTGTGAAGCTGTACGACCTCGCCCCCTTCCTCAAAGACTATCTGGACGGCTGTTTCCGCTCCTTCTGCCTGGTGAAACCCACCAACGAGGCGTTGGAATATATCGTTACGGTACAAGATGCCACCCACCTGCGGCTGTTGGTGGCAAACAACACCCACACGGCCCAGGCATACGATGTGGCCGGGGATATCGCCAACCTGGAGGAGGTTTCTCTTGCCGACGGATGCCCCGACTATGTAGGGTACTATCCCAAGGGGCTGACGGTGGATAACGCCACCGTGGCCGGGGAGGGAGCCTATATCGTCCCGGCACTGGATATGCAGATGTTTGACATCCGATTGACCCGGCCGCTCACACTGGCAGAGGAGAGCAATCCGGCCTCCCGACCGGTCAGGACGGCGGTGAAGATGCCCACCCGTTATGCCACGGTCAAGGATTTTCTGCTGGAGACCCCCAGCTTTACCCAGTATTTTGATACCGTTATTGTGGATGGCAGTTACCTGCTCCGGATGGATAAACAGGCCGCCGAGCAGGAGGCCTTCTACCTGCGGCAGACAGGGATCGCCCTGTCGGTGGACCTGCTGTCCCTGAGTAATCTCTGTCCCGACCTGGACTTTAACCCTTTGAATCCTCCCCGGCAGGAGCGTTCCTATGCTATGGTGGATGATATTTTAGAAAAGCTGTTCCTGTACCCGGCAGACAGCGTCCTGCTGACCTGGATCCGTGCCGCCTACGGTACCGAGCTCCCCCAGCACAGGGAGGCTGTCCGGGATTACTGGATGCATGTTGTGCGCCGTTGCCGGAGCAAGGGCGTGCGGGCGGTGTGCCGCAATCGGCCGCTGACCCTGTCTCCCGACGAGCTGTTCTCGCTGGCGGCAGAGGTAGAGGGGCTGGCTCTGGGGCTGGACACCTGCGGTGTCGTTCTGTCTGATGGGGAGCCGTCTGCTTTGGCCGTGGCCTATGGGATGGATACCCTGCTTCTCAGCGCCGCCCAGACCGACCGGCTGGGGCAGATGTACAACGCCTACGCCCCTATCGCCGGCTCCGGCTATGAAGCTGACCTGCGGAAGCTGGTGGAGGCTTGCGACCGTGAGCAAGCCACGGTATGCTTCACCGCTACCTATGAGGATTGGAATCAAATGTACGCTGACTATAAAGCTATTTTCGGTTAAGGAGGCCTCCTTATGAAAATCTATGCCCATCCGGTTGACCCGAAAAAATATCCAGCCTTTGATAAGCGTCCCCATCACGTGGTGACCCGGGAGGCGCTGGGGGATGAGATTCAGTTCACCTCCGCCCGGTATATCCCGCACACACTGGATTATAAGCAACTGCTGGAGATTGACGAGACCCTCCGGCAGTACACCGAGGACTACGACATCGGTAAGGGCTTCTGGCTCAACTGGACCACCAAGCTGGCGGATAATTTCTCCGAGTTGGTTGAAAAGATAGCAGAAAAGGGACTGTATCTCTACGGCTTTTGGGGCATCGCTCCCGGCATCCGGGAGAATCCTGACATCCGGGATTATGGCTTTTTCGCCATCCCGGAGGAGAAGCACGAGCTGATGCAGGAGGTGCTGGGAGACCACTTCCTCGGCTACGATATCGGTGAGACCGACGGCTGGTATATCGGCGGCTATGTGAGCCGGGAGGACAACGCCGCCGGCCCCAAGACCCATGTGGAGCAGTATAAAGCGTTCCAACGGTATTTCCAAAAAATCGCAGAAAATTTCTATAATAAATGCACCATCCTCTGCGCCCTCACCACGGTGCATTATTTTGCCCGGCAGGGGTATGCCACCATGCTTAACTGCGAGTCCGCCCAGTCCCTGCCCAATCCCCAGATGTGGTACGGCTTTTTGCGGGGCGCTTCTAAGCAGTACGGCATCCTCTGCGGCGGTAACGTGTCGGTGTGGAACCGCTGGGGGTATAAGACCTATGAGTCCAGCGGCGGCACCGCCCCCACCGCCCGTGGCCCGGAGGAGGGCACCAGCCTGAGCCTGATGAAGCGGCTGATGTACACCGAGTATATGTACGGCTGTGAGATGTTCGGCTTCGAGCAGACCTGGTTCACCGATGATAACGAGGAGATGTACCGCAAGAAGCTGCCCTCCTCCACCGAGAATGTGCCGATTTTCGGCAAGCTGTCCCCCCTGGGGCATATCAACCAGTATGCCAACCGGCTGATCAAGCGCATCGGCCGCCCGGGTGTCTTGCATACCCCGGTGGCGATTGTGGCGGATGCCTTCTGCGGCTGGTTACCTCCCCGCCACCTGTACACCCGCAAGCTGTACCAAGCGTGGGGCAATATTCCCTACGGCAGCGGTGACTGGCAGATGAACGGGCTGTTTGACCTGCTGTATCCCGGCTATGCGGATGCCGGATTCTATCAGGATGAACGGGGCTTCCTGTCCGCCACCCCCTATGGAGAGATTACCGACGTGTTGCTCAGCGACGTGGATGGCGAGGTGCTCCGGCGGTATGACCTGGCGGTGCTGGTGAACGGCACCCGGCTGACATATGAATTGTACGATAAACTCCGCACCTTTGTGGCTGCAGGCGGTCACGCCGTGGTGTTTGCCGATACGGTAGAACGGTATGGGGCGGCCCTTGGCCGGTTTGATAAAGAGGCGATGGCCTTCTTCGGCCTGTCCCGCTTCACCGGGGAGACGGTGGCTGAGGGGATGGCTGTGTTGACAGCGGAGCTGTTGCCGGAGGCAACGGTAGAGGCTGCCGCCGACGGCCTGCCGCTGGTGGTCACCACCCCCTGCGGTGACGGCCGGGTGACGGTGATTCTGGCTCGTGATGGCCTGGTGGCGGGGGATACCGCTACCGGTCTGACCAATACGGTGGAGATGACGGTGAGTGTGCCGGTTGTGCTGTCTCCGGCAGTAAAAGCCTATTTGGACACCCAGCTGGCCTCCTATTCGCTGGTAAAGGCTTCTGATGCGGCCCTGCAATATGTGGTGGCTGTGAAGGATGCTACCACCCTGCGTGTGCTGGTGAATAACAATACCTCCACCGCCCGGGCCTTTGACCTGGTGGATGGGGCGGCGGCGATTTCTGCCGTAGAGGAGATTTCCCTGGAGGATGGCTCCTCCACCATGGTGGGGTATTATCCCAAAAACCACACGGTGGACAACCATACCGTGTTGGGTAAGGGCGGCCGGATCATTCCGGCGCTGGATACCCGGCTGTATGAGGTGACGCTGGCCGAGCCGTTGTGCCTGGCCGGGGAGTGCAACCCGGTCACCCGCATGCAAAAGATCGGTGTGCGGATGCCGGTCACCTGCCGGAGCATCAAGGATTTCCTGCTGGAAGCCCCTACCTTTGAGCAGTATTTTGACACCGTGCTGGTGGATGGCGAGTATTTTGAGCGCACCAGCCGGGAGCAGGTGGAGCAGGACGCCGCCTACCTGCGGCTGAAGGGGGTCAAGGTGTCGGTAGACCTGACCTCTCTGTGCAACCATTTCCCGGATTTCAATTTCGAGACCACCTATCCTGAGTGGCAGGAGCAGTCCTACCAACGGCTGGATACGATTCTCGACCGCTTCTTCCTCTGCCCGGGGGAGACCGTGTTCGTTGCCCTTACCCGGAACGGTACTTCCTCTATGGATGCGCTGAAGGCAGACCTGCAGGCATTTTGGGCCCATGTGGCTCGCCGCTGTAAGGCCTACGGTGTCACGGCGGCCCTCCTTAACCGGCCGATTTTGGTGAAAACTGCCACGGCGCTGGAGATGGCGGCGACGGTGCCCGGCCTGAAGCTGGCGGTGAATGTGGGGGCTGCGCTGTGCCACGATACCGACCCGGAGAGTTTGCTGGAGCAGACGCCGACGGCGGTGGTGCTGAACGCCCCGGTGCAGGATGTGGTGGGGCAGCTGTACAATGCCGCCGCACCGTTGGCCGGGTCACCCTTTGGCGAGGTAAACGTCCGTGTGGCCCATGCCGCCGGCGAGGCAACGGTGTATTTTGGCTCCGTGTATGAGAATTGGGATGAGATATATGCCGACTACAAGCTGGTATTCGGAAAGGAGTAAGCAGAGATGAAACTGCATTTTATTAACCTCCGTGAGGAGTTGCTGTCCGCCGTGGCGGAGCTGGCCGATATTCTGAAGATCGAGCTGTGCGACGATGGTTACCCTGTCACCGTGGAGCAAACCGACAGCGGCCTGTCGGTTTCCTATACCGATGCCGGTGCGGTGATTGGCTACCACAAGAAGGTGGAGCTGTTCCGGGCCATCGGCCGGCTGGTGGAAACAGTGGCGGAGAAGCAGACCGTCCGGGAAATCCCCCAGTACGAGGATTTGGGCGTGATGTACGACTGTTCCCGTGGCAGTGTGATGAGCGTGGAGGGGGTCAAGACCGCCATCCGCCACCTGGCGCTGATGGGCTACACGATGGTGGAGCTGTACACCGAGGATACCTATGAGGTAGAGGGCTACCCCTATTTTGGCCATATGCGTGGCCGCTACTCCATGGCAGAGATGAAGGAGCTGGATGCCTATGCTCTGCGCTTTGGCATCGAGCTCATCCCCTGCATCCAGGTGCTGGCTCACCTCAACCAGATCATGCGCTGGAACGTGTTTCAGGAGGTGCGTGACTGCACCGATATCCTGCTGGTGGACGAGCCGAAAACCTACCAGCTTATCGAGGCGATGTTCTCCACCGTGTCCAAGTGCTTTACCTCCCGCCGCATCAACATCGGTATGGACGAGGCTCGCTTGCTGGGTGCCGGCAATTATCTGAAAAATCACGGTATGGTGGAGCGCTGGGAGATTATGCAGTCCCATCTGGCCAAGGTGAAGGAGATCGGCGACAAGTACGGCTTTTGTATGCACGCCTGGAGCGATATGTACATCAACAACGCCTTTGATCATCGGGGGTACTATTACCCCACCCGGCTGGAGGCCCCCCATATGCCCCAGAACATCATCGACAGCGTGCCTGCTGGCACCGAGCTGGTGTACTGGGAGTACGGCGGCTTCTACGATAGCAACCTGAAGATGATGAAGCTGCACAAGGAGTTCAACAACCCCATCTGGTTTGCAGGCGGCGCCACCAAGTGGGCGGGCTACGCCCCCATGAACCTGTTCAGTATGTGGGTGTCCCGTGACCAGCTCCGTGCCTGCAAGGATGCGGGCATTAACAAGGTGATGGTCACCTGCTGGACCACCGACGGCGGTATGAGCTCCAATATGGCGGTATGGCCCACCATCCAGCTGTATGCCGAGACCTGCTATGCCGACAAGAACGAGAACGACTGGCTGGCAGGCCGCTTCAAGACCTGTGTGGACGGCGACTTTGCGGACTTCCTGCTGCTGGATTACATCAACTTCACCCCCGACAACCCCGCCCCCGGTTGCGGCTCCCGCAACGCCTGCACCTACCTGCTCCATCAGGATGTGCTGTTGGGCTTGTTTGACCGGCACCAGGACCCCGCCACCTATCCCCAGCACTTTGCCGACATCGGCCAAAAACTGCGTGAGGCGGGTGCCCGCAATCCCCGCTGGCAGTACCTCTTCGATATGCTGGCGGCGGATGCCGAGGTGCTGGAGCTGAAGGCTTCGGTGGGCACCGAGCTGAAGGCCGCCTACGACAGCGGCGACCGGGCGGCGATGGCACACATTGCGGCGGATATCCTGCCGGAGATTGCCCGCCGGATGGAGAACTTCAACCGGGAACTGCGTGTGCATTGGCTGAAGGAAAACAAAGTGTTCGGCATCGAGTTCTGCGAGTCGGCGCTGGCGGGGCTTTGCCACCGCATCGGTACTGCCATCGCTACCATCGAGGACTACCTGGAGGGTAAGACCTCTTCTATCCCCGAGCTGGAGGAGGAGCGCCTGTTCTACGACGGCAATAACAACACCCCCCGTAACCTGAATATGAGTATCACCAACATTGACGACATGGCTCGTACGGCGGTGAAGAACTGCTAAAGGTGCGGTCAACAAGCCGAAAGGAGAAGCAAGCATGAAGCTATGGTTTACCGGCCTGACAGCGGCACAGATGTCCGCTGTGGCCGAGCTGGCTGATATGGTGGATATTACCATCACCGAGGATGGCTATCCGGTGCATGTAGAGCGTGGCGACACCGGCCTGGAGTTGGAGTTTACAGCCGGCAGTGGCCCTTATACGGGCCGTGTTACCCTGCGCTACCACCGGGAGGTGGAGCTGTACCGGGGCATCGGCCGTCTGGTGGACGCCTGCCGCACCCGGCAGGATGTAAAAGAGACCCCGGCCTACACCGACCTGTGCGCCATGTACGAGGTGTCTGCCAATGCGGTGATGACCCCGGAGATGGTCAAGCGTGTCATCCGCCACCTGGCGCTGATGGGCTACAGCTCCATGATGCTGTATGTGGAGGACTGCTATGAGGTGGAGGGCTACCCCTATTTCGGGTATATGCGTGGCCGCTATACCCGGGAGGAGCTGAAGGAGTTTGACGCCTACGCCGCCCGGTTCGGCATCGAGCTGATTCCCTGCATCCAGGTGCTGGCCCACTTGTTGCAGGCCATGCGCTGGGCCGCCCACCGGAAGATGCACGACTGCGAGGACATCCTGCTGGTGGACGAGCCGGAGACCTACCGGCTTATTGAGGCTATGTTTGATACGGTGTCGGCGTGCTTCACCAGCCGCCGCATCAATGTGGGCATGGACGAGGCGTGGATGCTGGGGTGCGGCAAGTATTTTAAAAAGCATGGGTATGTGGAACGCACCGAAATTCTTAAAAGCCACCTGTCCAAAGTCATGGACATCGTGAAAGCCCACGGCTTTTCGCCTATGATGTGGAGCGATATGTATTTCTCCGCCGCCTTTGACCACAACGATTACTACTACGCCGCCGAGGAACTGGAAGACCCACACATGCCGCAGAGCGTGCTGGATATTGCCCCGCCGGAGATGAGCCTTATCTACTGGGATTACGGCAATTTCTATCCCATTGTCAATAAGATGGCCAAGCTCCACCGGGAATTCCCCAACCCGGTGTGGTTTGCCGGCGGTGCAACCAAATGGGCCGGCTATGCTCCCATGAACCAGTTTAGCCTCTGGTGCTCCCGTGACCAGCTTCGTGCCTGCCGGGATAACGGGATAGACAAGATTATCGTCACCGTATGGGGCAGTAACGGCTCGGAGTGTGCGGTGATGTCCATTCTGCCCACCCTGCAGATGCTTGCGGAGGACTGCTATGCCGGCCGTAACGACGACGAGTGGGTGGCCGGGCGCTTTGCCGCTTGCCACGACGGTGTATATGAGGATTTTCTGTTGCTGGACGAGATTAATTTCGCTCCCGGCAACCCGGCTCCCGGTGCCGGCTCCCGCAACCCCTCCAAATACCTGCTCCATCAGGATGTGCTGTTGGGGCTGTTTGATAAGCACGTAGACCCGGCCACCTATCCGGCCCATTTCGCCGCAACAGCAGAAAAACTGCGGCAGGCCCGGGTGCGGAATCCCCGGTGGACGTATCTGTTTGATATGCTGATAGCCCTCGCTGACGTGCTGGAGCTGAAATGCACCGTGGGCCTCCACCTGAAGGCTGCCTATGACAGCGGCGACCGGGCGACGCTTGCCCGCATTGCCGAGGAGACCTTGCCGGAGATTGCCCGGCGGCTGGAGGTATTCTTTGCTGTATTTGAGGAGCACTGGCAGAGGGAGAACCGCATCATCGGCCTTGAGGTGATGGAGATTCGCTTCGGCGGCCTGGCCCGCCGGGTGCAGAACGCCATCGCCCGGCTCCACCGCTACCTGGCCGGGGAGGTTGCCTCCCTGCCGGAGCTGGAGGAGGAGCGGCTGTTTTACGATGGTCGGCAGGAGGCCGGCCGCAACCTGAATATTGGCATCGGCCGGTGGGGCCCCACGGTTTCCGGCTCCCACATGGACGGTGTTTGAGGAGGAAATACCTATGAAATTGCATTTTATCAACCTGGCTGACGACCTGCTGTCCGCCATAGCGGAATTGCAGGAGATTGCCGGCTTTACGCTGGCTGACGATGGCTTCCCTGTCACAGTAGAGCCCGGCGAGGAGGGACTGTCGGTGACGTTTACTGCCACCGGAGCCACCGTCCGTTACCATAAGCCGGTAGAGCTGTTCCGGGCGCTCTCTCGCCTGGTGGAGAATTATGACAGCCGGGAAGATGTTTCCGAAATTCCGGCCTACGAGGACCTGTGCGTGATGTACGACCTGGCCCGCAACGGGGTGTTCACCGTGGACACCTGCAAGCGCACCATCCGCCACCTGGCGCTGATGGGCTACACCTCTGTCCAGCTGTATCTGGAGGATTGCTACGAGGTGGACGGCTACCCCTACTTCGGCTATCTTCGTGGCCGCTATACCAAGGCGGAGCTGAAAGAGATCGCACGCTACGGCGACCGCTTCGGCGTGGAGGTGGTGCCCAGCATTCAGGTGCTGGCCCACATGCGTGGTGTCACCCGGTGGGCGGCCTTCAGCAAGGTGCGGGATTGCAACGATATCCTGCTGGTGGACGAGCCGGAGACCTATAAGCTCATTGACGCCATGTTCACGACGCTGGAGGAATGCTTCACCACCCGGCAGGTGCACGTGGGCATGGACGAAGCGTGGATGCTGGGCTGTGGCCAGTATTATAACAAGCACGGCCATGTGGAGTGGGTGGACATTATGGAATCCCACATGCACAAGGTGGTGGAAATTTGCCGTAAGCACGGCTTTAAGCCGATGATGTGGAGCGATATGTTCTTCGGCACCGCCTTCGACCGCAACGGCTATTATTACGCCACTACCCTGGATGATCCCCACATGCCGAAGGCGGTTATCGACAGCGTGCCGGCAGAGATGGAGCTGGTCTACTGGGATTACGGCAACTACTATGACAAGGCCAGCATTATGATGCGGCTACACAATGAATTTAACAACCCCATCTGGTTTGCCGGCGGTGCCACCAAGTGGTGTGGCATGGCTCCCTT
Organism: Clostridia bacterium; assembly: GCA_017471765.1. Taxonomy (GTDB): domain Bacteria; phylum Bacillota; class Clostridia; order Oscillospirales; family Acutalibacteraceae; genus UBA5905. The sequence goes on from JAFURT010000014.1 coordinate 51,574, forward strand.
TAACCGCTACAGCATCGATTGCTCCCGTTCTCAGTTGCGTGCCTGTCGGGATAACGGGATTAAAAAGGTGATGGTGACGGTGTGGGCCAGCGGCGGCGCCACCTGCGCCAATATGACGGTACTGCCCACCATCCAGATGTATGCCGAGGACTGCTATGCCGGCAACACGGAGGACGCCAGGCTCGCCGGCCGCTTTGCCACCTGCGTGGGAGCATCCTACGAGGATTTCCTGATGCTGGACGACCTCAATCTGGTGCCCGGCAATGAGTTCCCCGGCGGCTGGTGGTGTAACCTGCCCTATATGCTGTTCTTCCAGGATGTGCTGGTGGGTCTGTTTGAAAAGCACGTTGACCCGGCCACCTTCCCGGCGCATTTTGCCGATGTGGCGGCTCGTCTGCGTGCCGCCGCTGACCGCAATCCCCAGTGGCGGTATATGTTCGACGCCATGGCCGGCTATTCTGCTGTCCTGGAATATAAGGCCACGGTAGGGGCTGAACTGATTGCTGCCTACAAGGCTGGGGACAAGGCGACGATGGAGAAAATTGTCCGCTATAAACTTCCGGCAATTTTGGAACGGCTGGAGGCCTTTATACCCCTGTACCATACCCAGTGGCTGGCGGAGAATAAGGTGTTTGGTCTGGACGCCATCGACATCCGCTACGGTGCGCTCAAGCACCGCTTGCAGGTGGCGATTGACCGTATCGGAGCGTACCTGAACGGTACCGTGGATTCTCTGCCGGAATTGGAGGAGGAACGCCTTTCCTACAACGGTAAGCAGACAGAGGGCATTGATGTCAAGCTCAACGAAGAAAACTGGATTCACGCCTGGACAGCCAGCGTGGTGGTGTGGAACTGGAGCTGACAGGAGGCTGTGCACGATGAAATTACATTTTCTCAACCTGGCGGACGACCTGATGTCTGCGGTGACAGAACTGCAGGACGTTGCCGGCTTCACTCTTGCCGATGACGGTACTCCTGTCACGGTGGAACAGGGAGGAGAGGGTCTGTCGGTGACCTATACCACCGACGGCATCACCCTGCGCTACAGCCAGCGTGTGGAGCTGTTCCGGGCGGTATCCCGTCTGGTGGATACTTTCAACAGCCGTGAGGATGTGCAGGAAATTCCCGCATACGAGGACTTGTGCGTGATGTACGACGTGGCTCGCAATGCGGTGATGACGGTGGATACCTTCAAAAAATGCGTGCGCCATCTGGCGCTGATGGGCTACAATTCCGTCCAGCTGTATGCGGAGGACGTGTTCGAAATCGACGGCTACCCCTATTTCGGTTATCTGCGTGGCAAGTATACCAAGGCGGAGATGAAGGAGATGGCGGCCTACGGCGACAAGTTCGGCGTGGAGCTGACCCCCTGTATTCAGGTGTTGGCGCATCTGTGGAACGTGACCCGCTGGGCCGCCTTTGGCAAGGTGAAGGATTATGACGATATTCTGCTGATTGACGAGCCGGAGACCTATAACCTCATCGAGGCGATGTTCAAGTCGCTGGCAGAGTGCTTTACCTCCCGTCGGGTGAACATCGGCTTTGATGAGGCGTGGATGGTGGGCTACGGACGGTATAAGCAGCAACACGGCCTGGTTGACCGGGTGGAGCTGCTGGGTCGCCATATGAAAAAAGTCAACGACATCTGCCAGAAATACGGCTTCACGCCTATGATGTGGAGCGATATGCACATCAGCACTGCCTTTGGTCACGATTATTACTACCCGGCAGAGCAGATGACGGATGCCCATATGCCACAGAACGTTATCGACAGCGTGCCGGAGAATATGGAGCTTATTTACTGGGATTACGGCAATTTCTATCAGATTACCTCCGAGATGTGCCGGATACATAATGAATTCCGCAATTCTGTGTGGTTTGCCGGCGGTGCCACCAAGTGGGCGGGCTATGTGCCCATGAACCTGTTCAGCCAGTGGGTGTCCCGTGACCAGCTCCGTGCCTGTCGGGATAACGGCATCCGCAAGGTGATGGTCACCGTGTGGGGCTCCAACGGCTCGGAGTGCGCTTTTATGTCGGTGCTGAATACCCTGGTGCTGTTTGCCGAGGACTGCTATGCGGACCGCAACGACGACGCGTGGTGCACCTTCCGCTTTCCCACCTGCACCGGCGGGGCGAGCTACGACGATTTCCAGCTGCTGGATTATCCTAACTTCACCCCCGGCAACAAGGCACCCGGGTGCGGCTCCCGCAACCCCTCCAAGTACCTGCTCCATCAGGATGTGCTGGTGGGTCTGTTTGATAAGCACTTGGATGCGGAGACCTTCCCACCCTATTTTGCCGAGACCGCCGTCAAACTGCGTGAGGCGGCGGCCCGCAACCCCGCCTTTGCCTATCTGTTTGAGATGGAGGCGGCGCTGTGCGAGGTGCTGGAGCTGAAGGCGGCACTGGGTGTTAACCTCACCGCCGCCTACAAGGCAGGGGACAAGGCGACCATGGCGGACATTGCCGACCGCATTATCCCCGAGACGCTGGCTCGCCTGGAGAAGCTGATTTACACCTACCGCAACTATTGGCTCACCGAGAGCAAGCCCATCGGTCTGGAAATTATCGAGGTTCGCTTCGGCGGTCTGGAGCGGCGCATTAAGACCGCCGCCGACCGTGTCCACGACTATCTGGCAGGGCGGGTGGACAGCCTGCCGGAGTTGGAGGAGGAGCGTCTGTTCTACGACGGGCACGATGAGGAGGGACGTAACCTCCACACCAGCGTAGACAAGTGGCATCCCATCATTTCCGCCTGCCCCATTGATCGCATTTAGGGGAGGTGTACAATGGTTACCGTTATTTTGATTGCCTGCGTTCTGCTTCTGTATACCTTTCAGTCGGTGTTTTGCAAGCTGTTCACCGACCACTATAAGGGGGATCCGGCGGCGGCTTCTCAGGTGTTTACTGTGCTGTTCAGCCTGACGGTAGGGCTGATTTCCTGGGGCTTTCAAGGCTTTGTTTTTCGGCCTTCCCCTGTCACGTGGCTGTTTGGCGGCGTGAATGCGCTGGGCATCCTGCTGTATAACGTATCCCTGGCAAAAGGCTCGCAAAAAGGCTCCTATTCCTTTTTGGCGGTGTGTATGCTGTCCGGTGGGGTGATTTTACCCTTGCTGGCTTCGCTCCTGTTCCTGCACACCAGCCTGAGCGTGTTTGCTTATATCGGTATCGGTTTGATGCTGGTAGTGTTTTTGTTGATGAACAGCGACGGGATGTCCTTCAAAAAGGTGCAGCCATCCTATTACCTTTGCTGTGGCGGCCTGTTTATCGGCAACGGTTTGCATTGCTCCATGGTGTCCCTCCACCCCAACATGGTGGACCCGGCGGAGTACGGCAGTATGCTGATTATCGGCTATTTCGGCTCCATGCTGATTGCCCTTGTGTGGCTACTGTTCACCCGACGAGGCAAGGCTGTGGGGGATTTTGCCGCCATCGGCAAAAAGTCCTGGCTGTTTGGCGTCGGTGCGTGGCTGTTCGCCGCCGTGGCGGTGAACCTGGTGGGTAAGGTGGTACAGCTTATCAACCCGGCCATTTATATGACCATCGACAACGGCGGTGTGTTGGTGCTGTCGGTGCTGGCCTCGATGGTGTTATTTAAAGAAAAACTGACTCGATGGCAGGTGGTGGGGGTGCTCACCGCTGTGGCCAGCCTGGTGTTATTGACCTTTTAACAAAATGAGAATGGTATCTGGTAACGGAACAGATAAACAAAGAGGAGGAAATGACCAATGGAAACCTGGAGTGGATTTGAATTTCATCGGCACGTGTTTGAGGAACGGGAGGCCTTTGTAGCCTGTCCCAACCCCGGTACGGCCAATGGACACCTGTTATTAAAAACCGAGTACTGGGGCGCTTTTCCAGCCACCGAGGCAGCGCTGTTGGCCAAGGGCTTTCACCTGTGCTTTGTGCGGAATACCAACCGCTGGGGTACCGACGATAACCTGGACCGGCAGGCCCGGTTTGTGCGGCATATCCAGAAGGAGTACGGCCTGTGCGACAAGGTGGTGCCGGTGGGTATGAGCTGCGGCGGTCTCATCGCCATCAAGTTTGCGGCAAAATACCCGGAGATGGTGGAGTGCCTGTATCTGGATGCTCCCGTGGTCAACTACATGAGCTGTCCCTGCGGTTTCGGCGTGGGAGAAGTGCTGGGCGGTGGCTCTGCCATCCCGGAGATTCTGGGCGCCTTGCAACTCCCTGATGTGGCCCACCTGATGGCCTATCGGGAGATGCCGCTGGATAAGCTTCCCCAGCTGGTGGCGGCGAACAAGCCCACCATTCTGGTGGCGGGCGACAGTGACAACACCGTGCCCTATATCGAGAATGGCATTTTGGTTAAAGAAGCCTACGAGGCGGCGGGCTTGCCCATTGAGGTGTATGTGAAGCCCGGCTGTGACCATCATCCCCACGGTCTGGAAGACCCCACCCCGGTGGTGGACTTCATCTGCAAGGCCTGTGGCGTGTAAGATGTAAAAAAATCCCGTTGCCGTCCGGCAACGGGATTTTTTGCGTATGTGTCTTATGCGAAGGTGAATTCCAGCACCCGGATAGCGCCGGGCTCCAGCGTGAGAGTCTGCTGTTTGGAGGTAGGCAGAGCCGTATCGGTGTACAGCTCCCGCACGGCGGCAAGAGGGGCCTCGTCCTTCAGCAGAATGTCAATGGTCTGGGTCTTGCTCTTGTCGATAACCGGCAGTTCCCGGGGCAGTTTGGTGACGCCCTCGTGGTTCATCACCGTCAGGATGAGACTGTTTTCCTTCACATTGATGAGGTAGTCCACCGTGCCGGTGACGGTGAAGGGCAGGTACTCCTCTGCCAGCTTAGGCAGAATGTTCCGCAGGCCATGAATCGACCAGTCGGGGCCGAAGCGGATGACCCGACCGGCGCCGTAATCGCCGCTGTCGGTGAATTTGGGCAGTTGAGCGGTGTAGGCAGAGTTCATTACCAGCGTGCCGCCGTTTTCTACATATTGGTACACCTTTTCCTGCTCCTCCTCCGACAGGCTCAGACAGCCGGAGAGAATAAGCACCGGATAGCTCTGCATCACGTCGAGAGAGGCGGTCTGTACCAGCACATCCAGGCTGTCGCCGTAGGGGCTGGCGCCGAGGCTCCCCAGCTCCGGCCGGTTCCAGGTCTCCCAACAGCCGCCCTTGTAGAACAGCTCCATCAGGTTATAGGTGAACCAATCCCCACGCTCGTAGGGGAACACCTCAAACGCCTTGCCCTTGTAGGGACTGCCATAGTTACAGCCATGGTACAGGTCGAGGAACAGGGCGAAGGGGGTGTAGGGAATGCCGATATCCGGGTTGCGCTGCGTGAAATCGTAGAAGGACTTGCACACCTGGCCGTGGGGGGAGAGCTTGTAGTGGCCGGTTTCATCTGTTTCGGGATAGAAGGCGGTGATGCCGGCCGCCTCGGCGGTAATCTGGCTGGCACCGGACATATAGGCCAGGTAGTATTCCCGCTCAATATAAGACAGGGAGTGGCCGTAATCCGGCCCACTGGCTACCCCCCAGATAGAACAGCCGCTATAATCCAGCATGCTGAAATCGTCGTACCAGGGGGATACATCGATCATCCACGGCACATGATATTGCCGGGCGGCGCCTCGGTTGAAGGCCATCTGCATCTGATTGTTTTTGATGAGACAGCCGATCTCCGAGCCGATGCAATCAAACCCAAACTCGCCGGCATAGTGCTGGCAGGTGAAATGGCCGTTAAAAGACAGCCAGGGGTGAGGTCTGCCCTGAATATACCGTTCCTCCAGCGCCTGGCGGTAGCGCTCCACCGCCTCCTGCCGGGTCTTGGGCGGGTCGGCGAAGATGCCGGGATTTCCGAAGTGCAGGGAGTTGGTCCACTCCTCCGCCCGTACATTGACCAGGCGGTGGAAGCTGATGGGGCTACCCATTTCCCGGGCAATGACGCTTTCCCGTACTTTGTCGGTGTCGTAGGGATGGTACCGCAACACCTGGATCTCAAAGGCAAAGCCCTCCGGGCAAAAATCAGGGGTGGCCCATACCTGTTTATCCTTTATGTACTGTTTCATGGTGATATTCTCCTGTCCGACTGTATTATTTTACCGGTTGGAATAATATTTAGTATAGCGTATGTTTTGAGAAAAGTCTATACACAATTTGATAGAAAGATAAATATTTTTACCGAATTGCAAAAATTGCGGCCGTTCCGGAGAAAAAGGGTTGACAAAACAGGGCGAGCTGTGTTACACTGTGCCCGTAGATAGAGGCGCATCTGGTCAAGAGTACCCCGCTGACAGCCTGTTTGGGTGGTCGCCACGGCCGTGGGGGAAAGGGACGGATGCCGAAGACACCGGCATGGCACCCGGTGGGCTGGCAGTACGGAGAAGATCCGTCCTGTTGTCGCAGAGATGCGGAGAGCTATCCGACTTCATTTCATGGATATGGACTGGTGTGGGATAGCAGCGTTTGTGCGGCTGTCCTTTTTTCGTGCCAGACAGAGAGGAGTATAGATTATGAAAAACACTGTATTTACCGGCGCCGCAACCGCCATTATCACCCCTATGACCGCCACCGGCATTGATTATGAGCAGTTTGCCCGGCTGATCGATTGGCAGATTGCCGAGGGGATCGATGCCATCGTGGTGGCCGGCACCACCGGTGAGGGCTCTACCCTGACCGATGCCGAGCATCGGGAGGCTATCCGCTTCTGCGTAGAGCAGGTGGCGGGCCGTGTTCCGGTTATCGCCGGCACCGGCTCCAACGATATTGCCTATGCCATCGACCTGACCAAATATGCCTGTGAGGTGGGGGCAGACGCCATGCTGTTGGTGACTCCTTACTACAACAAGGCCACCCAGCAGGGGCTTATTCAGTCCTTCACCGCCGTTGCGGATGCCAGCACCAAGCCTTGCATTCTGTACAATGTGCCCGGCCGCACCGGTTGCAACCTGTTGCCGGCTACCGTGGCCAAGCTGGCTGAGCATCCCAACATCGTGGGCATTAAGGAGGCCAGCGGCAACATCTCCCAGATTGCTCAGGTAGCGCATCTGTGCGGCGACAACATCGATATCTATTCCGGTAATGACGACCAGATCGTACCGGTGATGTCTCTGGGCGGTAAGGGCGTCATTTCCGTGCTGTCGAACCTGATGCCGGCAGAGACCTCCAAGATTTGCCACGACTATCTGGAGGGCCGCACCGCCGAGGCGACGGCGGCGCAGCTCAAGTATCTGCCCCTGGTGGACGCTCTGTTCTGTGAGGTCAACCCCATCCCGGTCAAGGCCGCCATGGCCGCCATGGGCTACTGCGAGGACATTCTCCGCCTGCCCCTGACCCCCATGGAGGATGCCCATCGCGCCACCTTGCTGGGGCTGATGAAGGAGCAGAATCTGATTTAAGTGAGTTTTTCCGTTATTATGTGAAAGGAGCATCATCATGCGTATAGCTATTTACGGTTACGGCAACCTGGGCCGTGGTGTGGAGTGTGCGGTGCGCCAGGCGCCGGACGCCACCCTGGTGGGAATTTTTACCCGTCGTTCCCCTGCATCTGTTCATCCTTACGGGGACATCCCTGTTTACCATATCGATGAGCTCCTGAAATATAAGGATGCAATCGATGTGCTCATCCTCTGCGGTGGCAGTGCCACCGACCTGCCGGAGATGACCCCGGCGCTGGCGACGGATTTCAACGTGGTGGATAGCTTTGATACCCACGCCGCCATCCCTGCCCATTTTGACCGGGTACAGGCGGCGGCCGCCGCCTCCGGCCATACGGCGCTTATTTCTGCCGGTTGGGACCCGGGTATGTTCTCCCTCAACCGGCTGTACGCCTCTGCTATCCTGCCGGACGGCAAGGATTATACCTTCTGGGGACGTGGGGTGAGCCAGGGGCATTCCGACGCCATTCGTCGCATTGACGGGGTGAAGGATGCCCGGCAGTACACTGTGCCCATCGATTCTGCCCTGGAGGCGGTGCGTTCCGGCGAAAACCCGGAGCTGACCACCCGGCAGAAGCACCTGCGCGAGTGCTATGTGGTGGCAGAGGAGGGGGCAGACCTGGCTCGCATTGAGCAGGAGATTAAGACCATGCCCAACTATTTTGCCGACTACGACACGTCGGTAACCTTTATTACAGAAGAGGAACTGCGCCGTGACCATAGCGGCATCCCCCACGGCGGCTTTGTCATCCGCACCGGCCGTACCGGCTGGGAGGGGGAGCACAAGCACGCCATTGAATACAGCCTCAAATTGGACTCCAATCCCGAATTCACGGCCAGCGTGCTGGTGGCCTATGCCCGGGCGGTGTGCCGTTTGGCGCAGAAGGGGGACTATGGCTGTAAGACGGTGTTCGATGTTCCTCCGGCTTTGCTTTCTCCCCTGTCGGCGGAGGAGCTTCGTGCCACCATGCTGTAAGAATTGAAATGGGAAAGGACACACACTCGTGATAACCAAGGACTGCATTTGTGAAAACCTGGCCGTGTCCGACGAAGGGCATCTGCTGTTCGCCGGACAGGATACCACCGCCCTGGCGGCTCAATACGGCACCCCTCTCTATCTAATGGACGAGGATCGCATCCGGGAGCGTTGCCGCACCTACCTCACCGCTGTGAAGGAAGCCTTCGGAGAGAATGGCCGTGTGCTGTACGCCTCCAAGGCCGCCTCTTTCAAGCAGATGTACCGCATCATGCAGGAGGAGGGGATGGGCATTGATGTGGTGTCCGCCGGAGAGATTGCCACGGCGAAGGCTGTGGGCTATCCTCTGGAACAGGCCTATTTCCATTCCAATAATAAGACCGACGCCGATATCCGGTATGCCATGGACTGCGGCGTGGGGCATTTTGTGGTGGATGGCCCGGATGAGCTGACCGCCATCAATACCATCGCCGCCGAAAAAGGGATGACCCAGGCGGTGTTGCTTCGCATCACCCCCGGTATCGACCCCCATACCTATGAGGCGGTGGCCACCGGCAAGGTGGACTGTAAGTTTGGCTCTGCCATCGAGCTTGGCCACGCCGAGGAGATTACCGGCCTGGCTTTGTCCCTGCCGCACATCCGACTGGACGGTTTCCACTGTCATGTGGGGAGCCAGGTATTTGATGCATCGGTATATAATGCTACTGTAGATGTGATGGTGGCTTTTCTTGCCGCCATGGCCGACCGGTACGGCTACACCGCCTCCATGCTGGATCTGGGCGGCGGCTTCGGCGTACGGTATGTAGCAGAGGACCCCACCATTGATATTGCCGCCTCCATCCGGGAGGTGGGCCAGCGTGTGCGGGAAAAAGTGGCAGAGCATGGTATTCCCATGCCGATTATCGGCTTCGAGCCGGGCCGTAGCATTGTGGCGGATGCCGGCATGACGCTGTATACCGTAGGGGCTGTAAAAAAGCTCCCAGGCTATAAAACCTATGTATCGGTGGACGGCGGCATGACGGATAACCCCCGGTATGTGCTGTATGGCTCCCAGTATACCGTTGTCCCCCCCACCCGTGCGCTGGACAAGCGGGAGATGACCGCTTCGGTGGTAGGGCGTTGCTGTGAAAGTGGCGACATCCTGCAGGAGAATGTTCCCCTGCCGGCGGATATTCGCCGGGGCGACCTGTTGGCCTTTTTGACCACGGGTGCTTACCACTACTCCATGGCTTCCAACTATAATCGCATCCCCCGACCGCCTGTGGTGATGTTGCAGGGGGGCGACAGCTACGTAGCCGTCCGCCGGGAAACGGTGGAGGATGTACTGGCACTGGATCTGTAAATAAGAAAAACCCGTCCGGGGAGGACGGGTTTTTCTTATATCACTATGTTAGCCCTCGAAATAGACTTTTCCGGCCTCTACCTTGTCGTTGCGGGCATGCAGCAGCTCGCTGACGGTAACCAGAGTGTACCCCTGCGCCTTGAGCTTGTCCACAATCTGGAAGGTAGCATCCACGGTGGTGGAATGGATATCGTGCAACAGCACGATGGAGCCATCACTGACGCCGTTACTGGCGAAGGTTTTATTGAGAATAGCTGTCACGTTCTTGCTTTCCCAGTCCCGGGTGTCCACATCCCACTGGATGATGGGAATGTTTTTCTCTTTGGCATAAGCCTTTACGGCATTGTTGTAGCTACCGTAGGGGCACCGCATGACGGTAGGCTCATGGCCGATAAGGTTTTTTATCTTGGTGGCACAGCTGTCCATCTCGGTTTTGATGCTGGCGGCGGATAGCTTGGTCAACTCCTTGTGCCCTTGGGAGTGATTGCCAACCTCGTGGCCCTCTGCGGCCATGCGCTTGATGAGTTCGGGGTAACTGCTTACCCGTGTCCCCAGCACGAAAAAGGTGGCTCGTACCCCTCGCTCTTTCAGCCCGTCCAGCAGACGTGCCGTGTAGGGGCCGGGGCCATCGTCAAAGGTGAGCGCCACCAATTTTTTATTCTTCAGGCCGTCTACGCCCTCGGGTGCCTGGATGGAAGGGGCGGTGGTTTGGTTGGTTTGGCCTTGCTTCAAAGCAATCTGTTGCTTGAGTTCGTCGATGGTTTTTTGCTGTTCTTTGATGGATGCTTCCTGGTCGCGGATGGTCTGTTCCCGGTCGGCGATGGTGTCCGAGGCAGTGGATGCCTCCTCTTTAGCTTTTTCCAGTGCCTGTTCCTGTTGCTCCAGTTGGCTCTGTGCCTCCGCCAGTTGTTGCTCCAGTTCGGTGAGGGAGGCGGCCTGCGCCTCTGTTATGCGCTTCTGCTCACTGACTGTCAGTGCTGTGTATACCGATAGAGAGCCAAGGCCAATGACCATCACACAGATGACAGCGATACAGGCGACCATCCATCCACGGGAGGCCCGTTTTTTTTGAGGATTGAGTGAGATACGGCTTTGTAGTTTCATGGTGATGGCCTCCCTGTAAGTCTTTCTTTCATTGTACTGTTTTCCAGGCAAAAAAGCAAGAGAAAAAGCCTATTTTGTCGAACTTTTTTCCAATTGCAAAGAGGGGTTGCACTTTTTGACGGTTTATGATATAATACCTGCGAAATTTACGAAAGGAAGCGATGCAGACCTATGGCAAAACCGATCATTCTGTGTGCGGACAGCACCTGTGACCTGAGTCCGGAACTGGTAGAAAAATACCATGTGCACATCATCCCGATGCACGTTAACCTGGACGGGGAGACCTATGCAGATGGTGTAGATCTAAACCCGGATGGTATTTATGCTGTATATCAAGAGAAAAAAGTGCTGCCCAAGACGGCGGCCTTGAATATGGATGAGTTTATGGATCATGTCCGCCCCTTTATTGAGGCTGGCAATGACGTGATCTGTCTGACGTTGGGTTCAGCGCTGTCCACCACCTACAATAACTGCCGTTTGGCGGCCGAGGAGCTCCCCGGCCTGTATGCCATCGACAGCAACAACCTGTCCACCGGCTTTGGCCACTGTGTGATCGCTACGGCCGAGCGCATTGCCGCCGGTATGCCGGTGGAGCAGATCGTGGAGGAGGTCAACGCCCTGACCAAAAGGGTGGATGCCAGCTTTGTGCTGGATACGCTGGAGTTTTTGCACAAGGGTGGCCGTTGCTCCGCCGTGGCCATGCTGGGCGCCAATGTACTGAAGCTGAAGCCCTGCATCGAGGTGAATACCGACGGCGGCAAGATGGGCGTGGGTAAAAAGTACCGGGGTGCTCTGGACCGCTGTCTGGAGCAGTATGTGGCAGACCGTCTGGCCGAGCCGGATACCATCTGCACCGACCGCATCTTCATCACCCACTCCGGCATCTCGGAGGAGCGCATCGCCCTGGTCAAGGCCGCCATCGAGAAGCAGATGCACTTTGATGAGATCCTCATCACCCGTGCCGGCTGTACCATCTCCTCCCACTGCGGTCCCAATACGCTGGGCATCCTGTTTGTGCGGAAATAAATCTACGAAAAAACGTGCTGTTTTCGATAAAAACAGCACGTTTCTTTTTTTAAAAAAGGACAAACACTTTTTTGCGTTAAAGTATTGACAATTTAAAGCGATGCGTGTATAATGTACCGCAACACCTTTATAAAAGGGTGAAAAAAATAACGAATTATGGAGGAATGAGACATGGCAAGAGTATACAATTTTTCGGCCGGCCCTTCCATGCTGCCGGAGAGCGTACTGGCCAAGGCAGCGGCGGAAATGCTGGACTATCAGGGCAGTGGACAGTCTGTAATGGAGATGTCTCATCGATCTAAGGTCTATCAGGGCATCTTTGACGAGACAGAGGCTCTGTTGCGGGAGGTCATGGAGATCCCCGACAATTATAAGGTTCTGTTCCTGCAGGGCGGTGCGTCCACCCAGTTTGCGATGATTCCCCTGAACCTGATGACCGGTAGCGGCAAGGCGGACTATGTGGTCACCGGCCAGTTTGCCAAGAAAGCGTATAAAGAAGCCGCCCGCTTTGGTGAGGTCAAGGTGGTGGCCAGCTCGGAGGATAAGACCTTCTCCTACATCCCGAAGCTGGATCCGGCAACCTTCACCCCGGATGCGGACTATTTCTACATTTGTATGAATAATACTATTTTCGGTACGGTCTATCACGACCTGCCGGAGACCGGCGATGTGCCGTTGGTGGCGGATGCATCTTCCTGCATCCTGTCCCGCCCGATTGATGTATCCAAATTCGGCATCCTGTATGCCGGCGCCCAGAAGAATATGGCCCCTGCCGGTGTGACGGTGGTCATCATCCGGGAGGATCTTATCGGCAAGACCCAGGATAAGACCCCCACCATGCTGGATTATGCCAGCCATGCCGAGGCCGGCTCCATGTACAATACGCCCCCCTGCTACTCCATCTATATGATGAAGCTGGTGCTGGAGTGGATCAAGAACGAGGTCGGCGGCCTGGATAAGATGCTGGAGCGCAACGAGAAGAAGGCGGCGCTGCTGTACGACTTCATCGACAATTCCAAGCTGTTCAAATCCCCTGTGGCCAAGGAGGATCGTTCGCTGATGAACGTGCCCTTTGTCACCGGTAGCGAGGAGCTGGATGCCAAGTTCGTCAAGGAGGCGGCCGCCGCCGGCTTTGTGAACATCAAGGGCCACCGTTCGGTAGGTGGCATGCGTGCCTCGATCTACAACGCCATGCCCTATGAGGGCGTTGCGGCGCTGGTGGAGTTCATGGCACAGTTTGAGAAGGAGAATGGTTGACCATGAATATTTGTACGTTAAATAAGATTGCTGCCTGCGGCACCAGCCGCCTGGGAGCCAACTATACCGTGACGGAGGAGATGGAGGGCGCCGCCGGCGTGCTGGTGCGCTCCGCCGCCATGCACGATATGGCCCTGCCGGACAGCCTGCTGGGTATCGCCCGTGCCGGTGCCGGTGTGAACAATATCCCGATTGACACCTGTAGCGAGGCCGGCATTGTGGTGTTCAACACCCCCGGTGCTAACGCCAACGCTGTAAAAGAACTGGTGCTGGCCGGTCTGTTCCTGTCCTCCCGTGATGTAGTCGGCGGCGTCAACTGGGCCGCTACCCTGAAGGGCGAGGGCGAGGCCGTAGGCAAGTTGGTGGAAAAGGGCAAGTCTGCCTTCGCCGGCCCGGAAATTCTCGGCAAGAAGCTGGGTGTTATCGGTCTGGGCGCCATCGGCGTGCTGGTGGCCAATGCCGCTGTAGCTCTGGGCATGGAGGTCTATGGTTATGACCCCTACCTGTCGGTGGATGCGGCGTGGAAGCTGTCCCGTCACATTGAGCATGCCACCAGCCTGGATGAAATCTATGCCGAGTGCGATTATATCACCGTACACGTGCCGTTGCTCCCGGCCACCAAGGGCATGCTGGGTGAGGCCGCTTTCGCCGCCATGAAGGACGGCGTTCGGGTGCTGAACTTCTCCCGTGCCGGGCTGGTGGACAGCGATGCCATGCTGGCGGCGCTGGAGTCCGGCAAGGTAGCCAGCTATGTGGTGGATTTCCCCACCGATGAGATGCTTGGGGTAAAGAATGTGGTGGCAATCCCTCACCTGGGTGCCTCCACTCCCGAGAGCGAGGATAACTGCGCCGTAATGGCCGCCGATCAGTTGCGTGACTATCTGGAGAATGGTAATATCACCAATTCGGTGAACTATCCGGATGTGAAGGTGCCTCGTGTGGGTGACGCCCGTGTCTGCGTCCTGCACCGCAATGTGCCGAATATGCTGGCGCAAATCAGCTCGGTGGTGTCCGCTTCCGGCGTGAACATCGAGTCTATGACCAACAAGTCCAAAAAGGACTATGCTTATACAATACTGGATATTGTTGGCAATGTGGCGGACGATGTAGTGGGTGTGATTCGCTCTATCGATGGGGTCATCCGTGTCCGTAAGCTCTGATTTTGCATACTTCTTGTTTTTCGTATACCTCGTTTTGGCAAAAGCCGTGGGTGGGCACACCCACGGCTTTTGTCGTGGGATGATTATTTGGTTAACTTTCCTTTAAAAATTCATTAACCCTCTTGTCAAGCTCTCTTCTTTCGGGTATGCTGTATTAGGAACAAGCTGTCCGGGGAGGCAAGAGGCATGAAGGCAAAGGCAGAAAAAATCAAAAGAAAAAACAAAGGCAAGCGCACCGGCCGTCTCCGTAAACGGTGGCCGCTACTGGTGGGCAGTCTTGTGCTGCTGCTATGGTCGTTGCTGCCTTTGGTGAACGGCATCCATGGCGTGGGTGTGCTTGTCCCCGGGGCAGCAGCTTTGTTGGGGATAGGGATTGCTCTGTTCGCCCCGGCGAAGAAAACGGAGAGAAAGAGGTGGCAGAAAGGGATGACAGCCGTATTTATCACCGGGGTTTGCCTTGTGGCGGCGACTGCCGTGACTTTTTCTGGGCTGATGATCGCCTCGGCGGCGAAAGCCCCGGAGGAGGGGGCTACCGTTATCGTCCTGGGCTCCAAGATTTATGGCTCCCGTCCCAGCCGGATGTTGCGGGCGCGCCTGGATGTGGCGGCGGACTATCTGGAAGCCCACCCGGCCTCCAACTGTGTGGTGTCCGGCGGTTTGGGGAAAGGGGAGACCTACACGGAGGCGGAGGTTATGAAAAACTATTTGGTAAACGACCGGGGGATCGCCGCCGACCGTATCGCCTGTGAGGACACCTCCACGGACACCCATGAGAACACCGCTTTTTCCCTGACAGTCATCGAGGAGAAGGGCTGGAGCCGGGATGTGGCCATTGCCACCCAGGTGTTTCACCAGTACCGGGCCGGGGTCAATGCCCGGTGGGCGGGGGCAGACAGCGTGGGCGGTATAGCTTGCTTCTCGCCACCCCACCTGATGCTCAATTATTGGGTGCGTGAGTGTGCCGCCATCTGCCGCCTGTGGCTGTTGCGGTATTGAGTGGTGTAGTGGCGAACTGCGTTCGCCCGCAGGCGTTCACAGAACGCCCCTACGAAAGGTTTTGTAGGGTGGGGCTTGCCCCACCCCTTTCTTTTCGATGCTCCATACAAACAAACAACGGCGCCGGGCGTTCCAAAACGTTACCCAGTGCCGTTTTATTTATTGATAATCAACAAATTTCCAAAAAAGTGCAAAAAAATAGCCCTTTTTTTCAAAAAGGCTTGACAAACAGGGGGTGCGGATGTATAATAAACTGCTTTATTATGGGATTTGTGTCCCTAGACACACCTAAAGCATACCACAAAACTGCAAAAAATGCAAGATTTTTTTGCAAAAAGGCGTAACAAATTTCATAAAAAGCAAAGTCAAAGTCAGTTAACACAGGTTATCCCCCTGTCCCCCGGAAAGGACAATGGGAAAATAACAAAGGAGTGATCGGGCGAAATGACGAACATTAAACCGGTAAAGCTGGGCAACACTGTCCGTATGAGCTTTGCCAAGATCAACGAAGTGCTGGATATGCCCAACCTCATCGAGGTGCAGAAGAATTCCTACCAGTGGTTCCTGGAGGACGGTCTGCGTGAGGTCTTTGACGAGACCGCCGCTATCACCGACTACAACGGCAACCTGGTGCTGGATTTCATCGGCTACCGCTTGGATGAGAACCCCAAGTACACGGTAGAGGAGTGCAAGGAGCGTGACGTAACCTACGCCGCCCCCCTGTATGTCCGGGTGCGCCTGTTAAATAAGGAAACGGGTGAAATTAAGGAGTCCGAGGTCTTCATGGGCGATTTCCCCCTGATGACCGAAAGCGGCACCTTTGTCATCAACGGTGCAGAGCGTATCATCGTGTCTCAGCTGGTGCGTTCTCCCGGTGTATATTTTGATATGGCCCACGACACGCTGGGCAAGGAGTTGTTCACCTCCACCGTCATCCCTAACCGGGGTGCCTGGCTGGAGTACGAGACCGACTCCTCCGACGTGTTCTATGTCCGCATCGATAAGAACCGCAAGATTCCCGTCACCGTGCTGGCCCGTGCCCTGGGTCTGGGCAGCGATGCACAGATCCTGGAGTTCTTTGGCGATGACGAGCGTATCCATGCCACCCTGGGCAAGGATACCACCAAGAATAAAGAAGAAGCCCTGCTGGAGATCTATCGCAAGCTGCGTCCGGGCGAGCCTGCGACGGTGGAGAACTCCCAGCAGCATTTGGATAACCTGTTCTTTGATCCCCGCCGGTACGACCTGTCCCGTGTGGGCCGCTATAAATACAATAAGAAGCTGGGCCTGTCCAACCGCTTGGCCGGTTGCACCTTGAGCCGTCCTGTGATCGACCCCGCCACCGGCGAGATGCTGGGTGAGCCGGGCGAGGTCATCTCCCGCCAGAAGGCGATGGAGATGGAGGATGCCGGCGTCACCGTCGCCTATGTTACCATCGAGGAGCATGGCGAGGAGCGTGAGGTCAAGATCGTATCCACCGGCATGGTGGACCTGGCCAAGTACGTCAGCGCCACGGTGTACGATGCCGTCAAGAAGACGGTGAACGAGCGTGTGTGCTACAGCGTGCTGCAGGAGATCCTGGCGCAGGAGCTGTCGGAGGAGGAGCTGATTGCTGCTCTGCTCGGCCGTGCCAAGGAGCTGGTGCCCAACACCATCACCGTGGACGACATCCTGGCTTCCATCAACTACCTCAACTGCCTGGGTCATCACATCGGCACCACCGATGACATCGACCACCTGGGCAACCGCCGCATCCGTTCGGTGGGTGAATTGCTGCAGAACCAGTTCCGCATCGGCTTCTCCCGTATGGAGCGTGTGGTGCGTGAGCGTATGACCCTGCAGGCGCAGGATATGGACGTCATCACCCCCCAGGCGCTGATCAATATCCGTCCTGTGGTGGCGGCGATCAAGGAGTTCTTTGGCTCCTCGCCGCTGTCCCAGTTCATGGATCAGAACAACCCCCTGGCGGAGCTGAAGCATAAGCGCCGTCTGTCTGCTCTGGGTCCCGGCGGTCTGTCCCGTGACCGTGCCGGTTTCGAGGTGCGTGACGTACACTACAGCCACTATGGCCGTATGTGCCCCATTGAGACCCCTGAAGGTCCCAACATCGGTCTGATTTCCTATCTGGCCTCCTTTGCCCGTATCAACCAGTACGGCTTCATCGAGGCGCCCTACCGCAAGGTGGACAAGGAGACCGGCATCGTTACCGACGAGGTCACCTATATGCCGGCTGACATGGAGGACGATTTCATCGTCGCCCAGGCCAACGAGCCGTTGGATGAGAACAACCGCTTCGCCCGTTCCAAGGTTACCACCCGTTTCCGTGGCGAATTTAAGGAAGAGTCCCCCTCTGTGGTAGACTATATGGACGTCTCTCCCAAGATGGTTGTGTCCGTGGCTACGGCCATGATCCCCTTCCTGGAGAATGACGACGCTAACCGTGCCCTGATGGGCTCTAACATGCAGGGTCAGGCTGTGCCGCTGCTCAAGCCGGAAGCGCCCATCGTGGGTACCGGTATGGAGTACAAGGCCGGTGTGGACTCCGGTGTGTGTGTGCTGGCCAAGGCCGCCGGTACCGTCACCTATGTGTCCGCTGACACGGTGAAGATCCGTCGGGATGACACCGGCGAGATCGACGTCTACAAGCTGGTCAAGTTCTCCCGTTCCAACCAGGGCACCTGCATCAACCAGCGCCCGGTGGTCAGCGTGGAACAGCATGTGGATGTCAAGGAAGTGATTGCTGACGGACCCTCTACGGACAACGGTGAGATTTCCTTGGGTAAGAACGCCCTTATCGGCTTCATGACCTGGGAGGGCTACAACTACGAGGACGCTGTTCTCATCAACGAGAAGATTGTCCGTGACGATGTGTACACCTCTATTCACATTGAGGAGTATGAGGTGGAATCCCGTGACACCAAGCTGGGGCCGGAGGAGATTACCCGTGACATCCCCAACGTGGGCGACGATGCTCTGAAGGATCTGGACGAGCGTGGCATCATCCGCATCGGTGCCGAGGTGCACTCCGGTGATATCCTGGTTGGTAAGGTTACCCCCAAGGGCGAGACCGAGCTGACCGCCGAGGAGCGCCTGCTGCGTGCTATCTTCGGTGAGAAGGCTCGTGAGGTGCGTGATACCTCCCTGCGTGTGCCCCACGGCGAGTACGGTATCATCGTGGATGTCAAGGTATTCACCCGCCAGAACTGCGACGAGCTCAGCCCCGGTGTGAACATGGTGGTCCGTTGCTATATCGCTCAGAAGCGCAAGATCAGCGTGGGCGATAAGATGGCCGGCCGTCACGGTAACAAGGGTGTTGTGTCCCGTATTCTGCCCAGCGAGGATATGCCCTTCCTGCCGGATGGTACCCCGCTGGATATCGTGCTGAACCCCCTGGGCGTTCCCTCCCGTATGAACATCGGTCAGGTGCTGGAGGTCAACCTGGGCTACGCCGCTGCGGCGCTGGGCTTCAAGGTGATGACCCCCGTCTTTGACGGTGCGCACGAGGACGATATCCGCACCCTGCTGGAGGAGGCCGGCAAGCGCACCGACGGTAAGACCCCGGTGTACGACGGCCGTACCGGCGAATTGTTTGATAACCCCGTTACCGTGGGCTATATGTATTACCTCAAGCTGCACCACCTGGTTGACGATAAGATCCATGCCCGTTCCACCGGCCCCTACAGCCTGGTCACCCAGCAGCCGCTGGGCGGTAAGGCCCAGTTCGGCGGTCAGCGTTTCGGTGAGATGGAAGTGTGGGCCCTGGAGGCCTACGGCGCCGCCTACACCCTGCAGGAGATCCTGACCGTCAAGTCGGATGACGTGGTGGGCCGTGTCAAGACCTACGAGGCCATCGTCAAGGGCCAGAATGTGCCCCAGTCCGGTGTGCCGGAATCCTTCAAGGTGCTGGTCAAGGAATTGCAGTCCCTGGGTCTGGATATCCGGGTGCTGGATGCCGATAAGAACGAGATCGACCTGAAGCAGAACTTTGATGACGATGACGATCTGGGCATGGTGGATGCGGACAGCGAAGCCTTCTCCGTGGTGGTCAACGAGAGCGAGTTCGAGGGCTACGGCGTGGGCTCGATGGATGAATCCGGTGACATCGTGGATGACGGCGGCCTGTACGGCACCGACGGCTACGATGATGATATGATGTAAGGGGAGGCGACAGAATTATGATGCAATTCAATGAGTTTGACTCCATTAAGATCGGTCTGGCCTCTCCGGATCAGATCCGGAGCTGGTCTTACGGCGAGGTCACCAAGCCGGAGACGATCAACTATCGCACTCTCAAACCGGAGCGTGAGGGTCTGTTCTGCGAAAAGATCTTCGGGCCTACCAAGGACTGGGAGTGTCACTGCGG
Source organism: Clostridia bacterium (assembly GCA_017471765.1). Classification (GTDB taxonomy): domain Bacteria; phylum Bacillota; class Clostridia; order Oscillospirales; family Acutalibacteraceae; genus UBA5905. The sequence continues at coordinate 71,206 of JAFURT010000014.1, forward strand.
CCGGTACAAGCGGCTGCGCTATAAGGGCAAGATCTGCGAGCGCTGCGGCGTTGAGGTCACCCGGGCAAAGGTGCGCCGTGAGCGCATGGGCCACATTGAGCTGGCCGCCCCCGTGTCCCATATCTGGTACTTCAAAGGCATCCCTTCCCGGATGGGTCTGATGCTGGATATGTCTCCCCGGCAGTTGGAGCAGGTGCTGTATTTTGCCGAGTATGTGGTGGTGGATCCTGGTGATACTCCCCTGCACAAGCGGCAGGTGCTGTCCGATAAGGACTATGCCGATATGCGTGAAAAGTACGAGGACGATTTCGATGCCGGTATGGGTGCCGAGTACATCCAGAAGCTGCTGGCGGAGATCGACCTGGAGGAGCTGTCTGCTCAGCTGAAAGAGGAGCTGGACAGTGCCACCGGCCAGAAACGTGTGCGTCTGCTCAAGCGCCTGGAGGTGGTGGAGTCCTTCCGCCTGTCCGGTAACCGTCCCGAGTGGATGATCATGGACGTGGTGCCGGTCATTCCCCCGGATATCCGTCCTATGGTACAGTTGGATGGCGGCCGTTTCGCCACCTCCGACCTGAACGACCTGTACCGCCGTGTAATCAACCGTAACAACCGTCTGAAGAGACTGCTGGAGCTGGGCGCTCCGGACATCATCGTCCGCAACGAGAAGCGTATGCTGCAGGAGGCGGTGGACGCCCTCATCGACAACGGCCGCCGCGGCCGTCCGGTGACCGGCCCCAACAACCGTCCTCTGAAGTCCCTCTCCGATATGCTGAAGGGTAAGCAGGGCCGTTTCCGTCAGAACCTGCTGGGTAAGCGTGTTGACTACTCCGGCCGTTCGGTTATCGTCGTTGGCCCCGAGCTGAAGATGTACCAGTGCGGTCTGCCCAAGGAGATGGCTATCGAGCTGTTCAAGCCCTTCGTTATGAAGCGGTTGGTAGAGACCGGCGTGGCCGGCAACATCAAGTCCGCCCGTAAGATGGTGGATCGCCTCCGTCCGGAGGTGTGGGATGCCCTGGAGATCGTCATTAAGGATCACCCGGTCATGCTGAACCGTGCACCTACCCTGCACCGTCTGGGCATCCAGGCTTTCGAGCCGGTGCTGGTGGAGGGCCGTGCCATCAAACTGCACCCCCTGGTCTGTACCGCGTTCAACGCCGACTTCGACGGCGACCAGATGGCTGTGCACGTACCCCTGTCTGCCGAGGCGCAGGCGGAGGCCCGCTTCCTGATGCTGGCCGCCGGCAACCTGCTGAAGCCCTCTGACGGTAAGCCGGTGGCGGTACCCACCCAGGATATGGTGCTGGGTTCCTACTACCTGACCATCGACAACCATGAGAAGGATTCTGCCGAGGAGGCTGCCCGTGCGAAGGCGGAGACCGATAAGGTCTACCGTGACGAGAACGAGGCGATGATGGCCTACGACAGCAAGGCGATTACCCTCCATGATGACATCAAGATTCGCCGTACCGCCGAGATTGACGGCGTGACCGTCTCTCACCTGGTCAAGACCACCATCGGTCGTGTGATCTTCAACCGGGCGATTCCCCAGGATCTTGGTTTTGTAGACCGCACCCTGCATGAGGGCGAAACGGTCACCGATCCCGCCTTCCTGGATCGCTATCTGGGCTACGAGATCGACTTCAAGGTGGGCAAGAAGCAGTTGGGCAAGATCGTGGGCGAGTGCATCAAGAAGCACGGCACCGCCAAGACCTCCGTCGTGCTGGATAATATCAAGGCCCAGGGCTACCGCTACTCCACCCGTGGCGCCCTCACCGTGTCGGTGGGCGATGCCACCATCCCGGCGGAGAAGAAGACCTTTATCGCCGAGGCGGAGAAGCACGTGGACGAAATTACCGAGCTGTTCTATCAGGGTCTGATGAGCGACGAGGAGCGTTACAACCACGTCATCAAGACCTGGAACGAGACCACCGATAAGGTGACCCACGCTCTGACCGGCAACATGGACCCCTACAACCCCATCCAGATGATGGCGGATTCCGGTGCTCGTGGTAGCATCAGCCAGATCCGTCAGCTGGCGGGTATGCGTGGTCTGATTGCCAACACCTCCGGTAAGACCATCGAGGTGCCCATCCGTGCTAACTACCGTGAAGGTCTGAACATTCTGGAGTACTTCACCTCCGCTAAGGGTGCTCGTAAGGGTCTGGCGGATACCGCTCTGCGTACCGCTGACTCCGGTTACCTGACCCGCCGTCTGGTGGACGTTTCCCAGGAGGTTATCATCCGTGAGACCGACTGTGGCACCCGGAACGGTATCGATGTCTATGACATCAAGGATGGCAACCGTGTTATCGAGCCGCTGACCGAGCGTCTGCAGGGCCGTTTCCTGTGCGAGGACTTCTGTGACCCGGCTACCGGCGAGGTGCTGGTTGACCGTGACCATCAGATGAACGATGCGGATGCGGCGATTATCGACCGTGTACTGCGTCAGCAGGCCACCGATGCCGAGGGCAAGGTGGACGACAGCAAGGTGCGTGTCAAGATTCGTTCCGTGCTGACCTGTGCCGCCGAAAAGGGCGTGTGCGCCTGTTGCTACGGCGCCAACCTGGCCACCACCGAGCTGGTGACCGTGGGTGAGGCCGTGGGTATCATCGCCGCCCAGTCCATCGGTGAGCCCGGCACCCAGCTGACCATGCGTACCTTCCACACCGGTGGTGTTGCCGGCGGTGAGGATATTACCCAGGGTCTGCCCCGTGTTGAAGAGCTGTTCGAGGGCCGTAAGCCCAAAATGCTGGCCATCCTCAGCGAGATCACCGGTGTGGTCCGCCGCGAGGAGAAGAAGAAGAACCTGGTCATCGTTACGGCGGAGGATGGCTCTGACGAGCGTAGCTATGTGATCACCTATGGTGCCCGTCTGCGTCCCTGCATCGAGGATGGCTATGTCATCCAGAAGGGCGAGTGCATCACCGAGGGCTCCATGAGCCCCCACGATGTGCTGGAGGTATGCGGCGAGTCTGCGGTGCAGGATTACCTGATCAAGGAAGTCCAGGTCACCTACCGTACCCAGGGTGTTGACATCAACGATAAGCACATCGAGGTTATCGTCCGTCAGATGATGCGGAAGGTGCGTGTGGAGGATTCCGGCGACACCAACCTCATCAACGACGCTGTGGTTGACAAGTCTGAACTGCTGGTCGAGAACAAGGCCGTGGCCGCCCGTATCGCCGCCGGCGAGACCGGCGCAGACGGCGAGCCGCTGCGCACCGCCACCGTGACCCCCATCCTGTTGGGTATCACCAAGGCTTCTCTGGCCACCGACAGCTTCCTGTCCGCCGCCTCCTTCCAGGAGACCACCCGCGTGCTCACCGACGCCGCTATCAAGGGCAAGGTGGATCCGCTGCTGGGTCTGAAGGAGAACGTCATCATCGGTAAGCTGATTCCTGCCGGTACCGGTATGCAGATATACAACGATGTCCGTGTGAAGGACAATCGTGCACCCAAGAACGCTTTCAGCGTGCTGGATGAACTGCTGGCCGACGACGGCGAGGAAGCCCCCGAGCTAATCGAGGACTAATCTGTTGCAACAAATCCGGAGGAGAAATCCTCCGGATTTTTGCGTTTGTTTTGGTTGTACCAAAGACAACCCCCGGTTTTACCGGGGGTAAAAGAATAGCTTTTAGCGAGGAGTAAAGTAGACAAAAAAGAAACACCCTGTTAAAGTAGAAGTGGTTTGCCGACCACACAACTAAAATAACAGGGAGG
>JAFURT010000015.1 GCA_017471765.1 Clostridia bacterium
AACAAAAAGCAAATACAGGAATACATAAAGAATCAGTTGACAGAAGATCAAATTGCAGATCAAATGGAACTGAAAGAGTTTGTGGACCCGTTTACGGGTAGCGTGAACAAGAAGGCATAAAACGAGCCCCTTTAGGGGCGGTCGGAAAAAGGAATGCGGTCGGCAAACCTTTCGGCGCCCCTTCAGGGGCTTTGTCCGTATTATGCCCTTCTAGGGCTGTGCAAGCCACCGGCTTAGCCGGTGGCCTTGACTTTTGGGGGTATTTGCCGTAGGGATGGGGCTGTCGGGCGGTCGAGGGCGCTCGCCCCTACAAATTTCAATTTGGTATGTACGGAATGGATTTATCCATTCCGTTTTGCGGCACGCCTCTTTTAATGTAGGGGCGATTCACGAATCGCCCGCTTTTTCGGCTATCGCCATGCCGTCAAAAAACAGGGGAAGCCGGTCGGCTTCCCCTGTACGCATCTTATTCCACCGGGGGATCGCCCGGTTCGCGCAGAAAATTCAGAATATCCTTGACCCCCTTGCCCGAGTGGCTGTCCACATGGAAAACGATCCGACACCCGGCCAGCCGCAACCAGTTCTCTGCCCGCTGGGGGTTCCCCTCCGGGTCGTCGATGTGGGTGACGATGCCGATAACTACCCGGTTACAGGCGGTGGTGCAGCAAGGGGGATAGAGGCTATACGGCTCGGTGGCGGAAAGCAGCAGCCCTACCACATCCGCCTCGTAACTGTACAGCGCCAACGCCCGCCCCAGATGCTGGGTCTCGGCGTACTCACCGGGGGTGTCGATGACCACATCGGTGTGGCGGATGTACTGGGTCTTGTGGTAGTGGATGGCCTCGCCACGGAGCGCCTGGGTGAGGGTAGTCTTTCCGCTGGCCACCCGGCCCATCAGAATAATCTTTTTCATCGCCGTTATGTCCGGGTGATGTCACACACGGTGAAGCCCAGCGTGTCCCGGCAATACGCGGTGAGGGCGTTCAGCGCGGCCTCTACCTCGGATACCCGGCCGGTGACGATGAGGGTGCCGCTGAAACGGTCTACAAAGCCCAACTCCACACCGGAGGTCTTGATGGCGATATCGCCGGCAATGATGGCGGTCTCGGCAGGGGACATGGTGACGATGCCGATGGCGGCGCAGGCATAGTCCACCGCCGGGTCGAGTCCCAGCTTGCGGTAGATGATTTTATCCGGGTTGGCGATGATATGGGCGATGGTAATCTGTTTGCCCGGCACCAACTCCTGTATTAAGCGCATTTTATCCTGCATCGTTTCCATTGGAAGTCCCTCATTTCTGCTTGGTAACTGGTTACCACTTATACACATCAAAGTATAGCACGGTTTCCGTCATTTGGCAATGGGAAAAACGGAAAATATCGCAAAAATTTTCCCCGGATGTTTTGGCATCCGGGGAACTTGCGTTTATTCAGCGGAGAACATATCCTTGCCTACGCCGCACAGGGGGCAGACCCAATCCTCGGGGACGTCCTCCCATTTGGTGCCGGGGGCAACGCCGTTCTCGGGATCGCCGGCGGCCTCGTCGTAGACGTAGCCGCAAACATCGCACACATATTTCATTTCTCACGCCTCCTTTCTGCTAGTGTACTACAAAAAACGGAAAATATACACCCTGTCAGCGGCAAAGCTCACCGGCCAGGGTGGTCAGCTGCTGTCGGTTTTCTTCACTTATCGCCGCATGGACGGTGACGGTGGTGTCGGTGTAGGTGATGCCCTGGCTGTTTTCCAGCATCTTTCGCATCACTTTGGCGGCCATTGGAGCCCAGCTACCGTTCTCGATGAGACCGACAGTACGATTTTTGTAGCCGCGCTCGGTGAGCTCATGCAGGAAGGTGCGCATGAAGGGGAAAACCTCACTGTTATAGGTCGTGGTGGCCAGCACCAGCTTGCCGTAGCGGAAGGCATCCTCCACCGCCTCGGCCATGTCACAGCGTGCCAGGTCGTTGACCGTTACCTTGGGGCAACCGGCGGCCTTCAGCTCCTGCGCCAGCAGCTCCACCGCCGCCTTTGTGTGGCCGTAGACGGAGGTGTAGGCGATGACCACGCCCTCGCTTTCCACCCCATAGGCAGACCAGGTTGTGTACAGGTTCAGGTAATAGTCCAGGTTGTCGGTCAGCATCGGGCCGTGGAGAGGGCAGATGGCCCGGATGGGCAGACTGCTCAGCTTTTTCAGCACCGTCTGCACCGGCACGCCGTATTTGCCCACGATACCGAAATAGTACCGACGAGCCTCGCAGGCCCAGTCCTCCTCCACATCCAGGGCACCGAATTTGCCGAAGGCATCGGCGGAGAACAGCACCTGTTCGGTGGTTTCATAGGACATGATGACCTCTGGCCAATGCACCATGGGGGCGGTGTAGAATTGCAGAGTATGGTGACCAAGGGAGAGGGTATCCCCCTCCTTGACCACCAGCCGCCGGCGGGCAAAGTCGGTGCCGAAGTACTTTTGCATCATGGCAAAAGCCTTTTCGGAGGAGACCACTACCGCCTCCGGGTAGGTATCTAAGAAGGTTTCGATATTGGCAGAGTGGTCCGGCTCCATGTGCTGTACCACCAGATAGGCAGGCTGGCGGTTGCCCAGCACCTGCCGCAGATTGTGCAGCCACTCCTGGCCAAAGCGGGCATCCACCGAGTCCATGACGGCGATTTTTTCATCCTCGATGACATAGGAATTGTAAGCCATGCCGTTTGGCACAGCGAACTGCCCCTCAAACAGGTCGATGGCGTGGTCGTTAACGCCCACATAGTGAATTGCATTGTGTATGGTCATAGGGTGTTTCTCCTTTATGTTAGTCTATCCAAGAAGCACGTCGAACACCAGCATCAGGCAGAATCCGGCCAACAGGGCGTAGGTTGCCCCTCGCTGGCTGCCGTGGGCGTGGGTCTCGGGAATCATCTCGTCGCTGATGACGTACAGCATGGTGCCGCCGGCAAAAGCCAAGGCGAAGGGCAGAATAGCGCTTGACAGGCTGACGGCAAAGTAGCCCAGCAGGGTGCCGACCACCTCAATCAGGCCGGTGGCCAGCGCCACGGCCAGGGTGCGGCCGTAGCTCATACCTACCGCCAGCATGGGGGCGATGATGACCATACCCTCCGGGATATTTTGCAGAGCGATGCCTCCGGCAATGGTCAGTGCCTCGCCGGTGTTACCGGTGCCGAAACCGACACCGGCGGCAATACCCTCCGGCAGGTTGTGGATGGCGATGGCGATGATGAACAGCAGGACCTTGTTGAGCTGTTTTTGCCTATCGGGGTGATGCTCCTGCTCGCCGCCGGAAAGGCGGTGAAGGTGGGGGACCAGCTTGTCGATGAGATTGACACACAGAGCGCCGCAGAATACACCGACAATGGTGACCGGTAAGGGGAATCGCCCGCCATATTCCATAGAGGGGAGGATTAGTCCGATGACGGCGGCGGCCAGCATGACCCCGGCAGCAAAGGACAGGATGATATCGCTCCATTTGTGGCTGGTTTTCTTAAATAACAGCCCGATGAGTGCACCGGCGAACGAAGCACCGCCCACGCCCAGAGCTGTAAGGAGAACAAGTGTCATACAGACCCTCCCTTCAATCCTCATCAGTATAACACAAAGCAGAGAAAAATGCACGCACTATTTTTTGGCTTTTTACAAAAAATAGTGCGTGCGTATTGCGGCCGGCAATATGGTCAGGATTTTTCGCTGTGCGCTACTTTCTTGGTCTTCTGATAGTTCTCGCTGGCATCGGTGCCGGCGCTTTTACAGCAGCATAGGTACAGGATGTCGATGATGGTAAATTGTCCAATAGTCAACGGCATATCAATGTAGGAAAAGGCACTGACATTTCTAGGGGTTGTATAGATGTTGTAGTCGGCCAGCTTGGACAGAGGGGAGATGCTGAAGTCGGACAGCACAATGACGGTGGCGCCGTTTTCCTTGGCGATTTTGGCGCATTCCAGAATATCGGCGCTGCGACCGGAGGAGGAGATGGCGAACAGAATGTCTCCTTTGCCCATAAGAGAGACCTGCATTTTCCGATAGGTGGTGTCGGTTTGTGCCGAGCAGGGCAGGCCGATACGGAAGAACTTGGAATAGGCATACTGGGCGCTGATACCGGAGTTACCGGTACCGATGAAGAAGGTGTGCTTGGCCTTCAGCATCTCCTCTGTGATGCGGTCAATGCTGGCCGCATCGGTGATAGAAAAGGAATCGGAAAGGGTTTTGAGTGCCAGGCTGTGTACGTTTTTGCAAATCTCCATGGTGGTGATATCCGGTGAGATAACAATGTCCATGTAGTCATTCACATCCGGCTGACCGGCGGCCACATCACTGTACAGATAGTCTTTCAGTTCCTTGTAGCCGCTGTACCCCATCTTTTTGCAAAACCGGTTCATGGTGGCATAGCTGGATTGACAGCGCTCTGCCACCTGATTGATGGTCATGTTCAGAATCTCGGAGGGGTTGGACAGGATGAATAAGGCGATGCGCTTTTCGGCACTTTTCAGGCCGTCCAGACTGCCACGGATTTTCAGCAGACAGCCGCCTCGCTTTTCCAGGTCATATCGATTCATGTTGCTTCCTCCTTGCAGGGATTATTCTTCGATCATGGAGGCCTTCCAGGCCATGTCGGCCGCCTCGTTGATGGAAAGATAGTCGTTGGTGGTTTTAATGAAATCCAGCGTCAGCGGCTTCTGGCTACGGTAGATAACAATGGCGGTGGGCTGATTGAGCGGGATAGCCTCAAAGGCGGCCAGAAAATCATCGGTGTTGCGGATGACGGTATCGCCGATCTGCCGGATAACATCACCGACGCCGATCGGAATACCCAGCTTGCAGAACAGCCCCAGCACATCACGCTCGGCGATATATACGCCGTAGAAATCCGGCAGGCCGGCGGCGGAGCGCATGCCCTCGCCGTCAATATCCGACAGCAGCAGGTCGTGGAAGCGGACGGTACGGGTGCTGTTTGCCGCATCTACGTAGGTGTAGTGGGGCGGGTTGGGGCAATCCGCCCGGCCGAAATCTTCGTCCCGGACAGGGAAGGGGATGAAGCCCATGGCCAGTGCCGGAGATGCCGGCGTGAGGGAGAAATCGTTGCCGGCAAAATCGGTGAACAGGGGGTCGGCAATGCGGGCACCGTGCTCGTCCTCCGGCAGACCGCGTACCTCATGGCCCATGTTCCAGTACAGGTTGTTGTTGTGGACGGTGGTAGCACCGGGGTTGATGCACAGCCGGTTGTAGGCGGCCGGGAACACCACTACGTTGGTGTAAATCAGGTCGTTGTTCTGGGCAAAGGTCATGTGCAGTTCAAAGCCGGAGCCGATCAGCAGGTTGTTGTGCACCCGTCGGTCGAAGCCGTCACGCAGTTTAATACCTACGCCGATGCACAGGTTGTTATAAATATCGTAGTTGGAGGAGCCGTCGTCGATATCAATGCCAAAGGCATGGTTGGCGTGGACACGGTTGTGCCGGATGATGGAGGTGGAACGGGCATCCAGCAGGGCAAAGGGACGCTTGGTCTTGCCATAGTAGCCCATGGCATCGTGCTGGGGGACAGACCAGTAGCGGTCACGTCCCCAGCAGTTGATGGGGCCATGGTCTGCCGTTTCGGTCACGCAGTCAAACAGGTCATTGTCCTCGATGATGTGGCCGCCGAAGGTGCCGTCATGGATATTCAGACCGGCACGGGAGGTGTGGTGAACGGTGCAACGGCGGACAGTACAGCGCTCGCTGACCGAGAAGTTGACGGCGGCGGTTTGCTTTTCGTAGGTGCCGATATCGTAGAAATAGCAATCGGTGATTACAATATCCCGGGGATAGTCCTCGCTGCAGGGGCCGGGCGTATAATCGGAGATGACCGTCTTGTGGTTGTCATTGTCATAGCAGGAGGCGTCCCGTACAGCGGAGGTCAGACCGTTGACCAGGACACCGGTAGCGCCGATATGCAGGAAGTCACAATGACGGATAACCGCATCCGCATTGTAGGCGGAGACGGTGACGGCGTTGCCGCCGATATCATCAAAAACGCAGTCGTTGACAGCGATGCCCACCGTGTTTTCCAGCAGAATCACGCCATCCCGGACGATGCCCCAGTCTCCACGCAAGGGGCGCTCATACTCGCCGGTAAACAGCGTGCGAGCCGTATTGGTAAAGCGAAGCCCGGAGAATTCCACACCGGTAAAGGGAACCTCCGGCGACTGCCCCTTCAAATGGAAGAAACGGTGGTTTTCCACCAATTCCACCGTGGCGGTGGAGAGGTCTACGTCCTCCGTCGGGTAGTAGTACAGAATGCCGGTTTTGCGGTTGTAGAACCACTCGCCGGGGGCGTCCAGCTCTTCAAAAATGTTCTCCACCATGCGCTTGACAGGGTGCATTTCACAGCCACGGTTGTTGTCGCCTACCCAGCGCATTTCCAGGGTGTTATCGGCGTTTTTGCCGGTGATGATATAGTCGTTGGAGCCCCATTCTGCATGGTGGAGGGCGCGGATATACCCATCTGTCGGGTCGGCCCATCGGGCCACCCGTTCCGGGGCAATGGCGTCCTCGGCATAGCCGTTAAGCACCACGTCCTCGATGAAGTTCGGGTAGCGAGCGAGGATTTGCTTCTGTCCGCCCACGAACAGGGCATCGGGGATGTGGCTGAGGCCGATGTCTGCCTGCAGGATGCCATCTTTGTAAGGTGACCAGCAGACGGACAGGGGAATTCTGGCGGTCAGCTCCACTGCCTCTCTGTCGGCGGCAAAAAAAGTGACGGTGTGCTGTGCCGGCAGAGGACTGTCCAATTCTACGGAGCGAGGAAACCGATGTATGCCCGGTAAAAACTCCACGGCGAGGTGACAGGGCTCGGCCGTGTTTTTAACATCTTGAAGGACGGCTTCAATAGCCTCGGGAGCTGTTATGCTGTCGCTGGGGCGGATGGAAACGGTCAGTTGTTTCATAATTCAGTGTCCTTTCTGCAGAAATTAGGCAGTTTTCTGTCTTCATTATATCAAATGCTTCACAATAGTCAACCTAAATTTGAAATGTTTTCGTAAAAACTTTTCTGCCAAGGAGGAGCAAAGCCCAAAATTGCCAACGCTTTAAAAGTTTCATAATTCAATATAAAAAATGCGCTATTTCAACGAAAAAGTGCCAAGGCGCTGTGACGAAATAACGCAAAAATGCAGGTGGAAAGGGCTAAGGCGCTTTTTGGGATATTTTGTCAAAATCCAGACATAACCGCGAGGAGCCGGCGGCGTTTCGCAGGGAAAAAAGAGAATTTAATTCGCTTTTTCTTTGACAAATTTGATAGGAAAAAGCGTGATAAAATGCGGTAAACTGTGTCTAAACACCTCATTTTAACAGGTGGAGACGGAATGGGATTGACGTGCTCAAAAATACGGAGCGAGGTACGCAAAGGCAATGTCTCTAAAATGTTTCTTTTTTTCAGCGTTTTTTCTGTAGAATTAGTCATATAGCCCAAAAAACGAAACTTTTGATACTTTTGTCGAAAAAATATCAAAAACCTTTTTTTTTTTTGATATAAAACGCTTGAATTTTTTGCAGATATGTGCTAATATGTACTACGCAAGGTTTCCGTGGGGCGTGTTTTATCCGTTCGGTCAAGCGGGGATGTGCATTTTTAAAATCGAAAAATGATTGTTTTACCCTTAAATCCTTTACTCTCATAAAGAAAAAAGAGGTGCGGAGCAATGGAAATGCAGAAAATCTTACTTAACGGCAGCGATTGGCAGATTTGTCAGGATGACCGGGGCCCTCATCTGGATTGGGCAGAGGGTTGGTTACCGGCTACCGTCCCGGGCAATATCCAAGGCGATTTGCAGGATGATCGGCTACTCAAGCCTTTGCGGTACGGCGATGGGGATGACCGGCTGATGTCGGTTTGCTTGTCCGGTTGGTGGTATCGTAAGGTATTCACTCTGCCGGCGCTTCAGCCCGGCCAGCGTATATCCATTTCCTTTGGCGGTATCGATTATAGCGGCACCATATACGTCAACGATAAGGAAATTGCTTACACGGAGGGACAGTTTAACCGGTTTATCTTCGACATAACCGACGCTGTAAAAGCCGGAGAGAACGAGCTGAAGGTTCACATCGACCCCATGCCGGAAGAGCTGGCCTGGTGGTTGGAGAAGTGTGACGGCGCTCTGAGCGGCGAAGGCACCGAGTACCATTTCGTTACCGTTAACGATATGATCCGCCGTCGCTTGAAGGGTCTTAAGTCTCCCGGCACCTGTAGTTACGACTGGGCTTTCAACGTATATACGCTGGGCCTTTGGAAGGATGTGGAGCTGATCATCACCGGCGCCGCCCGTATTGATTGGCTGTGCCTGCGAGGCCCCCTGTCAGACGATTATACCAAGGGTAGCATTGACGTGATGCTGGAAACCGACAGCGTTGCCGCTGTGGAGGCAACTTGCCGGCTGACGGTTACTGCACCGGACGGCGCCGTTTCTGTGCACACCTTCCCCTGCACCGTTCCCGAGGGACAGGGCAAGGTAGAGGTGTCTGTACCGGTGGAGAAGCCGGCACTGTGGTGGCCTAACGGCTATGGCGAGCATCCTCTGTATACAGTGAAAGCGGAGCTGCTGGATGGCGACACGGTGATGACGGAAGAAACCGACCGCATGGGCTTCCGTGATATCGACTGGGAGTTCACCGAGGGAGCGCCTGAGGATTTCAAGGATAAGTTCGGCTTGCTGGTAAACGGCAAGCGTGTCCGTACCATGGGCTCCTGCTTGCTGATTCCGGATCTGCTGTGCGGCCGTGTAGGTGACCGTGGTCGCCACTTTGTGGAGATGGCCTGTGCCTGTAATATGACGGCGCTGCGTGAGCATGGCGGTCAGGCGATCATGCCGAAATCCCTATACGATGCCTGCGATGAAAGCGGCCTTATCATCCTGATGGATTTCCCCATGGGTAACTGCATTCCGGAAAATGAGCCGGTGTTCCTGAAGAATCTGGAGTTCACCATCGCCAACATCGTCAAGCAGTTGCGCAACCACGCATGTGTGGCCGACTGGTCCGGCGGTAACGAGCTGAATGTGTATTTCAACAAGGACGCTGACCGGACGGCGATCGACCTGATGCACCATGTAGTCGGGCAGGAGGATCCCACCCGTGTGATGCGTGACACTTGCCCCATCAACGGCTCCCGTCACGCTCCGTGGGATTACATCCCCGACCGGCACTACGCCTATTACAACACCGATCTGAAGGATAACTTCGGCAAGATTCCCATGATGCGGTATGGCGAGTTCGGTTGTCAGACCCCGGCCAATCTGGAGACCTGGATGCGGGACATTCCTTCTGCCAGCCGGTGGCCGCTGAATGAGCAAGACAGCGTGATGGTGCGTAAGAACGTGTTTGGCGCCGCTTTCGCGCAGGAGTATTGGCTGTTGCCGGATGTGATCAAGAGCATCTTTGGCCCGCTGGACGATATGGAGATGACCATCTGGGGCGGCCAGTATCTGGCAGCGGAGGGCATCCGCTATGCAATGGATGCCATGCGTGCTATGGGCAAGCGCTTGGGCGGGTTCTCCTCCTGGGACTACAATGAGCCCTGGCCTAACGGCGCCGGCTCCTATATCATCGACTACGATGGATGCCCGGTCATGGCATATTATTATGTACAGCAGGCGTTGGCGCCCCTGGCCCTGCAGCTGAAGTACGACCACATCAACATTGAGTTCTTCAAGGAATCCTTCGCCGAGCTGCGGCTGGTCAGTGATATGCCGGATACGGTAGAGGGATTGACCTGGAGCTATGTGTGCCGTGACCGTATCGGTCGCATTTACGCACAGGATTCCGGTACGGTGTCCATCGACCCGCTGGAGGTTAAATCGTTGGTCACCTTTAAGCTCAATCCGCCGGAGAATATGATGTACGGCCCCATCTTTACCGAGCTGTACCTCAAGGATGCGGACGGCAACATGGTGGCTGAGCGTCTGTACATCTTCGGCACGAAGGGCGTGAAGGATCCCCTGCGTGCGCTGCTGAAGCCGGAGCAGACCACCGTGTATGAGTGGGGCGTGCCTTATGCCCTGACCAACGTGGCCGGTGGCAAGATCAGCGAGACCAAGCTGACGGTGCAGAAGGTGGAGGCCGGTGTGGACGGCGATTGGGAGACGCTGGCCTTTACGGTGCAGAATGACGGCGATATGACCGCTCTGCTACCGGAATTGCATCCGTTGCTCAAATATCGCACCGACCTGTTTATCAGCAACAACTTCTCCTTCATCCCGCCGCATGAGAGCCGTACCCTCACCGTCCGTGCCCGTCGAGCCGCCGACCTGTCTTTGACGCAGCTTGGTTGGTGGTTGGATTGCCGCAATGCAGAAAAGATTGTTCTGCCGCCGGATGAGTCGGTGCTGCTGTATATGGGCCGTGAGGATGATACCGCCCATGCCTATGCCGAAGCCGGTGCTGTGAGCTTGACGGCCGCTGACCGGGCAGTGGAGCCACAGGCAATGCAGCGGCTGGTTCGGGATAGCGTAACCATTCAGTTTGCCGGTGTCGCCGGTGCGGCGGAGCTGCAGCTGGCCTTTGCCGACGTATCTGCAACGGTACGCTTGACGGTCGAGGTGAACGGTACCGTCTTCCCGTTGTCGGTTGCCGGTGGTTTGGGCATTCAAGAGACCGATCCCGAGCATTTGGCGTATCCCCGTCACACCACGGTATCTATTCCTGCCGGTGTGTTGCGGGCCGGGGACAACACCCTGACCTTCCGGGTGGAAGAGGGCTGGTTCACCTGGGACGCCTTACGTCTGGTCAGCCGGGCGTAATGATTGTTTCGTTACCCATTCCCAATACGCATCAAGAAAGGAAGATGGAAACATGAAAAAGCATCTGCGTTCGTTGTCTTTGGTTCTGGCTGTTGTGCTGGCTTTGGGCCTGATGAGCGGCCTGACCGCCTGTAAACCGGAGGATAAGCCGACCGTGGTGGACACCCGGTACAAGAAGTTTGATCCCCCCATCACCCTGACGACCACCCGTACGGCGGCTTCAGCAGACCAGCTGGACGCCTGGAAGCAGAATCCTTACATTGTGTGGTGTGAGGAAAAGTTGGGCATCATCTGGGAGCCGAAATACGTAGCCGCTTCCAACGATGACCATATCCGTCAGCTGACTTTGTTGGCTAACTCCAACGACCTGCCGGATGTGCTGGCTGATGGCTCGGATATTTTCCCCGAGCTGTACCAGGGCGGCTATCTGCGCGTGGTTGAGGATGATATCAACGAGCATGGCTCTGCGATGGTCAAGCACATTTTCAACGAGTATAAGACCACCTTGGGTCTTGACGGTGTTGCCAACAAGATCAACGAGGACGGCAAGCTGTATTGCATCCCCCATGTGCTGGATCCTACCGAAGCCGGTGCGTATGAGACGCTGTATATCCGTATGGATATCGTGGAGGAGCTGGGTTATGACAAGCCTACTACCATAGCTGAGCTGGAGGAGGTTATGGCCGCCTATAAAAAGGCGTATCCCCAGTACTATCCCTACCTGACTGAGTCTGTCACCTACGGCACCAGCAGCATGGTGTTTGCCATGCACGGTGCGTACGCCGGCTGGTATTATCCCAAGGCGGACGGCAAGTATACATACGGTTCTATTGAGCCGGCTATGAAGGAAGCGCTGGCTACTCTTAACTCCTGGTACAAGAAGGGCTGGATGGATCCCTATTATTACAAGCAGAACTCTTCCGATTACCAGACCGCCTTTATCAACGGCAAGGGCTTGCTGACCGGCGGTATGGGCTGGTTCTCCAACTGGTCGCAGACCCAGCTCTCCCTCAACCTGGAGGAGGCTCGCGTAGAGCCGCTGGGCTTCCTGGCCGGCCCCAAGGGGAACGCAGACTATGACTACTATACGTGGTTGCCTACCGGCTGGCCGGCGGCTATCAGCACCAACTGTCAGCACCCTGAAGCGGTTATTACCGAGCTCAACGAGCTGTATGAGTCGGTGATGCGTAACGATACCGAGATGCGGGAGAAATTCGGCAACAAGTACCCCATCACCGCTGTGCAGGAGCCTATGAACAAGGAAGCTGTAGCGGACGGAACAGAGATTGCCCGGTATAATTACTCGGATGCTGAGATTGGCCCCGGTTTCTTCAACGAAGGCACCAATACCAGCCAGTCCCCGGTGGGTGTGCACCTGTACGGTGACTCCACGGTGAACTCCACCTCCAAGAACAGCGCCGCTGTGCTGGAGGTACTGCAGCGCAATGAGCTGGATCTGGAGGCAACGGCCGCCGAGCTGAAGGGAACGGCCTATCAGGGCTATTACGAAGCACTGCGCAGAGAGACTGAGGGCTTCGGTCAGGATTTTGCCATGCTGAGCAAGCTGCTGAACCTGAAGATGTTGGGCGAAAACATTTCTTCCGGTCGCATTAAGCATGTAATGACATCCACCGACTATACCAATGCCGGTGTCCAGGCAATGAAGGATTATCAGAAATCTCTGGAGGAAATGGAAAAAGAGTATTTCCATGCTATCGTCCGCGGCGAGCGTCCGCTGGATGACTGGGATCAGTTTATCGCCTCCTGGAAGGCCCAGGGCGGTCAGGATATTCTTGATCAGATTAATAAGTATTGGAGTAAAGAACCCTAAGAAACAGGGATGTATCCTATGTCGGGTAGTTGTATATACAGCTACCCGACAAGGGGTTCTGTTGACCACGCAGTATTAAGGAGGTTCGTCCATGAAGGGCTGGCAATCATTGGGAAAAGCTGTTTTGGCAGGGTTACTGAGTTTAGCGGTTCTGTCTTCTTTTTGCATGCCCATGTCGGCAGAGGAAGATTTATCGGCGCTTCCCATGCGAGACCAATATCAGATGACCAATATGGATACCTCCGTAGACACCGTCAGCGACCTGCTGTATTATGCAGAGCTGACGGAGGAATACAGTGCCTATCCTGATTACGGCGGCGAACCGATTGTACTCACCCCTTTGGATATAACCGCCAGCAGTCATCCGGTAGATGGACTGATGCAGGAGTATGGCACCCCGACAAAGACGGCCCTGCTGTGGGGTGAAAGTCTTACCTGGATCGAGTTTACCGTACAGGTGCCGGAGGATGCCCTGTACAATCTGGAGTTTATCTATTGCGCCTACAACGTATCCACCTTGGATGCGGTGCGGGAATGTTACATCGACGGCGAGATTCCTTACAAGGAGCTCTCCACCATCCAGTTCCCCTGGACCTGGAATGATTCTGCTGAAACCAGCATCAACGCCGTGGGCGATGAGGTAGCCTCCTCGCAAGCGCTTATCGAGCAATGGGAGCAACGGCGTGTATACGATGCAGAGGGCTATTATGTTGCCCCTCTTTGCCTGCGACTGAAGGCAGGCAAGCATACCCTGCGGTTTGGCTATGTACAGCAGTCCATTGCTTTGGCGCAGGTCAGCCTGGTAGCCCCTAAGACCTATGCCTCCTACGCGGATATTCAAGCCGAATACGAGGCCAAAGGCTATCAGGAGGCACAACAGCCTGTCTATTTCGAGGCGGAGGTAACGAGCGGCAAGAATTCTCCCAGCCTGCAGAGGGTGGCCGACTATGACCCCCGCACCTCGCCGCTGGAGACGGGCTTCCGTCGGCTGAATATCATTGGCAGCGGCTATTGGGCTGCCGGTGGTTTGAGTCTTTCATGGAACTTTACTGTGCCGGAAAGCGGCCTTTACCGCATTGATATGCGGGTGCAAAATGCACAGACCGGCGGTCTGCCGGTTTATCGCCAGATTGCCATTGATGGCGAGGTTCCCTTCAAGGAACTGCTGGCGTATCGCTTTGATTTCAACAAGGATTGGTACATCGAAACTTTAGGCAAAGAGGATGTGCCGTACCTTTTCTATTTTGAGGCCGGCGTGGAGCACACCCTCTCCATGACGGTGATGGCGGCGGAATATACCGACCTGATCGTATCTCTGAACTATGATTCGCAAAAGCTGACGGACTATCTGCTCAAGGTGACCATGCTGACCGGCTCTTCTCCGGATCTGAACTATGAGTACGATATTCTGCGGAACATACCGGAAACGCCTACGGTATTACGTGAGCTGGTGGACAGCCTGAGCTGGAAGGTAGATACCCTGCGGCAGTTGGCGGGCGGCAAGAACGTATCGGTGGCTAACAGTCTGGAACAGATTATTTCCTCGTTGGAAACCTCCCTGAACGACCCGGAGTCCATCCCCAAGCGCTTGAGCGCTCTGGAGGAGAATCAGATTGCTCTGTCTACGTGGTATACCGGCTTGCAGACCATGCCTTTGTCTATTGACTATTTCCGCCTGCAGGATAGCAACGCTCCACAGGATGATGCCACCAGCCGTTGGTACGAAAAGCTATGGGCGACCTTGCAGACGTTCTTCATTTCCTTTACCAAGGATTATACCAATGTTGGTATTCAGGCGGTGGATGAGGACGGTATCCCTCCCTTGAACGTGTGGGCCTCTACCAGTACAGAGGCGGCGGAGATACTCCGCGGAATCATGGATGATACCTTCACACCGGTAAACCAGGTGGAGGTCAATCTTAACCTGTTGCCGGCCGGGCAGTTGAATGCAGGCGCAGTCAACACCTTGATGCTGTCTATGGTATCCGGCCGGACGCCGGACGTGGTGCTTAGTGTCACCCCCAGCACGGCGGTAGAAATGGCTATCCGTGACGCCGCCCTGCCCCTGTCCTCCATGAAGGGCTTTGACACGTTTTCTCAACAGTTTTTATCCGAAGCGTTTAAGCCTTTGAGCTTCAACGGCGAAGTGTACGGCATACCGGAGCGGGCGGATTTCCGTCTGTTGTATTACCGCAAAGATATTTTTGCCGCTCTGGGTTTGACGCCGCCGGAGACATGGGAGGATTTTTACCATGTCACTTTGCAGGTGCTGAACCAAAACCAGCTGGAGGCCTATGTGCCGCAGGATCTGTCTATGTTCCTGTTCCAGCAGGGTGGAAAGTATTTCTCTGACAACGGCTTGACATGTGCGCTGGACTCCACCGCCGGCTATGATGCCTTCGAGGAACTGGTGGAGTTGTATGTGAACTACGGTGTACCGTTTACCACCGCCTTCTTCAACCGCTTCCGCACCGGCAGTATTCCTGTGGGAATCGGCGGCTATTCCGAGTATATCTCTCTGCTTATCGGTGCGCCGGAGTTGTCCGGCAAGTGGGGCATCGCTTTGGTACCGGGGCACCGGGACGAGAACAATGTGGTGGACCGCTCTTGGTCCGGCACAGTCACCTCCGCCTCGCTGATTATGGCAGATACCGAGATGCCGGAGGAATCCTGGGCATTTCTGCAGTGGTGGATGGGGGAGGAGACCCAGTCGCGCTACGCTCGTGAGGTGGAAAGCCGCATCGGTCTCGGCTCCCGTGTGAATACCGCTAACCTGAAGGCGTTCCAGAGCCTGAGCTGGCGCACCGGCGATATGGATATGTTTATGGAGGCCTGGAGCAGCGCTGTGGAAATTCCCGGCGTGCTGGGTGGCACCTACCTGATGCGCCATGTCAACAATGCCTGGAACCGGATTGTTGTTGAGCAACGGGATATGACTGCCAGAGATTCTCTGGAGGAGGCCATTGAGGAGATCGACCGGGAGCTCAAGGCAAAACAGCACGAATATCCTCATCTTGTAGACACAGGAGTTAATATCTATGAGTAATCGGATTCGGACCACATTCAGCGTACAGCACTTCCGTCACAAGCTCCACGAGCTGACGATGGAAAGCGTGGTGCTTTATACCTTTACCTTTGTACTGGTGATTTTTGCCCTGCTGCCGCTGGTGTATTTAATCAACTCGGCTTTCAAGCCGCTGGACGAGATTCTGCGGTTTCCCCCTCGCTTCTTTGTGCGTAAGCCGACCATGGACAACTTTTCCAATCTGGTGGTATCTCTGAGCAGCAGCACGGTTCCCTTTTTGCGGTATGTGTTCAACAGCTTGGTCACTACCATTGCCACTGTTGCCGGCACGGTTTTGGTTTGCGTGCTGGGTGCCTATGGTCTGGTTATCCACAACCCCAAGGGCTCCGGTGTCATTATGCAGGTGGTTGTGGCGGCGCTGATGTTTTCCATATATGTCACCCAGATTCCCAACTATATGGTGGTGACCGGACTGGGGATGTACGACAGCTTTGCCGCTTTGGTGGTACCCAAAATTGCGGTGGCGTACAACTTCTTCCTGATGGAACGTTTCACCCGGGAGATTCCCAATGCCTTGATTGAGGCGGCACGCATCGACGGTGCCGGGGAGACGCACATCTGCTTTAAGGTGGTTATGCCGTTGCTGAAGCCGGCTATCGCCACGCTGATTGTGCTGACCTTTATCAGCTCCTGGAACGACAGCTTCTCTCCGCTGGTGTTTTTGGTCAGCCAGGAGAAAAAGACCCTCCCCGTGGCGCTGTCGACCATCGCCGGCGGTGTGGGCGTCAGCGACCTTGGACGTGTGGGCGCGACAATGGCGGCATCGCTGATTACCGCTTTACCCACCATCGTGGTGTTTACGGCTATGCAAAGCAAGGTTATGCAGACCATGGCCCACTCGGGCATAAAATGACCCTCCGGGGCATGAAAAGGACCGGTACTATGATAAAGAAACGAGTAACAACTGCATTGTTTGCTGTCTGTCTGGCGGTTCTGTGTGTGTCGCCGGTTTCGGCGTGGGCAGAGGTGGATCATATTGTGGACCACAATTATGACGACCCTATCCAGCCGATCCCACAGACCTATACGCTGGTACATACCATCTCCTACCTGGGGGAGACCTTTGGTACGCTGAATGCGCCGCAGGACTTGTTTGTGGCGGCGGATGACACCTTGTACATCGCGGATAGCGGAAACAACCGGATATTGCACTTTGATGCCGCATATCAGCCTGTGCAGGCGGTTGAAGGCGAGGCGGACAGCCGGCTGAGCAACCCGCAGAGCGTCTTTGTGGATGAATATGGCGGTATGTATGTGGCAGATACCGGCCACAGCCGTATTGTTAAGTTCTCCAAGGCCGGTAAATACGTAGAGGAGTTTGGCACGCCAAAATCCGATGTGCTGGCGGACGATTTTGTGATGTCTGCCCGGCGCATCAGCGTCAGCAGTACAGGGAGCCTGTACGTCATCCGCAACCAGTATGTGATGCAGATGGATGCCTATAACAATTTCCGGGGCTATATCAGTGTGAACGATGTAGGCTTTGACCTGTGGTATAAGATTCAGCAGCTGTTATCCACTGAAAAACAGAAATACAGCATGCAGAAGCGTGAGCCTGCCTCCTGTCTGTCTTTTGATGTAGCTGCTGACGGTACGTTGTATGTCACAACGGCAGAAGCCAGCGGCCAACTGAAAAAAATCAGCTCCATCAGCAAAAATATTTATCCGAAAAAGGATGCTTTCGGTGCTACGGTGATGGTAGACGGTGTGCCCCATACGCCCTACTTTGTGGATCTGGCGGTTGCGCAGGACGATACAGTGTTTATGCTGGAGAGCTGGGGCGGCGAGATACACGCCTATGATGCCGAGGGCAACAACCTGACGGTGTTCGGCGGCATTGGAGAAAGTGCGGACGAATTCAGCAACCCCATTGCGGTGGATACCGATAGCCGTGGATACGTCTATGTGCTGGACGCCGCTTCTAACTGTGTGAAGATTTTTGCTCCTACCTATTTTATGAATATGGTGCTGGAGGCTGTATCCCTGTACGGTGAAGGGAAATATGTGGAGGCCGTAGAGTATTGGGAGGCCATATCGGAGATTGATTCCAACTATTCTCTGGCCAACAAGGGCTTTGCGAAAGCCTATTTTAAGCAGAAGAAATTTAAGACGGCCATGGAGTATTACGAGCTGTGCAATGACAAGAGCGGCTATTCCGAGGCGTTCACAAAGTACCGGCTGGAGGTTCTGCGCCAGTATTTTGGCTGGGTGCTGCTGGTGGCGGCTGTCTTGCTGGTGGCGGTTATTTTCATTATCAAGTACTTTATGCGTTGGGTCGGCAAGGTGATTCGACGGTATTATAACAAGATTTAAAGGAGGCGTGTGGCATGCATCTGTTTTCATTGGCGTTTTGTATCATTCGCCACCCCTTCGATACCTTCCGGGCTTTGCAGGCGTCCCGTGACCGGTTCAGCTGGTGGCCTTCATTATTTTTACTGGGGCTTATTCTGCTGGTGCGGCTGACGTATCTGTTTTTCCTGCACTTTCCGATGGCTTCTACTGCCGCCGAGGATATTAATATCGGCATGGAAATATTCACCTTCGTGATTCCTCTGACCACATGGGCGGTGTCGATTTTCGCCATGACATCCATTATGGATGGGCAGACACGGTTCAGCGAGGCCTTTACCGCAGCCATGTACTGCATGGTCCCCTACATTCTGCTGGCCTTGCCGCTAATGGGAATTTCCCATATCATCAGCCAGAACGACTCGGCAATCTTTGATATTTTCATGGTGGCTATCGAAATCTGGGTGGTATTCTTGTTTGTAGTCAGCGTAAAGACGATGAATGAGTATTCTCTGAAAAAAACATTATTGGTTATCATTCTTGCCCTGCTGTTTATGGCACTGATTTGTGCGGTAGGTTTGTTGATTTTCTCCCTGTCCAGCCAGCTGTATCAGTTTATTGTTGGCTTGTACAAGGAGGCTCGGTACGTTCTCTTCGGCACATGACCGGTCAGCCTATGTGCACAAGGAAAAGAGGTCAGACATGAGAAAAAGATTTTTAGCCTTGATGGTAATATTGAGCTTGTTGGTAACGCTGGCTACGTCTTGCGGAGGGGTGTCTGTAGATACAGATGTTGCCCCGTTGAAAGGCGCTTCCTCCTTACCGGAGGCGGTAGTAGCGACGCAGAAACCGGCGGCTATTCCGGAAGAAACACCTGCGGGATATGAGCTGGCGGCAGCAACCTCGGCGTTGGCTTTGTATGTAACAGAGGACGGCATGCGCATTGCGGTGCTGGACCGTAATGCCGGGCGTTTATGGACCTCGGCTGTGGATGGGACGACCTTGTCCCGTAAGCCGAATAAACTGTGGAGCGCCAATATTACCTCGCCGTTCACGTTCTCCTATCAGGCGGTGGACAACACAAAAGGCAATACCAAAACCGGCAACGCCACCAACGAGGTGACTGCTGCGAAGGTGACCCGGCTTACCGATGGGGTGAGTATTCATTACACGATGAGGAAGCTTCGGTTGGAGCTCACGATGGAGTTGCGGCTGGATGGTGGCTCTCTGGTAGCTTGTATTCCGGAGGATGAGCTGGTAGAGGGAGAGAAAAACTATTTTGTATCGATAGAACTGCTTCCTTTCCTGGGGGCAACGGTGGACACGGATGAAGGCTATTACCTGTATCCCAACGGCCCCGGCGAGCTATATTATTTCAAGGACGAAGCCTTGCGGCAGAACGCCCTCAAGACCTATACCATCCCGTATTATTCTGCCCAAACGGTGAATATCGGGGCTATCGAGCAGAATGATGAAGAGCACACCGAGATTCAGGCGATGCTCCCGGCCTATGGTATTAAGGTAGGCGATGCCGGCCTGGTTGCCATGGTGGAGGACGGTGCTCCCTACACGGCACTGACGATATCTCCCAGTGGCGTATCGGTTACCTGTAACCGTATTTTCAACAGCTTTGTATACCGTAAGTCCTACGGCGTGTATGGTTCCTCCGTGAGCATTGCCGGCGGCTCATCGGTGTTTCCGCTGGCTGTCTTGCTGGATAAAGAACGGTATGCCGGAGATAGGGTCGTGCGGTATACCTTCCTCAGCAAGGACGAGGCTGATTACAGTGGCATGGCGAATGTGGTGCGACAGAGATATCTGGATACCGGCCTGCTCCCGTCCACACCGGTGGCCGGCGTAGCGCCCACCGTGTTGGATCTGCTGGGTGGCATTACCGAAGAGACGCTGTTCTTTGAAACCTATAAAAAACTGACCACCTTCGCTCAAAGCGAGGAGATTGTGACCGATTTGAAAACCGCCGGTGTGGATTCTTTGGTCATCAATCTGAAGGGATGGGCAGACGGCGGTCTGACCGCCTCTCCGCAAAAGGCCAAGGCGGCAAACAAGCTGGGCGGCTATCGCGGACTGAAGAGCTTGGCCACTCTGTGTGCTGAGCAGAAGATACCGCTGTATTTGCACGCCAACTATACGGATATTTATGCGGGAAGCGGTAGCTATAACCTGAATACCGATGCTGCCCGTGACCCCAACAATTACATGTACACCAACGGGGATGAAACCCATTTCCTGCAGGGGCCGCATGTGGCACTGCATAAGCAAAGTGAACTGCTGGCGTATTTGCAGGATCTTCCGTTGGCCGGGCTGACATTTGCCCGTTTGGGCACGCTGGTGTACAGCGACCATTACAACAAGAATCCCTGTATGGCGGACAGAACAGCTGCTGCATGGGTGAAGATGCTCAACACCACCGCTGATGCATTTGGCTCTGTGGCGGTAGAGGGCGGAAACGGTTATGTGCTGACAGAGGCTTCTTTGTTGCGGGATGTCCCGGAGAAAAGTGTTTCTGTTCTTTTCGGAGATGAAACGGTGCCGTTTTATCACATGATCGTTCACGGCAGCGTTTATTACACAGGCACCCAAAACAATCTGTTCTATGACACCAAGGCGCAGACGCTGAAGATGATCGAATATGGGTATCTGCCCTATTATGAGCTGACATATGCACCCTCAAAGGAGTTGCGGAATACCGCGTACAGTACGCTGTTCTCCTGCAATTATGCCGATTGGCGGGATAGCATCGTGACTACCTCGCAGGTGTTTTCCGGGCAGTTGGCAGCTTTGTACGGTTGCTATATGACGGGGCATGAGGCTGTGGCGGAAGATGTGGTTTGCGTGACCTATTCCAACGGTGCACAGGTGTATATTAATTACCGGGACACCGCTTATGAAGCAAATTCGGTTCGTGTAGAAGCGGAAAGTTATGTTGTTGTTACGAAGGGAGGCTGACCGATGAGAACCCGTGCCACAAAAACCCAGCGGCGCAAAGCGCTGGAAGGGTTTATGTTCGTTTCTCCCTTTGTGGTAGGTACGCTTGCCTTTTTCCTGTACCCGGTAATTTTTTCGCTGTATATCAGCTTTGGTGAGTATACAATCGTTAAGGAAGCTTCCACATTTGAGTTTCTGGGTTGGGCTAATTACCTTAACGCCTTTGTAGAGGATACTACCTTTACCACCATCTTCAAGACGGTGGTTACCGACAGTCTGATCAATACGCCTCTTATCGTGGTGTTTTCCCTGATTATTGCCATTTTCCTTAACAAAAATTTTCCCGGTCGTGGCTTCTTCCGGACGGTGTATTTTCTGCCGTTCCTGCTGGGTACCGGCTATGTTATGAGTATCCTGCTGGGCATGGACGTGGGTGAGGAGGCCATGAATATGGCCAGAGGCATCCTGTTGCCTGAAGGGGTACGGGAATATCTGGGCACCACCTTCACAGCGATGGTGGAAACCTTCCTGGGCCGTATCACCTATGTGTTCTGGCGTTCCGGTGTGCCGATTATTCTGTTCCTGTCCGGTCTACAGAACATTAACGTTTCTCTGTATGAATCGGCAAAGGTGGACGGCGCTACCGAATGGGAAATGCTGTGGAAGATCACCTTGCCGATGGTGTCGCCGATTATGCTGTTGGTTATCGTGTACGTGGTAATCGATTCCTTCAGCGATACGGGCAATGCGATGGTGACCTATTTCTTCGAGCAGGCGTTCCGTAAGCAGGATTTTTCGTACAGTGCGGCGATCAGTTGGATTTATTTTGCATTTATCCTGTTGTTTGTGGGGCTGATTTTTGCGGTGATGAAAGGGTTTATCCATTCCGAGCAGAGTGAGCCCCGTCGAAAGAAGGTGAGGACATGAAGAAGAGCGTAGCCTTGCCGGCGAGAATGGCGCAGCTGAAGGAAGGAAAGCTGTTTCAGTGGTATTCCGCCAATCTTTCCCGTGGCCAGATTTTTGTCAAGCTGTTTATCTACGTGTTCCTCAGCGTGGTGGCCTTTGTATTTGTCTATCCATTCTTGTACATGGTCATTACATCCACTAAATCGGTCAATGATCTGTACGATTTGAGTGTCAACTGGATTCCTCGCAGTTTTCACAAAGAGAACTATACATACGCGTGGAAGATGCTGGGTTATCCGCGGCATTTCCTGATATCTGCCTTTTTGACGGGCGCCGGTGTGACGCTGAAGGTGCTGTGCTGTTCGTTCATTGGTTACGGCTTTGCCAGATATAAGTTTTTTGGAAAAAATCTGCTGTTTTTCATGGCGATTCTCAGCATTATCATGCCGGTGCAGACGATTCTGTTGCCCCAGTATCTGATTTTTGCCAATCTCCAGTGGACCGGTTCGTACCTGCCGCTGTTGGTGCCGCAGATTTTCGGTTATGGTCTTAAGGGCGGATTGTTTATCTTCCTGTTTCGCCAGTTTTTCCTCAACCTGCCCACCTCTTTGGAGGAAGCGGCCAGAATCGACGGCTGCGGTTCGTTTAAAACCTTCTGGCGTGTGGCGCTCCCCACTGTCCGCACGTCGGTGGTGGTGACGGTGGTGCTGGCTATGGTATGGCACTGGAACGATTACTACGAGCCGTCTATCTACCTCAACAATGCGCAAATGCTACCGCTTCCCTCTATGTTGCCGCAGGTCAAGGCGGCCTATGATTCTCTGTTTGGCGGAGCCATTGATGCTACCGCCAGCAACGCAGGGGCGCTGGTCAGCGAAGGAACGCTGATGGCGGCTATCTTCCTGGTGGTGTTGCCGGTACTGATTGTGTATGCGTTCCTGCAGAAGAAATTTATGCAAGGCATTGAGCGTAGCGGTTTGGGCGGCGACTGATGCCGCAGATAGATTGACCGTTGCCTTTATGGCAATTCACGAAGGAATGGAAGGCAAATATGAACAAACGTGTTGCACATTTGAATAAGAGTCCGTTACAGGAGTTTTGGCGTCAGAACGGCATCGGATATCTTTTCCTGGCCCCCTTTCTGATTTTATTCGCTGTGTTTGTGATTTTGCCGATCGTGATAGCGATTGGGCTGAGCTTCACAAACTACAATATGATCCAGGATGCTACCTGGGCGGGGCTGGCCAACTATAAAAACCTGTTCCTGAACGATAATGTATTCCTGACAGCGTTGAAGAACACCTTCGTTTTTGCGCTGTTTATCGGACCGATTGGATATCTGCTCAGCTTTTTCATGGCATGGCTTATTAACTCCATGAAGTTCCGGCGCTTTTTGACGCTGGCATTCTATGCGCCCTCTATCTGTAGCGGTATTGCTATGGCGACGGTGTGGCTGACCCTGTTTTCTAACGACCGCACCGGTTATATCAATAATTTCCTGTTAAATCTGGGGATTATCTCCGAGCCGATTTTGTGGAACCAGAGTGCCCAGTATATCTTCCCGGCAGTTATCATTATGTCGGTGTGGATGAGTATGGGTAGTGGCTTCCTGGTGTTTCTGGCCGGTTTGCAGGGACTGCCGACAGAGGTGTTTGAGGCCGGCAAGATCGACGGTATAAAGAACCGGTGGCAGGAGCTGGCTCAGCTGGTTTTACCGCTGATGAAGCCACAGCTGCTATTTGGTGCTATCAACGCAATTGTCGGTTCTTTTTCCGTATTTGACGTCGTATACCAGTTTGCCGGTATGCCCACTCCCAACTATGCCGGCCATACCATTGTAGCGCACCTGTATGATTACGCCTTCCTACGGTTTCAGATGGGATACGCTTCGGCGGTATCGGTGGTGCTGTTCCTTATTACGTTCATTCTTGGGCGAGTGGTCATGCGTGTCCTTCGTTCGGATGATTGAGTACAAAGATGAAAGGGGTATTAACTATGAAGCGTTCCCGTTTAGCTCGTTTGCTTTGCCTGTTGATGGTACTTACGGTTCTCTGTACAGCTTTTGGCGCATGTAAGGCGCAAGAGGGGTGTGGCCGTGTGATGACCGAGGGAAAGATAAAAAACACCTATGCTTACCGCAAGGATGCGGCCACAGCGATTTCCCTGGAGCAGGCAGAGGACCGTGTGGGTTTGACTGCCGGCAACCATCGCGTAGAATTCGTCCGCAACAGTAAGGGCGAGTATGTGATGACCACCTACATCAAGAAGGGTGGCGAGTGGACGCCCTTCTACAACAGCGGTGAGGCGCTGATCCAGGGCACAGCCTTCGGCGCTCATCCGACAAAGGCTGAGGTGGTGGAGGATACGGCCGCCTACAAGGCCGTGAAGCTGTCCGGCACCCATCCCAGCGCCAAGGTGAAGAATTACACCTTCGACATTTTGGTAGAGGCGTATGAGGGTAACCCGCTGATTCACTTTGTTATCACCAACCACCTGAAGAGCAAACTGACGCTCACCACCGGTGAGCCTCGTATCATGCTGTGGCGCAACAGCGCGGCGACGGACCTGGTGTACACCAACCAGGAGGTTCCCACCTATCAGACGGTGGATGATACTTCCCGCTGGTGCAGTGGCTTCCCGGCCAGCTATACCTATACCGACGGCATGGCGTCCGCCTTCTATCTGGATGTGACGAACATGACCTGGTTCTCCAACAGCGGGTTGCGCCGTTTTGCGGATGCCCAGGTGCGTACCACGCAGGAGAACGGCCGTGTGGGTACCGGTATGGATCTGCGGAATGACAGCAAGGGCGACACCATTGCCGCCGGGGATATGATAGTGGAATTCTACCTGTATGGCGAAGAGGTAACCGAAACCCCCACCAAGCAGGAGGGCCTGAACACCGCCGTAGAGGTCTTTGCCAACTGCTTGTCCAGCACGGCCGTATCCCCCAAGAACTATTTGGATTGCCAGGTCGACTACGGGTATTACATGGACAAGATCGTGGAAGGTCTGATGGCGGAGAACGTGTCCTATCAGTGGCAGGATCTGCCGGACGGTGTGTGGTCGGACGGACCGCTGTTTACCGACTATACCATCAACAAGATCGTGCAACGACAGGGGTATGTTCCCGGCAGTGATTGGCGAAAGACCAACAATGCCACCACCTTCTTCGGTGACTGGAACTGCAATAATAATACCATCCTGCCGTTGGTGTTGTACAACCGGCTCAATGAGGACGAAAAGGTAGATAGCTATCTGGATGCGGCCAAGCCCGGCCTGCTCACCTATTTTGACCGGATGGCCAGCATGTTCCGGAGCTTTACCGGTCAGAGCGGCAGTGGCTTGGAGTTCACCTTCCAGAATTACCTGATGCAGCAGGGTACCCTGTGGGCCAGCCAGTTTACGCCGGTCGAGGAATTTGACCCGGCTTACGGCGGCAAGTTCATTCAGGCGGCTTATGGCATGCAGACGCTGGCGCAGAATGTGAACTACAAGCAACCCCAGCTGATTGATGTGGGCCGTATGGGTGCCGCCAGCAGCATTGACGAAACGCACCTGGGCGTGACCTGGGAGGTTTGGAGTGGCGGCTTCTACGCCTACAATATGATGCTGGCCTATGATGTGACCGGCAACGAAATGTATCTGAATGAGGCCAAGAAGCAGCTGGAAACGCTGTTCGGCGGTCTGGAGTATTATGCCAACTCCCTCAAGCAGAAGCTGCTGAACAACACCTATGAGTATGCTATCAACGAGGTCAGCTCTGCCCCCTGGGGTATTGCGGCCGCCCAGTGGATCTACCGCGTCACTGGCGAGGAAAAGTATCTGCAGTATTCGGAGGATATCCGCAACATCACCCTGCGCATGATGACCTGGTATGAAAGCGCTGTGGCAGATGACCCCAAAGACCAGGCGATTAAAGGCCAGTCCTTCTTCAGCGCTTTCTCCAACACCTGGACCACCTGTCCGTGGGAGAGCATTCAGACCTATCTGCCCATGGTGATGGAGCTGAAGAATACGGATGTGCAGGCTTCGCAGGTACTGCTGAAGGCCTTCAATCTGTTCCGGATCAACTGCTTCAGCTTCTCCGGCGCTTCTTGGGATCCGTCGGTGATTGATTCGGCAGATGTGTACCAGTCCATGGTGACAGCCTATTTTATGCCGGAAGATTACTATTGCCTGGAGACCCCCACCATGCCCGGCAACAACGGTGCCAACAACTACATGACCAACACCCTGATGTATGCATGGATGATGTATGAGGCATACGCCGAGGCCGACAGCGCCGACATCATGGTCATCAACGTAGACGTCTGTGACGAAGCGTTGGAGATGGCAGAGGGCGTCAAACGGCACTTTGTGGTGTTCAACCCCCTGGCAACCACCGAGAAAACCAAGGTGCAGTTTAAGGACTTGGATAAGGATGCTAAGTACACCTTGACCATTCTGGATGAGCAGGGCAACCAGCTGTCCAAGGAGACGCTCACCGGCAAGTCGCTGATGAACGGCTACTCGGTGGAGCTGGACAGCATGACCTACGTGCACGCTGTGGTGGAGGCGGATGAAGCCACGATGAAGACCTTCACCGCCGCCAAGGAGGCACAGCACAAGCTGATGCAGGCCTATGCCGCCCTGCAGACCGCCGGCGAGTATGCGGACGTTTCTACGCTGTCTCAGCAGAAGACCAAATTCCTGGAAGCCAAGGCGCTGTACCAGAAGGGTGACTATGCCGCTTGTATCGCGGCGGTGGATGCCTTCTATGGTACGATTCCCACCTTTGATTAAAGGTGCCGAACATTGTCCCTAAGGGATGGTATATCCCTAAAAAATAGAGGAAAGGATGAACCCTATGAAACGCGCGTTAACCCTGATTGCAGTCTTAAGCTTACTCATGTCCATGTTGCTGATTGCAGCGCCGCTGACCAGTGCGGCGGCCACCGGCGAGTGGATCGACCGGAAAGGTGCTGACCTGACCGAGCCCTATGAGGAAGCCAAGGACTCCACCTATGAGCCGATTCCCGGCTCCCTGTCCAGCTCCGGCTCTTTTGGTATCGCCGGTGCGACCTTCTCCCTGCCGATTGGTAAGGAAGCCTTCAAGGTTTCTTTTGACCTGGATTGGGTAACCCCCAGGCGCTTTGACGATTCTAACGAATCTACTGCGCAGAAGAACTTCTTCATCTGGATCAACTATGGCTATACCTCTAAGGATGAAATGGAGTCTTGGGTTGGTTTTGACGAGAGCAAGGCTCCCTGGGAGACCGCTTCCGAGGCCAACTTCACCCTGTGGAACAATAAGGTGGGCGTGGCCTATCCCGCCTACACCGACGGCCGCGAGCTGGCCTTCCCCGCCGATGCTGGCGAGAATGCGGATGAGACCGTTACCAACCTGATCTCCTTCAAGACCAAGCAGCCCATCACCGACAAGATCGAGTGGATCACCCCCGATGCCGGCATGAACATTGCCAAGGCCGGCACGGTGCATATTACGCTGGAACTGAAGAACGACGTGGTGTCTCTGAACGTCAAGAAGAAGGCGGACGGCACTGACCTGGGCACCGCCAAGGCTTATTACAAAGACGGCTACTTCAATAGCAAGACCGAGCGGTATTTCGCCATCACCCACTTCAATGGCGCTTTTGTGTGGGATATCACCAACTTCAAGATCGAGTCCAGTGATATCGCCTCCAGCGTAGGCGCTACCCCCGGTGGCCGTGAGTATGACGAGAACGGCCAGCCCATCGGCGACACGGGTGCTACCAAGCCGCCGGAGACCCCTACCAATACGACCGCTGCCGGTAGCAACGACAACAAGACCACTGGTGCTGCCGCTAATAACAACACCACTACTGCCAACACGGCTGATGGCACGACGGCTCCGGCCGGCTCTGCTGATGCCGACACCACCACCACCGCTCCCGATGGAGAACCCGACTCCGGCAACGATGCGCCCACTGATGGCGGTGCGGACAATAACAACGACACCAGCGCACCGGTAGACGGCGATGATCCGACTGATCCCGATGGAGATTCTGCCGGGTTCCCGGTATGGGCGATTATCGTTATCGCCGTGGTTGTGCTGGCCGGTGCCGGTGTAGCGGTATTCTTCGTGCTGAAGAAGAAAAAGGCGTAAGATTTACGCAAGTCCCTGTTGTATGAGAGGCCGGGGCGTACCCGGCTTCACATAAAATTTTAAGTGAAAAGGAGAATCCCCCATGAAAAAGACCTTTAGCATTGTCTTGGCTGTCACCTTCCTGGTTCTGTCCATCGGCGCAGCCCTGTCCGTCAGCGCCGCTGACTGGACCAACCGCCCTGTGGGCGGCCCCCTGCAGGAGTATGCCGGCATCACTTCTGTCTATGACGGCGATGTGATTTCCACCTCCGGCTCTGCCGTGTACGTTAAGACCCCTGTGGGTAAGACCGATTTCAAGGTTGCCTTCAAGGTGGACTATTCCGATGCAAACGTGATGGAGGGTGAAGACGGCTACACCAGCGATTTCCTCTCCATCTGGCTGGAGAGCAAAGAGGATATCGACAACCTGTTTGCCGGTCATATCGATATGGCGGATATGAATGACAGACGCTTCCGTGTGCTGAAGAAGCACCTGCAGGCTGTGATGGAGCCGACTGCTTTCACCAACACTCTGCGCCGCGATATTGCGGATTTCGGCACCCAGCTGATCCCCGGCACGGAGGAACAGGAGTGGACCACCCTGGCCAACATGACTTCCACCGGCATTGTGCAGATGTTCCTGGAGGTTACCACCGTAGATGTGGATAACTACAAGGTGATCCTGTCTGTCGTGGATGAGGCTGGCAACGAGAAGAGCAACGTATACTTCGACATCGTCGAGGATGGCTCTGTTGCGCCTTATGTGGACGGCAACGAGCTGTACCTGTGCTTCGGCTTGTATGAGGAGGCTTATTTCACTGTGTTCGACATCGAGGTCATGGAGAGTGACATCGAGGGCGCTGTCGGTAAGAAGACCGAGTTCGTTCACAACAAGATCACCGACGAGGAGGGCACCGTGTACGCTCCTCTGCTGGAGACCACGGTTGCTTCCAGCATGAACGTTGAGGGCGCCATGGCCAGCTGGGGCACTGCGGCTACCTTCTCTCCCGTGGTGGGCAAGCAGGCGTTCTCTGTGAGCTTCGACCTGGTGTGGAAGTCCACCGCTAACGATCGTAACCAGGTTCCCAACTACAACGCTTTGGGCATCTACCTGTCCGACACCAACGAGTTCCCCTCTGATGTGGCAGAGAGCACCTGTCTGCCTCTGACCGACTGGTTTGAAATCACCGACCGTCATCTGGAGATCAAGGGCCTCACCGGTGGCAACTCCCAGACCAACGGCTTCCAGGACTTCGGCGCAGTTGAGGGCGACGATTACGTGGTCCTGGGCGATTCCGTGGTGCACCATGTGACCATGGAGCTGAAGGATAAGGCTTTGACCCTGACGCTGGCCGGCAAGAGCTTCACGCTGAACTATGTTGATGTGGCTGACACCGATAAGTACATCGGCTTTGCTCTGCAGGGCCCCGTGGGTGTTCCCTACATGGTGAAGAACTTCGATGTGGTTGAGTCCGATCTGGCCGAGAGCATCGCTGCTGATCTGGTGGATGTGGAGTACCATGTTGCTTCCACCACTCCCGACGATGGTGAGGGTGAGACCCCCGATGCCGGTGAGAACGAGGGCGATAAGCCTGCCGACAAGCCTGCAGATAAGCCTGCCGACAAGCCTGCTGAGGACGATGCCGACAAGAACGAGGACAAAGCTCCTGCTACCGGCGTGGCTTCTATGGCCATTCCTGCTCTGCTGACCGCTATCGGCGCTGCCGCTGTTTGTGTAAAGACGCGTAAGGACTAATTCAGCGTATACCCATATAAGGACGTATAAAACCTAGGCTTCACGATGGGGTGCCGTCTTTCGGCGGCACCCCATCCTCTTAATTATGTATTTTCCCTTCATAACTTAGAAAATAACAGGGAACATTCCCTGATAACATATGCTAGTACATCTTAAATATATAAACAATCCGAAAAAGGAGGAACATACAATGGCGAAAACATGGATCCGACTATTTGCATGCTTGTTGAGCGTGGTTCTGCTCTTTACTGTGGCCTGCGGCTGTCGTTCCGGCGAGGAGAACAGTGCGGGGGACAATAGCAGTGATGTGACTGACAGCACCGGTGAGCCGGATGGCCCCAACAATTCCGGTGACAGTGCAACTACCGACACCACGGGAGAGAACACTACCATCGGCGGCACCGTCGGTACCGAGGCTACCAAGCCCAGTGGAGGCGGTAGTGTAGGGACAACCAAGCCTTCCACCGGTTCTGGTATTGCCGACCTGGTGAGCAACGGCTCCAAGGATATTCCCTCCCAGACCTATGCCTATGTGAAGAACCCCGGTGTGGGTATTGCTATGGAGAAAAAGGCGGATAGCATCACCCTGCGTGCCGGCGGCCAGAAGGTGACCTTTGCCAAAAACGGCAAGGGGGAGTATATCCTCACCACCTATGTCGTCAAGGGCGGCAAATGGGTGGCCTTCTTTGACGGCGCCGAGGCGCTCATTCAGGGCGATAAGTTTGACGGCCATCCCACCGGCTATACGGTGGTGGCGGACACCGCCAACTATAAGGCGGTGAAGCTCACCGGCAAGCAGAGCGGCGTGGGCTGTGATTTTGACATTCTGGTGGAGGTATTTGACGGCAACCCCCTGGTGCATTTCACCGTCACCAACCACCTGACCAATACTATAACTTTGGCGGAGGACGAGCCGCGCTTTATGCTGTGGCGTAAGGGCGTGGACAATAACCGGGTGAGCATCAATCAGGAGACCCCCACCTATCAGGATGCCTCCGCCTCCGGCTGGAGTGCCTTCCCGGCCAGCTATCTGTACACCGATGGGATGGCCTCTGCGCTGTATTTTGATATGGCGCCCATGACCTGGTATTCCGACAACGGCATCCGGCGCTTCCGGGACAGTAAGGTGCGTACGGTGGCCGAAAACGGCAAGACCGGCGTGGGTCTGGACATCATCGGCTCGTCCCAGGGCAAGCGGATTGCCAAAGGAGATATGGTAATCTCCTTCTACCTGTACGGGGAGGGAGACGTGGCCAAGCCCACTAAACTGCAGGCACTGGATGCCGAGGTAGAGGCCTTTGCCTATTGCCTGGATAACGACACCAACAAGCACACCAACTATCTGGATGGCACGCTGAGCTATGAATTCTATGCCAAGAAGATCATCGAAGGCATGATGGCAGAGAATGTGTCCTTTAAATGGGAGAATAAGAGCTGGAACGGCGGCAAACTGTTCCCGGAACTGAGCGTCAAGCGCATTGTGCAGCGTTCCGGCTATGTGAAGAATACCAACATGCACGGCAACAACGCCGGCGATTTGTCTGGTGACTGGAACTGCAACAACAATACGTTAGTACCCTGGACGCTGATTGAGCGGTTACATCCCAATGCCAAGCAGAATGCGATGATTAAAGAGCAAGCCACCGGTCTGCTGGCGTATTTCGATGATATCGCCTGCCTGTACCGGAGCTTCCCCGGTGCCTATTTCGGGCAGGGTAAGGAGTTTACCTTCCAGAACTATTTTATGAATCAGGGTCCCCTGTGGGTCAGCGATTTCCTGCCGGCAGACAGCTTCAATCCTGCCTTGGGCGGCAAGTTCCTGCAGGCGGCGGACACCATGATTCAGCTGGCTCATAATGTGGGATATGTGATGCCCCAGCTTATTGATGTAGCCCGTCTGGGCGTGGCCGAAAGTATTGATGAGCCTCATTTGGGCGGTACCCGTGAGGTGTGGAGTGGCGGCTTCTATGCCTACAACATGATGCTGGCCTACCGTGTCAGCGGCGAGCAGAAGTACCTCAATGAGGCCAAAACGATGCTCACCAAGCTGTTCGACGGTAAGTTGAGCTTTTATGTCAATTCCAAGAAAGAGAAGCTGTACACCGATCCCTATGAGTTCCCGGTCAACGAGGTCAGCTCTGCTCCGTGGGGCATTGCTGCCGCCCAGTGGATCTATCGTATTACCGGTGACAAGACCTATCTGACCTATTCCGATAACCTGCGTAATCTCACCCTGCGGATGATGAAGTGGTATGAGAGTAATCTGAGCAGTGTCCCCATGGACCAGAGCTTGGGCGGCATCTCCTTCTTTGCCGCATTCCCCACCACCGATACCACCTGCCCCTGGGAGACGATTCAGAGCTATCTGCCCATGCTGATGGAGCTGAAGAATACCGATGTAGCCCCCTCGCAGGTGATGCTGAAGGCGTTCAACCTGTTCCGCATCAACAGTTTTGGCTTCTCCGGTGCTTCCTGGGATCCCAGCGTTATCACCAGTGCCAAGCATTATCAAAGCAGTGTAACGGCGTATTATATGCCGGAGGATTATTATTCCTTTGAGGTGCAGACCAAGCCCGGCCAGAACGGCGCCAACAACTATATGTCCAATGCGCTGATGTATGCCTATCTGATGTACGATGCCTATGCTGCCTCCAGCAACGAGGATATGATGGTGGTCAACACCGACATCTGCGACGACGGCATGGAGATGGCCGACGGTGTTTGCCGGAATTTCACGGTGTTTAACCCCACCTATAAGTCTGCCACTTTCAAGATTCAGTTTAAGGATCTGAAAAGCGGCTCGAACTACACCCTGACAGTACAGGAAGCCAACGGCAAGAAAACCACCAAGACGCTGACCGGCAAAGCCTTGATGGCCGGCTATTCTGTCACGCTGGGGGCGATGGACTATCTGCAGCTGAAGGTGGAGCTGGCAGACAAGGCAGCCGTGACCAACTTCGAGAACGCCAAGGCGGCCCGGTACGACCTGATGCAGGCCTATGCCAAACTGCAGAATTCCTATTTCGATGCCGGTAGCGTTACCAGTGCTCTGCAGGCGAAAAAGGATATCTATTCGGCAGCGCTGAAGCTGTTTAACGAGGGCAAGTACACCGATTGCAGCAAGAAGCTGGCGGACGCCGGCCTGTGCTAAGAGTAAAAAGGAGTGAATAGTATGGATTTTTTCCAAACTTCAAAACTGGCCCTGTACGTGACCTATGCCTTTGAGGCAGGCGGCCCTTGCGGTTGCTATCCCGACGGCAGCCTTCCCGGAAGCTTTAAGGAGATCGTGGACGGCTTCAATGCGGAATCCTTTGCAGAGGACTGTGCCGAAATCGGGGTGGATTATGTCAATTTCACCGCCTATCACGCCAATATGTATGTGCTGTATCCCAGCGCTTATCTGGACGAAAACCTGCCGGGGCATTCGGCCTATCGGGATGTCATCCGGGATCTGATCGATGCTCTGCATAAGCGGAATATCAAGCTTCAGCTGTACATTCATGCCACCATCGGCGACACGATGAAGGAGGAAGACCGTACCCGGCTGGGGTATCACGATTCCACCGGTGGATACAAGCGCTGGAATGATTTTGTCAACGGCTTTTTCACTGAGCTGGTACAGCGGTATGGCACGGATATTGATTCCTACTATTTCGATATGATTTTTGACAAGCCCTTCCTCACCATGATTGATTTCAAGCGGCTGTATAACACCGTGAAGTCGGTCAATCCGGACGTGGTCGTGGTGGGCAACGGCGAGGCCAACGATGCGGTGGATTACGGCTCCCGTGAGGACGGCCTGGCCGATTTCACCGACGCCGATAAGTGGGCGGTGTATCCCACGCAGACGGTGGTGCGCCTGTCTGATTGGTGGTGGTCCACCCGCCCCAACACGGTGGAGGATGCGACTAAGTGCTCGGCAGACCACCTGTTCCGGCTGCTGGTGTTGACCTGCGGTGCCAATACCGAGGGCGGCGGTCTGGCGTTGGGAGCTTCTCCCTATGCAGGCGGCGGCTTTGAACCCAGGGTAAAGGAGACCATGCTGGAGCTGGCGGAGATGATTCGCCCCATTGAGGAATCTATCAAAAACACCTTGCCCAGCAAGAGTTATATCACGCCCTCCGGTATTAAAATTCCGGAATTGCCCCAGGGCATTACGGCGACCACCTCGGTGGATAGAACGAAGGAATATATCCACGTACTGTGTCCGCCGGCCGATAACCGGCTGGATTTGCCGTTGCCGCTGGATGGAAAGACCTTCCTGTCTGCCACCATGTTGCGTACCGGTCAGCCGGCAGAGTTGACGGTGGATGCCGAAGGCGTGCACATTGTTGTGCCGGCCGGGTGGGATGCCTATGACACGGTGATTAAGCTGGATTGTATCCCTGCCGCCCCGGCGGAGATTGACTATGTGGCGTTGCCGCAGACCAGTCTGCAGGTGGCCTCTTCGTCGCCGACAGTGGCCGGCTGTGGCCCGGAGAAGGCGATTGACGGCAACCCCAACAGCATCTGGTGGACCTCCGGCGATGTGATGGGACAGATCACCTTGGAACTGGATGACGTGTACGATGTGTGCCGTGTCCGG
This sequence comes from Clostridia bacterium, assembly GCA_017471765.1. Lineage (GTDB taxonomy): Bacteria > Bacillota > Clostridia > Oscillospirales > Acutalibacteraceae > UBA5905. The sequence goes on from JAFURT010000015.1 coordinate 34,290, forward strand.
GTGCTTCCCCGGCAGGATGGGGAGGGTGTCAAACTGTGCACCCATATTTCTCTGTATGCCATTTATGTCAGCGAGGACGGTGAGCACTTCACCCCGGTGGCTTCCGGCGAATGGAAGCGGTCGCTGACCGAAAAGCAGGCGGTATTCCCGCCGGTAAAGGCCAAGTATGTCCGTATCACCTCCGGCCCCAACTGGTTGCCTGCCGATTGGCGGATCTTCCCGGTGTCCTCCTCCTCTGCGGCCGGCATCTTTGTGGATGTGAAGAAATAATCTGCATGCCGGATGAATTGTTTTCATGAAAGGGGCAGAAAAAGTGTGGCAAAAAGCGTTTGGCATCGTTTGGTGGCACTGGGTACGGCGGCGGTCATGTTACTGACAGTATGCGCCGGCTGTACCGGTGAGGATAAGCCTGATTCTGATGTCGAAAGCACCGACAATCGGACAGATTACAGTAAGTATATCGAGGTTTCTGTGGAACAGTTCAGTAAAAATCGGGGGGAATGGGACGTGGACAGTATTTTGTTATCCAATATATTTACCGACGGCGTGGTGCTACAGCGTGAGCAGGGCATCCGTGTGTTCGGCGAGGCGCCCAACGGCCAGCCGGTGACGGTGGCGCTGGGTGAGGATACGGTTACCGTTACCGCTGATGCGGAGAACGGTGGCTTTATCGCCACCCTGCCGCCTCGCAAGGCGGCGACCGGTCTGACACTGACCGTCACCAGCGGTGAGGAAACGGTCACGGTGAAGGATGTATGCGTTGGGGATGTGTTCCTGTGCGGTGGCCAGTCCAATATGCAGCTGACCATGGACGATACCGAGTGGTATGGGGATTTTTACCTTTCCCAGTTTAAGGATTATCAGGATGACCCTCTGCTTCGTCAGTATCTGGTGGAGTTTGGGGCCAGTACCACGCCGCAGTTGGACAGCATCTCCGTCGGTTGGGTGGAAGCCAAAGCCGAAACCTTCAAAAAATTTGCTCCGCTGGCCTATCTGTTTGCCTGCCAGCTGCGGCAGCGCGAGGGGGATATCCCGGTGGGTCTGGTTATGTGCTCTGCCGGCGGCTCCGCCATTCAGTTATGGATGCCGGAAGCAGATCAGGTGTCTGACGGTGACAGCGACAGCCAGTTCTACAGCCAGAGAGCGCAGTTGTATAACAACATGGTCGCTCCTCTTATGCCGTATACCGTGTCTGCCGTCCTGTGGTATCAGGGTTGCGCTAACGCTACCTATGACAAAGAAGGGGTATACGAGCTGTTACTGGAACGCCTGATTAGCAGTTGGCGGCGAGAGCTGTACAGCGATACAGTGCCCTTCTATGTTATCGAGCTGGCCGGCTGGAATGACCGGCGTTTTGTCACTCTGCGGCAGAATCAGCGGACGGTGAGCGATAAGCTGGACAATGTGTTCCTGATTGCCAACTACGACCTGGGCCACCCCAGCAATATCCACCCCACCACCAAGGATGTGTTAGCGGTGCGTTTGGCAAACGCCTACCGGGCTACACGCTGGTATGAGGCGTGCGAATGGCAGGCGCCTCGGTTGGATACAGTGGCAGTGGCTGACGGCAAGGCAACCGTGACCTTTACCTATGTCTACGACGGGCTGAAGGAGGAGCAGGCGCTTAATGGCTTTGCGGTGTGTGATGAAAACGGTGCGTGGTACGACGCTCAGGCTACGGTTTCCGGCAAAGATACGGTGACGGTGTGGTGTGATGAGGTGGCTACCCCCACCGGTGTAAAATATGCACAGCTGGGCTATTTGGCTGATGTAAACGCTTACAATAGCGCAGATTTACCTGTTCTGCCCTTTATTTGGCAGGAAGAAAAGTAATGGCGTTTCGGGTTTTCCCCTTTTCTATGCAGGCGGTTGGTACCAGCAGGTATCAGCCGCCTGCAATTTTTATTTTTCGGTGTTTTTCTCTTGCATTTGCCGGCAGGGTGTGGTATGCTTTACTGTAATAAAGTTAAAAACTGCTCTTTTGGTAAGGAGAGATTGTTATGCGTATCGTTGTTAAGGTAGGCACCTCCACGCTGGCTCATGCCACGGGGATGCTGAACATCCGTCGGGTAGAAAAGCTGTGCCAGGTGATGAGTGACCTGAAGAATGCCGGCCACCAGCTGGTGCTGGTCTCCTCCGGTGCTATCGGCATGGGAGTAGGCAAGTTGTCTTTGCCCGGTCGGCCGGCGGATATTCCCACCAAGCAGGCGGCCGCCGCCGTGGGGCAGTGCGAGCTGATGTACACCTATGACAAGCTGTTCACTGAGCACAACCATACGGTGGCCCAGATTCTGATTACCGGCGCTGACCTGCAGAATGACGAGCGCCGGCATAATTTCCACAATACGCTGTACCGCCTGCTGGAGCTGGGGGCCCTCCCCATCATCAACGAGAATGACTCGGTAGCCACGGAAGAAATCGTCATTGGCGACAACGATACGCTGGGTGCCATTGTAGCTACCAATGTGGGAGCTGATTTGCTGATTTTGCTGTCGGATATCGATGGTCTGTACACCGCAGACCCCCATACCGACCCCACGGCCCGTCTACTGACGGTGGTGGAAGCCATCACGCCGGAGATTGAGGCTATGACCGGGGGCGCCGGGAGCAAGCTGGGCACCGGCGGCATGCAGACGAAGATTCACGCCGCCACCATTGCCATGGAGGCCGGCATCCCCATGGTGATTGCCAATGGGCAGGACCCGGCGGTGCTGTATGATATCGTGGAGGGACGCCCGGTGGGCACCCGCTTTGCCGCAAAGGGGGAGTGAGCCGTGACCACACTGGAGATTTTACAACGGGCCAAGGCGGCCACAGCCACGCTGGCTATGCTGACAACCGAGAAGAAAAACGCCGCCCTGCTGGCGATGGCGGATGCCCTGGAAGCGGCTATTCCGGCGATATTAGAGGCAAATGAAGTGGATATGGCGCTGGCAAAAGACTCCATCAGTTCGGTGATGCTGGACCGGCTGGCCTTGACCGAGAGCCGCATTGAGGCAATGGCAGAGGGCATCCGGCAGGTAGCGGCACTCCCCGACCCGGTGGGGCGGGTGCTGGAGGAGAGTACCCGGGCAGACGGACTGTGCATCTGCAAGGTGTCTGTCCCCGTGGGTGTGGTAGCCATCATCTATGAAAGCCGCCCCAATGTCACCAGCGATGCCGCCGCCCTGGCGGTGAAAAGCGGCAACGTGTGCGTCCTGCGTGGCGGCAAGGAGGCCTACCGCAGTGCGGCGGCTATCGTGACCGCCCTGCGGCAGGGATTAGCTGACGCCGGGCTCACCCCGAATATGGTCAATCTGATCGAGGATACCACCCGGCAGAGCGCCAACGAGCTGATGCGGGCGGATGCCTATGTGGATATGCTCATCCCTCGTGGGGGTGCAGGCCTTATCCGGGCCTGCGTGGAGAATGCCACCGTGCCCTGCATCCAGACCGGCACCGGTATCTGCCACATCTATGTGGATAAGGCCGCTGATATTGACCGGGCGCTGGCCATCGTGGACAATGCCAAGATGAGCCGCCCCTCGGTGTGCAACGCCTGCGAGGTGTGTCTGGTGCATGAGGCCATCGCTCCTACCTTCCTGCCTCGGCTGAAAGCCCGGCTGTGCGAGGGCCGGGAGCAGACTGCCGAACTGCGGCTGGATGAGAAGGCGGCGGCTGTCATCCAGGGGACGCCTGCGGGAGAGCAGGATTTTGACACGGAGTTTCTGGATTATATCCTGGCCATCCGGGTGGTGGCCGATGTGGAGGAGGCAATCGCCCATATCGCCGCCCATTCCACCCACCACAGCGAGGCCATTATCACCGCCGATGAGGCCACAGCGGCCAGATTTACGGCGGCGGTGGACAGTGCGGCGGTGTATGTCAACGCCTCCACCCGGTTTACCGATGGCGGCGAATTTGGGCTGGGGTGCGAGATGGGCATCTCCACCCAGAAGCTACACGCCCGGGGCCCCATGGGGCTGGCAGAGCTAACCACCTACAAGTACATTATCACAGGAGAGGGGCATATACGATGAAAATTGGCTTTATCGGCACCGGCAACATGGGCGGTGCTTTGGCTAAGGCAGTGGCGGCCGCCCTGGGCGGCGAGTGCCTGTACCTGGCGGATGCTAATGTAGAGAAAGCGGCGGCGCTGGCCGGTGCGCTGGGGGCGTCGCTGGTGAACAACGACTATGTGGCGGCGGAATGTGACTTTGTATTTCTGGGGGTCAAGCCCCAGATGCTGGAGGCACTGCTGGCCGAACTGACACCCACCCTGGCCCAGCGGGAGATGGCGCCGGTGCTGGTGAGCATGGCCGCCGGTGTGTCCATCGATAAAGTAGCGGCATGGATAGGGGTAGAGTGCCCCATCATCCGCATCATGCCCAATACCCCTGTTGCGGTGGGGGAGGGTACGGTGCTGTATAGCCTGTCTCCCTCGGTAACGGAGGCAGAGCGGGAGGTTTTCTGCGCAGTGCTGTCCGCTGCCGGACGGCTGTGCCGGATGCCGGAGAAACTGCTGGATGCCGGTACGGCGGTGTCCGGGTGCGGCCCGGCCTTTGTGTGCCTGTTTATTGAGGCACTGGCCGACGGTGGCGTGGAGTGCGGCCTGCCCCGTCAGCAGGCGATGGAGCTGGCTGTACAGACGGTGCTGGGTACCGCCCGCCAGTTACAGGCGACGGAGAGCCACCCCGGTGCGCTGAAGGATGGGGTGTGCTCCCCCGGTGGTTCCACCATCGCCGGCGTGCACGCCCTGGAGGCTGGCGGCTTCCGGTCGCTGGCCATGGATGCGGTGTGTGCCGCCTATGAACGCACGCAGGAACTGGGGAAATGAGGTCGCTGAAGGAGCGGCGAAGCCCAAAGATACACAAGCGATTTACACTAAAAATGTTGTCTATGCAGAAAATGCTCCCCGACCAACCCCAGCAGATCGAACGGCTTTTGGATATCCTGCGAGCGTATGAGCGATAGAGAAACCAGCGGAGAGGCCCTCGGGCCTCTCCGCTGGTTTTACTTCAGGGCTCTTCCAGGCAAATCGGGAAAATGCCCCTTGACAAGCATAATACTTCGTGATATGATGTATTATGTGAGGGGAGGTATTGTATGGATGTTCAGTTGAAGCGGGGTATGTTGGATGTGTGTGTGCTGGCGGCTATCAAGGATGGGGAGTCATACGGCTACAAGATTATCAAAGACATGAAGCCGTATATCGATATGTCCGAGTCCACCCTCTACACCATCCTGAAGCGGCTGGAATCAGCCGCTATGCTGACCGTACGCACGGCAGAGCATGGTGGCCGATTGCGAAAATATTACCATATTACCGATGAAGGGCTGAGGCGCATTGAGAGCTTTAAGGCCGAGTGGGAAGAGCTCCTGGCTATCTATCGGTTTGTCACAAAGGAGGATGACCATGTGTAAGCAAACATTTCTTGCGGCGTTACGGCAGGGGCTGGCCGGCTTGCCGCAGAACAATATTGAGGAATGGTTACTGTTTTACAGCGAGATGATCGACGACCGTATGGAGGACGGCCTTTCGGAAAAGGAGGCGGTTGCCGCTATGGGGCCGGCAGAGGAGGTCGCCGCCCTGATTATAGAGGAGTTTCCTCTGGCCAAGCTCGTCCGGGAGCGAGTAAAGCCGAAGCGCGCCATGCCGGCTTGGGGAATCGTGCTGTTGGTGCTGGGCTCTCCGGTATGGTTTTTTCTCCTGGTGGCGGCCGCCGCTGTTCTGCTTTCCCTCTACATCAGCCTATGGGCGGTGGTTATCTCGCTGTGGGCTACGGGTGCCGCCTTGGTAGGGGGCGCCTTTGGCGGCGTAGTGGCCGCTGTGGTGTTGATGCTTCAGGGCAATGTTTTGACCGCCCTGGCTATGCTGGGTGCCGGTCTCTTTTTGGCCGGACTGTCCATTTTCTTGTCTTTCGGCTGTAAAGCGGCTTCCCGGGGCGCTGTATTACTGGTGAAAAAGGCTGTTTCCGGCACAAAAAGCCTGTTAATGGGAAAGGAGCGAGCAGGATGCGCAAAGCAATGATTATCGCTACGGTTTTAGTGGTGGTGGGGCTTATTCTTTTTGCCGGGGCGATGACCGCTAACGGCTGGGATTTTACCAAACTCAGCACCGTAAGCCCTGTGACGAATAGCTACGAGGTAAGCGGCTTTGACAAAATCTCTATTGACATAGACACCGCAGAGCTGGTGTTTGTGCCTACCGACGAGGCGGTTTGCCGGGTGGTGTGTTATGAGCAGGAGAAGGTACAGCATACCGTTACGGTGCAGGATGGAACGCTCTGTATCAGCAGGGTGGATACCCGGAAATGGTATGAGCATATTGGCATTTTCTTTGATGAGTTCCGGGTGACAGTGAGTCTGCCGAAGACGGTGTATGCCGCCCTTAAGATCGATACCCATACAGGCAATGTGACCATCCCCCAGGGTCTTACCTTTGGTGTACTGGAGGTAAAAGGGAGCACGGCGGATGTGAGCTGTCTGGCGGCTGTTTCGGAGCGTCTGTCCATTGTGACGAGTACAGGCGACATTCTGGTGGACGGCCTGACGGTGGACGAGGTGGCATTGTCCACCACTACCGGAAATGTTCGTATGCAGTCCACGGAGGTCAAGGGCCGTGTGGATGTTGAGGTTAATACCGGTGATGTCCGGCTGACGAAGGTGGCCTGCGAGACACTTGAGGTGGACAGCGATACAGGAAAGCAGTGGCTGAAGGATGTGGTTGTCTCCGGGGCGCTTTCGCTGGAGAGCGATACGGGGGATGTGCGGCTGACCGGCTGTGATGGGGCGCAGATTACCATTGAGACCGATACCGGGGACGTGACCGGCACTCTGCTGACCGATAAGGTGTTCATCACCGAGACCTCCACCGGCCGGATTCAGGTGCCTAAAACTACCACCGGCGGCCGGTGCGAGATTACCACCTCCACCGGAGATATTAGCATTACGATTCAGCCCGCCTGAACGATTAGTCTGCTGTTAAAAAGGCTGGACAAATGGCACGAGATAGGATGAACCAGAGAGGATAACCAACAAGAAAGGACCATCTATATGCCTACATATTTTGAAAAAGCCCAGCCGGTATGGCTGGCTGGTCTGGAGACCGAACGACATATCACCGCAGGCTTTTACACGGCTGTGACCGGGACGTCTGCCTTGTTGCGTGTGGCCACCGCCGGCCTGTACCGGGTGTTTGTCAACGGTGTCTTTGTCACCCATGGCCCTGCCCGGTGTGCCCACGGCTTCTATCGGGTAGATGAAGCCGCCCTTCCGTTGACGGCGGGGGTAAACCACATCGCCATAGAGGTGGTAAACTATTACATGAACAGCTTTGCCTATCTGATGCAACCCGGCTTCATACAGATGGAGCTGGTGGTGGACGGTGCGGTACAGGCGGCCACCGGAACAGAGGGGTTTACCTCTTATCAACTTACCGACCGTGTGCGGAAAATGCAGCGGTACAGCTACCAGCGGCCGATGGGAGAGAGCTACCTCCTGGCGGCCGATGTTTATGGGTGGCGGATAGGGCAGCCCGGCGCCAATGCCCAGCTTCATCCCACGGCGGTGACAGAGGAAAAAGCTTTTGTTCCCCGGGGCATCGCCCCCCTGCAGTTTCCCGTCTGCCGGCCGGAGACCTGGCTGTCTGCCGGCACCTTTATTACCGGGGTGAAGCCGGAGCATTACAAAAAAGACCGGTCACTGACCCATCTGGGTGACCCGGAGGAGGGGCGAATCTGCGGTTGGCCGGAGGACGAGCTGGAGCTCCACCTGAGCGACGAGCTGCAGGAGTGGCAGATAACCGGGATGGCGACCGTGGATAGCCAGGACACAGAGCAGATGGTGTTGACAGCCGGACAGTTCGCCGTTTTGGCGCTGCCGGTGGAGAAAACCGGCTTTATTGCGGCAGATATCCTCTGTCAGGAGGATGGTACGCTGTATGTGGCCTTTGATGAGGAACTGCAGCCGAACGGGGATGTGGATCCCAACAGCAAGGATTGCCTGAATGCTCTGCGGCTGGATATGCAGGCCGGCAGCTATCCCTTCCAGACGATGGAGCCGTATGGCTTCCGCTATATCCGGCTGTCCTGCACCACCGGTGCCTTTACGGTGTGTGGCCTTCGGGTGGTGGAGGTGATATGCCCCCAGCCCATCACAGCCGCCTATACCGGGGATGACCCGGCGCTGGCTCGGGTGTTTGCGGCGGCGGTGGAAACCTTTAAGCAGAATGCGGTGGACATTTTCATGGACTGTCCTACCCGGGAACGGGCCGGTTGGCTGTGCGACAGCTTCTTTACCGCCCGGGCGGAGCACGCACTCACAGGAGACAATGCCATTGAACGCAATTATCTGGAGAACTACCTGCTCCCGGAGCGATTCCCGATGTTGCCGGAGGGGATGCTTCCCATGTGTTATCCCTCCGACTTTCTGGCGAAGCAGTATATTCCCAACTGGGCCATGTGGTTTGTGCTGGAGCTGGAGGATTATGTGCGTCGGAACGGAGACAGCACCTTTGTACAGCCTTTCCGTGACCGGGTATATGCGTTGCTCCGATTTTTTGAGGGCTATGAGAACGCAGATGGCTTACTGGAAAAATTGGACAGCTGGGTATTTGTGGAGTGGTCTCAGGCAAACCGTTTGGTGCAGGATATCAATTTCCCCACCAATATGCTGTATGCCCGGATGCTGCGGGCGGTAGCGACCCTCTTTGACGACCCCGGTGCTGCTCAAAAGGCGGCCAGACTGGAGGATGTCATCCGGCGGCGTTCTTTCGACGGGCAGTTCTTTACGGACAACGAGGTGTACAATGAGGCCGGTGTGCCGGTGCCCTCCGGTGAACGCACCGAGACCTGCCAGTATTACGCCTTTTTCACCGGCATTGCCACCCCAGAGACCTATCCGGAGCTGTGGCAACGGATGCTGACCGAGTTTGGCCCACAGCGTGCGGAGCAGGGGCTTTGGCCGGACATCTGGCCCAGCAACGCGTTTATCGGTAATTTCTTGCGGCTGGAGCTACTCCGTCGGGTAGGGTTGTATGACCAGCTTCTGTCGGAATGTGTGGGGTATTTTTCCTACATGGCGGAGCGTACCGGCACCCTGTGGGAGAATATCACTAATTGTGCCAGCTGTAACCATGGTTTCGCTTCCTATGCGGCGGTGTTCATTTTGGAGGCCGAAAAACAGCCGAAATAATCCCCGGTATGAAACAAGAGGGCCGTACACATACTACTGCAAAGGAGTGGTGGTTATGTGTACGGCCTTGACTTATGTGACCGACTGCGGCTATTTTGGCCGGAATTTGGATTTGGAGCGTTCTTACGGTGAGCAGGTGGTGGTCACTCCCCGGCGGTTTGCCTACCCCCTGCGCTGTGCGCCTCCTATGAGGGAGCACTATGCGTACATCGGGATGGCGACAGTAGCCCGGGGGGTGCCCTTGTATTATGAGGCCACCAACGAAAAAGGGCTGAGCATGGCGGGGCTGAACTTCCCTGACAATGCGGTGTATTATCCCTATGCCGAGGGCAAGGACAACATCTGCTCTTTTGAACTGATTCCCTGGATGTTGGAAAGGTGTGCCAGCGTAGAGGAGGCGCTGACGGCACTTGGACGGCTTAATGTGGTGGACATCCCCTTTAGCGACGCACTGCCGCTGACGCCGCTGCACTGGCTGGTGGCGGACAGACACCGGGCGGTTACCGTGGAGTGTGTGAAAGAGGGGCTACAGGTGTATGAAAATCCCTTGGGCGTGCTCACCAACAATCCCCCCTTTCCCTACCACCGGACAAACGTCCGGAACTATATGAGCCTGCACGAGGGGACACCGGCGGCCAGCCAATGGGGGGATAGCCCGCTGACGGCATACAGCCTGGGGATGGGGGCAATGGGCCTGCCGGGGGATTTTTCCTCTGCCTCCCGGTTTGTGCGGGCGGCGTTTGTGAAAAGCCATTCTCATTGCGGGACAGGCGAAGCCGAAAGCGTAGCGCAGTTTTTCCACATACTGGCGTCGGTGGCCATGCCTAAGGGCTGTGTGCTGGTGCGGGAGGGCGTATACGAATATACCCGGTATAGCTGTTGCTGTAATGTAGACCGGGGCGTGTACTACTACACCACCTATGAAAGCAGCACCGTACAAGCGGTGGATATGTATGCGGAGGGGCTGGAGGGGGACAGCTTGCGTATGTATCCTTTGAAAATACAATAACACTGCCGGATTTGTTGTTCGCAGGCAATATACCGGCGAATAGGCAACTGCCACAGGGAAAAAACAGCTTCAAAAGCCATGTTTTCCCTGTGGTGGTATTTTTTACTGGACATTATAAGCATATCATGCTATACTAAAAATAGTGCGAATAAAAAACAGAGGTGTATGGGATGAAACAGATTAAGCGTCAGGTGTTACGGTTAATCGCCATTGCTGTCGTGATAGCGATGGTATGCGGTCTGCTACCGGTAGTGGCAGAAGAGAGAAAGGTTACGCCGCCTTGCTACGGTCAGCAGGTGCTGGCCGGGGAGGCTAATGCCAGAAACCTGCTCTTTGTGTATGAGCAGTTGGTGGCAGGGCTATCCGCAGCAGAGGAAGAGATTGCGGTGGAAGATGCAACGCACAGCATCACCAGTGATGAACTCCAGGTGGTGTTTACGGCGGTAATCAGTGACCATCCGGAACTTTTTTGGTTCAGCGGCGGATACAGCTACCGATGGGACGGCACATACGTATACTCGGTCATACCCCAGTATTCTATGACCGGAAGCAACCTGGAAGCCGCTAAAAAGGCAGTGGAAAAGCAGGTGCTGGCGCTGACAACCGGCTTACAGGGAAAGAGCGAATACGAGATTGCATTAGAGCTTCATGATCGGTTGGCGACCCATGTTTCCTACGAATTTGCCGGCTATCATCAGACGATTTACGGCGCCTTGGTGGGAGGAAAAGCCGTCTGCAACGGCTATGCGGCCGCCTATCAGTATCTGCTACAGCGTATGGGCATCCAGGCATGGAAGGTGACCGGTAGTAGCGTAGATCCTTCCACCGGTAAGTTGGTGAGCCATGCGTGGGATATGGTTTGTCTTGATGGAAACTGGTATCACACCGATCCCACATGGGATGACCAGGATGGCACGGAGGTTGCTTTCTATGGGTATCTGGATGTGACGACAGAGCAGATCAGTGAAGATCACGTAATGGATGATTTCTTTGATCGGTATGCGCCGGTATGTACGGCTACTGCCGCCAACTATTATGCGGTGAACAGCAGCGGCTCTTTGAATAAATTTGATGTCAACGCCGTGACAGCGGCGATGAAGGCCAGCGATAGTTCCGTTATCCGGTTCTATGTTCCTGAGGATATAAATACATTCCTGAAAGAGTTTACCAATAATGTGGTGACAATAGCAACGAATATTGGCGTTACCGGTGGATTTTCTTATGGCTATTACAGTCTGGGGCACGAGGTGGTGTTGCGGATCATTACACAACAGACGGTCAGCGGCACGATCGATTTTTGTGATAAGGATGACGCCATCACGGTGGAACTGTGGAAGTGGGGTGCTTCCTCCGCCACCTATTCCACCACGCTGGTGAACAGCAATCGGTATCAGTTGGAGAATGTCCGATCCGGCGACTACATTCTGCATGTGAAAAAGGCCGGCAATGTGCAGTATACCTGCCCGGTGACGGTGGGCACACATGGGGTTCTGCAGGATGTGGCGCTGACCCTTATCGGGGATGTGCTGGAGGACGGCACAGTGGATGCCCAGGACGCCCTCTACACCCTGTACCACACCCTGTTGCCGGATGAGTATCCGGTATCCCAGCTTGTTGACTATACCGATGACGGTGAGATCAGCAGTGACGATGCGGTATATTTGCTGTATTACACCTTGATTCCCGATGAATATCCGCTGGGATAACGGAGGTCTGATCCATGGAGATCATCGGACATATACTGGGGTTTATCGCCCTGTTTCTGTTTATCTGGTCTTATCAACTTCGGGAACCCCGGCCGCTGCTGCTGGTGCAGACAGCGGCCACAGCTTTGCTTTGTTTGCAGTATTTTCTTATCGGTGCCTATTCCGGGTTTGCCCTTAATATTGTCTGTATCGTGCGGAATATCCTGTACTATCACCGGGATAAGAAATGGCTGTCCGGCTGGGTGCCACCGGTACTGCTGGCTACCGCTATGGCGGGGGTGAGCCTGTTTTCCTGGGAAGGGTATCACTCCCTGCTGATTATCCTGGGGCTTATGATCAACACCGTTTGTATGGGCGTATGCAACACCCAAAATCTGCGAAAGAGCGTTCTGCTGACCTGTTCTATGCTGGCGGCGTACAATGTGTTTGTTGGCTCGGTCAGTGGTTTTATTAACGAGAGCCTGTCGGTCGCTTCGGCGGTTATTGGGCTTATCCGGTTTACCAGAAAAGGAAGTGCCGGGAAGGAGGAGCCGGCGTGAGTGAGACACATCTGCGTTTAAACCCCACCTGCGTTACCTGTCTGCTCCAAAAATATCTGCGCATGGTGCCGGATGAGGCCGATGACTGGCATAGGCTGACCTATATGCAGCGGGTGATGGGAATCTTGGCGGCGACGCCACCTACCTGCAGTGCCCCGGAGGTGGTCGAGCAGTTTACTGTCCTGCGGGAGGAGCTGTTCGGCATAAAAGAGGATTTGTCAGCAGAAAAGGCCTATTTTAATGCCCTCATTTTGGCTCAGGAGCCCCTTTTGCGTGAGCGTATCCGGCGGTCTGCCGATCCGCTGACGCTGGCATTGCGGTATGCCATGCTGGGAAATTATATTGATTTTGCGGCAATGGACAAAGTGGACGAACAATATTTGAATACCCTTTTGGAGGGGGCGGATACGCTTCCTTTTGATGACCGGGAGTTGGCTACATTACGGACAGAGCTGGGCAGCGCCCGGCGGCTGGTGTATCTGACAGACAACTGTGGGGAGATCGGCCTGGATAAGCTGTTTATCGAGGAACTACTGCGGACGTTTCCGGCCTTGCAAGCAGAAGCCATCGTCCGAGGAGCACCGGTACATAATGATGCAACCCTGGAGGATGCCAGACAGGTTGGATTGGACCGCCTGATTCCGGTGAGCCACAACGGCACCGGCATTGCCGGTACCTGCCTTTCCCGCATTTCGCTACAGGCAAGGGAAAAGGTGGATGCTGCGGATGTCATCATCGCAAAGGGGCAGGGAAATTTCGAGACCCTGCGGCATTGTGGAAAAAATGTGTATTATCTGTTTATGTGCAAGTGCGAGATGTTTGCCCAGCGCTTTCAGGTGCCGTTGTACAATGGCATGCTGGTGAACGACCGGCGTATGTAAGAAAAAGCAACCAACCGTGCGGTTGGTTGCTTTTTGTCGTTATCAGGCAAACTTAAAAACTAGCCAAGCGAGAAAATAGACCAGAGCCATGCCGGCGACAAATACCAGTGTAACCGGGAGCATCATTTTAACAGCGCTCCAATAGGTCTTCCAGGCGTCACCGAACCGGATAGGTGGGCGGTCATCCGGGCGGGGCGTAAGCCCACTGCCCTTGACCCCGGACATATCCGCCAGGGTGCGGCCGTCGTCGATGTACACGATCTTTTCTTTTTTCTGTTTCCTGCCCATGGCTTATTCCTCGTCCAGCAGATGGCAGGCGGCAAAGTGCCCTTCCTCGTACTCCTTGTAGTTGGGGGTCACATGCTTGCAGATCTCCTTGGCATAGGGGCAGCGGGTGTGGAACCGGCAGCCCTTAGGCGGATTAGCCGGGGAGGGGATATCCCCCTGCAGGGCAATGCGCTGCATCTTGACGCTGGGGTCGGGATGGGGGATGGCAGAAAACAGTGCCTTGGTGTAGGGGTGGAGAGGATTCTCGAAGATATCCTTCTTGTTACCGTACTCCATCATAGCGCCCAGGTACATCACGCCAATTTTGTCGGAGATGAACTTGACCACCGACAGGTCGTGGGAGATGAAAATGTAGGTTAGATTCATATCCTGCTGTAACTTTTTCAGCAGGTTGATAATCTGCGCCTGGATGGACACGTCCAGGGCGGATACCGGCTCGTCGCATACCACCAGTTTGGGGTTTACCGACAGGGCCCGGGCGATGCAGATACGCTGCCGCTGGCCACCGGAGAACTCGTGGGGATAGCGCTCGTAATAATAGTCCCGCAGACCGCACTTGTCCATCAGTTCCAGCACATAGTCCTTGACTTGTGCCTTAGGGACGATGTTGTGCACTTCCACCGGCTCCGACAGGATGCCGCCCACGGTGCTCCGGGGAGGCAGGGAGGAGTAGGGGTCCTGGAAGATGATCTGCATCTGCTTGCGGATCTCCCGCATCTGGGCAGACTTGTAGTCGGTGATATCCTTGCCATCGAAAATAATCTGACCGCTGGTGGGCTGATGCAGTTTTAGAATGGCCCGACCCATGGTGGTCTTACCGCAGCCGGACTCGCCCACGATACCCAAGGTTTCGCCCGGCATCAGCTTGAAGGACACATCGTCCACGGCGATAAGCTCCTGGGTGACCTTGCCGGTCATGGTCTTTTTCAGGGGGAAGCATTTCCGCAGATGCCGCACCTCCAGGATAGCATTGGGGTCGAAGGGCTTCTGCCGGTCTTCCTCAATCTGCGCCTTACGGGCAGCCATAAACTTCGCCTCTTCGGCGGCATCATCGTATACAACGGAGGGGGCGGCGTCAGGGGTTGCTACCTGTTCTTCCTCAGGCAGAGTTTTTTCATCAGCCATGGTCAACCTCCTTATCGTACAGATGGCAGGCGACAAAGTGGGTGGGGCTGACCTGCACCATGCAGGGATACTCGCCGGAGCACGCCTTCACGCACTTGTCGCACCGTTCCTTGAAATAACAGTAGTCGGGCATATTGATGGGGTTGGGCACGTTGCCGGGGATGTTGAACAGGGTATCATCGTTAGACTGCAGGGTGGGTTTGGACTTCTGCAGACCGATGGTATAGGGGTGCATGGGGTTGTGGAAAATTTCCTCTACCGTGCCCTGCTCAATGACCTTGCCGGCGTACATGACCACCACGTAGTCGGCCATTTCTGCAATAACGCCCAAGTCGTGGGTAATCAGCAGGATGGAGCCGTCGATCTTGTCTTTCAGGTTGCGGAGCAAGTCCAGAATCTGCGCCTGAATGGTCACATCCAGGGCGGTGGTGGGCTCGTCGGCGATGATCAGACGGGGGTCGGCGGCCAGCGCCATGGCAATCATGACACGCTGACGCATACCGCCGGACAGTTCGTGGGGGAACGCCCCATAGACGCGCTCCGGCATGGCGATACCCACCAGATTGAGCATCTCGATGGAACGAGCCTTAGCGTCCTCTTTGGTAGCACCGGGGGTATGAATGAAGGTGACCTCATCCAACTGCTGGCCGATGGTGAACACCGGGTTGAGGGAGGTCATGGGCTCCTGGAAGATCATGGCAATCTGCTTGCCCCGGATGCGGTGAATCTCCCGCATGGGCATCTGGGCGATGTCGTAGACCTTCTCCTCCATCTCGTAGGGGGTAGCGGAGCCTGCGGGGGCAGGCACCGGCTTGCCCTTCTCGTCCAGCTTGTAGTCATAGGCTTTGAAGCGGATGGAGCCGGAGTAAATCTGGCCCTGAGGGCCCTGCAACAGCCGCATCACCGACATGCTGGTGACGGATTTGCCGCAACCGGACTCGCCCACAATGCCCACAGTGGCATTCTTGGGGATGTTGAAGGAAACGCCGTTGACCGCCTTGACCACACCCTGTTCGGTGAAGAAATAGGTGTGCAGGTTGTCAATTTCCAAAATATTACCCGGGTCCTTCATCTCGGTGAGGAATTCGCTCTCCTCGGCCTTGCGGTATTTCTGTGCTTCCAGGCGTTTCATCACCTTTTTGTTAGCCTTGGTGATGGCGCGGATCTCTCTACCGGAGAGGTAGCCACGGGCTTTTTTCTCTTTACTCATGGTTTACCTCCTTGATTTGGGATCCAGGGCATCCCGCAGGCCGTCGCCCACAAAGTTGAAGCCCAACACGGCCACAACAATGCATACACCGGCGGGCACCCAAACATACAGATGGTTCTGCAGGATGTTGGGGTTGGTGGTGATGATGTTGATCATGGAGCCCCAGGCCGTATAGGGGGCCTTGATACCCATGTTCAGATAGGACAGGGTGGCCTCGTACAGGATCATGCTACCCAGGCTCAGAGACATCTGCACAATGAGCTGGGGCATAACGTTGGGCACCAGGTGCTTGAAGATCTTGCGGGATACAGAGTAGCCCATCGCCTCGGCGGCTACCATGTACTCCTGCTCACGCAGGGACAGGATCTGGCCACGCACCAGACGGGCTGTGCCGGGCCAGGAAATGAAGGTGAGGAACAGCATCAGGATGTATATCCGCATATTTTCCTCGATCATATCCAGGGATACCCAGCCGTCCATAGCGGCACTGAGAATCAGCAGAATCGGGATGCCGGGCAGACACATCAGCACGTCGCATATACGCATGATGATATTGTCCACCGCGCCGCCGAAGTAGCCGGCAATACCACCCATCAGCACGCCGAACACCGTCAGCAGGAACACCGTCATAAAGCTGACCAGCAGGGACACCCGGCCGCCGTACATCAGGCGGGCCAGCACGTCATAGCCCTGGTCGTCGGTGCCCAGCGGATGCTCGACAGAGGGGGCAGACAGGAAATTATCTACCAGATGGGTCTCGGTGGTCTGCCGCAGGGTGTAGGTCACCCCATCCACGGTATAGGTGGTCTCGGAGGTGGCATACTCGGTCTTACCGCTCTTGTCCAGGTCGGTCTCGCCCCAGCGGGTGTAGAACACCGGCCCCAGGAAGCAGAAAATAAACAGGCCAACCACCATAATCAGGCCCAGGATGCTCAGCTTGGAACGGAAGAACCGCCGCAGTAGCATCTGGGTGGGGGACATCAGCCGTACGTTTTGGTCGAGAGGGGTGTCTTGTTCCTCTTCGACAGACGGATTTTTCAGTTCAATTTCGTCCATGACACACCCTCCTTACTCCAATTTAACACGGGGATCGACGATGGCGTACATCAGGTCAGCCAGCAGTACGCCGATGACGCTGAGCACAGCCAGGAACATGTTGTAGCCCATGATAAAGGGAATATCGCCGGCGTTCATGGCCTGCAGGGCGATATTACCGATACCCGGCAGGTCGAATACCTGCTCAGTGATGATAGCGCCGGAAAACAGCGACGGCAACAGTCCCGCCATGGAGGTAACCAGCGGAATCAGCGTATTGCGGAAGGCGTGCTTGTTGATAACCACCTTTTCCTTAAGACCCTTAGCCCGGGCGGTGCGGATATAATCCGAATTGAGCACCTCCAGCATGTTGGTACGGGTCATACGCATACGGGCACCGATGCTGAGGATGACCACCGTCAGAATCGGGATGCATACATGGTGGGCATAGTCAAGCAACAGGCCGAAACCGGACTGCACCTTGGTGGCGTCCAGCAGACCGCCGGAGGGGAACCAGCCAAGCTCCAGGGAGAGCCAGCTCTTGAGGATGTTGCCGAAGAAGAAGGCCGGCAGAGAAATACCGATCATCACCAGCACGGTAACCAGATAGTCACGGAATTTATACTGATGGGTGGCGGCCGTGATGCCCAGGGGAATGGCGATGAGGAACTCGAACACGGCGGCAATCAGGGCAATCACGAAGGAGGTGCCCATGTGCATACCAATCTTTTCCGCCACAGGGACACCGAACTTGAAGCTGGTGCCCAGATCCAGTCGGAGCAGGTCGCTGAGCCAGTTGAAATAGCCCTTGAGGATGTCCAGGAAGGAGGCGTCCTCTACCAGGCCGTAGGCCTCGTACATGGCATCCACCATCTCGGCGCTGACTGTGGCACCGCTGGTGGCCATGGAGTTGACCTTGTCACGGACGAAGTCAATGGGCATGAGGCGAGTGAGAAAATAGATGATCAGCGAAACTCCCAGCAGGACAAGAACGGCGTATCCCAATCTTTTAACGATATATTTTAACATAAGATCCGTCCTTTACTGTTGGGTGAGAGGGGAACAGCCCCTCTCACCCACAGGATGATTAGTTGGCGTACTCCAGCTCCCAGATGCGATCCAGGGGAGAGGAATAGGGGTTGACGTCGGCAGGCAGGCTGTCGCTGCTGATAACGTTGGCGTTGTAGGCATACAGCACATCACGCTGGTACACAGGCAGTTCCACGGCCAGATCCAGCACGTAGCCCATGGCTTCCTCGTATAGGTCGGCACGCTCTGCCTTGTCATTGGTCTCGCGGGCACGGTCAATCAGGTCACTCAGGTCATCCAGGATGTCCAGCTCCTCGGCGGTGCCGCTGTTCTTCAGGAAGTTGTAGCCCCAAGCCAGGGTGCTGGTGGCGGTGGAATCCTTGTGGTACACCTGGTACATATCGGGATCCAGCGCAGAGGACCAGGCGGCGGCCCATACGGCCAGCGAGCCGGTGCTGATCTTGGTCAGCGCCTGGGTGTCACACACCACGGTGACCTCCCAGCCCATGTCGTTGAGCAGGGCGGCGGCGTCACGGAACACCTTGTAGGTGGGGTGATCCTGCAGGGTGGAGCCGGCGATGGTGAAGGTGACCTTCAGCTGGCTGTCACCGGCAGATACACCGGCCTGTTGCATGTACTTCTCGATGTTGTTGCGGGCGATGGTATCGCTCCACTTGCCCATCTGGGGATAATCCTTGCCGTTGTCGGTGGCCGCATCGCCATCGGGATAGGCCCAGCTGACGGTGGACATGCTCCAGTAGATCTGCTCAGCGGTACCGGCACGGTAGTAGTCCAGAGCCAGAGAGGTGTTCATGGCGCACATGATGGCCTTGCGCAGATTGATGTCGTTGATTTTGGAGGCGTTGACGCCGATGTAACCGTAACCTAACTGATCGGTGGTGATCATGTTGAAGCCCTTCTTGCCCATCTCCTGCAGCTTCTGGTAGTTATCGGTGGTCAGGGAGGGGGAGATGTAGTGTACGGTGCCGGTCTGCAGAGCGGCGATGGCGTTGTTGGAGCTGACGATCTGATAGCGGATCTTGTCGATCTTGGCATTCTCAATGCCGGTGCCGACAGTGCCGAAGTTCTCGTTGGCCTTGAAATACACGACGTTGTTGGTGTAGAAATCGCTCTCGCTGGGGGTGTCAGCATTGGCGTTGTTGGTAGCCTTATAGGAGCCGGCACCCATGGGGATCTTCACATTGCGGGGGGACTGGATGATATCGGACATGAAATCAAAGCTGGCAAACTCCACGCCGAACTTGTTGTTGGCGATATCCATGCCCACGGCGCTACCCTCACCGTAATAGTGCTGGGGAGCAACGGAGATAGCAAAGTTCCAGATAGCCTTGGGGTCGATGCCGTCGATGGTGATCTGCAGAACATCGTATTCAGCGGCGTTGGTCACGGTGCCATCAGCATTGTGGCCGGAAGCAACGGTGTAGTCGGTACCGTTGATCTTGATGGTGGAGCCGGCGGCATCGGTGTGACCCAGGGACACGATACCGGAGATGCTGGGCACAGCCAGGGTGTTGTCATCGGACACGTTCTCGTGCAGGATAACTTCCTTGGCCTTGGCCATGAACTCGGTGTTCAGGGTGGTACCGGTAGCCCAGTACTGCAGGATGATGTTCAGCTCACGGGCAATTTTGTCGTTGTACACATACTCAATAGCCTTTTCCTTGCTATCCACGGAGCTGGGATAGGCCTTGGTCAAAGTCTCGATGGTGGTACGGTCGATCTTGCCGTCGGCACCCTCAGCGTACTTCACCTCGACATAGCCCTCGGTGTACATGAAGCAGAAGATCTCGTCCTTGAACTCATCGTAGTTGGTGTAAGGCTTATCGGTGTAGGACTCCTGGGCGCTGACATAGTCACGGCCCAGCTCTTCCTTAAACAGCTTCAGGGCATACTCGTAATCCTCCAGCAGGGTGTTGCTGTCCACCTTGGAGGGATCGTTGGAAATGGCAGACTGATAACCGGAGGACACGGAATGCTCCCGGATAGCCGCCTTCATATCCTCGTAGCTTACCTCGCTGGTGGAGGAGGCCTTCAGCTTGGCGTTGAAGAGGTTGATCAGCTCGTTCAGACGGGCCTGGGCACGGGAGGCTGCCTGGGAGGAGATCAGCTCATCGCTGTCATCCGAGGCGGAGCCAACCGTCTGGGTGCGGTACTCGGACAGGCCGAGAATATCGGTGGAATACAGGGTGTTGGAGCCGGTGTACACCGGATCCAGATATACATAGTAGTTGAACAGCACGTCCTCCATGGTCAGGGGGTGACCGTCGGAGAATTTGATGCCGTTCTTCAGCACGAACCGGTAGGTGTTGGTGCCGTCCTCGTTCTCCACGATGTCGTAGTCCTTGGTGACCACAGCTTCGTCCTCACCATAGGCGACCTCGACCTCACCGTTCACATACTTAGAACCCAGCATACCGATCTGGGTCATGGCCACGATGGTGCCGTCATTGGCAGAGGTGGAGAAGAAGGGGTTGAACAGACCGTCCAGCTGGTCTACCATGATAACAAAGGCATCGGTGGAGCCACCGCAGCCGGACAGGACGGATGCCATGCCGATGCACAGGGACAGGCACAGCAACAGAGAAAGAATACGCTTTTTCATGATCATCTTTCCTTTCGTTTTCAGTGGGTTTATTGGGCAAATTCCAGGGATACCTCGTTACCGTTTACGGTAATAGAAACCTTTTCGGGGGCGTCGCCAACAGCGACACAGGTCAGGCCGTTGGCGTTGATGCCCTCGGCAGAGCCGACACCGCAGACCAGGCCAATCGTGTAGTCATCCACGCCAAAATAGCAACCGGAATCAATCTGCAGGGTGCTGTTTTGCAGGCCCACGCCGGTGAAGCTGGCCCCCGCAGACACGGTACCGGCCAGCAGACCGTAGCCAGTGCCGGCCACACGGGTGCCGGCCTTGATGGTCAGGGTGACATTCTCAAAGGTGACATCCGAGAAGGCGGCCTTTTCGGTGATGTGGCCGAACAGGCCGGTGTTCACCTTGGAGTTGTTGGTCTGGGTCAGAGAGACGTTCCGGATGGTGTGGCCGTTACCCTGGATGGAGCCGGCGAAGTTACCGTGCATCAGGGCGGTGGGCCAGATTTTACCGGTGAAATCCAGATCGGTCTCCAGGATGTAGTGGCCGTTGATGTTGGCGTTGGCCAGGAACTGCTCTGCGGTGCGGATGTGGTACCATTCGCCTTCGTTCCACTTGACATACAGCGTCATGTCGCTGTCGGTAGCGGTGCCGGTGGCCTTATCCAGCTTACCGGTGTGGCTGATAGCCGCATCGGTGACCGGCTGGGTGCCGGCCAGGTCGTAGTAGGCGCCGGCGAAGGTGTAGCCGTCCCGCTTGGGGAACTTGTGCATCTCCATGGCGCCGGTTTCCTCGTCCCAGGAGGGAATCTGCAGGGAGCCGTCCTGTTCCAGGGGATTAAAGGCGTATGTATCCAGCAGTTGCCCGGACTCTATGTCGTAGAAATCCACGGTGAATTCCGGTACCCAGGCGGCATACAGGGTAAGCACCGGCTGGGCGGCGGTATAGTCACCGTCGGCGTCAGCCTTGACCCGGTCATTGGCAAAATCCCAGGGCTCGGCATAGGTGTAGGTGGCGTTTTCCTCACCGCCGGCGGTTTCGGTGCGCTTGGCATACCAGCCGGCCAGGAAATAGCCACTCTTTACCGCCGTAAAGGCGTCGTTGCCACGCCGGGCATCCTCCGGCGCCAGCAGGGCGATCTCCACCTCTCCTTTACTGTTGGCCGACAGGCTGTCCAGCGAGTAGGAGTCGGTGATGATGGAGGTATTGGTGGTAAACAGACCACCGTTGGCATCATATTGTACACTGACTGTGTAATTGTCGTCGTCATTGGTTTGGTATGGTGTGGGTTGCTGACTACAGCCGGCCAAAAGGGCCAGGATGACGAGCAGCAGGCACACCAGCAATACCCGTTTGTTGTTTCTCATGATTTCCGCATCATCCTTCGTTTTGCTGCCGGTCTGCCGGAGAGCTGTGTGTTCAGCTCTCCGGCAAACGGGGTTGCAGCTTATTCGGTGGCTTCGGGGGCGACAGCCACAGTGGCTTCTGCCTCCTCTGTTACGGGAGCCGTTTCCGGTGCTTCTGCCGGAGCAGGCTCGGTGTCTGCGGGGGACTCTGCAGCGGTGTCAGCCGTGACGGCATCCTCCTCTGCAGCGGCCTTGGCCTTGCGGCCACGGCGTTTTTTCTCCTTAGGGGCCTTAACTTTTTTCTCTTTGGGTTCTTTGACCTTTTTCTCTTTGGGCTGTTTGACTTTCTTTTCCTTGGGGGCTTTGGGGGCTTTTTCCTTTTTGGTGAACAGACCTTTCACCCAGCCGCCCAGCTTCTTACAGCCTGCCCACAGGGCGAGTCCAATCTTGGCGAAGAAGCGGCCGATGGGGGCCAGCACCTTCATCAGCACCCGGCCCACGGGGGCAAAAATCTTCTTCAGGAAGCGACCCACGGGTGAGAACACCTTTTTCAGTACATTCCCCACCGGGGTGAATACTTTTCGGCAGAAGCCGCCCACGGCGGCGCCGATGGCCGCAAAGGGAATTTTGTTAATAAGAGGAATCTTCTTCCACCAGCCGGTCTTTTTCAGTACCAGCACAGCGGCAATCAGTACCACCAGCACGCCGGCAACGATCAGCAGGACGATGAGCACAGGGGACAGGGTCGGGCCGGGCATTGGTACAGGCTCGGGCTCTTCCGTCTGGTTGTTGGGATCCAGTGCCATGATACGCTGCTCGGCCGAAATCAGGTCTGCATAGTTGGTGACCAGCGCCTGCTGTTCGGTGGTGGCAATCTTGTTGTAGGCGGCACGGGCGGCCTCAACCAGCGCCTTGTCCGCATAGCTGACCTTGTCCGGGATGGCATCGATGGCCTTGATGGCGGCCACGGTGGTGGCATCGGGGGCGGCAGGCCCTTCCAGAGAACGGTCGAAGTACTGGCCCATGATGTAGGAGTCGTAGCACTGCCCGTTGATCGGCTTGACCATGGTCATCTTCTTGTCCACATAGCCCACATAGTCGATGAAGTTAGCACCGTAGAACACATTGGAGTACATGCCGCCGGTGGCGTTCCACATGAAGTAGGGAATCAGCCCCATAGGCTTAATGACGACCTCATTGCCGTCATAATCGGTGTAGGTACCGAAATCGCCGGAGCCGGGGATGTGCTCAAGGGATTCGTAATAGGTAGGATCAAATTCCTCTTCCAGGACGGGCGGATAGTAGCTGTTGAAGGCAACCAGTTCCATATCCTTACAGTCGAAGAAGGCCTTGTGACCGACGGCTCCGACGGTATAGGGCAGGGTTACACGCTGCAGCTTGCTGCCGGTAAAGGCCATGGCAGTGATCCGGACGGTGTTGTCCGCCACTTTTACATCCTTTTTACCGTTGTCAATGAAGGTGATCAGTTCCAGGCCGGTATCGATGGCACAGTACAGCGAGCCGTCGATAACCTTTACGGCATCGCTGATCTCGTAATCGTAGATGTTGGTCACGTGGTCAACGCCGTTGAAGCTGGTAGTTTCAGTCAGGTGGAAGGGCTCCAGTACACACAGGGCGAAGGGGTTATCTCCCAGCGTTTTGAGCGTGCTGCCAAGCGTCACCTTGAGAGGGCTATAAGCTTCCTTCAGGAAGGCGTGGGTACCGATGCTCTCGGCGCCGGACAGGTCGGCTTCCTTCAGGGCGGTGTAGGCAAAGGCGTAATCGCCCACCTCTTTCACGTTGGCCATATTTTCCACTGTGGCCAGTGCCGGGCAGTAAGTGAAAGCACCTTCGCCCAGCTTGATGACAGCCTTTTTGTTGCCCTTCTTGTCTTCGGTTGCCTTACCAAACTTGACATGGCTGATGGTGTCGCTATCCACGAAGGCGTAGTCGCCGACCTCCTCCACAGAGGACAGGTCGATGGCCGTCAAGGCAGACTCGATAAAGGCGTATTCATCTACCGTTTTGATTTTGCTCAGGTTGATATTCTTCAGCGATACACAGCCGGCAAAGGCATAGGGTGGAATAACGGTGATGCTGTCATTCAGGGTCACATCCGTCAACTGACGGCAGTAGGAGAAGGCGTGCTCGCCGATTTCCTTGGCGGTGCCGATGTTAATGCTCTTCAGTGCCGGGCCGTGGTAGGTGTAGACGTACATACCCTGGTTGTTCACCAGCGGGACGCTCATACCCTCGTCCATGTATACATAGTACACGTCACCGGAGAAGGCGTAGTCACCAATCGATACGGCGGCAGACAGGTCGATGCTCTCCAGGCAGGTGGTGTTGTAGAAGGCCATCTTGCCAATCTTGGCACCGGCGCCAAGATTTATCTTCTTCAGGCTGGCGGTGTTGGCAAAAGCGTTCTCGCCAATGTCTGCATCCTTACCGATGGTGAGCTCCTCCAGCGTGGAGGCAAATTCATAATAGAACCGCTTAGCTCCCTTGTCCAGATAGTTCTGTACGGTAAAGGCATAATTTTTGCTGATGTTGAAAGCGAATTTCTCCAGCTTTACGTTGTTACCGATGGTCACACTTGTCAGGTGCAGGCACTCACTGAACACACCCTCGGCTACGGTGAAACCATCCGGGATGGTGACGGTGGTCAGCTTGGAGTGGGAGAAGGCGTACCGGCCAATCTTGGCGTTGGCAGCAATCGCCGGCATCTGCTTGATTGCGGTCTCGAAGAAGGCGTACTCGCCAATCTGGGTCAGAGTGCCCAGGGTGACCGACTCCAGGTTTTCGCAGGAGCCGAAGGCGTACTCGCCCACGGTGGTGACCGTCGGCAGGTTGACGCCGGTGATGCGGTCGTTGTGGGAGAAGGCGCCCTTAGCGATGGCGGTCACAGCGGCACCGCCGATGGTTGCGGCAGTCACCTCGCCACGCAGAGTGGGGTTGATGGCTATCAGCGTCTTGCTGTCAGCCGACAGGATATACCCGGCGGTCTGCACCTTGTAGGTTTTGTTGGCGCCGTCCACGATGAATTTCTCCACCGCTGCGTCACGGAAAGCAAACTCGCCGATGTCGTTCACATCCGGGCCGATGGTGACTTCCTTGAGCTTTTTACACTCATAGAACATACCCTCCGGCAGAACGGAAGCGTTCACATAGAAGGCGGTCAGAGCCTCACAGTCGGTGAAAGCATAGGCACCGTACTTGACCTTGGGAGCGGTGATGGTGACGGTCTTCAGCTTCTTACAGCCGGCGAAGGCATACTGGCCGATGGACAGCAGGCTGTCGGAGGTGGTAACCTCTTTCAGACTTGCGTTGCCGGCAAAGGCATAGTCGGAAATGACACATGCAGAGGACAGATCCAGCTTGCCGGACAGGGCACAGTTCTCAAAAGCGTTCTGGTTGATGATCTTCAGGTTGTTTTCTCCGCTGAAGGTGATCTTTTCCAGGGCGGTACAGTTGTAGAAGGCGCCGTAGTCGATGTGCTCCAGGGTGGAGGGGAAGACCACCTCCTCAAGGGCGGTTAGGTTGGCAAAGGCGTAGGCGCTGATGGTTTCCACACCCTCGGGGATGACCACACGGGTGATGGTGGAGTCACCGATAAACCAGGCCTTAGAGGTTTCGGCATCGTCAAAGGCCAGTTCTTCCTCGGTTTTGAGCACATACTCAAAGTTGGAGAAAGCGAAGTTGCCGATGGTGGTCAGGGACAGATCCTCGGGGATGACCACCTCGCCGCCGTTACCGTAGTAGTGGGTCAGGCTGGCACCGGTGGTGAGATAGGGATCCTTGACCTCGATGGATACCGTCTCGGAGTAGTAGGTACTGCGGTCATTCTGCAACACCTTCATGGTGATGGAGGCGAAGCCCTCTGCCACAGCGGTGATGGCACCGGCAGCGTTGACGGTGACAATGCTCTCGTTGCTGGATTCAAACTTCACCGTGGTATCGGCGGGGAAGTAGGAGGCCAGCGTGTAGTTCAGCGTGACCGTTTCGGAGGGATACAGCGCCAGGGAGTAATTCCCCTCGAAGAAGCGGGTCTCGCCGGTGTCGCCGATGTCCTTATCCTCGTTGGCTACCACATAATAGGCCTTGTTGACATAATAACCGTTCAGCCCGAACTGGTCGGCAACCGGCTTGTCGTACCGTTTGTAGCCCTTGTCGTCCTTACCCAGGACGGTGACGGGGAAGGTAATGGTCTTGTTGGTATCGGGGTCACGCACCTTGATGGTGGCAGAGCCGGGGTTGACAGCCACCAGCTTGTTGTTGACCACATTCACCACACTGGGACGGGAGGAGGTGAACTCCAGCAGTTCGCCCCACTCGGTGACGGGGTAGACCAGCGGCTCCAGGGTGAACACTTCGTTGGGGCTGAGGGTCAGGCCCTCGTCCAGCCCATCCAGGTAGAAGTCCACGAAGTTATCCGGCAGGCCGATCTCATAGGACGCATAGTTCATCGCATAGTCGTAGCAGGTGACCACGAAGGAGTTGCGGTTGATTGCGCCCTCTTTGATGGTGTAAATGTAGTCGGTCAGCTCATACGTGATATAGGTGGTGCTGTTCTCCTTGGAATACACAGGGGTCAGGTACTGCTCAAAGGATTTCAGCTCCGAGATGGGGTTGTCGTTCTCGTCCTTGCCCATGGTCACATAGCCCAGCTGGGTGGACATGGCATAGTGGTTGTCGTACACACCCACCTTGGCATACAGCCGGTTCTTCTTCTGCGTCTTATCGTATTCGTAGTAGTACTCCACGTCGGTGATGGTGGGAGCCTCGAAGTCGATGGTCAGCGGGAAGGAGAAGGTGTTGTTCTTGTTGGTGGTCAGACCGCCGTCGCCATAATCCATGTAGCCGGTCATGTTGACGGTGTATTTGGTGTTGTTTTTCAGGTTGAGTTCAGTGGTGTCGAACTCCAGCTCCACATTGGCGGGGTAGATGGTGGCACCGCCGTCACCGTAAGACTTACGGACATCCAGGTCCTCACACTCGTAGACGACCTCGCCGGTGACGTCATCGGTGATGGTGACCACCACTTTGGCGGCGTTACGTAGCAGACCGGTCCAGATGAAGCGGAGGGAGTGGATCGTTCCCACCTGGTTGGACAGAGAGGCGTGCTCTCTGGTGGCGGAGATGGGCAGATCCTTGGGATCCTGCAGGAAGTAGTAGGAGCCCAGGTAGCTGACATAGTCGTCCTCCACGCCGCCGATGGGGCGGGTGGCATAGGCATCGGGCATTACCTTATCCTCGATGGCGATGGAATCGTCCATATCGTCCGCATCGGTCTCGAAGTAATCCAGATCCATCAGCGGAGCCACCGTCCAGTCGCCGTAGTAGGCCAGGTAGGGGATGCTCATGCTGATGTCAGTGCCCTTCTTGGCGGCCAGGGTGATGAAGCCCTCCACGTACATACCGTTTTCAAAGGATTTGTCGAGATAGGCCTTGTCCTCGTCGCTGAGGGTAACCGTGACGGTCACGGTGGCGGTCTCGCCGGCCTTGACGGTCAGCTTCTTGCCCTTGACAGTGCCGCCGGTGACCTCGCCCACGGTGAGGTCACCGTTCAGGGCGTAGGATTCTTCGGTCACGGTGGTCTCGCCGTGGGAGGTCTTGGTGTCGCTGACACCCTCGGTGAGGATATGGGCGCCCAGCTCATAGGTCAGCGTCTTGTCGCCGAAGTTCTTGACGGCGAACTTCATTTCGTAGGCGCCGGTCTTTTCCTTGTCGTCCCCAAGCTCCAGCTTGGTCTTGTCCATCTCCTTGCCATCCTTATCGTAGGTGATGATGATGGCATCGGTATTCAGCGCATTGTTCAGGTTTGCCAGACCGGCACCCTGCTTACGCACGAAATAGGGCAGAGCGTTCTTGCCCAGGGCGATGTCCGCCGTGGACATCATCAGGCGGTTGACCATCTTGTTGACGGCCACATTGTCCTCGGCAATCTCAGGGAAATTCTCCACCACATACTGGCGGAGCAGCAGCACCACGCCGGCCAGGTTGGGACAGGCCATGGAGGTGCCGGACAGCCGGTCGTAGCCGCCGCCGGTGATGGAGGACAGGATCTGGCCACCGTGGGCGGTAATCTCCGGCTTGATGCCCAGGCTGGGGGTGGGTCCCCAGGAGGAGAAGTCGGAGATGAAGGGGCCGGAGGACTGGCTGCGGCTGACAGTGATGGTGCCGTTGCCTTGAGCAACCAGCATCTCACCGTCATCCTGGGAGATGGAGCAGGCGGCCAGTTTGGCATCGCCCACGTTCATCTTGATATCACCGGAAACATTGTTGTAGATGATGATACCGGCGGCGCCCTGCGCTTCGGCGATCATCGCCTTTTCCTCGAAGGTATTGGAACCGCGGCGCACCAGGGCGATCTTGCCCTTAACGTCCATGCCGGTATAGTCGGCAGAACGGCCCACGCCGGGGATGATGACGTATTCCAGCTTGACACTGTCCTCTTCACCCAGCAGGGTATCGCAGAAGTTGTTTTCTTCGGCGGCGCCGTTGGTGGTCTCGATGAAGTACAGGATCTGGTTGTTATACTTGATGTAGGGGGTCTCGGCACCGTTGATGGAGGCGACAGACATGACGCCCTCATAGGTGCCGGGGGAGCCGACGGTACCGGAGTCCGGGTTGGAGGTCAGGGGCAGGTTACCGTTCTTCTCCGAGCCGTAGGCGGAGGAGTAGCTGTTGGAGGCGGCCACCACCATGCTGATGCCGGCCTCCCGGATGCGATCATACACGCCGCTGAGCTTTTCCTCGTCGCCCTCACGGCTGAAGCCGCAGGCAGTACCCAGGGACATATTGATGACGTCCACGCCCAAGACCACGCAATCCTCCAGCGCCGCCAAAATCCAGGCGGCACGGGCGGTATCCATTACGTCGGAAAACACCTTCATGGATACCAGCTGGGCGTTAGGGGCAACACCGGTGATGGTGTCGTCCTTACCCACGATGACGCCGGACACGTGGGTGCCGTGGTTGTTGTGGGTGGAGTAGGGGTCCGGGTCGCTGTCGGCATAGTCATAGCCGAAGGGGACCTTGTTGTTTATGTACACGTCATCCACCGTCAGACCCTCGGTCTGCTCGCTGGCCTTGGTGTCACCCAGTACAGCGGCCACCTGCTCGTAAGTCAGGCCCAGGGTGGTGGAGGTGAAATTATCCACCGAGAAGGCGGTGTGCTTAGAGTCAAGACCGGTATCCAGTACCGCTACCACCGTGCCGGAGCCGTCGTAGGGGGCGTCGGAGCTGTCGAAGATACCGGTGTCGAACACATCAACGGGGTTCTCCACCAGTTCGGTGGCGGCCACCTTGTATTCCTCGCCTACGATGATGTCCTGCCCCTTGCCCAAAGACTGGCAGGTGACACGGAAATCCCGGGCGGTGATCTGCAGCTCAAAGCCGCTGAGGACGGTGGCATATTCCTCACCCAGCTTGTAGGGCACCTTCTGCTCATCCAGTGTGGCCAGCAGGGATGCCTTTTCCTCGGCGATGGCGGTGCGGATAGCCTCCGCCTCATCGCTCTCCAGAGCAAATTCGGTAAAGCTCATCGTCTTGGCCGAATCCTCGTAGGCATCCATCAGCGTCGCCACATCCACCGTGACGATGACCGAAATTTCCTGGTCATCCTTTACGGTGTCGGGTAGCTGGAACATGACCTCATTGTTGAGGTATTGCTGGTAGTTTACCAGTACATCCTGCAACTGCTGGATGGAGGAGGCCGTATAGGGCTCCTTTTCTGCATAGGCCACCGTCAGGGGAGAGAGAGCCAGCAGAGCCACCAGGAACAGGGTAAGCGTAGATTTCGCTGTTTTCGCAACTCGTTTCTTCATGGATGTTTTCGCCTTTCTCGTTTTTTTGGTACTGGATGTGCCTAATAATCCAATATATACACATACTGTTGTAGTATAACGTATTTTGAAAGAAATTGCAAGGTATTTATGCGAGAAACCCTATATTTTTTATTATAAACAGAGTATAGGCGGGATTTTTGCTGTTTTAAGTGAATTTTTCTTGCATTTTTCTTTTGCACATTGTATGCTATACAGTGGAGTATAACGACGTGTGGAGGAAACGGTATGACCAAACAGACGATAAGGCGGCTCCATCAGATTTACGGCATTCTGCTGGCGGTGGTGACCGTGGTGGCAGGTGTGTGCCTGATGGTAGCTTGTTTAGGGATATATCACAGCGGTGACAAGCCTTATTCCCGGGAAGCGGTAGCGGCCGCCTTTGCGCCGATTTCTATCCCGGTGTATCTGTGCCTGGGGCTGGTGGCAGGCAGCTTTCTCCTGCACCTGTTTTTGCCCATGGAGGAAGGCCGCCTGAAGGCCACCCCCGATGCCGCTATGCGGCTGGAACGGCTGTACGCCCGTACTGATGTGTCCCGGTGGGAGGCTGCGGCTTGCCGCCAGGTACAGCAGGAGCAACGGCTCCGGCGTGTACACCGGTTGGTGACCGGGGTGCTGGCGGCCATAGGCACGGCGGTGTTCCTGGTCTATGCGCTGGATAGCCGGCATTTCTCCTCTACGGATGTGAACGGCTCAATGATAAAGGCGATGCTGTGGCTGACACCCTGTGCGCTGCTTCCCTGTGTGTATGGGATTATTGCCTGGTTCGTCTGCACCGCCAGTGTCCGCCGGGAGACCGCTATCCTTACGGCCCAGCTGGTGGCCCGGGTGGTGGACGATAAGACCAAAGCCACCGGAGAGAAAGAGGAGGCGGTAAAGGCTTCGGCAGAGGCCGTCGAAGCCCCCTCCGTGGCGAAGAGAACCGCCGCATTTCCGGAGCGGGCGGTGCGGTATGGCGTGCTGGCTGTGGGGCTGGCGCTGTTGGTATACGGTTTCGCCACCGGCGGCATCGCCGATGTGCTGACAAAAGCGGTGAATATTTGCACCGAATGTATCGGATTGGGGTGAGGGTATGAGCAAAATAAAAGACACACTGAAACGCTGGATGCCCTCCCGCCGGAAGTGGATTCAGCTATACACAGCCCTGCTGTTCAACGCTAATCTAAAAGGCTTTGTTACCGGCAATATCTATCAAGGCAACACCAAGGCTATGTGCGTGCCGGGGCTTAACTGTTATTCCTGTCCCGGGGCGGTGGGCGCTTGCCCGCTTGGCTCTTTGCAAGGCTCCTTCAGTGCTGACCGGAGTACCCTATACTACGTCTGCGGTATTCTGGTGCTGTATGGGGTGTTGCTTGGCCGCACTATCTGCGGTTGGCTTTGCCCCTTTGGATTGATTCAGGAGCTGTTACATAAAATCAAGACACCTAAGCTCAAAAAAGGCCCGGTCACCCGGGTGCTGTCGGTGCTGAAATACGTCATTTTGGTCTTTTTTGTGTTTCTCGTCCCGATTATGTACGCATTCCGGGACACACCGTTGCCGGCATTCTGCAAATACATCTGCCCGGCGGGTACGCTGGAAGGCGGTATCAGCCTGCTGGCCAACAAGGTCAACGACAGTTACTTTTCTATGCTGGGCCCCCTGTTCACCTGGAAATTCCTGGTGCTGATGGCCATTGTGGTGGGCTGTGTGTTTGTGTTCCGGCTGTTCTGCCGGTTTATCTGCCCTCTGGGCGCTTTGTACGGCCTGTTTAACCGTTTTTCCCTCTTCGGCATCAAGCTCCACCGGGATAAATGCACCGATTGCGGCCTGTGCCTGAGCAAGTGCCAGATGGATATCCGGCAGGTGGGTGACCGGGAGTGCATTGGCTGTGGCGAATGTGTGCCGGTGTGTCCTACCAAGGCCATCGAGTGGAAGGGCCCCAAGATTTTGGTGAAGGCCAATGAGGGTGCCGCTACGGAGAAGGCCAAGAAGTCCCGGCTGATCACCCGTATCATCGCCACGGTGGCTATGCTGGCGGTGCTGGTGGGCGCTGTCGCCTACTACTGGAACCAGGAGGATGCCCGCAACCCGAATCCCGGCACTACCGAGACCGAGCGTGGCAACCAGGTAGGCGACCTATGCTTTGGCTACGACCTGGAAATTGTCGATGGTAACGGCGGCAGTGGCAAGACGGTCGACCCCACCGCCACCGGCAAGATCACCGTTATTAATTTCTGGGGCACCTGGTGTACCCCCTGTGTGGCAGAGCTTCCCTATTTCGACCGGATCGCCACAGAGTATGCGGACAAGGTGACCGTGTTTGCCATCCATTCCAGCGTGTCCAAGGAGACCGCCCCGGCATATATTGGAAAATACTATCCTGACTCGCCCATGCTGTTCTCTTGGGATGGCGGAGAGGGCTTCTCCGGCGAGTACTACACCGCCCTGGGTGGCAGAGGCACCTACCCCTACACCATCGTGCTGGATGAAAAAGGCATCGTGGTCAAGGTGATCCATTCCTCGGTGACATACGAAGACCTGAAAGCGGTTGTGGAAGAAATCCTGTAAACAAGAAAAATCCCGTTGCATCAGCGATGCAACGGGATTTTTTGCGTCTTTTTTATTCAGCCGCTTTCTTCAGGGTGATGGTCATTTCGGTCTCATCATCCTTAAAGTAGAAGTTGGTGATGCCCTCGTCCACGTAGGTGTAGCCGGCAGGCAGGGTAAGGAAGGAGACCTTGTACTCGTCCTCCTCCTGCTTCCAGGTGGCCACGCCGTTGGCGTCGGTCTTGGCGGGTACGCACATGTCAGAGCAGATCTGCACATTAGCGTCGGCGATGGGGTTGCCGGCCTCATCCTTGACGGTGACGGTATAGGTCACCTTGTCATCGGCAGGCTGGGTGGTGGTTGTGGTGATCACCGGCTCACTGCTCTCGGGAGCAGAGGACTCGGCAGGCTCACTGCAGGCGCACAGGCCGCACAGCAGGCACAGGATAGCGGCAAAAAGAGCAAAACGTTTCATCTTCGGATACCTCCATATTGTTTTTTTAGGAACATCGTGCATTGTACCATGTTTTTCGCCGCAGTGCAAGCCCTGTGGCGAAAAAACTTTCTTGGGGCAGAAAAAAGCGGCCTCCGCAGAGGCCGCTTTTTGAGACTGTTAGCCGATGTAGCAGCAGGCAAACATCCAGGCCAGCTCTTTGTTCAGGTTCTTGTACCCACTTAGGAGGGCGTTTTCGGAGCCATCCCACCAGCCGGCATATTCGCCATATTCCTTAACGATGTACATTAAGTCTTTGGTGACCGGGTATACACCGGTTTTGCTGTCCATTTTGGCTACATACTCAGCCATCCGGCTGGTGTAGTCCTCTTTCTTGACAAACTCACCCTTGGAATCGTAGAAATACTTTTTGACACCGGTGGATTCCAGCATCTTCTGGAAGGACAGGTCGGGGGCATCCTCGCCCAGCCGCATCAGCAGAATGGGGCCGGTCTTGGTGCCGATATGATAGAAGCCGTCGCTGTCGTTATATACCAGCTTGTAGGTGCTGGAGGAGGCGGTGATGTCCACATTCACCAGCTTTTTCCCGGAGGGGAGCTTCAAAGTGTATTTCTTCGGCGTGCCATCCTTCATCCAGTCAGAGGACCAGGGTAGGTCCTCAATCGTGGGGATGTAATCGCCCACACGGGTGATGGTGAGAATACAGCCCTCGGAGCCGGTGATGGCCAGGACATAGCCGCCGCCCAGATTTCCTTCGGAAACATTCAGGTCAAAGCCGTTCTGTGCTTTGGTCAAGGAGGCAGTCAGGTCATTTTCAGCAAAGTGGACGCTGTTGCCCCAATAGCTGAGGACAGCAGAGCTGTGGGAGGTGGAAACTCTGTACAGACCGGACTTTTCCGGTGTGAATATAAAGTAATTGGGTGCCCCCTTGACCAGTTCCACATAGACGGAGCCCATGGAAACAGGGTACAGATTACCTTTATAGAAATCCTCTGAGGCCACATTCAGTTTGTCGGCTACCACCATCTTCAGCGTGGTTGCAGAGCTGGTGAGAACAGCCGCATTCTTATCGTAATACCGGGTGGTGCCCTTAAAGTTCAAGGTGACGGTGTAGTTACCGGCGGGGAGCTCCGCTGTAGCGGTGCCGCTACTGTTGACCGGCTTCATATCCTTTTGACTACCGTTCTGCAGGAACAGCACGACCACATCGGTCAGTGCCTTGCCGCTGGCATCCACCACGGAAACCGTGTAGGTCTTTTTGGTGCCGCTGTTGCCGGAGGAGCCTTTTTTCAGGGTAACGGTGGCGTTGGGCTTGTCGGCGGTCACCTGCACGGAGGCAGGGGTCTCATACCCGCTGGGGGGAGAGACATACACGGGATAGGTGTCGCTGACCAGCTTGAGGGTCACCTTACCATCCTTGCCGGTGATGCCGAACTGGCCGCCGACGGCGACTGTCGCACCGGAAACCGCCTTGCCCGCCTCGTCCTTGACGGTGACGGTGTAGCTTATCTGCGCCGTGGACTTTTTGGCCACGGTCAGAGTGCCGGATGTCTTGTCGGCGGTCAGATTCAAGGTGGTGGTGGAAGCGGTATAGCCGGTGGGCACCGACAGAGTGAAGGTATAGTTGCCTTTGGCCAGGTTAAAGCTGGCCACGCCGTTCTTGTCGGTGTTCACCTGCGTGGTCTTCCCATTGGCGGTGACGCTGACATACGCCCCGGCGACGGCTTTGCCTGCCGTATCCTTAACGGTGACGGAGTAGGCGGTCATGTTGGCGTTGCCGCCGCCGATATTGCCTACATCTCCGGCCACAAAGGCGGCCTTCAGTTTGAATTCTGCGGCAGGGTAGGCGTTGTTGTCGTCCGGTAGAGTGGCAACGATCACCTGCACGGTGTTGCCCGCCTTCATCTTGACGCTGACGCAGGGGTTGCCGGCGGCATCCTTGCTGCCGTCAGCATCCAGCGTCATCTGGGCGTAGGTGTCCAGATTATACAGCGTCATGCCATAGCCCACGCCGGCGGTACCGCTGAGATAACTCAAGGTCAGCGTGCCGTCCTTGGTGGCCTTGTAGGTGTAGTACACACCCTGGTCGTTGCCGGCGGCTATTTTGGCGGTGAAATCGCCCAGCTCCAGGGTGTAAGGATCACCCAGCGTCCCCTTGTCAAAGGTGAAGTTTACCGTGAACTTCTGCTTCTCATTGCTGGTGTTACCAATGGTGATAACTACCGGGACAGAGGGGCCGTCGGTCACCACCTTAAAGGTGATTTTGCCGTTCTCCGGCTGGTAGGTTTTGCCTTCATACTCTACTTGAGCATGGGGGCTGGCCAGTTCTAAATTCATGCCGGAGACCTTGTAGACATTGCACTTGACGGATTTTCCCGGCTCCACCTCCACATCAAAGGTGGTAACGCCGCCAAATTCCAGCGCTTCGCCGGCCGCACCCCCGGCCACCTTGTCAATGTCGTCTACGACGGTCTGGGAGTAGTTGTCGCTGGTGTAGGTGGCGAAAATATCCTCAAAGGCTTTGGCAGTATCGATGCTGCCGCTGTGGACAAGGCCGATGACACCGTAGCGGTCAATGACCACGGTGGTGGGGTAGCCGTAGATGCCGAAGGCGCTTTCCCAAACGGCATCCACTACCGCCATGGGGAGGGTGAGATTCAAATCCTTCTTGAATTTAGCTACAGCAGCGTTGTCCTTGTCTACTGGGTTGAGTGCCAGCACCTCAAGGGTGTCGCTGTATTTGGCATAGGCCTCCTGCAGGAAGGGAAATTCCGCCTTGCAGGGGCCGCAGTTGGTGTACCAGAAATTCAGCACGACCGCCTTCTTGGTTTTCAGCAGTTCGGAGAGGGTGTGGGTCTTGCCGTCGGTGTCGGTGACGGTGAAATCGAACATTACATCCCCCAGCTCCATCTTCTCCTTGGACAGATCCACATCGGTGCGCAGGGCTATTTCCAACACGATATCCGTCTGGGTACCGGCAAGAGGATAGGCTTCTGCAACCTTGTATCCGGCGGGGACACCGTCCAGCACAGCGACATAGCCGTCGCCGGCGGCAACGGAGAACACGGCCTTACCCTCCGCATCCGTTTTGGCAAAGGATAGCATATCCGCCTTGGAAGCGTCGGCGTAGAGATACACGCCGATATCCGCCATGGCGGTACCGGCTATCGTCTTTACCGTCACGGTATAGTCGGTCATTTCGCCCTTATTCTTACAGGCGGTGAGCAACAGGGCCTGGCAGAGCAGTAACAGAGCTAAAGCTGCTGTCAATATGCGCTTCAGGTTTTTTGTCATCGTCTTCACTCCCTAAATATAGTGATATCAGCCCTCGATATAGCAACAGATATCCAGCCAGGCAAGCTCTGCATTGATGCCGGGCACGTCGTTGCCGTCTGCATCCTTGAACAGATAGCCATTGGAGCCCTTTTCCCACCAGCCCTGATGGTCGCCGTTCTGTTGCAGGATGTATTTCAGATCCTCCGTGAGGGGATAGACACCGGCTTCCTCATCCATGCACTCGATATACTGTAGCAAACAGGTGCCATAGTTTTCCTTTTTCTCAAAGTTTTCCTTGGTCAAGGTGTCGCCCTCGTAGAAATATTTGACAACGCCTGTTTTATCCAAGATGGTCTTGTAATCAGTAATGTATTGCCCCTTTTCGCCCAGATACATTAGTACCAGGGGGCCGTCGGCGGTGTTCAGATGGTAGAAGCCATCCTTGTCGTTCAGTACCAGCTTGTAGGCGTCGGTGGCGGCGGTCACATCGAACTTGGCCAGCTTGGCCCCGGCCGGCAGGGTGTAGGCCTTGGGGGCAGTCTTAGCCGTATAGACGGACCACGGCTCATCGGCAATCGACCACGCCGGGTCACCGATGCGCTGGACACGCAGGATACAATTGGTGGTATTGGCATCCGCATCCACGCCGATAACCAGCACTGTGGTACCGGAGGCATCAGCGCCACCGATCATGCCGGCGTTGACCGAAACAGTGAAGGCGTTATCCTTCACCTCGGCAACAGATGCTTCCTGCACATAATGGGGAGCGCCATAATAGCCAATGGTGGTGCCAGCTTCCTTGACAGAAAATTCATAGGTGCCGGCAGTAGTGGGGGTAAACAGAAAATAGTTACGCTCACCCGGCTTTAGCGTTACAAAAGTGCCGCCGGTGGCGACATTGTACGCCTTGTGCTCCTTGGACTGTGCAAACAGCGTTTGCCCTTCGCCGGCGACGGCATGGGATAGAACAACATCCAGTTCCATCTTGTCGGCAGAGAGGGTGAGACCCTCTTTTTCGTAGTAATAGTCGGCGGCATCCCCGGTGAACATCAGTTCAACGTCGTAGTTGCCCTTGTCTAATTCTTTGGTGGCCACGCCGGTTTCGTCTATCGGTTGCATAGCCACCTGGGCACCGTTTTGCTTGAAGCAGACGATGACGCCGGTGGTGTAGGGGTTGCCCATGGCATCCACCACACGAACCTTGTAGGCCGGAGCAGAGCAACCAACCAGACCCAGCACGCCGCACAGCAGTGCGGCGGCCAGCAACAGGGAACTAAGCTTCTTCATGATTTTCATTGTTATTCTCCTTTTTCTCTAAAGGATCAGCCCATCTTATCGTAGTAGTAGCAGACCTTTAGCCAGGAGTAATCCACTCCCTCGAAGGTGTACTTATCCATCAACAGCTGGAGCATTTCTGCCAGTCGCTTATCCACCGGCACACAACCGGCACGCTCGGCAGGGGAGTTCTGAATTTTGGCAACGTAGGCTTGCATTTCTTTAGTCAAGTCCGGGCCATCGCCATGGTAGCGGCCCTCGTATACGTCCTCCAGTTGATATTCCTCAGCATAGGCGTCATAGTCCTCGCCCCACAGAGACTGCAGATACTCGTCGGCCTTGTTAACATCGTTGTTGTATTTCTCCATGATGGAGACGATGTACTGATCGTTTTCCGTCTTGCTAAAGTCGAAGCCACCCTTATCGATCATACCGGTAACCTTAACGGTCTTGCCGTTGCTGTCTTTAGTGGTGACGGTGCTGATGGGGGTGTCAAACACGGTGGTCAGACCGGTGAAGTCAGCGTAGATGAGGCTGCCCTTTTTGCCACCGCCCAGGTCATGGTAATAGTAGCCGTCAGATCCCAGCACCACGTTGATACCGCCGCTGATGGTGTAGTACATGGCGCTACCGGTGGAATCGGAATCATAGGTGAAATAGCCAGGAGAGCACAGACGGAACAAGCTATAGGAGGCGCCCATATACTCGATGTCGTAGTAGATGGAGCCAACCTCGTAGATGTCCCAGAAGGCAATGTCGATGTAGTACTTCTTGCCAGCCTCCATGTAGAACACCATGGAGCAGTTGATCTCATCGTTGTACATTCTCTCGTCCGCTTCGTAGACCAGCAGCTCCTTCTTGTTCTCGTCGAAGATCCAGGCATCTACGCCATGCTGGGATTCGCAGCGGGAGGTGATGCGATACACGCCGGACTTGGAGGGGATGAACTCTGCCATCAGGCCGCGGGGCATGATGGCCCGGTTGTAGTAGAAATAGTTGGTGGAAACGTTTTTACCCAGCTTTGCCGTGTAGGCGGAGAAGGGAGCCAGACCCTTGATAGGATCCTCCAGCTGCTTGTTACCGGGGCCGTAGGCCTGATAGTACTTACAGATCTTCAGCCACTCGTTTTCACCCTCGCCGAAGCCGGCCTGGTCGGCAACGATCTTCAGCAGCTCGGCCAGCTCCTTGTTCACGGTGCAGTAACCGTTCATGGCAGAGTTGGAGGCGTAGGAGCAATAGCTCACCAAACCGGCCTCGTAGATGTTTTTGCCGTCATGCTTAACATTCCCCTCGTACGTGAGGTCAAAAATGCTCTTAGACTCGTTGAACTGGCTGGGGGTCATCAGGTTGGCCAGCAGCAGAGGGCCGGTTTTGCTACCAACATGGTAGTAGCCATCGCTTTCGTTGTAGACAATGGTAGCGTATGTATAGCTTTTGCCGTCAGCGGAGGGGATAGCCGCCTCACGGGGCAGGTAAGTGTCGGCATCGATCTTGCTCTTGTCTACCACACGCATATTGCGGATATAGGCGGTGTCCTCGCCCTCGTTGCCGTCACCGTCCTTCAGATAGCACAGGGCCACCTCGTAGGTGCCGTCTTTCTCGGCCACCCAGGGATAGCAGGATTCCCAGGTGGGCTTTTCATCCACACCGGAGATCTGGAATACATCCTGGTCATCCACAATGACATACAGAATATCGCATCCCTTTTCGGAAGAAACCAGATAATCGAATCCCACAGCCTGCCCGGCTTTGAGCGTGACATCGGCATACAGGATAGCAAAGGAATTTTCAATCTGCTGGTTGGAGGCTTTCAGGCAGGGCTTGCCGTCTTTTTCAGCGGCGATAAAGGGCCATGCCATCTCGGCATCCTTGCCGTCCTCGGGACGGTAGGTCACCTTGATGTCGCCGTTGTTGAGGATCTTGCTGATATTCTCGCTGGTATCCATCTTGTGGGTGGGCTTGATAGCGGTAACCAGCTCGCCAACGCCCTCTTTGCACAGCTTCTGCTTATAATCCTTAGCGGTGAAATGCTCAAACATGCTGGTGAAAGGACGCAGGCTGGTGATGGCACCCGCCTCCACCAGGCAGATGACACCGTAGCGGTCGATGACCACCGAGGTGGGGTAGCCGGAAATGTTAAAGGTAGTGGACCAGGAGGACGGACAGGCCGCCATGGGGAAGGACAGGTTCTGCTGCGCCTGGAAGGTCTTGACATCGTTCTCGTTGTCCATCGGGTCGAGGGCGATGATGGCTACATCGTCCTTGAACTGCTTATAGGCCTCGTCCATGATGGGAAACTCGGTCAGACACCAGGAACAGGTGGTGTACCAGAAGTTGAGCAGCACCATTTTCTTGGTCTTGAGCACCTCGGAGAGAGTGAACTTCTCGCCGGTAGCGGTGGTGACGGTGAAGTCATACATCACATCCCCCAGTCCCATGGTGGCGGCGGACAGATTCTCGTCCTTGATGAGGGAAGAGGTCAGGGTGATGTTGGCGGTGGTGCCGTTGAAGGCATAGGATTTCTCCACTGCATAGCCCTTGGGCACACCGGACAGGGTGATGGCGTACTTCTTGCTGTCCGGTAGCTGGAAGCTGACCTTACCGTTTTCGTCGGTCTCGCCGTACTGCTTCATATCCTTGAGGGATTTGTCAGCGTAGACATACACGGCGATGCCGGACAGGGCCATGCCGCCCTGGGTCTTGACGGTGACGGTGTAGCCGCCGTCGTCTCCGCCGACGGTACTGCTGTTGCCGCTCTGGTTGTCGCAACCAGCCATGGTCAAGGCCATGGTGAACAGCAGGGTGAGCGCACACAGCGCTGCCAGTAGTCGTTTCTTCATGTTCATACCTCGTTTCTCCTATCTGCAACACCCGTTGCCGGGTGAATTTTGACTCCTGCGCCTGATGCAGGGGCACGGATGCTTGAGCAGGGCCCATTTCTCCGCATACCAATACAGTATATCATATAAAAAAGAAAACGGCAATAGATTTTGCAAAAATCGCCTGAGATAATTGCATTATTTTTTGAAATAGGCGAAAAACCAAGGCAATACGCCTCAAATCTGCACAACGCATCTATAAAATGTTCATTTTTGTGAGCCGGGAGGCTGTGTTTGCGGTAAGGGAGTTTGGTATACCGGCAGATAAATCCATTGACTTTGCCGGGGGATAGTGTTACTATTAGGGGCGAAAATCCCGGGAAGGAGTTATTGCCATGCTTGCAAACTATCACACCCATACAGCTCGTTGCCACCACGCTACCGGCACAGAGGAGGAATATGTCCGCAGTGCTATCCGGGCGGGATTGCAGGTTTTGGGCTTTTCCGACCACTCGCCGTATTTCTTCCCCGACGGGTATTATTCCCCGTTCCGGATGCGTGCCTGTGAGTTGCCGGATTATGTGAACACCGTCCGAGGTTTGCGGGATGCCTACCGGGGGCAGATTGACATCCACGTGGGGCTGGAGGTAGAGTACTATCCCGCCCTGTTTCCCAGACTGCTGGATTTTCTGC
Source organism: Clostridia bacterium (assembly GCA_017471765.1). Taxonomy (GTDB): domain Bacteria; phylum Bacillota; class Clostridia; order Oscillospirales; family Acutalibacteraceae; genus UBA5905. The sequence goes on from JAFURT010000015.1 coordinate 75,134, forward strand.
GCGCATATGAGATAGAGTACCTCCTGCTGGGCCAGCATTTCCCCGGCGAGGAGATCAATATGTGGGGCAGTGGTGCCCGGACCGAGGAGGAGAGCCGTCTGCGGCAGTATTGCCACTCGGTGATGGAGGCATACCAGACCGGCCTGTTCACTTACCATGCACACCCGGATATGATGTATTTTGTGGGTGACGACAAGGTGTACACCAAGTATATGAGACAGTTGTGCCGGGAGGCAAAAGCCTGCGGCATACCGCTGGAAATCAATCTGTTGGGTGTGCGGGACAACCGGCACTACCCGACCCGCCGCTTCTGGGAAATTGCCGCCGAGGAGGGATGCCCGGTAGTATTAGGCTACGATGCTCATGAGCCGGAGGCCTTTGCCAATACCAAACAGGTGGCGGCGGCGAAGGCGCTGGTAGGTGAGTTGGGGCTGGCTCTGCTGGAAACGGTACCACTGCGAAAAATTTAACCTGAATTTAACAAAAATCCCCCTTTGCATTTAACATCTTTTTGCTAACATAAAAAGCGTTGAGCCAAAAAGACTAAGTGCAAAAGAGGGGATTTTTGTTATGGATTTATTTGATGTTTTAACGCTGGTCGGCGGTCTTTGCCTGTTTCTGTTCGGTATGGAGCTGATGGGCCAGGCCTTGGAGCGCCGGGCAGGCAGTGCCCTGCGTACGGTACTGGGCAAACTGACCACCAGGAAGCTGATGGGTTTCCTTACCGGTTTGGCAGTGACGGCGGTCATTCAGTCCTCGTCTGCCACCACGGTCATGGTCGTGGGCTTTGTTAACTCCGGGCTGATGTCCCTGACCCAGGCCATCAACGTCATCATGGGTGCCAACGTGGGCACCACTGTTACGGCGTGGTTGCTGAGTCTCGGCGGCATTAACGGCGACAGCCTGGTGCTACAGTTGCTCAAGCCCACCTCCTTCACCCCGGTGCTGGCGCTTATCGGAATCATCCTGTATATGTTCTGCAAGGGCAGCAAGAAAAAGGATACCGGCGTGATTTTACTGGGCTTTGCTACGCTGATGTTCGGCATGGATACGATGTCCGGTGCCGTGTCCGGTCTGCGTGAGGTGCCGGCGTTCCAGCAGTTGTTCGTCATGTTCACCAACCCCATCATGGGCGTGCTGGCCGGTGCGATTCTCACCGCTGTCATCCAGTCCAGCTCCGCTTCGGTGGGCATCCTGCAGGCGCTGGCGGTTACCGGCCAGGTTAGTTACGGTGCGGCTATCCCCATCATCATGGGCCAGAATATCGGCACCTGCATCACCGCCATCCTGTCCTGCATCGGCGCCAATAAGAACGCCAAGCGTGCGGCGGTGGTTCACCTGTCCTTCAACGTCATTGGCACCATCGTGTGGTTGACAATATTCTGGGTTATCAAGGCTAACCTGTCTCCGGCTCTGCTGGGTGAATCTGCCACCATGGCCGGCATCGCTATCAGCCACTCTATCTTCAACATCCTCTGTACGGCCATGCTGCTGCCCTGTTCGGGACTGCTGGAGAAGCTGGCCCACAAGCTGGTGCCGGATGCCAAGGAGCCGGAAGCAGTGTCCGAGCTGGATGAGCGCCTGTTCGCTACCCCGGCATTGGCGCTGGAGCGTTGCCGTGAGGTGGCGGCCGAGATGGCCGGCTGTGCTGTCAACTGTATGCGGGATGCCATTGCGACTTTGGATAATTACACCCCCGAGCTGGCGGAGCGTGTCCGGGCCGGGGAGGAGCGAAGCGACCACTACGAGGACATCCTCGGCTCCTATCTGGTCAAACTGAGTGCCCTATCCATCAGCGAGAGCGACAGCGCCGAGGCGGCGATGCTTCTCAAGGCTATCGGTGACTTCGAGCGCATCTCCGACCACAGTGTGAATGTGCTGGAATCGGTGGAGGAGATGCGGCAGAAGGAGCTGTCCCTGTCGGATAAAGCCAAGGCGGAGCTGAAGGTCATCACCGATGCGGTGCTGGAGATCATGACTCTCTCCCTGCAGGCCTTTACCGAGGGCGATGCCGAGGCACTGAGCGCCGTGGAGCCGCTGGAGCAGGTCATCGACGGCCTGAAGGAAAAACTGCGCTCCCAGCACATCCTGCGCCTGCAGCAGGGCGACTGCACCATGGAGGTGGGCTTCGTGTGGTCGGATCTGCTCACCAACCTGGAGCGCACCTCCGACCACTGCTCCAATGTGGCGGGTGGCATCCTCGACCTGCACAGCCACAACATGAATATTCACGAAAATCTGCGTGCCATTAAGGCGGATGAGGGCGCCTACAAGGAGCTGTTCGCCGCCTACCAGCAGAAATACGCTTTGGCGTAATTTCCCTATCCGAAAAGCCCGGAGGAATGCCCCTCCGGGCTTATTCTTTGCAAGAAACCCATTGACACCACCCACTTGTTGGGGTATAATTATCCTGTTCTACTATGTGCACTTATGCGAAAGGATGATTCCTAATGAGTAACTATAAGATTGAAACCAAATGCGTGCAAGGCGGCTACACCCCCGGCAATGGTGAGCCCCGGCAGATTCCCATTGTACAGAGCACGACATTCAAATATGCGTCCAGTGCGGATATGGGCAAGCTGTTTGACCTGGAGGCTTCCGGCTATTTCTATACCCGTCTGCAGAACCCCACCAACGACTCGGTGGCGGCCAAGATCTGCGACATGGAGGGCGGTACGGCGGCTATGCTGACCTCCTCCGGCCAGGCGGCCTCCTTCTACGCTATCTTCAATATCGCCTCCTGCGGCGATCATGTGGTGTCCTCCTCCACCATTTACGGCGGCACCTATAACCTGTTTGCCGTCACCATGAAGCGGATGGGCATTGAGTTCACCTTCGTGTCTCCCGACTGTTCCGAGGAGGAGCTGGCGGCGGCTTTCCGGCCCAATACCAAGGCGGTGTTCGGCGAGACCATTGCCAACCCGGCGCTGGCGGTGCTGGACATCGAGAAGTTTGCCAAGGCCGCCCATGCCCACGGCGTGCCGCTGATCATCGACAACACCTTCGCCACCCCGGTGAATTGCCGCCCCTTCGAGTGGGGTGCCGACATCGTCACCCACTCCACCACCAAGTACATGGACGGCCACGGTGCCGGCGTGGGTGGCTGTATCGTGGATTCCGGCAAGTTTGACTGGACCAAGTACCCGGACAAGTTCCCCGGCCTGTGCACTCCCGATGACAGCTATCATGGGGTGACCTACACCGAGCGCTTTGGCCTGGAGGGGGCCTACATTACCAAGGCTACTGCCCAGCTGATGCGGGATTTCGGCTCCATCCAGTCTCCGCAGAATGCGTTTTTGCTGAATCTGGGCCTGGAGAGCCTCCACGTCCGTATGCAGCGGCACTGCGAGAACGGGCAGGCGGTGGCAGAATACCTGCAGAGCGACGACCGCATCGCTTGGGTCACCTATCCCGGCCTGCCCGGCAACAAGGACTATGAGCTGGCGCAGAAGTATCTGCCGAACGGCTCCTGCGGCGTGGTCAGCTTTGGTGTCAAGGGTGGCCGTGCGGCGGCGGAGAAGTTTATGGGCAACCTGAAGCTGGCCGCCATCGAGACCCATGTGGCAGACGCCCGCACCTGCTGTCTCCACCCGGCCAGCGCCACCCACCGGCAGATGAACGATGCGGAGCTGGAGGCGGCCGGAATCAGCCCCGATCTGGTGCGCTTCTCCTGCGGTATTGAGAGCAGTGCCGACCTGATTGCGGATATCAAGCAGGCTCTTGATAATCTCTAATATTTGCTTAAAGTGAGGACATTTGTATGCCCATCAAGATTCCTAACGACCTGCCGGCGGTGAAAACGCTGGCAGACGAGAACATCTTTGTGATGACCGAGACCCGGGCCATCACCCAGGACATCCGTCCGCTGAAAATTTTGTTGCTCAACCTGATGCCCAAGAAGATTGAGACGGAGACCCAGCTCTCCCGTCTGCTGGGCAACTCCCCCTTGCAGGTGGATCTGGAGTTTATTCACACTTCCTCTCACGTGTCCAAGAACACCTCGGCGGAGCATCTGTTCACCTTCTACAAGACCTTTGCCGATGTGAAGGACCGTACCTTCGACGGCCTTATCATCACCGGTGCGCCGGTGGAGCAGATGCCTTTTGAAGAGGTGGAGTATTGGGACGAGCTGTGCGAGATCATGGAGTGGAGCAAGACTCACGTCCATAGCACCTTCCACATCTGCTGGGGGGCCCAAGCTGGACTGTATTACCACTACGGCATACAGAAATACCCCATTGGGTACAAATATTCCGGCATTTTCCCTCATCAGGCGGACTACAAGCAGTCTATTCTGCTTCGTGGTTTTGACGATGTGTTTATGGTGCCCCAGTCCCGGTATACCACCGTGCGTGCGGAGGACATCGAGGCGGTGGAGGATCTGAAAATTCTGGCCTCCTCAGAGGAAACCGGCGTGTACGCCGTGGCCAGCAAGGGTGGGCGGCAGATCTTTATCACCGGCCACTCGGAATACGATGCGGATACGCTGAAGAATGAGTACATCCGGGATTGTGGCGCCGGCCTCAATCCGTCTATTCCCAAGAATTATTTCCCCGATGATGACCCCACAAAGGAGCCGATGGTTACCTGGCGCTCCCACGCCAATCTGCTGTACAGCAACTGGCTGAACTACTTTGTGTACCAGACCACCCCCTACGATATTACGGAAATCAAATAAGAAAAAACCGCTTCTGCTACGGCAGAAGCGGTTTTTCAATAGAATGCGACACCTCATGGGACTTTTTTTCTGCAAATCCCCTAGCAATCCTCATCGGTTTGTGATATACTATCTTCAATACGTCATAAAGGATTGATTTTATGAACCGACTGCTGGTCATTGACGGCAACAGCATTATTAACCGGGCCTTCTATGGTGTCAAGGCGCTCACCACCAAGGATGGGCAGTACACCAACGCCATTGTGGGCTTTCTCAATATCCTCGCTCGCCTGCGGACGATGGCAGAGGCCACCCATATCGCTGTGGCCTTTGATGTGCATGCCCCTACCTTCCGGCACGAGATGTATGCGGAATACAAAGCCGGGCGCAAGGGGATGCCGGAGGAACTGCACCAACAGCTTCAGCCGCTGAAGGATATTCTCGCCGCCATGGGGCTGACGCTGGTGGAACTGCCCGGCTATGAAGCGGATGACATTTTGGGTACCCTGGCCACAGCGGCCGCCGGGAAGGGGGATATGTGCTTTATCGCAACCGGTGACCGGGATTCTCTTCAGTTGGTAGGGGAGGGGGTCACCGTCCTGTTGGCCACCACCAAGATGGGCCACCCGGAGACGGTGGTGATGGATACCGCCGCCATACAGGAGAAATACGGCCTGACCCCTGCCCAGCTCATTGACCTGAAGGCCCTGCAGGGGGATACCAGCGACAACATCCCCGGTGTGTCGGGGGTGGGAGAAAAAACCGCCCTCGACCTGATGCAACGGTTTGGCTCGCTGGACTATATTTATGAAAATCTCGATACGCTGGATATCCGGGATAGCCTGCGAAAAAAGCTGGCTGATGGGAAAGAAAGCGCTTACATGAGCCGTAAGCTTGGCACGATATGCCGCACGGTTCCGGTGGATACCGCCCCGGAGTCCTATACCATCGCCCCCATGCAGGAGGCCACCCTGGCCGGGCTTCTCACCCGACTGGAGTTGTTCAAATGGATGGAAAAGCTAGGGCTGACAGCCCAGTCGGCGCCCCAACCGGTGGAGGTGGCGCCGCTACCGAAAGGCCTGGTGGAGGGCAACGAGGCGCTGGCAGAGTTAGTGGCACTGGCCCTGTCTGCCGGCCACATGGATGTGCTGGCCACAGTGGAGGGGGACGAACTGCTGTCGCTGGCGGTTACTGTGGAGGGGCGCTTTGCCCGTTTTGACCCGCTGGCCCCGGATTTTGAGGCGATGGTGGCTCTGCTGGCAGACAGCCGTGTGCAGAAGCGCACCCACAACAGCAAGCCGCTGTTTTCGCACCTGCTGGGGCGGGATATGACACCGGCCGGCTTTGCGCTGGATACCCAGCTGGCCGCCTATCTGCTCAATCCTTTGTCCTCCGACTATTCTCTGCCCCGCCTGCTGACAGAGTACGGCATCCCGGCCGAGGAGCCGCTGCATGGCTTCCCGGCGCTGGCGGATACCCTGGCTCGCCAGGTGGAGGAGCAGGGCATGACAGCCCTGCTCACCGAGGTAGAACAGCCACTGGCGTTGGTGCTGGCCTCCATGGAGAATGAAGGCATGGCGGTGGACCGGGAAGGAATTGCCACCTTTGGCCGGGAGCTCACTGCTCGCATCCTCACTCTGCAGGCGGAAATCTGGCGGCAAGTGGGGTATGAGTTTAACCTTAACTCCCCCAAGCAGTTGGGCAAGGCCTTGTTTGAAGATATGGGGCTTCCGGCGGGCAAAAAGACCAAATCCGGCTACTCTACCAATGCCGAGGTGTTGGAGAAACTTCGTGCGGCGCATCCGGTGGTGGACAATCTGCTGGAATACCGCACCCTGACCAAGCTCAACGGCACCTATTGTGAGGGAATGCTGGGGCTGATTACCCCGGCAGGGCGTATTCACTCGGTATTCAACCAGACCGAGACCCGCACCGGCCGTATTTCCTCTTCCGAGCCGAATCTGCAGAATATCCCTGTCCGTTCCGAACTGGGACGGCAGATGCGCCGCTTTTTCACTGCCCGGCCGGGCTGGGTGCTGTGCGATGCAGACTATTCCCAGATCGAGTTGCGTGTGCTGGCTCATATGGCGCAGGAGCCGACCATGCTCCACGCCTTCAACACCGGGGAGGATATCCACCGGTCTACGGCGGCACAGGTGTTCGGGGTGCAGCCGGAGGAGGTGACCCCGGAGATGCGCTCTGCCGCAAAGGCGGTGAACTTCGGCATCATCTATGGTATTGGAGCCCACTCGCTGTCGGAGGATCTGAGCATCTCCTACGGAGAAGCAAAAGCGTATATAGACCGCTATCTTCACCATTTCGGTGCCGTGTCGGCGTTTATGGAACGCCTGATTGCTGATGCCACCGATAAAGGCTATGGCGAGACTCTGCTCCACCGGCGGCGTCCGTTGCCGGAGCTGAAAGCCGGCAATGCGATGACCCGACATTTTGGGGAGCGGGTGGCCCGAAATATGCCGATACAAGGAACGGCGGCAGATATTATCAAAATTGCCATGGTGCGTGTGTATCGCCGTCTGCAGGCAGAGGGGTTACAGGCACGTCTTATTTTGCAGGTGCATGATGAATTGCTGGTGGAAGCTCCACCGGCGGAAGCTTTGGCGGTGGAACGGCTGCTGGTGGAGGAGATGGAGGCCGCTGTTGCCCTTTCCGTCCGGCTGGAGGTGGATGTCCACACCGGTGAGACCTGGTATGATGCCAAGGGCTGACAATGTGACTGGATGAAAAATCCGACTGCTTGGGTTTGCCCCGGGCGGTCGGATTTTTTTGTTATTGTTGTTTTGCATGAGAATTTTGTCTAAATTATGGCAAAAAAGACAAATAAATCCTGTTATTACAAAAAAACTTGCGATAAAATATACAAAACCCCTTGCCTTTTTTATAATAAGTTGGTACAATGAAGGACGGATGAAGTTGATTTTAGGAGGTGTGTCGGATGCAACTGGATAACAGAGATAGCTGGCTGCAGGAACAGCGACAGCGGTTCCACGAAGGCACGGCCACGCACTGCTACCGGTATTTCGGCTGTCACTATGCCGGCGACGGCGGATATGTGTTCCGTGTATGGGCACCCAACGCCCGGTCGGTATCGCTGGTAGGCGATTTTAATCATTGGAACACGGAGGCCCAGCCGATGGACAGGCTGGAGGACGGTGTGTGGGAATGCACCGTGCAACCTCTGGAGGCATATTCCGCTTATAAATATCATATAATCGGGCAGGACGGACAGGCTGTGGATAAAGCCGACCCCTTCGGCACCCATAGCGAGACCCGGCCCTCCACCGCTTCCAAAATCTATGAGGTGGGTGGCTACGTCTGGCAGGATGATGACTGGTTACAGAAGAAAGAGAAATATTCGGTGTATGACCGCCCCGTCAACATCTACGAGGTGCATGCCGGCTCCTGGCGCACCTATGCAGACGGTAACCCGTTCTCTTATGAGAAGCTGGCACAGGAGTTGATTCCTTATGTGCAGGAGATGGGGTACACCCACATCGAGCTGCTGCCGGTGATGGAGCACCCCTTTGACGGCTCCTGGGGTTACCAGGTCACAGGCTACTACGCCCCCACCTCCCGGTACGGCACGCCACAGCAGTTCATGACCTTTGTGGATGCCTGTCATCAGGCCGGCATCGGGGTTATTCTGGACTGGGTGCCCGCTCACTTCCCCCGGGATGCGGCAGGCCTGTTCCGCTTTGACGGCGGCCCATGCTACGAGTATGCCGACCCCCGGAAAGGGGAGCATAAGGAGTGGGGCACTTGTGTATTTGACTATGGCCGGCCGGAGGTGCGTAGTTTTCTCATCTCCAATGTGATGTACTGGCTGGAGGAATATCATATCGACGGCATCCGGGTGGATGCGGTGGCCTCCATGCTGTATCTGGATTACAACCGGCAGGCCGGGGAATGGGTGCCCAACGTCTACGGCGGCCATGAAAACCTGGAAGCGGTTGCCTTTCTGCGGCAACTCAACGAGGCGGTGTTCGCCGCCCATCCTCACACCATGATGATTGCCGAGGAGTCCACCGCCTGGCCAATGGTGTCCCGCCCCACCAGTGATGGGGGATTGGGCTTCAACTTCAAGTGGAATATGGGCTGGATGAACGATATGATTCGCTACACCTGTCTGGACCCCCTGTTCCGCAAGGATAATCATAACCTGATTACTTTTTCCTTGATGTACGCTTTTTCCGAGAATTTTGTCCTGCCCATCTCCCACGATGAGGTGGTGCACGGCAAGGGCTCGCTCATCAATAAGATGCCCGGCACCTATGAGGAGAAATTCGCCGGACTCCGGGCGTTCCTGGGCTATATGATGACCCATCCGGGCAAAAAACTGCTGTTTATGGGCAGTGAATTGGGGCAGTTTAAGGAATGGGACTACGAAAGCGGCCTGGACTGGCTGTTGCTGGATTATGAGAGCCATCGGATGACCCGCCACTATGTCCGCACGCTCAACCACCTGTATCTCCAGACCCCGGCTCTGTGGGAGGACGATTTCACCTGGGAGGGCTTCCGGTGGATCGCCGCCGACGATACCGCCCAGAGCGTGATTTCCTTCCGACGTATCGACCGTAAAGGCAAAGAGGTGGTGGTGGTGTGTAACTTCACCCCGGTTGAGCGGACGAATTATCGCATCGGCCTGCCCCGGTATGGGGAATGGGTGGAGCTGTTCAATTCCGACCTGGCGGAGTTTGGCGGCGGCAACGTGTCCAACGGCCACATCAAGACGGAGGCTATACCCTACCACGGCTTTGACCAGTCTGCCGCTTTAACACTGCCGCCATTGTCGGTGCTGGTACTGAAATGTAAGCGGGGACGCCCCTATCCCAAGCGGGCGGCTACCGTAAAGGAACCCTGAATATAACAACGAGGAGGAATCGGTCGTGTTTCGTAAGCAAGAATGTGTTGCCATGTTGCTGGCAGGCGGCCAGGGAAGCCGTCTGTATGCATTGACCCGCCGTATTGCCAAGCCGGCGGTACCCTTTGGAGGGAAGTACCGTATCATTGATTTTCCCCTGTCCAACTGCGTTAATTCCGGTATTGAGACGGTGGGCGTACTCACCCAGTACCAGCCCCTGGAGCTGAATGACTACATCGGTTCCGGCCAGCCCTGGGATCTGGACCGGATGGATGCCGGTGTCCATGTTTTGCCTCCCTATCAGAGAAATAAGGGCGCTGACTGGTACAAGGGCACCGCTAACGCCATCTACCAGAATATCGACTTTATCCAGCGGTACGACCCGGAATATGTGCTGGTGCTGTCCGGTGACCATATCTATAAGATGGATTACAGCGATATGCTGGCCCAGCACAAGGCGAACAACGCCGACTGCACCATCGCCGTGCTGGATGTACCCAAGGAGGAGGCCAGCCGCTTTGGTATCCTGAATACCAATCCCGACGGCTCTATCTACGAGTTTGACGAGAAGCCGGCAGTGCCCAAGAGCACCTTGGCGTCCATGGGCATCTATATCTTCACCTGGGAAAAACTGCGGAAGTATCTAATTGCCGATGAGGAGGACACCACCTCCCAGAACGATTTTGGTAAAAACCTGTTGCCGGCTATGCTGAATGCCGGCGAGCGGATGTTTGCCTATCGCTTCGAGGGCTACTGGAAGGACGTAGGTACCATCGACAGCTTGTGGGAGGCCAACATGGACCTGCTCAACCCCAAGGTGCCGCTGGATCTGTCTGACCCCACCTGGAAGATCTATTCCCGCAACCCCGGCATGCCGCCCCAGTACCTGGCTCCCACAGCCATGGTGCAGAACAGCTCCATCACCGAGGGATGCAATATCTACGGCAAGGTAGAATCCTCCGTCATCTTCGCCGGCGTTACGGTGGAGGAGGGGGCGGAGATTATTGACTCCATCCTCATGCCCGGCACGGTGGTGCGGCGGGGCGCCAAGGTGCAGTATGCCATCTTGGCCGAGAATGTAGAGATAGACGAGGGCGCCTGTGTGGGCGAAAGCCCGGAGGAGTGTACCGACCTGTCCCGCTGGGGCGTGGCGGTGGTGGCTTCCGGCCTGCGGGTCGGCAAGGGTGCCTTTGTTTCGGCACAGGCTATGGTCGAAGACAATGTGGCAGACGACGAGGAGGTGGGCGCACATGCGTAATTATAACGCTCTGGGACTGATTTTTCCCAATATGTACGATGAGGCGGTACGGGATTGCACCGCTATTCGGTCGATGGGCTCCCTGCCTTTCGGTGGCCGGTATCGGCTGATCGATTTTGTGCTGTCCAACATGGTCAACGCAGGCATCACCAAGGTAGGCGTTATCACCAAGAGTAATTACCAGTCCCTCATGGACCATCTGGGCTCCGGCAAGGCATGGGATCTGTCCCGTAAGCATGAGGGCCTGTATTTCCTGCCCCCCCGTAGTAGTGACGATGCCAAATACCAGGGGCGTATCAGTTCTTTGGCCGATGTGGTGGCGTTCCTCAAGCGTTCCAAGGAGGAACTGGTCATCCTGTCGGATTGCCACATGGTATCCAGCATGGACTATCGGGCGATGCTGAAAGCCCATGTGGAAAGCGGTGCCGATGTGACGGTGGCCTGCCGCCGCGGTGTGGTGCCGGCGCTGGCCGACATCCCGGTGCTGACGCTGGATGCGGCCTCCCGGGTGACGGATATGCTTATCGGCCGTATTTCGGAGGATGAGGCGGTCTACGGGGTCGGCACCTATGTGATGCGGAAGGATTGGCTGCTCCGCACCGTCACCGAGGCGGTAGCCCGCAACCTGTTGCATTTTGAGCGTGACATCCTTCAGCGTCACCTGAATGAGATGCACATCTGTGGCTATGAGGTGCCCTCGCTGGTGATGCCTATCTATTCGCTGGAGAGCTATTTTAACGCCAACCTGGCCCTGCTGGATGCGGATATCCGGGCCCAGCTGTTCCCCAAGAGCCGCCCGGTATACACCAAACTGCGGGATTGTGATCCGGTGCAGTATGGGCTCCACGCCCAGGTGACCAACTCCCTGGTGGCGGACGGCGCCCACATCGACGGTATAGTGACCAACTGCATTGTGTTCCGTGGTGTGAACATCAGCCGGGATGCGGTGCTGGAAAACTGTGTGGTTATGCAGGATGTGACCGTGGGCGACCATTGTAAGTTAGGGTGTATCGTGGCGGACAAGAATGCGGTGTTCCGCAGCGGAAGCCGCCTGCAAGGATCGGAAAGCTACCCGGTGTATATCGCCAAGAACGCCATCGTATAAGGAGGGAATTCCATGAAAGTATTGTATGTAGCCAGTGAAGCACTACCCTTTGCCGCCTCCGGCGGCCTGGCCGATGTGGCCGGCTCACTGCCGAAAGCCATGCGTACCCGTCTGGTCGGGTGCCGGGTAGTGTTGCCACTGTATGAGAGCGTCCCCCAGGAGCTTCGGGAAAATATGACCTTTCTGACCAGCCTGTCGGTGCCGGTGGCCTGGCGACGGCAGTATTGCGGTGTGTTTGAGGCCAAGCACAATGGGGTCATCTATTATCTGCTGGATAATCAGTATTATTTCAAGCGGCAGGGGATGTACGGCCACTACGATGATGCCGAGCGCTTTGCCTTTTTCTCCCGGGCGGTGCTGGAGATGTTGCCCTACATCGGCTTCAAGCCGGATATCATCCACGCCAATGACTGGCAGTCGGCGCTGGTGCCGCTGTATTATAGCCTGTTTTATGCCAACCGGGAGGGCTTCGAGGGCATCAAAACCGTGCTGACCATCCACAACATCCAGTACCAGGGCAAATATGGCATGGAACTGATGGAGGATGTTCTGGGACTGCCCCAGGAGGCCCTGTCTATGGTGGAGTTTGACGGCTGTGTCAACTTCCTGAAGGCGGGCATTGAGGCGGCAAACCGGGTCACCACCGTCAGCCCTACGTATGCGGAGGAAATTCTTGACCCCTGGTTCTCCTGGGGGCTGGATCCCATCCTGCAGGCCCGCAGTTGGAAACTGCAGGGCATCCTCAACGGCATCGATATCGACGGCTATAACCCGGAGACCGATCCCCAACTGTGGCAGAACTACACGGTGGATACGGTGGCAGAGGGCAAGGCGGCCAACAAGAAGGCTCTGCAGGAGCGTCTTGGCCTGCCGGTGCGGGAGGATGTGCCGCTGATTGGCATGGTCACCCGGCTGGCCTCCCACAAGGGCCTGGATCTGGTGAAATACATCACCGATGACCTGATGACACGGGATGTCCAATTTGTTATTCTCGGCTCCGGCGAGTGGGTGTACGAAAACTTCTTCCGTGACCTGCAGCAGAAGTACCCGGAGAAGTTCTGCTATTGCTTCGGCTTCGTGCCGGAGCTGGCCCGGAAGATTTACGCCGGTGCGGATATTTTCCTTATGCCCTCCAAGAGTGAGCCCTGTGGCCTGGCGCAGATGGTGGCCAGCCGCTACGGCACACTGCCCATTGTCCGGGAAACCGGCGGCCTGAAGGACAGCATCATAGATTGCGGCGAAGAGGGAGGCTTCGGCTTCACCTTCAAGACCTACAACGCCGGGGATATGCTGGCGGCGATTGACCGGGCGCTGGGCGCTTACGCCAATAAGGGCGACCTGGCACTGCTCCGTCAGCGGTGCATGACTCAGGATTTCAGTTGGGGACGCTCCGCTAATGAGTATATCCGGATGTATAAGGCCATGCTAAAGGAATGATGCGGTTCCGCATCTAAGAATTGCTACGTTTATAATCGCCCCTCGGTTATACCGAGGGGCGATTATAATAAACAATCCCTCCGCAGCTGCGGAGGGATTGTTACATATCTTCTGATTAATTTCTCTGAGACAGCACGTCAGCCTCATACTGCTTAACGGTGGCAAACCACTCGCCATCAGCAGGGACACCGCACTCACGGCAGTACTGCTCCCAAATCTCGCCGAAGGGCATAGTCTTCAGCTCCTCCTGCAGTACCATCAGCTCGGACCAGTTGCCGGCATTCTGCAGGGCGGAGTAGTCGGGGGTGATCAGCGCCATCAGCAGGGCCTTCTGCACGTTGCGGAAGCCCACCGTCCAGGCGGAAATGCGGTTAATAGAGGCGTCGAAATAATCCAGCGCCATATCCACACGGCCGTCCAGACCGCCACAGCGGACGATCTCCTTGCAGATCTCCTTGGTCTCATCATCCAACAGCACCACATGGTCGCTGTCCCAACGGATGGGGCGGGTGATGTGCAGAGCAATCTCCGGGAAGAAGGCCAGCAGAGCCGGAATCTTGTCAGACACCACCTCGGTGGGGTGGTAGTGGCCGTTGTCCATCAGGGGGATGCACTTATCCTTGTTGGCGGCGGCGTAGGTGAGGGAGAACTCCGCACTGCCTACGGTGTAGGCCTCTACGCCGATACCGAATACCTTGCTCTCCACACAGGGCTTGACCTTGTTGAAGTCGAACGGCTCGGCCAGGATGGCGTCGATGGACTCTTTATAACGAACACGGGGGCCCATGCGGTCGGCAGGAATATCCTTAAAGCCGTCGCCGGTCCAGATGTTCATCACGCAGGGCTGACCCAGCTCTTCTGCGATGTACTGGGAGATGCGGATACAGGCACGGCCGTGGTCGATCCAGAAGCGGCGAGTCTCCTCGTTGGGGCTGGCCAGGGTCAGAGGATCGCACTTGGGATGGGAGAAGAAGGTGGGGTTGAAGTCACAACCCAGGCCACGCTCCTTGCAGAAATCCACCCATTTCTTGAAATGCTTGGGCTCCAGCTTGTCCCGGTCAACCCAGCCGCCGTTCTCCTCGTCGAAGATAGCATAGCAGGCGTGGAGATTCATCTTTTTGGTACCGGGGCACAGGGACATCACCAGGTCCAGGTCGGCCATCAGCTCCTCGGGGGTGCGGGCACGGCCGGGATAGTTGCCGGTGGTCTGGATACCGCCGGTAAGGGGCTTGTCCGGATCGGTGTCGAAGCCGCGGACGTCATCTCCCTGCCAGCAGTGCAGGGAAACCGGGGCGGCCTTCAGGCGGGCGATGGCGGCATCGGTATCGATGCCAATAGCGGCATATTTTGCCTTTGCTTCAGCGTAACTCATATGTATGTACCTCCTTGAATGTTACAGGAAAAACTTTCTACCCGTTAGTATACCATAGTTTTGCGTATGTTGCAAGGGGGAAAATCAAAAGGGATGAGGGTTTGTTTCCGTGGAAAAAAGCACGCCCCGCCTTGCGAGTGCAAGGCGGGGCTTTTGGGGAGGCTAACTTGGGAAAGGATCGTCTTCGTATCCGTTGCTAATCGTTAAAACATTCTTGATAAATAGCAATTAGGCGTTTAATGTGTTTTGCACCAAAATAATAAAAATCCGTGTCATAAATTAAGTTACCAGAAGGTGGGTCTGAAAAAATAAAATGCACAAATGATTTTCCGTTGAAATAAGTACACATATCTTTGTCAGCATCCTTTTTATGCATCACGCAAAGGTAACTATTACCATATTTATGAGATTCATCCAAACGATTGACGGCTTCAAGTATACTGTCCAAATTGGGCGGAGTATCGCAGTTGTCACAAAACAGCAAGTAACAAACTGGTTTTTTCTTGCTTACCAAAAACAAAGAAAAAACTGTTTCTGATATCGGAATGCTCTTTGTTTCATATTGTTCAGATAGCTTAGTCAAGTAGAGTTGAGACAATTCACTCATGCTTTCTTTCTCCCTTTGAAATGTTTCTCAGCAAGTGTAATCAAATAACTAATTATTGCCCCTATACCTGTTTGGGCGATAAGTTTCTTTCCATAAGACTTAGTAAAAAAAGAGGCAACATGGCGAGGCTGTAGCCACCCACCATTGATAAAGACCAATTTGCTGCCAACATAATTTCCAATACAAGTTGAAACAGTACACAGGGGACGGTTCTGCGTGTTTTTTGCCGCCCTTGTGGTTGTAATCATACTCCTTTGCCGCCAAAAAGTCAAGAAAAGGAAAACCCCGCCTTGCGAAATGCAAGGCGGGGCAGGGGTGTTGTTTTTGTCAACACAAGAGAGCATCCTCTTGCGTTGTGGGGAAATTTGCGTTACTGCTTAATAAAATGCAACTTTTCATATATACCGTTGAACAGCGTATCGTCTTTCGTATTAACAGTGACCGTAAAGTCCTCCCACCGGTAATCTGCATCCCCATCAATTTGCCTGCCATCAGCCAACGTGAAATATACGCCAGAACCATAGGTAAACAGAATGTCACACTCCAGCAATTTGCCATCTACGCATATTTTGCACACAGGGTCAAGAGGCTCCATTCCGTCTTCCTTGTATCCTTCTGGTACAGTTATAATAATGTATGGCTCTTGGCATATCCATTCAGACGGAACCTGATTAGGAGGCCTAGTTTCAGATTGATACACGCAACCAGATAACAAAAAAGAGAGGCAAATGACACCTATGACTAGCAAGCGACGAATCACAATTACCACCAACCCTTCTTACCCGCAACGCCCCAAATAAAACACTGATTCATAAGACAGGGGACGGTTCTCTGCCTTAAGCGCTATTTTTAACACAAGAGAACCGTTCCCTTGTCTCCTTAGAAATACAAAACTGGCATTTCTAATTCAAGTTTTAAGACTGATGTTTGAATAATACAAGCTTTTTCTGCACAATCAAACAAATGTACTTTGTTGAGATACTCAACAAAAGCATTGCTGTCAAAAGAAACAGCTTGCTTTTTACCATTTATGCAAAGCCAATAACCATGATCATTTGTTTTGTCGTATAACCATTTATCGAACTGTCGCCTGATTTTTTCGATATTTTTTGCAATATCTTTTGGTACTGCAATAATATCATAATAGTAAGTGAAATGAAGTGCTATTTTCCTCATATAGTTCCTCTTCTTCCTGGTTACCAAAACAAGAAAAACACATGCCCCAGAACACAGGGGACGGTTCTGTGTGTTTTTTGCCGTCCTTGTGGTTGTAATCATACTCCTTCGCCGCCAAAATGTCAAGAAAAGGAAAACCCCGCCTTGCGGGTGCAAGGCGGGGGCAAGATAGCGCAGGAACGAAAACAAAAGACTTCCTTTTGCGTTCGTTTTGGTTGTTAGTGAGCAAGAGTAGAAATTAGGACTTCTCCTGTTTCAACATCAAACACCAAAAGTCCAATTTCACCACCAATTTGATTGCGGTCTTTAAACATTCCATGCACAACCCATGCGTTGGCATTTTCATTTAAGCAAACAAGAACATGATTATCGTATGTCCAGTTATTATATAGTTGATTGAGAGCTAACGCACCTTGATAAGCTGCCGTCTTTGCTGAAAAAGTAGGAGTTATCGGTGGAATATCACTCTTACCATACTGTTCCACCATACTTTGCCTAGACATAACAGAAAAATCATGTCCGTTTTCGCAAATCAAACAAGATTTCCCCTTTGGATACTCATAAATTTTAAAGTCGCCCATATTAGAAAAGGATTGCACATCATTTTTTAGAATTAACCATAAAAGGCAACCGCTCATAAAAACCAGAACAATAATTAGTGATATCAATTTTAATTTTGTCATGCCCATGTCCTCCTATTTGATATCAATATTCTGTATCCAAAGAATCTGGATAGTAAAGTCTGTTGGACGTGCAAAAGGAATATTTTTGGCAAAATTGGATTTTTCAAAAAACACATGCCCCAGAAACAGGGGACGGTTCTGCGTGTTTTTTGCCGCCCTTGTGGTTGTAATCATACCCCTTTCTCGCCAAAATGTCAAGAAAAGCAAGCCCCGCCTTGCAGGAGCAAGGCGGGGCGAGAGATGGTTAACATAGAGAGTTAGTTTGTCAACACAAGAGAACCGTCCCCTTGTCTTTTCCTTGATTATTCCTCAACATCAAGTAGTATTTGCGAATATTTTGAATAAACAATTTTTGCATGTGCAGAACTTTCATTTTGCGGAATAATAGGACGAATTTTCAAGATAAGATTATCACCATTTTGATTCGTAAAATACATTCGATCACGATCTGTTGTAAAACTGCCAGTATCAGATAAAAAAGTTTTTTGATTCAAATCGGTTTGGATATTGTAAATCTCATAACTTGTCAATCCAATTAGTATCAGGGAAACAACTGCTAAAAACACACACAATATATTTTTGACCAGTTGAGTAACGGTATCCTGTTCGAACAACAATTTTTTTAGAAAATAATACGCCACTGGCAATAGTGCAATATATATCACAATAATTATGATATCAGTTATCATATAGCGCTTTAGCACTACATCATATGTCATATAAAAGCACCTCTTTCTCTTTAAGGGAATAAAATTAGAAATAATGTTTGCAAAAAAGCAGCTGATAATGTTATGGAAAATGACGACTTCAATCCCAACTTATTGAAATGAATTTTAATAGTCTTTTTTTCCATTTTTAGGCTAGTATTTTTTGAGCCCCTTACTCTCTTTTTTTTCAATGCATTTAGTTTGTTCTTGAGTTTGTTCCCCCAAAAAAGACTGATAACAATGTTTAGTACTAGGGCCGCTACATCAATCACAAAATCCAACAACCTAATCTTGGTGAAATTAAATTTGTTGGCAGCAAGAATAGACAAATATTTTGTTACAAAAGGGATAATATTTCCGAGAGCAACAAACATTTTCCAATATTTCCCGCTTATGGGGACAACCATATTTGCACCACAAGTAAGGCAAGAACCTACATAACTGCCAAGAGGGCTTGTGATAATTGAGTGCTCTTTATTTTGAATAAACTTGTCATATAAGTAAGTAACAAAATCTGAAAATAATTGAACAAGAAACCCAAAAAATAAACCTAAAATAAATTTAAAGATAAGGCTTAATACTGCATTTCCTGCAAAATCTGATTCATTAACAGGATTGTTTCGGCAATATGCAAAAAGGTTTATATCGCTGCCCGACGGATTTAGTGTATTTACATCATCCCCATTCACAAATCTACTCACAGTCGGGTCATAATAACGCGACTGGAGATAATACATCCCAATTTCCACATCGTAATAATATCCACGGTAGCGGTAAGGGTTGACGTTGGCGATGTTGTTGGGAGCAGTGATGGGGTTGCCATCCTTATTAGTGACGGACAACACCTTACCCCACGCATCGTAGGTATACTGGGCTACCACCTCACCATTGGGGTCAGTAATAGCAATCACATCACCCTGCAGGTTTTTCAGAAAATAGTAGCAAATGCTCAAATACTTGACGCCACAGATATTGTCCTCGTTGTCATACAGAGGAATGAGCGTGCGGACATCCTCGTCGCTGTTCTGCCAACTCTCGCAAACAATCTTTGTACCGTCGAGGATGTAATCATGACGAATACCATCCACCGTCTTAGAGGTACGGATGCCGTTGGCGTTGTAAGTATAGGTGTTGTTGCCGAACGACTTGAGCTGTCTGCCCTTTTCCCAAGTAAGCGCATGCCCCAAATACGAAGTAGGATTCCCCTGTGCGTCGTAGGTGATGGCCTGCCCGTTGTACGAGGTCAGCAGGTCTTTCCACACGCTGTCGTAGGTGTAGGTCACGCCATTCTTGCTGAGGATGTTGCCGTAGTTATCATAGGTCATGGCGTTGACTACGGTATATTCCTCGGCATCTACCGCCCGATGTTCTTCGGTGAGCAACTGACCCAGTGCGTCATAGGTGTACACCCACTCGCCGTCCAGACTGTCGATGACCCGGGTGATGCGCTCTTCCTCGTCGTACTCGTACTCGATGGTGCGGCCATCCGCAAAGGTGATGCGGCTAACAAGGTTAGTCGTGGGGGTAGATTTCAGTTTATTGTTGTCCTTATGCTCGTCCGTAGCCGTGCCCACCACATAGTCAAACTGCCGGGACACGAAGCCGGTGCCGAGCTGCAATTCCTCAAAGACTTTACGACCAAAAGAGTCCGTCTTGGAGTGGGAGGTGATACAGGTGTTCAGGCCGATGTAGCGGTGCGACACCGGCTGACCGCCCTCCGGGTACTCATAGCAGACGGTCTGTCCCGTAGCGGATACATCCTGACGGGTCAGATTGCCCTCTTTGTCATAGCGATAGCGGATGGCATTGACAAAGGTGCGCTTGGTGACATTCTCGTAGTCACCCAGCTCAACCGTACATTCGGTGGTAGATCGCAACACGCCATTCTCATACATATAAGTATACTCTTTCAGTCCCGTAATGTCAATAGACCGGACGAGGTTGCCGTCATTATCGTACACATATTTGTAGTAGGCGATGGGGGTTGCTGTCGAATCAGCGGCCTGTGCTTCACTTTCGTACCACTTTTCGGCAACCAACTGTCCCAGACCGTTGTAGGTAGCCTTCATCACGTGGCCATTGGCGTAGGTGACGGACTTGAGACGGCCACTGCCCGGCTTGTAGCCATAGGTGACCAGCGGGTTCTGTGCGCCGGTCACGCCGATGGTGGCCAGATTGTGGTGGGCATCGTAGGTCAGACCATAGCCCATCCCATCGCCACGGGTAATGGCGGTGAGATTGCCCATGGCATTGTAGCCATAGGACACGTTGGCCATTGGCGTCTCCGGGTACAGGACGTTGTCGTTTTCATCTCTCAGCACATTGCCATTCTCATCTCGCAGGGCGGCAAAACTCTCCACCTTGGTGGTGCGGCCACTGGTGTCGTACTCATAGGCGGTCTTGTTGTCACAGCGGTCAGTAACGGCGGTGGTGCGAGAGGTGACCGGGTCAACGGTGTATTCGGTGGTGTTGCCCCGGGCATCCGTCTCCCGAATCAGGTCGTTGCCGCTATCATCCATTCCCGATTCCTCCGAGAATCTGTTTGCATTATACGCAAAGGAACGGTACACCGTGCCAAACTCGCCGTCGGTGAAGGTGGTCTCGGTGAGAGGATTGCCGTGGGCGTCCAGCAATTCATCAAAGGTGGGGGTGTCCTCGGCGGTTTCCATGTAGGGGTCGGAGTCCTCCGTCACATCGTTGACACCGGCAAAATCCTCGGCGGTCAGCCCGGTTTCCAAGCTATCCCGTACTAACTGAATGTCGTCGAAATAGGCTGTTTCGTTGTTGTAGCTGTAGTCACAATAGACCCGGACATATTCCACACTGGCGTACCGGCTCTTGGCAAACTGCACCGAAGCGAACTGCCAGCCCTCGGTAGCCGGGGCAAAGTCGGCGGTGTATTCCTCCGGCTGTTCAATATCCGTCAGTTTAATAACGGCACGCAGACGGAAGGGATACTCGGTGCTGTCTGAATCGGACGAGGGAGGAAGGCTTTCCCCCTTCGCCCAGCCGGACAGGGTGAAGGTTTCCCGGACACCGGCGGCGGTGAGGGCATCCACCTCCTGCCAGGCATATCGCTCGGCGTACACACCGCCCGGTAGTTTCAATGCGCCTAAGCTATTAAAGGTTGCTTCCTCAGAAATAATAACGTCGGAGTTGGAAGGGTTCCAACCCCCCCACAAGAATCTGTCATATCCGTAGTTGTCAAATCCGCCGTTTGCCAACAGATTATACGAGCCGGCGTAAGGGTTGGACTCCAACTGTGCACTATCCACCAGCACGGCACCAGCGCCATTCATGCAGATAGCTACCCGGACTGCGGCCATCTCATTCAAATGAAACGGAACAGCCAAGCGGACGGCTTCGTTCACGCAACCATTTACGGTCTCGCTGGTAATGACGGAGGAAGTGTCCCTTAAGTTGGTGACAGACAGATATATGCCTGTATCGTTGCCGGTGAGAACGGGTCCGTCATTCTGTACATAGACAGAGAAGGTGTAATCACCGGCAGGCAAGGCGGTGCTGTACTGATACAGTCCGGTGTCCGTCAGGTCGCTGGCGTTGCACATGCGGACACCGTTCTGGCTGGTTTTCAACCCCTTAGACACGAGCTGGCAGGAAAAGTCTTCCACCTGCTTCAGAAACGACCAGTTATCCAACGAACGGAAGCTATGCCCCATCAATCGGTTGTCACTATACGCTCGTGCGCCAATGCCCTGCGTGGCATTGGCAGGGTCACCGCCAGTCAAGCCAATGTTCTCGCCGTTGACGTA
This sequence comes from Clostridia bacterium, assembly GCA_017471765.1. Classification (GTDB taxonomy): domain Bacteria; phylum Bacillota; class Clostridia; order Oscillospirales; family Acutalibacteraceae; genus UBA5905. The sequence continues at coordinate 96,788 of JAFURT010000015.1, forward strand.
CATGTACTCGCCCACCACGTTGCCATCCGCATCAAAGGTGTAGACGGTGGTGGTGACGGTGGCCGGTTCGTCTCCGTCTGCCGGCTCAGTGAGGGTGACGGTGGCTCGCTTGGCGTCGGCGGCATAGGCATAGGTGGTCACCGGAGCCATCCCATCTGTATAGCCGGCCTGGGGGCGCTCACCGTGCTCGGTTACGCTGACCAAGCAATCGCCGTCAAAGGTGTAGGTGTTGTACAGGACAGGCCAACCGTCTGCCCTCTCAATAAAGACATTGTTCGGCTTGCGGCCTACATAGTAGATCTTGGCTACTGTACCGTCCGGATAGGTGATCTTGTTCAAATTTTCTCCGGAGTAGGCATAGGTGATACAGGTGTTATCCGGGGCGGTGATTTTGGTTAAAAAGCCATTGGTGTACTCGAAATTAAACGTACGCTCGGCGCCATCGGTAACAGCGGTCAACAGCCCATCGGTGTAGGTGATGGTCTGCTGGTTGCCGTATGCATCGGCGATCCGCACCAGACGGCCTGCCGTGTCAAACAGGTAGGTGTCATCGCCCAGGGTCATGGTCCGCAAATGGGGGTCGTATACCGTTTCGCTGTCCTCTACATTGGTGTACAAGGCGTATTCTGCGCCGTTTTCATCCTTGGCGGTCTTGTCGCTCTCGATGAAGTAGACATCCTCGCCCTGTTCATCCTTGTAGATGTAGCCGAGATAGTCAGCATCGTTGTGCCGGAAGGAACGGAGCACCATACTCTGCATCACGTTCAGCTTCCAGCCACTGCCAATATGCATGGCGGAAAAATCTGCCGTGTGCAAGCCGATATTGGAATTACCCGTGTAGCGATAGTGCGACAGGGCGCTATCGTACAGGTGCCGGATGGTCACCGGCATACGGTTGCCGCCCCAAGCGAAATCCTCCGATTCGATCGTGAGAGTTTGGGTTTGCAGGTCGATGTAACTCTCGCCTAACCGACCTAAGCTGTGTGAATTAGTGGCGTTTTGCATGTTTTTTCTTCCTTTCTTTTTTACATGGTTTTGCACTTCTTTTCCGGAAAAAAGGCATAAAAGTAGAACGAACAAACGTTCGCTCTACTTTTATTGTAGACGATATTTTCGACTTTGTCAATACGGTAGTCGGTGGTAAAAAAGAAAAACCTGATTCCGCAAACGCGAAATCAGGTTTTCGGATGCTTACTCCAGTTCAAATGCACCGGTGTAGAGCTGATAATAGGTGCCCTTTTGCGCCAGGAGGGTGGCGTGGTCACCACGCTCGATGATGCGGCCGTGCTCCAGCACCATGATGACATCTGCATCCATGATGGTGGACAGCCGGTGGGCAATAACGAACACAGTGCGGCCCTCCATCAGCTTATCCATACCCCGTTGCACGATGGCCTCGGTGCGGGTATCGATGGAGGAGGTGGCCTCATCCAGAATCATCACCGGCGGGTCGGCCACTGCTGCCCGGGCGATGGCGATGAGCTGCCGCTGACCCTGGGACAGATTGGCTCCGTTATTCTGCAGCAGGGTGTCGTAGCCCTGGGGCAGGCGGGTGATGAAATCATCTGCGCCGGCCAGACGGGCGGCCTGCCGACACTCCTCGTCGGTGGCCTCCAGGTTGCCATAGCGGATGTTCTCCATCACCGTGCCGGTGAACAGGTTAGTATCCTGCAGAACGATGCCCAAAGACCGGCGAAGGTCGGCCTTTTTGATTTTGTTGATATTGATGCCGTCGTACCGCACCTTACCGTCCGCAATATCATAGAAGCGGTTGATGAGGTTGGTGATGGTGGTCTTGCCGGCGCCGGTGGAGCCGACAAAGGCTACCTTCTGTCCCGGCTCGGCATACACCGACACGTCGTGGAGCACCGGCTTGCCTTCTTCATAGGCAAAGTCCACCTCGGTGAGCCGCACATCCCCCTGCAACAGGGTGTAGGTGATGGTGCCGTCGGTGTGGGGGTGCTTCCATGCCCAGCGGCCGGTGCGGGTTGCAGACTCGGTGATGGTACCGTCCTCTGCCACCACAGCGTTGATCAGGGTGACATAGCCGTTGTCCACCTCCGGGGTCTCGTCCATCAGGGCGAAGAGCCGCTCGGCACCGGCCAGACCCATGGCGATATGGTTGATCTGCTGAGATACCTGGTTGACGTTGCCGGTGAACTGCTTGGTCATGTTGAGGAAGGGGACCACGATATCAATGGTGAACTTGGGGAACATTCCCAGACCGAAGTTGGGCACGTTGGCCACCAGAAATACGCCGCCAATCATGGCGCAGGCCACGTACAGCACGTTGCCGATGTTCATGATGATAGGGCCGAGGCTGTTGGCGAAGGCATTGGCTTTGTAGCTGTCTTTATACAACTCCTCATTGAGGGCGTCGAAGTCTCCCTGTGCGGCGTCCTCGTGGCAGAATACCTTGACCACACGCTGGCCGTTCATCATCTCCTGGATGAAGCCCTCCGTCTTGCCGATGGATTTTTGCTGTCGGATAAAATACTTGGCAGAGCCGCCGCCGATCTTCTTGGACACAAAGAACATGGCGACCACGCCCAACAGCACCACCAGGGTCATAGGGATGCTGTAATACAGCATGATAAACAGCACGGTCACCACGATGATGGACGCCTGTAACAGGCTGGGCAGAGACTGGGAGATGAGCTGCCGCAGGGTGTCAATATCGTTGGTGTAGTGGCTCATAATGTCGCCGTGCTTGTGGGTGTCAAAGTATTTGATAGGTAAGTTTTGCATCCCATCGAACATCTTGCACCGCATCTTGCTCAGAAATCCTTGGGTGATGTAGGCCATCAACTGGGATTGCAGGGTAATCAGCGAGATGGACACCACATACAGGCCGATAAGAATACCGATGAGGGGGAGAATCTGTGGCATAGCCTCTGCCAGGGGGGTGCCGTTATCCAGGCTCGCCGTGATGACAGCCAGTACCTTTTGGGTGAAGATAGAAGGGATGGCGCTGACGATTGCCGCAAAGATGATGCAGAATACCACGATGGGAATCAGCTTGGGATAAAATTGGAACAACAGCTTGATCGTGCGGGGGAGGGTGTTTTTATTCACCTTCGGGCGAGGACCCATGGGGCCTCGCCCGCCGGGACCTTTGGGGGCCGCAACAGGTTTACTCATGGTCATCGCCTCCCTTCGTCTGCTGGGTATAGATTTCCTGATACATCTCGCAGGAGGCCAGCAATTCCCCGTGGGTGCCGGCGGCGGCAATGCGCCCGCCCTCCATCATCAGGATGAGGTCGGCATCCTGCACCGAGGCTACACGCTGGGCGATGATGATCTTGGTGGTTTCGGGAATGTAGCTCTTGAAGCCTGCACGGATGAGGGCATCGGTGCGGGTGTCCACCGCACTGGTGGAGTCGTCCAGAATGAGGATTTTTGGCCGCTTCAGCAGCGCCCGGGCGATGCACAGACGCTGTTTCTGGCCGCCGGATACATTGGAACCGCCCTGCTCGATGTGGGTGTCGTACCCATCGGGGAAGGAGGAAACAAAGTCGTGAGCCTGTGCCAGTTTACAGGCTTCCACCAGTTCTTCGTCGGTGGCGTCGGGATTGCCCCAGCGCAGGTTCTCCTTGATGGTGCCGGCGAACAGCAGATTTTTCTGCAGTACCATGGCCACCGCTCCACGCAGGGTATCCATATCGTACTGCCGCACGTCCACGCCGCCTACCTCAACCGTGCCTTCTGAAACATCGTACAGACGGGGGATGAGCTGTACCAGTGTAGATTTACCGGAGCCGGTACCACCGAGTATGCCCACCGTTGCCCCGGAGGGGATGGATAGGTCAATATCCGACAGGGCATACTTTTCTGCCTTAGCAGAATATTTGAAGTTGACACCACGGAAGGTGATGGCCCCATTCTCCACCGTTGTAATCGGCTCAGCAGGATTAGCCAGAGTAGGTTGCTCGTCCAGCACCTCCCCGATTCGCTTGAAGGACTCTGCCGAGATGGTGAGGGTGACGTAAATCATGGACAGCATCATGAGCTGCATCAAAATCTGCATGCCGTAGGTCAGCATAGCGGAAATCTCGCCCACGTTGATGGTGGCACCGCCGTTGCCGATAATCAGGCGGGAACCAACCAACAGCACAAACACCATATTGAAGTAGATGCAGAACTGCATCAGGGGACCGTTCATAGCAACCAGGCGCTCCGCTCTGGTGAAATCCTTACGGATATCGTCGGAGGCGGCGTCGAACTTCTCCCGTTCATATTCCTCACGAGAGAACCCTTTGACCACCCGCATACCCCGGACGTTTTCTTCAATGGACTCGTTGAGCCGGTCATATTTTTTGAACACCCGGCGGAAGGCAGGCATGGCAAACCGGGCCACCAGCAACAGGCCGCACGCCAGCACCGGGATGATGACCACGAAGGAGGTGGCCAGCCAGCCACCCATGATAAAGGCCATCACGGTGGAGAAGATGAGCATCAGCGGCGCACGGACAGCGATACGGATGAGCATCATAAAGGACATCTGGGCGTTGCCGATGTCGGTGGTCATACGGGTCACCAGCGATGCCGAGGAGAATTTATCCATGTTCTCGAAGGAGAAGGTCTGGATATTCTTAAACACATCGTGCCGCAGATTCTTGGAGAAGCCGGCGGAGGCTTTGGCGCAGGTGACGCCGGCAATGCCGCCGCAGGTGAGGGACAGCACCGCCATACCGATAAGCAGCAAGCCGGTCTGGATGACACGGCTCAGGTTGGTGCCGGCTTCGATACGATTCACCAGGTCAGCGGTAATGAAGGGAATAAGGCATTCGATAACCGCCTCCAGCACGATGAACAGCAGGGTCAGCAGGGTGGGCTTTTTGTATTCTCGCACACACCTCAGCAATTTTTTATACATGAGCAGGATCCTTTCTGTAACACAACAGGTCTTTTTTTACAATTACTACATTATATCCCGATTAGAAAAACAAGTCAATATTTGCGAAAAATGTTCAAAAAATGTTCATGTACTGGGGAGAATAAAGCGACACCCGTTCGGTATAGTTTGCCGAACGGGTGCCACAGTAGTCTCTTATGTCAGTGGATACTGATCCGGTAGCATGGTGTGATACAGCAGATAGATCGCGTCATCGCTATTCACCTTGCCGTCGCCGTTCACATCTCCATCCTGGTCAATGGGATACATTCCCGGCAAAGCCGTGTGGTACAGCAGATAGACGGCATCCTCGCTGGTTAGCATTTCATCGCCATCCATATCGCCGGGTATGCCCACTTGGATATAGCCACCCACCGTCGAGAGCGGCAGTTCTACCTCGTCTCCGCCGGTGACGGTTTTAGCTACGACCTGGCAGCTTATTGGTAGAGTCCCCAATTCCGTCCCTTCTTTGATGCGGAAGGTGAGGGAGAACACCGCTGTGTTCACATCGGTGTTCTCTGCAAAGGTGATAACAGCGGACTGGGTCTTCTCATCCCAATCGGCGATTACACCCGCTATCAGCCATTCACCGGAAACGAGCTCCAGCTTGTTGCTATCATAGGTAAAACCGGTTAGTGCCAGCGTTTTCAGTGCGGGAGCATTTTTAACGGTAAAACCGAGTTCAACCGAGCTTCCGGCAGGCCCAAGTGTACTGCCGATCACCAGTTCGCCTGCCGACAGATGCACCCCACAGATGGTACAAAGGTCTCCATCGCCGTAGATGTGCTCCAGTGCATCCCCCTCGGTCATTTTGCAAACCGTACAGGTTTTGGGTGCTGTGCAGGTTGCTTCTTGCCAGGTGTGCACGGCACAGATCAAATGCACGGTAGTGTTAAACAGCAGGCAGTCGTTGCCGGATTTCGCCCGTGTCGTTAAGGCATCCCATTCGGTCTGTGAGCCTTCAAAATACACATCCGTCAAAGCTGTGCAAGAAGAAAAAGCATTTTCTCCGACAATAGTGCCATCATAGTACATGTAAACGGTGGTCAGATTACTGCCTTCAAAAGCGTGGTCGGGAACTTTCTCTACCGTTCTGCCAATAATCAGCGTTTTTAAAGAAGGACAGTTATAGAAGACTTCCTCCACTGTACCGTTTACCGTCTGCATTGTTGTGCAACTAACGGCATAAAAATTGATTGCTTCCAACGCCATACAGTTGTAAAATGCCCATCCGCTGATATGTGTTATACCGGTCGGGATGGTAACGGAGGTCATTGTAGCATATTGAAATGCCAAGTACCCGATTTTCGTCACCGGATATCCGCCTAATGTATCTGGGATAACCAGTTCCCCTGTCGCAGTACCGACATAGCGGGTAATGGTGGCAGAATCATTGGTGATGCTGAAGAAGAAGCCGCTTTCAGACATACCGCAGTCGGTACAAACGTCATTTTCTCCAAAGGAGTGTCCCCGCGCTTCGCCTTCGGTCTTGCCGCATAGTGTACAGGTCTTAGGATCGGTACAGGTAGCCTCTCCCCAGTTATGGGCATCGGCGTAAACTACCACTTCGCCGCAAAGTTCACAGATGGACGGGGTAATGCAGGTGCCTTCCTGACAGGTGTGGCCAAGTGGGTCACCGGTTGTAACGCCACAGACTGTGCAAGACGCCGGTTCGGTGCAGGTGGCGTTCCCCCAGCTGTGCTCTTCGCACACATAGTCGTAGTACACAGTAGTATTCGCCAGCGCTTCATAGCCATTAACTGTCATCCACATCGTTTCCGTGCCATTGTAGTGCACTTCTGCCAGTGCCGTACAGCCGTCAAAAGCTGCGCCATCAATCGTGGCCAGGCTGTTCGGGAGCGTAACGGAAGCCAGCTGTGTGCAGTTAAAAAATGCTCCCGAACCGATAGACATCACACCTTCCGGAATAACAACCGATGTCATTGCTGAGCAGTTTGTAAAAGCGGCCTGTCCGATAGCCACAACCGGATATTCGTCCAGGGTACCCGGGATGACTACTTCACCTGTCGCAACACTGGCATAGAAAATAATAGTGGCGTAGCCATCGGTAACGGTGTAATTGTAATAGCCGCAGGTGTAGCTGGCCGCCTCTACCGTCGGTAGGGTGCTCAGGGGCACCGCTACCAGCAACAGGGCCGCAGCTAGCAGTATGGATAAGAGTTTTTTCATGAGCATATTCCTCCTGTAGAAATTTTTGCAACTTGAAAGGGAGTCTGTGCGGTGAATGTGTGGGACATCGATACCATAAAGTTCTGCCTTTTGGGGACTGTTTACGGGACGTATTTCATTATAGCACGGGAATTTTGCCTTATCCTATGCTAGCAGCACAGAATTTTGGTTTGCGGTGGCACAGGATAAGGCGTGGTCTGCTTTGCCGCTAAATCTAGGTGATAGAGGTGGAGTGTTTTGCTCAAAACCCGAAATACCGGGCGGCGTTGTTGTAGCAGATATCCTGCACCAGCGTGCCCAGCGTATCCATATCTGCCGGATACTCGCCATTTTCCACCCAACGGCCGATGAGATTGCACAGAATGCGGCGGAAGTACTCGTGCCGGGTGTAGGACAGGAAAGACCGGGAATCGGTGAGCATACCGATGAAATTGCCCAGCAGGGACAGGTTAGCCAGGTCGGTGAGCTGTTTTTCCATGCCGGTCTTGTTGTCGTTAAACCACCAGGCGGAGCCGTGCTGAATCTTGCCGGCGGCCTCTGTCCCTTGGAAACAGCCGAGAATGGTACCCAGCAGTTCGTTATCTGCCGGGTTGAGGGAGTAGAGGATGGTTTTCGGCAGTTCGCCGGTGACCTCCAGGGCATTGAGCAGGCCGGTGATTCCCTCCCCGCAAGACCGGGTGGAGATGCAATCGTACCCTGTGTCGGGACCCAAACGAGCAAATTGGTTTTGGTTGGTGTTGCGCAGGGCGCCGTAGTGAAGCTGCATTACCCAGCCACGGCGGGCGTACTCCCGTCCGAGGAACAGCAGGATAGCGGTGGCGTACTGCTCCATTTCCTCCTCTGTGACAGGGGCGCCGGCCATCCCCTTGGCAAACACCGCTTCCACCTGCTCATCCGTGGCAGGGCGGTACATCACATAGTCAATGCCGTGGTCGGATGCCTTGCACCCCAGCGCTTCGAAACGGTCCATAGCCGCCGCCAGTGCCGCTTTCACATCAGCTACGGTAGCGATGGCGACGCCGCTGGCCTCGCCCAGCTTGCGGATGTAGTCGGCAAAGCCGGCTTTGTGGATATTGATGGCTTTGTCGGGGCGGTAGGAGGGGACAACCCGGATGTCCGCACAGGTGGGGTCGGCGGCAATCTGCCGGTGATACTGCAGGTCGTCCACCGGGTCGTCAGTGGTGCCGATGACCTTGACACCCGACTGGCGGATAAGCCCACGCACCGTCATATCCGGCTGTTGCAGTGCCCGGTTGCACAGCTGCCATACCTCCTCGGCGGTGTCCCCATTGAGGACACCCTCATACCCGAAATACCGCTTTAGCTCCAGGTGCGTCCAGTGGTACATGGGGTTGCCGATGGCCCGGGGAAGGGCCTCTGCAAAGCGCTGAAATTTCACCCGGTCAGGGGCGTTGCCGGTAATTTCCTCCTCCGGCACACCGTTGGAGCGAATCATACGCCACTTGTAGTGGTCGCCCCCCAGCCATACCTGGGTGATGTTGTCAAACTGCCGGTTGGCGGCAATCTCCGCCGGGTTGATGTGGCAGTGGTAGTCGATGATGGGCATCCGGGCGGCGTACCGGTGGTACAGCACCCGGGCGGTCTCATTTTCCAGCAGAAAATCGGTATCCATAAAGGGCTTCATAACAGCTTCCTCCCATCAGTTACGGCGGAACGTATCCCGTTCCATCAAATCAGCAGACAGCACCGTGTGGGCGGCGACCTCTTCACCGCGCAGACGGTGGCAAAGCACCTCTACTGCCGTCCGGCAAAGTGCCTCCGGATGGGTGTCGATGCTGGTCAGCTCCGGGGTGGAGCAACGGGCCAGCAGGGAATTGCCACAGCCGATGACCGGCATGGTCAGGCCGATGCGCTGCAAAGCCTTTTGAGCGCCAAGAGCCAGGATGTCTTCGGTGCCGATGACCGCATCAAAGGAAACCCCCTTGACCAGCAGTTGCTTGATGCAGGCATTCACCGCATCCAGGCTGGGCTCCACCGGAATGATACGCTGGTCGTCTGCCGTGTAACCGGCGGCGGTGTAGCCTTCCCGATAGCCGGCAATCTTCTCCCGGTCAGCGTAGGTGTCGCCACTGTGCAACAGCAGGACATTCCGTCTCTGGCGGCCAAACAGGGCGGCAATCAGTTCTGTAACCGCTTTCTTTTCGTCACAGGTGACGCTGTATGCGCCGGTCAAGGGAAGATAACTGCCCACCAGCACCAGCGGTGCCCGGCAGGCCGCCGCCTCCAGGCAGGCTGTATTTTCCTCTGTGCCGGGAACGGAGCCCACTAAAAGGATGGCATCCACCCCTTGCTGAGCTAACTCGTCCAGCTCTTGCTTCACATCCTCTGCTTGCGTGCCGATGGTACGGAGTAGCGTGGTCATTCCCTCTGCGTGCAGTGCACCCTCGATGTAGCCGATGGCTTCAGCCGACAGGGGACTGTGGGGGGCAGCGCACACAAGCCCCACCATCCGGGTATAGCCGGTGCCCAGACCACGAGCCATGGAGCTGGGGGTATAGTTTTCCTCCTGCATGACAGCCAGCACTTTTTCACGTGTTCTGTTGCTAACGTTGGGGTTGTTGTTCAGCACACGGGACACCGTGGCGATGGACACCCCGCATTTGGCGGCAATATCGTATATATTCATAGGCAACACCTCTTTCTGTAAGCCCTTACATACTAGAGTATACACCATATTTGCAAAAAAGCAAGAGGAAATTTGTCGAAGGCTTTACAAGAAAAGGAGGATGTGGTATACTGATATCCAACTAAAAACCGACCGGACAGTAGCGTTGATTCATAATTTTATGAAAGCGGTAGCGAGTCGTTACCGTTGACCTACCCAGCGTATATGCGTGCAAGCACGAGAAGGCGGCTTGATGTGAAGCTGCCCACGGGGGGTGGGCACACGCATCCGACCTTTGGTCGGATTGCGTTTTATTCACATCGGCACCGCCGTCTATACACACAGTTCTGTCCGGTCGGTTGTTTGGTTTTATCTGCTGAGGGGGAGGAGAGAAAATGCCGGATAGGATCGTGTATAACGAATTATCCTCCATCGAGTTGGATTTGGGTTTTACGGCGCAGCAACTGTACGCTGTCAGCAATTCTCTGCATCGCCAATACAGGCAGGTAAAGTTGCCAAAGGCGAACGGTGGTTATCGTACGCTGTCAATACCCTCACCGCTGCTGAAGGCTATACAGCGACGAATTACCACGGTATTGTTGGCGCAGGAGCCGGTCTCTCCCTATGCAACCGCCTACCGATACGGCGGCGGTCCGCTGCGCAATGCACGCCAGCACGTGGGACGGCAGATGGTGGTGAAACTAGATATTCGCGGCTTTTTCGATCATATTCTGTATTCGGATGTGAAGGATGCAGCATTTCCGGCAGACCGCTATGCGGAGCCGCTGCGTGTGCTGCTGGCGATGCTTTGTTACTACGGCGACTCCCTACCACAGGGAGCACCCACTTCTCCGGCAATCTCGAATATTGTGCTACGTTCTTTTGATGATGCGGTGGGGGCGTGGTGCCGTGCACACGGCATCGTCTACACTCGCTACTGTGACGATATGACATTTTCCGGGCCACCGGAGGTGACAGAGGTTATTCCCTTTGTGCAGGCGCAGCTGGAGCAGCGCGGCTTTTACCTGAATCGGCGCAAGATGGTGGTAGCGCACCGGGGCTGTAAACAGACGGTGACCGGCCTTGTGGTTAATCGGCGGTTGAATGTGCCTGCCGGATATCGAAAGAAACTGCGACAGGAACTGTATTATTGCCGCAAATTCGGTCTGGTGCAGCACTTGGCACACATTGGAGATACCACACCGCCGATGACCTATGCCCGCCGCCTACTGGGACGAGTGAATTATGTGCTGGCAGTATCACCCGATCGGGAAGAGTTCCGGGAATACCGGCACTATTTGACGGAATGGTGCCAAACATATACTGAATGAAACACCCAATGCTGCTTATTAGGTGTTTCATTTTTTTTGCTTGCATTTACCGTTATTTTCTGCTAAACTATACGGGTATGCGATTTCAAGGTTTGGAGGAAACGGTTTTATGATTACGGTAGCGGATTTAGGAATTAACTTCAGCGGGCAGGACCTGTTTAAGCACGTGGACTTAAAGTTCGTCGGCGGCAACTGCTATGGCGTCATCGGCGCCAACGGTGCCGGCAAGTCTACCTTCCTGCGTATTCTGTCCGGTGATTTGGAGCCCACCTCGGGCGAGGTCATTATCGACAAGCGCACCCGTATGTCGGTGCTTAAGCAGGATCACTTCGCCTATGACGAGCAGACGGTGCTGGACACCATCATCCAGGGCAATCCTCGTCTGTACGAGATTATGCAGGAGAAGGACGCCCTGTATGCCAAGGAGGACTTCACCGACGAGGATGGCGAGCTGGCCGCCCAGCTGGAGGGCGAGTTTGCCGAGATGAACGGCTGGGAGGCGGAGACGGAGGCGGCACAGATTCTGTCTGGTCTGGGCCTGGAGGACAGCCTGCTGTACGATATCATGGGTACGCTGGGCGACAAGCAGAAGGTGAAAATCCTGCTGGCGCGCGCCCTGTTCGGTCACCCGGACATCATCCTGCTGGACGAGCCTACCAACCACCTGGATATCGACTCCATCCGCTGGTTAGAGGATTTCCTGATGGATTATGACGGCACCGTCATCGTGGTGTCCCACGACCGTCACTTCCTCAACAATGTGTGTACCCACATTGTGGATGTGGACTATAATAAGATTAAGATTTACGTCGGTAACTACGACTTCTGGTACGAGTCCAGCCAGCTGGTTCAGCGCATCATGCGTGAGCAGAACAAGAAGAACGAGGAAAAGATCAAGGAACTGCAGACCTTTATCCAGCGGTTCTCCGCCAACAAGTCCAAGTCCCGTCAGGCTACCTCCCGCCGTAAGCTGCTGGATAAGCTGACGGTGGAGGAGATGCCTGCTTCCTCCCGCCGCTATCCCTTTGTGGGCTTCCAGATGGACCGGGAGGCCGGTAAGGAAATTCTGGCTGTGGAAGGACTTACAAAGACAGTGGACGGCGTGAAGGTGCTGGACAATGTGTCCTTCCGTGTAAACAAAGAAGATAAGATTGCTTTTGTGGGCCAGGACGAGATCGCCACCACCACCCTGTTCAAGATTTTGGCCGGGGAACTGGAGCCGGATGCCGGTACCTATAAGTGGGGCGGTACCACCAGCCTGTCTTACTTCCCCAAGGATAATAATGAGTTTTTCGATGGGGTTGACCTGAATCTGATTCAGTGGCTCAACCAGTATTCGCAGGACAACACCGAGACCTACCTGCGTGGCTTCCTGGGCAAGATGCTGTTCTCTGGTGATGACGTGCTCAAGCCGGTGAAGGTGCTGTCCGGTGGTGAAAAGGTGCGGTGTATGCTGTCCCGGATGATGATGTACGGCTCCAATGTGCTGATGCTGGATCAGCCCACCAACCACCTGGATCTGGAGTCCATCACCGCCGTCAACGACGGTCTGACCAACTTCCCCGGCAACGTGCTGTTCTCCTCCTATGACCACCAGTTCATCCAGACGGTGGCCAACCGTATTATGGAGCTGAAGGACGGTAGCCTGCTGGATAAGATGATGACCTATGACGACTATCTGGAGTGGAAGACCGCCAATGGCGTGAAATAAGACAGAAAAAAGCGCAAGCCCGACGGATGTATCCGTCGGGCTTCCGCTTTTCTTGATTATTTAATAACGGCTACATTGTCTACACCAAGCACACGGCGCAGTTCCTGTAATAGGATAGATTGGGGATCTACCCACCAATCCTGGGGCGTGCGTACCAGCTTGCCGGTATCGGCAAAGCGAATATATACCGGCAGGCCACCCTCAAACACCCGGAGTAGCCGCTGGGTGTGCCGGTACACCTCGCCACTGGCAGTAGGCAGGCGCAGATACAGGCCGGGGTGGGACGAAGGGGCTTTCTGTTCCGGGGGAGGGGCTGCGGCTGTATCGGTGGCCGGGAGGGCGGGGACTTGCTCCGGCACCGGCTCTACCCGTTCTCCCAGCAGTTTGGGGTCTTTCTCCTCCTGTACATCCAGTCGCCCGGTGACCAGCACCACCTGCCCCGGTTGGAGCAGACTTTCGTACTGGGCTAACAGTTTGGGGAAGGCCACCAGCTCGATAGCCCCATACAGGTCTTCCAGTTGGATATAGGCCATGCGGGCGCCGGATTTGGTATTCTGTACCCGGACGGAGCCCACCATACCCAGGGCCCGGATAGCGGTACCGTCCCGGTAGGTGTCGCTCCCTTCCTCTACAGCGGCCAGCACCCGGTCCAGACGGTGAGCTTTCAGGGGCTTATAGTGGTCTTTGTAGGGGGTCAGGGGATGACCGGTCAGGTACATGCCGGTGGCATCCTTTTCCATCTGCAGGAGCTGGGCAAAGGGGAGCTCCGGCAGGTCGGGCGGGGTGATGGGGGCTTCGCCGGCGGCCTCCGCCGCATCGAAAAAGCCCACCTGCCCATCCATGGCGTAGCGGTTTTGATTGTCCAGCTGATCCATCACCAGGGGGGCAATCTGTAGCATCTGCCGCCGGTTAAGCCCAAGCCCATCCAGTGCGCCGCAGCGGATAAGGCTGTCCAGCCCCAGACGGTTAAATTCCCGCTGGCCGGCAAGCCGTTTGCAAAAGCTGTAAAAGCCGGTGTAGGGGCCGTTTTGCTCCCGTTCCCGGACCAGAGCATCGATAAAGCCCCGGCCGATATTCTTCACCGCCAGCAAGCCGAAACGGATATGGTCGCCCCGGCTGCGGAAATCAGCTCCGCTTTCATTTACCGAGGGGGGGAGTACCCGAATACCCATCCGTTCACATTCCCGGATATAGGTGACCACCTTACTGCTGCCAAATACGCTGGTCAGCAGGGCAGCCATGTATTCCTGTGGATACAGACACTTGAGATAAGCGGTCTGATAGGCCACCAGCGCATAGGCGGCGGCGTGGGATTTGTTAAAGGCATAGGAGGCGAAGGAGGACATCTCGTCGAAGATGGCGTTGGCGGTGGCCTCCGGGACACCCCGACGCACACAGCCCTCCACCACTGTGTTGCCGGCCTCATCGGTGAGGCCGTGAATGAAGATGGCTCGCTCCTGCTCCATGACATCGTGCTTTTTCTTCGCCATTGCCCGGCGCACCACATCGGCTCGGCCGAAGGAATAGCCGGCCAGCGCCTGGAACACCTGCATCACCTGCTCCTGATACACGATGCACCCATAGGTGACACGCAGAATTGGTTCCAGCAGGGGGTGGGCATACCGGACACGCTCCGGATGGCGGCTGTTCTGAATATACCGGGGGATGGAGTCCATGGGGCCGGGGCGATAGAGGGAGATGACGGCGATGAGGTCTTCAAACCGGGTGGGACGCAACTGCATCAGCACCCGCTTGAGGCCGCCGGATTCCATCTGGAATACGCCGTCGGATTGGCCGGCAGACAGCATTTGGTACACCCGGGGCTCATCCAGTGACAGAGTGGCCACGGAAAAGTCCGGTTCACTCTTTCTCACCATGCGCTCTGCATCAGCGATGACCGTCAGGTTGCGCAGGCCGAGGAAATCCATTTTGAGGATTCCCAGCTCCTCCAGGTTTTGCATAGGATATTGGGTGGCTACCGCATCGTGGTTCATGCACAGCGGCACATAGTCGCTGACCAGCCGGGGGGCGATGACCACACCGGCGGCATGGGTGGAGGCGTTGCGCGGCATACCTTCTACACGCATCGCCATGTCCAGGAGATTTTTCACCTGGGGGTCGCTGTCACGCAGGTCACGCAGCTTGTCGTTTTCCCGCAGGGCGGTTTCCAGCGTCATGTTCAGGGCTTGGGGCACCAGCTTGGCTACCCGGTCGCCAACAGCGTAGGGGAGCCCCATCGCCCGGGCGGTATCCCGGACGGCGGCTCTGGCGGCCATGGTGCCGAAGGTGATGATCTGCGCCACATGGTCGGCACCGTATTTTTCAATCACATAGTCGATGACCTGCTGGCGCTTCTCGGTGCAGAAGTCTACGTCAAAGTCCGGCATGCTGACCCGTTCCGGGTTGAGGAAGCGCTCGAAAAGCAGGTCATATTGCAGGGGGTCGATCATGGTGATGCCCATGCAGTAGGCGCACAGACTGCCGGCGCCGGAGCCACGCCCCGGGCCTACCGGCACACCGTGGTTCTTGGCGTAATTGACATAGTCGGCGACGATGAGGTAATAGTCCGCATACCCCATCCGGCGGATGACCGACAGCTCGTATTCCAGCCGCTGTACCACGGCTTCGTCCGGGGTGTCACCGTACAGTCGGTGCATCCCCTCCCGGCACAACTGCTCCAGATAGGCATTGCTGTCCCCACCGGGAGCATCGAAGGCGGGCAGCTTGATCTGCCCGAAGGTCAGTTCCACCTGACACCGGGCCGCAATGGCGGCGGTGTTGGCTATCGCCTCCGGGTGGGCGGCGAACAGGGCGGCCATTTCCTCCCCGGATTTAAGATAGAACTCCTCGGTTTCAAAGGCCAGGGGACTTGGCTCCTGCAGGGTGGTGGCGGTCTGGATACAGCACAGCACCCGTTGCATTTGGGCATCCTCCCGGGTGATGTAGTGGACATCGTTGGTGCATACGAGGGGGACGCCGGTGTCGGCGTGCAGGCGTAACAGGGTGGCGTTGACCTCTTTTTGCTCCGCCAGGTTATGATCCTGTAATTCCAGATAGAAATACCCCTCCCCGAACACACCGGCATACCACCGGGTCAGCTCCAGGGCGGTGGCGTAGTCTGCCCTGGCGATGGCGTGGGGAATCTCCCCGGCCAGGCAGGCGGACAGGGCGATGAGCCCCTCATGGTGCTGTTCCAGCAGGGCGTGATCCACCCGGGGACGGTTATAAAAACCGTCTACCCAGGCGGTGGACACCAGCTTCAGCAGGTTTTGGTAGCCGGTTTCGTTTTCACACAGCAGTACCAAATGATGGTAGGTGGAATCCGGGCCGTGCACCTTGTCAGACAGCGTGCGGGCCGCCACGTACACCTCACAGCCGATAATCGGCCGGATGCCCTGCTTTTTGGCCTCTTTATAAAAATCGATCACGCCGTACATGGCACCATGGTCGGTGATAGCCAGGGCGGTTTGCCCCAGCGCTTTAGCTTTCGCAATCAGTGCCGGGATACGGCAGGCGCCGTCCAGCAGGCTGTATTCGGTATGAACATGCAGATGAACGAAGTTATCCACAGACGGCACCTCCTTTTCGTTTACAGTTTCTCTGCAAAGGCTAAAATCCGTTGTAGACGGTGGTTTACACCGCTACGGCTGATGGGGGGCTCCAGTGCCGCACCCAGGTCACGCAGGGACATGTCCGGGTTGTCCAGCCGAAGCTGGGCCAGGGCTTGCAGCTCCGGCGGCAGGGCGGACAGCCCCACGGTTTCTTCGATTTTGCGCACCGCCTCTACCTGCAGGGCGGTGGCCTGCACCGTCTTATCGATGTTGGCGCTTTCACAGTTGATGCGGCGGTTGGTATCGTTGCGGATGCTCTTGACCATCTTGACCCCCATCATCTCCAGCGCCGCCTTCTGTGCGCCGAGATAGGTGAGGCAGTCCTCGATGCGTTCGCTTTCTTTGATATACACAATATAAGAGCCGCTACGCGTCACCGTCTTGGCAGGAAAATCCACCTCCCGGAGTAGGGCCAGCAGATCACGGCTCAGGTTGTAGTGGGGGACACTGAATTCCAGGTGATAGTCATGCTCCGGATCGGTGACCGCCCCACAGGCGAGAAAAGCCCCCCGGAGCAGAGCCCGGGCGCATCCATCGCAGTCCAGGTTGGCCCGGTTGAGCCGCAGGGATATTTCACTGCCGCTGTGGCCGAAGCGCTCCAGCACCTTTTGACGGTGGGCGGCATCGGGAATACGGCTCTGCTGCAGGGTGACCCGACGGCGCAGGGTGTCCCGCTGAGGGGCCGGGATTCCACACAGGCGAGGAAGCAGGTGGTCATACACATCCGCTACCGCCTCCTGCTCGGTCTGCAAGGAAATTTCCTCCCGGTCAAAGGCGTGGCCAAACTCCAGCATACCATATAGTTGAGCCGCCCGACAGCACACTTTATCCGGCAGTGCGGCGGCAATCTCTTTTTTTGTTTCTGAGGAAAAGGACACCTCCGGTGCCTCCTTTCGTTTTCTGATCCTGGTGTTTAAAATTCACCGACAAAGCGTACTTCCGGCTCCAGCCGGACAGCGTTTTTTGCCCAGATTGCATCCTGTACATCCCGGCACAGCGCCAGGATGTCGGCGGCGGTGGCGCCCCCTCGGTTGATGACAAAGCCGGCATGCTTTTCGCTGACCTGGGCTCCCCCTACCGTGTATCCTTTCAGCCCGGCTTGCTCAATGAGTGCCCCGGCAAAATAACCGGTGGGCCGCTTGAAGAAACTACCGGCGCTGGGATATTCCAACGGCTGTTTATCCTGCCGTCTGGTCATCAATTCCTTCATCCGGGCGGCAATGGTCTCCCTGTCACCCGGTTGCAGCTGTATTGTGACTCCGGTGACAATCAGGCTTTTGTCCATCAGGGCGGTGTGGCGGTAGGTCATGGCCAGTTCGGCGGCCGGCAGGATACAGGGCTCCCCCTCCGCAGTACGGCAGTGGGCAAACAGCACCACATCCCCCATACAGCCGTCATAGGCACCGGCATTCATGTACACAGCCCCTCCCACGGTGCCGGGGATGCCGTAGGCAAACTCCAGCCCAGTGAGGCAGTTATCCCGGGCAAACAGGCACAGCCGTTGCAGGGACATGCCGGCCGGCGCATATACCCAGCCGGCTCCCAGTTCTTCCTGACAGACGGGGGTGGCACCATGTCCGTCCAGGCGCAATACAGCCCCCCGGAAGCCCTTGTCGCCTACCAGCAGGTTGGAGCCGTTGCCGATAAACAGCCAGGGGATATTCTCCCGGGCACAGCAGGCCAGCACCTGTCCGGCAGCGGCATCGTCCGGCAGGTCAATGAGAAGGTCGGCCGGACCGCCGACCTTGAAGGTGGTGGCGGCGGAAAGGGGGGCATTTTCAGTCACTTTGCACCCGATGCGGGTGGCCAGTTCGGCAAGTGGTGTCAGGTTCATACTCTCTGTCCCTTCGGTGTTATTGACCCAGGAAAGCGGCACCGATAATGCCGGCGTCGTTGCCCAGCTGTGCCGTTTTAATTTCGGTACGGCGAGCACCGTTACGGTTAAAATCTTCGATATCGGCCAGGCGACGCAGAGGGGCCAGCAGGGTCTCGCCCTCATGGCAGATGCCGCCGCCGATGCAGATGACCTCCGGCTGGAAGATGTTAATCATGTTGATAAGACCGCAAGCTACATAGCGGATATAGGTGTCCACAACAGCGGTGGCTGCCGGGTCTCCCTGGCGCATGCCGTCAAAGGCGGTGAGGCCGTTGACGGCTGTACCGTTATCTGACAGAGCCCACATGAGGCTGTCGGGGTGGGCATCCATAGCCTGCTTTGTCTGGCGGATGAGCGCCGTAGCGGAGGCATAGGTCTCCCAGCAACCCCGGCGGCCGCAGTTGCAGGGCTCGCCGTCGGCCACAATAACGGTGTGGCCCAGCTCCGCACCGGCGAAGTTGAAGCCGGCTACAATCTTACCCTCTACAACGACACCGCCGCCAACACCGGTACCCAGGGTGATGCACACACAGTTGCGCTTGCCCTTGGCGGCACCGGCCAGCAGTTCGCCGTAAGCGGCGGCATTGGCATCGTTCTCCAGATGCACCTCTTTGCCCAGCAGGGCTTCCAGTTTTTCGGTCACGGGGACGAAGTGGAAGCCAATGTTGTTGGCTCGCTCCACCATGCCGGTGTCGGCGTTACAGATGCCGGGGCTTCCGATACCGATGCCGGCGATATCCTCCATGGTCAGCCCGGCATTTTCTACGGCCTGTCGGGCCGTCCGGGCGATGTCGCTGAGAATATCATCCACCGGACGGGGGGCGGCGGTTTTGCACTTGGCGGTGGCGACGATGGTATAGTCCTCGTCCACTACACCGGCGACAATGTTGGTGCCGCCTAAATCAATACCGATACGGTACATATTACACACTCCTATTGTTTAGAATTTTTCCCATTCGGAGCTGGCTCCCTTAGGCAGGCCGGTCTCCTCTACCATGCCCAGCTTGTGCATCAGCTCCTGGGCGGCGTTGTAGCCCATCTTCTTCTGCCGGTTGGAGATGGCGGCTACTTCAATGATGATGGCCAGATTTCGGCCGGGTTTCACCGGTATGGTCATGGTGGGGACAGAAATCCCCAGAATATCCATGGTCTCGTTGTCCAGCCCCATGCGGTCATATACCTTTTCGTTGTTCCACGGCTCCATCTGGATGGCCATGTCGATTTTTTCGGTGTTTTTCACCGAGCCGATACCGAAGATGCGGCGTACATTAACAATGCCGATGCCCCGCAGCTCGATGAAATGGCGGATATTAGCCGGAGCGGAGCCTACCAGCGTCTTGGCAGAAACCCGGCGAATCTCCACCGCATCGTCGGCGATGAGCCGGTGGCCACGCTTGAGCAGCTCGATGGCGGTCTCGCTCTTACCGATGCCGCTGTCGCCCAGCAGCAGGACACCTTCGCCGTACACCTCAACCAGCACGCCGTGCCGGGTGATGCGGGGGGCTAACTGCACATTCAGAAAGGCGATAAGGGCCGCCATCAGCCCAGAGGTGGAGTCTTTACTCAACAAAAGTGGCACTCCGTATTTTTCACAGGCCTCCTGTAGTTCGGGGAAGATAGGCAGACTGCGGGTGACGATGATGGCCGGCGGGTTGGTGGACACCAACTCGTCCAAGTGAGAGGTGCGCAGGTCATGGGGCAGGTTTTCCAAAAATCCGTGCTCATTTTTGCCAATCACCTGAATGCGGTCATTATCGAAATAGTCAAAATAGCCGCTGAGGGCCAGGCCGGGACGGTTTACATCGCAGGAGCTTACCATCCGTTCCTCCGGGGGACAGGGCATATAAATGCTTTCCAGGCCGGTTTCTTCAATAATGGCAGACAGCGGTACAGTATATGCTTGTTTGGGCATGGTCAATACCTCCTGATGGGAAGAATTTATAGATACTCTTATGATACCACATTTTTAGTTAAAAGGGAAGAGGGATGATGAGAAATTTCTGCCTTTTTTCAAAGCAAGGGAAGGCAATAAAAAACCGGAATGCTTGGGAAGCATTCCGGCAGGAGTCAGCCTGTATAGCTACTTTCAATTTTTATCACCGCATACAGCCGCTGGTCGGCGGCATGGACGGCCTGGCGGATGCGCTCCGCCAGTTCTTCCCGAGCTTGATAGCCGTGGGGCACCACTACGTCGAACAGCAGGTTGGTGTGGCTATCGCCGGCTACCACCCGGAAATCGTGGATGGTCAGCGCCCGGTCGATTTCTGCCACCAGCCCGGCGGCCAGTTCGCGCAGACGGAGGGTTTCCGGGTCGTCGGTGTCCACAGGGTCCATGTGGATACAGCTGATGAGGTGGTATTTTTCCAACAGCAGGTTTTCGATATTGTCAATGATGTCGTGGCTCTTGGTCACCGGCTGGTCAGCCGGCACCTCGGCGTGGAGAGACACGATGGTGCGCCCGGGACCGTAGTCGTGGACGATCATGTCGTGGATGCCTACCACACCCTCGTACCCCAGCACGGTGCGCTGGATCTCCGCCACCAGCTCCGGGTCGGGGGCCTGCCCCAGCAGAGGGGATACCGTCTCCCGGATGACGGAAAAACCGGACCACATGACAAACAGCGCCACGGCGATGCCCACATACCCGTCGATCATCCAGTTGGTGAAATAGGCCACCAGCGTGGATACCAGCACCACGCCGGTGCAGATAACATCGTTGCGGCTGTCCAGCGAGGCGGCCAGCAGGGCGTCTGACCGGATGAGCCGCCCGATGCGGCGGTAGAACAGCGCCATCCACAGCTTGACCCCAATGGCGGCTGTCAGGATGGTCACCGTCAGCCAGTTGAAGGTAGCCGGCGTGGGGTGCAGGACTTTGTCAAAGGCAGAGGCGGCCAGCTCAAAGCCGGCTACGATAATCAGCACCGCCACGCCCATGGCGGACAGGTACTCCATACGGCCGTGGCCGAAGGGGTGATCCCGGTCGGGAGGCGCCCCTGCCAGTTTAAAGCCCACCAGCGTCACGATACCGGAGCCGGCATCCGACAGGTTGTTGAAGCCGTCGGCGATGATGGCCAGACTGCCGGAGAGAAGGCCTGCCAGCAGCTTCACAAGGAACAGCAGAATGTTACACCCCAGCCCGGTGCCGCCGGCCAGCCGGCCGTAGGAAAAGCGCACCTTGGCATCGTGGGTGTCGTCGCTGTTACGGACAAAGCGATGGATGAGAATATTTGTCAGCACAGGGCATCAAAGCCTCCTGTTATAGATTGCGTGGAGGAAATTGGCTACGCCGTCCTCCTCATTAGAGCCGATGACCCGGTCGGCTACCGCCTTGGCCTCGTCAGAGCCGTTGGCAACACAGAGTGCCAGGTCAGCCTCCCGGAAGAGGGGGATGTCGTTGCGGTTATCGCCAAAGGCCACTACCCGGTCAGCTCCCACCCGCTGGCGCAGGCGGCGCACGCCGTGGCCCTTGTCCGCATCGTCCCGACAGATCTCCAGGAACCAGTTGTCTTCCATATAGGTATCCCGGTACAGCACCGCCCGGATGCCGGGGATGTTCTCCAGCTTCGCCTGCAGGGCTTGTTGTTCGGCGAGGGTGCCCTGGCAGCTGAAAAACAGCGCCGGGCTACTCTTGAGGTGGGTTACCCGATGATAGTACCGCAGGAAATCCCGGCCGTCCTTGTCGGTGCGCCGGGTGAAGGCTTCCTCTTGAGGGCGCAGAGAGGTGTAGTAGATATGCACCTCATCCCCCCGGCGACGGTAGAGCTGTGGCTCCCGGCCGGCATTACGGAACACCTGCAGCACTGCCGACACGGTGGGCGCCGGCATATCACAGCTCTGCAAGATGCGGCGATGGGGCACATCGTACAGCAGTACACCCCCCAGCATCACCACCGGCATCCGGAAATGGATGCGATCCAGCCCCACCAGCTGTACGCCGATGGTGCCCCGGGCGGTGGCGGCAGAAACCATCATCCCCCGGGAAATCAGCCGGTTGAGGGTGTCTACCGTGTGGTCGGACAGGGTCTGGTCATCCCGGAGGAGAGTCCCATCCAGGTCGGATACATACAGGGTGCGGCGGCCACGCTCGATGGCTCGGAAAACAAACTGAAAATAGGCGGTGCCATAGTGGTGGAAGGAACGGTCGCCCAGCATGGCGATAAGCTCCTCCACCGTCACCCACTTGGTAGCGGCGACCTCTTCTTTCTGCAGACGCAGAGCGGTGGAATCAATATCCCGATACAGGATCCACAGGTCGGTGAAGGAGTTGCGCCGGCGCATACGGCCGCCATAGACCAGCTCGCCCGGCACGGTGCGGATGCTCAGCTCTTCAAACAGTTCCCGGCGTGCGGCGCTCTCGCTGTCCTCGCCGGCTACAGCACTGCCGCCGGTGGCGGCCCACATCCCCGGCATCAGCCGCAGGTTGGGGTTGCGTTGCTGGATGAGCAGACGCCCCTTGGAATCTGCAATCCAGATATGCTCCACCAGGTGATAGTCCCCGGCACGCAGAGGCTCGCCCCGGACGATGACACGCCCGGTGGGATTGCCGTCAGCATCTAATATTTCCCATTTTTCCATCAACCGGACCTCCTTTCGATCAATGTGATGAACGTACCCTTCATTATACTATTTATTCGGACAAATGTCCAGCGATTATAGAGAAAAAATACACGGAACCGATTTTCGGTTCCGTGTACGCTTATATCACCCGACAATGGGTAATGCCGTAATAGGTGAGCAGAGCCACCGTTTCCTCTGTGATAACCTCGCCGCAGACGGCGATGGGCACAGCCGGGGGACAGCTGACCGCCGGGGTAGCCAAGATCCGGCCGATGCAAGCCTCCACCGGTAGCTCCTCGCCGGGGGAGAGCAGTGCCTGCCGGGGGGACAGCCGCCGCTTTGGCAGCGGCAGGGGAGGGGGCAATGTGCGGATCGGCTCCCGGGCCGGAATGGCCAGCAGAGCCGCTTCAAGCCGGTCGATGGCCTCGTCGCCCCCCTCCGGGGTGACCATGCATACCACATAGTCCGGGTCACTGCACTCGCAGTGGATGTGCTGTTCTGCCAGTTGGGCAGCCAACTGCTCTCCTGTATAACCATAGATTTTCGGTGCCAGGGTCAGTTTTAGCGGCTCGTTGCCAATAAGAGGCCAGCCGGCATGAGTCAAGGTAGCTTTCAGCGCATCCAGTCGGGTGGTACAGGCGGCCAGGTGAGCCGGATAGTCCCCTGCCAGCCGCGGATTAGCGGCATCCAAGGACTGCAAAATCAAATAAGACGGGCTGGTAGAGGCAAACAGCGCCATGGCCTCTGTCGCCTGCTGTGCCAGCAAAGCGGGGGCATCTTTCCCGATGTGCAGATACGCCCCACCGGTAAGCACCCCCAGGGTCTTGTGAGCGGAGTCACAGCACAGGTCAGCCCCCTCATCCAGCGGATGACAGGGCTTCGGCAGAAAATGCAGGTACGCCCCATGAGCGTTATCCACCAGGAGCAGGACGTCATGACGGTGGCACACTGTCGCCAAGGCAGCGATATCCGCCCGGTTGCCCAGATAATCCGGGCTGGTGATATACACCGCCACCGGCTTAGGCTCAGCGGCGGCCAGATAGGCCTCCAGTGTGTCACCGGTTACCGTGCAGGAAAGGAGCGAATCCCCCTCTGCCGGCATCAGCCAGTCCACCGTCACATCCAGCAGAGCGGCGGCGGTCATAAATACCCGGTGGGCATTGCGTCCGGCGGCGATGACCGGCGGACGGCCAACGCTTTTGGCATAGAGTGAGGCCAGGCACACCATCCCCCGGATGCATAGCGACGAGCCTTCGGTGGAATATACCGTTTTAGCCGTTCCGAACAGGGCGGCGGCATTTTCCTGACTGCGGCGGATGATACCGGTGGGCTGATACAGCACGTCGGCGCCCTCTACCTCGGTGATATCCAGTGCCTCCACCCCCAGGGGGCCGTGGCCTTTGTGCCCCGGCATGTGTAGCCGTAGAGGGGCATCGGCGGCATATTGCCGCACAAAATCACAAATGGGGGTATCCATCATTCCTCCACCGCCCGGGCGGCCTCCAGCATGATGGCACATTCCATCCGCTTGCGGAACAGGTCACAGCCGGTGGCGTATACGCCGGTGACACTGCCGGTGGCGTGGTAGGCGTTGGCGGCACAGCCGCCGGAGCAGTACAGCTTTGCCCAGCAGTCGGCACACTCCGGTCGGGAATATACATTACAGGCGGCAAACTCACTCTGGGTATCGGTGTTGGTAACACCCTGCCAGATATCGCCCAGCTTGAAATCCTCCTCGCCCACAAACTGGTGGCAGGGGTACAGGTCACCCCAGGGGGTGACCGCCATATACTCGGTACCGGAGCCACAGCCGGACACACGCTTGTAGATGCAGGGGCCACCCTCCAGGTCGATCATGTAGTGGTAGAAGGTGAAGGGCTTGCCTGCCCGGCGACGTTCCAGCATCAGCTCGGCCAGTTGCTCATACTGCTCCTTCACCACGGCAATATCCTCCGGGGTGAGGGCAGAGGGGTCGTCAGGGGCACACACCACCGGCTCCATGCTTAGCTCGGTGAAACCTAAGTCCAGCATGGTCTTGATATCCTCCAGAAAATCCGGGTTCTGGTGGGTGAAGGTACCGCGCATATAGTAGTTTTTGCCGCCCCGGGCCTCCACCAGCTTCTGGAATTTCGGCACGATGCGCTCCCAGCTGCCGTTGCCGGCATAGTCCACCCGGTAGCGGTCGTGGACAGACTTCCGTCCATCCAGGCTGAGCACCACGTTGCTCATCTCCCGGTTGGCAAAGTCGATGACGTCGTCGTCAATCAGCAGACCGTTGGTGGTGAGGGTGAACCGGAAATGCTTACCGGTCTCTTTTTCGCGCTGGCGGCAATAGGCCACCAGTTCCTTGAGCATATCCCAGTTCATCAGCGGCTCGCCGCCGAAGAAATCCACCTCCAGGTTGTGCCGGGTGCCGGAGTTCTCAATCAGGAAATCCATAGCACGTTTGGCAACGTCCAGGCTCATGACAGCCCGGTCGCCGTGGTATTTGCCCTGGCTGGCGAAGCAGTAGGCACAGTTCAGGTTGCAGGTGTGCGCCACGTGCAGGCACAGCGCCTTGACCACACCGCTGGTGCGCTGTTTCAACTCCCCGGCCATGGGGGCGAAGGTGTCGGGGGTGAACAACTGCCCGGCCGCTTTGAGTTCTTCGATTTGGGCGCATCCCTCCCGCACCTCGTCGGGGGTGACGGTGGGGTGCTTTTCGCAGATAGCGGCCACAATTTCCTCGGTAGTGTGGTCCTCGTACAGCCCGATGGTGTCGAAGGCCACCTCGTCCACCACATGCACCGCCCCGGAGAATACATCCAGCACGATGTTGTAGCCGCCCAATTTATAACAGTGTATCATGGTTATATTCGCTCCTGTTTGGAATTTCGGTCACAAAAAATGCCGCCCATGGGCGGCATTTTGCGGAAAACGGACTTATTTCTCCTGGGCGTTCTCGCACTGCTGGTTGGCAATGCCGCAGCTGGTCTTGCAGGCGGACTGGCAGGAGGTCTGGCACTCGCCGCAGCCACCCTTCTTGGCGGACTCGCACAGGTTCTTGGTCTTCAGGGTCTGGATTTTCATAGTTACTCTCCTCCGAAATCTGATATTATCCTTATGTTAGCACACTTTTTGCCAATAGTCAACTGAAAAATCCATTGTCAGGCCGAAATGTTTGCATGACGGCGGAAAAATCGGCCAAACTAACCCCAAACAAACACAGGAGGCAGGATGGATGAACATTTCTGAGAAAGAATACCGGCAGATGAGCAAACAGGCCTCTCCCGGCTCGCCGGTGGGGAAGGACTGTACAAAAGCGTTCCTGGTGGGGGGGCTGTTGTGCGGCGTGGGGGAGGTGCTGTTCCAGCTGTTGCGGCAGGCGGAGCTGGCAGAGAAGGATGCCCGCATGCTGGTGTCCTCAACCCTGATCCTGCTGGCGGTGATCCTGACCGGCTTCAAGGTGTTTGATAATATCGCCAAGCACGCCGGCGCCGGTACGCTGGTGCCCATTACCGGCTTTGCCAATTCCGTGGTGGCCCCGGCCATTGAGTTTAAGACGGATGAGCGTGATATAATAGGACTCAGTCGGAAAGCCCCATAACAATTTCGGGTGAGTATGATGATTTAGTCCACAATACACTATGGAAAGGAGCAAGTATTCAATTCACCCAAAAGGTGACTGCCACAGAGTCAGACAGTT
>JAFURT010000016.1 GCA_017471765.1 Clostridia bacterium
AAATGTCGAATTATCAATAATAAATGGCGGTCATCAATTGTTTTTGATAACCGCCATTTAACATTTATTCAGTTTTACTCAAATAAACAACAAACCCGAACGTTTCACCGATTGGTAAAAGGTTCGGGTTTGAATGCTTTGGTGCGAGGGAGGGGACTTGAACCCCCACGTCATTCGACACACGCACCTCAAACGTGCCTGTCTGCCGGTTCCAGCACCCTCGCATATACAACGCACATTATTATAGCACCACCGGTGGCGGTTGTCAATCTTTTTTTTGCACATCAGAGCAATAAACTTGGCAAGTGCTACAGCTATCTGAGGAAAACCATAGTGTGGTTGAAGCTTTCACATCAAAACCGCCCCTGTCGTAGCTCGGCTATGACAGAGGCGGTTGATTCGGTTTAGGTATCAGTAAGTTTCAACCAGCACAGTTTTCCCTTCAATCAGGTTGTTGACCTGTTTAATGAAGTGGGTAATACCGCTGGCCTTGGTGGCGAACAGCTCGCCCTCGGAGGTGCACACATGGTACAGACTACCGGTGGCGGAATAGAAATCAGCAGACAGGTATGGCTTGCCATCACTGCCGATGAGAGCAATCTTCAAGGCAGGTTCGCCGGTAGGCTTTTTATCCAGCGGCTCATACCGGGAGAGGGACATCATCAGCTGATACAGCGTACGGAAATCGGGGGTTTTGTACGTCTTGTCGCCCTCGGTTACAACCAGTGTCTGATCACGGTCTTCCTTTTCCGGGTAGTGGGCCAGGTTCATCTTATGCTCCACACCGTTCACGGTGATGTTGACCTGCTTGACCTCGGTAATATCCTTCAGGAACAGCAGGTCTGTTACGGTGTTGTCGTAGGTGCGTTCTGCCACCACGTTCAGGCTGGTGGAGGACACCAGGAAGATGGCGTCAACGCCCTTCATCATCACCAGGTAGTTGCCGTCCTTGTCCTTAGAACCGATGGTAAAGGTGGTTTTGGCTGTGTTATAGAACTCGGTAGCGGCGTCCTCCGTGGATGTTGTGCTGCTGTTTTGCTCTGCGGCGGTGGCAACACACACGGTGATGTTCATCACTGTCAGCGGGTCATTGAAGCCCATCTCCGCCTTCTGCTTATCAGTGGGGTGGAGGATGAGGGCTTGGTCAGCGGTCAGGGCGTAGAAGGAGGACAGCTCATTGCCGGCTGTCTCGGCTGCGCCACGCTTATAAGGCTGAGTGATGATGTAGGTGTAGAAGGTAAACGCATCCCCGTCGGCCTCCACCCTCCGCCGGATGGTCAGCGGCTGGGGATGACTTTTGCCGGAAAGGGTAACCTCACGCAGGATAGGGGTGCCGTTGGCGTCGTCCTTCTTTACCTCGGGGGCGGCCAAAAGGGTGGTTTCCACATACATCGACCCGGTAGCCAGGAAGACATCCACGCTGTCGGAAGAGCAGATGTAGATGCCTTCTTTATCCTTAACAGACACATAGTAACCGTTTGCGGAAGGGGTCTTGTTGCCGATGTACAGAGTGGCCGTCGTGTCATCATGGTAGGTAGCGATGACGGTGGCGGCAGGCTTATCCAAGCCGAAGTCTGCCGGGTTTCCGGCGGAGTCCACCTTGTCGACGGCGGTGAGCTGGGCGATACACCCGGTAATGCTGTCAGTACCGTCCGCTTCCAGCGACAGATCCTCATAGCCTTTAAGCTGGTACAGCTTATCTTTGGTATTGTAGACCATGGTGAAAGTGTCGTCCTTATTGGTGACCTGCACCTGCTTCACCACCACAACATTCTCGTCCTTTGTGGTCTTGTCAATCAAAGGATAACTTTCCGTTGTGTCGGTGGAGGTGTCACCGCCGGAGACGGAAGAGCTTTCGCTTCCACCGTCCGATATGAACTGGGGCAGCAGGGTTACCGCCAGCACCGCCAGCGCCAGGATGATAGCCACCAGCGAAGTCAGTAACAGTGTGCGGGTGCGCTTGTGCATCTTACCGGCTTTCTTGGCCTTTTCTTGCACCGTCGGGGCATCAAATGCGCTGAAGCGGTTATCCGTTTCATCCTTCTCCTCTGTCACTTCTTCCGGAGTGCCGAAGCCGTAGACGATTTCGGCTTTGTGCTCGGTGACAGGCTCTTCGGCGGGGGCGACGGTTTCCTCCGTCGCCTCGCCGTTCAGCTCGGGCTGCTTGGTTTCGTCTAAACTCATAGATTCTTCCTCCTCAGGAATACCACCAGGCAGACGACCAGCAGAACCAGCGGAATGCCCACGGTGAACACGCCCAGGCCAAGCCACAGCTTGGTGGCGTTGGAGAAGGAGATGGTGTCGGTGGACAGCACCTTGTTGGAGATGGTGATGCTGTCGGTCTCACCGAAGATACCGTGCACCACGTCCAGCAGCAGATCCTCGTTGTTGAAGTTGCCCATCTGAGCCAGCTCGCTCTGTGCCATAGCGGAACAACCGGAAACGGTTACGGTCCCATAGGTGGATTCGTAGGTGTTGTTGTTATAGGAATTGTTCTCCCACACGATCATGGAGGTCAGCGGATATTCGCCCTCCGAGGCACTATAGGCATCCTTGTTCGGGTCTGCCGATTCGCTGTTCAGCTTCTCCAGCTTCATCAGTTTGGCGGTTTTCGGGTAGCTGGTCAGAGGCAGGCCGAGCTTGTAGATGGAGGCCTCCTCCTGCTCGGGGGTAGAGGGCAGGGTGGTAGTCAGACGACGGGCGAAGGGGGTGCACACCACGCCGGTGCCGGCGGCATTGCCGGAGAAATCGGTAGCGTTTACGTCGCACAGCAGGTAGTTCTGGTACCCATACAGACAACGGTCGGGATCGGTTTCCACAATCAGCTCATCCGTGACGGTGATGTCATACTCCACGCGCAGGAACTCGTACAGATTCGGGCAGTCGGCGGTGGGGCTGACATATACCATCAGATGACGGCCATAGTTGCCATCATTATATACCCACTCCTGCACACGCTTGATTTCCGCCTCGGAATAATCTTTGGTGGGGGCAGCGATGAGCATCATCTGTGCTTTGGGGTTGATTTCGGCAGAGCCGGCGATGTTCAGATCCTCGAAAGTGAAGCCGTTGAGCTCGTACAGCGTTTTCAGGCCGGCAATGGTGTAGCTGTCCTCGTTGTGGCCGGTCAGCACCTGCACAATCAGGTCGCTGTCGCCCTGCAGAGAGTAAATGTTCGAAGAGAACATTTTGTCAACATAGGACTCGAACTGATAGGAGCCATAGTAGCTCATCTGCTGATAGGCATCCTCAAAGTTGCTCATGTCCAGGATGGAGCACTTTTTGGAACGATCGCCCCTAATGAACAGGATGTCGCCCGACTGTACCTCATACTTGGAGTAGGCGGAGAATTTGGTGGGCTCCTGGTCGGGGTTGATGAATTCGTAGGTGATCTTGCCGCCGGAGTAGTTCTCGAACTGCTGCAGGGCGGTGTAGATTTCCTTGAAGTTTGTGCTCAGCTCCGGCATGTTGTAATACGTGCCGATGGAGGGCTCTTTGAACTCATCTTCGCCGGAGAAAATGACGATTTTAATATCGTTGGTGACTTTTTTAGCTATTTCAATGCTTTCGTCCTTCAGGGTGTATACCTTGTCGGCAGACAGGTCCCAGGTGACAGGGAACTGGTCGGCGACGATGCCCACCAGGATATTCAGCAGTAATACGGCAGCCACGACAACGGCTGTGAGCACAGTGGAGGTGGTGCCGAAGCGCAGGCGGCGGGAATTCAGTGCCCGCCGGGCAGTTTTCTTTTCTTTCATATTCTGCATCCTCCTCATTAGCTCCATCTTTTTCTATCCAACACACGCACTGTCAGGAACAGGAACAGCGCCTGGAAGGTGGCGAAAAAGATGATATCGTCATACTGAATCAGTCCGCTGGTGAAGCTGGCATAGCGTGTGCTCACCGACAGGAACTCCACAGCGGTGGTGATCCAGGCGGCGTTGTTGAGCAGGGAGGGGATCATATCGATGCTCATCAGCAAGAGCGAGATAGCCAGCGTGCCAAGAGCGGCGATGATCTGGCTTTCGGTCAAAGTGGAGATGAACAGACCGATGGAGATGATCAAACCGCCAAGCAGAAGGATACCCAGGTAGTTGCCGAAGATAACCAGCCAGTCGGGCGTGGTCTGCAGGGCGATGATGATAGCATACACGAGCGTGATGGAGATGCCGATGATATACAGAAGCAGTGCTGCAAAGAACTTACCCAGTACAATGCCGGTCAGGCCGGTGGGGGCGGTCAGCAACGCCTGGTCGGTCTTCTGCTTTTTGTCCTCGCTGAACAGACGCATGGTCAGGAAGGGGACAGCCAGAAGGGTGATCAAAAACAGCATGCTGAACACACCGTTAGACAGGTCGGCGTAGCCGGCTGCCAAATTATAAGAGAAGAAATACAGGCCGGAGAAGGCGTAGATCACCGCCAGCACCACATAGCCGATGGGGTTGGTGAAAAACGCACGGAATTCTCGTCTGAAAATAGCACTCATTATTTGATTCCTCCATTCTGACCCACTGTCAGGTTGATAAAGATGTCCTCCAGAGACATGGCCGTGGTCTTGGAATACAGCAACGGCCAGTTCTTCTGGGAAAGGCGGGTGAACAGGTCACGGCGAATATCCGCCCCTTCGGCCACCTCGACAGCCAGCGCGCAGGTACCTACCTCTTTGCTGGCCAGGATGGAAACCTTTTCTACGCCGGGGATGGAGGCCACCAGTTCAGCCGTCTCCTTGGCGGGGCCGGCCACCGTAATCTGCAGGCGGGAATCCTCCGAGAATTTGGCCGACAGGTTGGCGGCGGTATCGTCCGCCACGATCTTGCCCTCATTGATAACCACGATGCGGTCACACACCGCCTCGATTTCCGGCAGGATGTGGGAGGAAAGAATCACGGTGTGGTGCTTGCCCAGGCTCTTGATGAGCGCCCGGATCTCGATAATCTGATTGGGGTCCAGACCCACTGTGGGCTCGTCCAGAATCAGTACCGGCGGGTTGCCGATAAGAGCCTGCGCCATGCCCACACGCTGTTTGTAACCCTTGGACAGGTTCTTGATCAGCCGTCCGTAAACATGCTCGATCTTCATGACCTTGCAGATCTCCGCAATGTGCTTCTTGCGGGGCAGAGCACATTTCTTCAGGTCGAACATAAAGTCCAGATACTCCCGAACGGTCATGTCCAGATACAGAGGCGGCTGTTCCGGCAGATAACCGATGTTGGCTTTTGCCTCGTTGGGCTCGTCCAGGATATCATGGCCGTTGATGGTCACGGTGCCGCTGGTGGCGGACAGATAGCCGGTGAGTATGTTCATGGTGGTTGACTTACCGGCACCGTTGGGGCCGAGGAAGCCGAGGATTTGTCCTGCATCTACCTGAAAGCTGATATTGTCCACAGCGCAGTGGGTGCCATATCGCTTTGTCAGGTTTTTTACTTCGATCATAGGTCTGCGTCCCTCCAATATAAAATTCACAACTTATTCTACATAAGCTGTCCGCCGAAAGTGTTAACAGATTTTTAAAGTCGTCAACAGAATGTGTTATTTATGTGATTTCGGCAAATCTATAATATTATATCATATGAAAAGATACATTTCAACACATAAAAACAAAAAACAAAGCAAAAAAGTAAAGAAAAAAAGTGAAAAATCCCCTTGACAATGGCGAGGGGATGTGGTAATATAGACCACGCTGTAACGAAGCAAATACATGCGGGTGTAGTTCAGTGGTAGAACCCCAGCCTTCCAAGCTGGTTGTGTGGGTTCGATTCCCATCACCCGCTCCACATTCGTCCTTTAGGGACAGACAGGCGCCTGTAGCTCAGCTGGATAGAGCACCTGCCTTCTAAGCAGGGGGCCAGGGGTTCGAGTCCCTTCAGGCGCGCCAATATGGTGGGTGTAGCGTAGTTGGCCTAACGCGTCAGTTTGTGGCACTGAAGATCGTGGGTTCGAATCCCATCTCCCACCCCATGTAAAAAAACTCTTTTGTCTATCGGACAAAAGAGTTTTTTTACAATGATATCCGTTCCCTACGGTCATGGATGATATAGCTAACGCTATGATATCTGCTTCGCAGATGATATACGCTTCGCGTATGGTGGGAACGGATATTATATCATATTTGCAAAGCAAATATATCATGCGGCGCAAGCCGTATATCATATCGCGTCAGCGATATTTCATTGAAAAATTCATAGTTTTCCGGTATAATCAATTCAATAAATAAGAATTTAACGAGGCGATTAGGGATGGATATTTCTTTCAAAAATGGCAATGAGAAATTTAATTACAGAGTGTGTGCTATGATGATTTCTGACGGTAAAATCTTGGCAATGCACGATGAGCGGTCACCGTATTACTATTTGCCTGGTGGGAGAGTTGCGATAGGTGAAACGGCAGAAAGTGCGGTTATCAGAGAGGTTCAAGAAGAATTGAGCGTTACACCCAAGATTGCTCGTCCTCTTTGGCTCAATCAGGCTTTTTTCAAAGAAGATGTCGATAATTTGCACTATCACGAACTCTGTATTTACTTCTTAATGGACATAACCGATACTGATTTGCTTTCGAGGGGAAAAAGCTTTACTGCAAACGAAGGCCACCGCATACATACTTTTGAATGGCTGGAGTTTGAAAGACTAAAGGACGAGTATTTCTACCCGTTGTTCTTGAAGAAGGATATTTTCAATCTTCCTGATGTGTTTACCATCCGCACAGAGATTGAGTAAGCCAATTTCAATTGATCGAATAGATAGCGCATCATACTTTTAGTCTTTTTTACCTCAATTCTGCTCCGTTTGGTTACTCTTTCGCATGTAAAAACCTCTTTTGTCTATCGGACAAAAGAGGTTTTTTTACAATGATATCCGTTCCTTACGGAACGGGTGATATATCTTCGATATGATATCGCACTTCGTGCGATGATATATGCCTTTGGCATATGAGGAACGGATATTATATCATACTTGCGAAGCAAGTATATCATACGGCAACGCCGTATATCATATCGCGCAAGCGATATATCATTGAAAAGCAATATGATTTATGGTATAACTATCGTCAAAGAAGGTGCTATTATGTCCGAAAACAAATTACTTGGTCTATCTTTCGAATTTGCTGTTGCTATCGTAAATCTTGTTGACGGTGTAACTGTACCGAAAAGTTCATATGGTATTTTGGCTTGCAAAGAGTACATATTTTAGGCGGAGATGTATAAACTACTTCCGTGGGACAACACGTGTCCCAACATTAACAAGTGGAGGTATTGATATCATGGAGCAGAGTAAGCAGTATCAGAATAAACAGTATCAGGATAACCAGAACAAACAGCAGAACAACGCCGACAACAAGAAGGATCAGAAGGCGGAGAACAAGAAAGACCAGAGCAAACAGTATTAATCTGCAAAAACGGAGTTGTCCATGTTGGACAACTCCGTTTTTTTGAAACACTCGTTATTTTTCCGGCTCATCGTCATGTTCCAGCATGCCCGGGATGGCTTGCTGAAGACGGTCTCGTAGGCGACGTAACTTTTCTGATGGCACATCACCGGCGACTGACACGACCACGTCCTCCTGGATGACCACCCGGGGAAAAGTGAAGTTCCCATATTCCTTGGGGTTGGTGACCTCTACCGGAATGGCCTTGGCCTTGCATTCGGTGGAAATAGCTACGTTGGTGCTCGGCTCATCGGTGGCGGCTATGCATAACTGGGCACTGGTGCAATCTCCCCGGAAATACTTACGAGGGATATGACGAATCTCGCCGTTGAGGCTCATCTGTTCTAAACCTGCGCAGAGGGTGGGGGAGATGACGGTAACCTTCGCTCCGAACTGACGCAGGGCAACTGCTCTGCGCAACGCTTTCTCGCTTCCGCCAAAAATGGTACAGTTGTTTCCATCCAAATTGATATACAGGGGAAATCCAAGCGACACCACATCCACCTCCTTGCATATATATTCATCATATCACATCGTATACAGGGATACAAGTCGGCAAATGTGCCAAAATATTTGCATCTATACTGGTAAAAGCAAATAAAGAAAAACCTGTGCATAAACAGCATCTCAAGTGGCCATACTCCTTTTGCGAGTGAATTGTGAAATAGGAGGCAAAAGGATGAAAGAGACTTTTTCCGGGAAATCCCGGTTTTTCCGATTTTTGCATGGCCGGGGTGTATACGTGGCGCTGGCGGCCAGTATCCTGACCTTTGGCGGTGTGGCTGTTGCGATGCTGGGACAGGGGTTGTTCCATGGCGAAGAGATACCCGAATCCTCTCTGCCGCCGGAGGAAATGGTGGAACAGCTGGTGACCAACCAGCCGGACGACCGCACCACTACGGTGACTACCACCACGACCGTAAGAACGACCACAACTACGACCGCGAAGGCTCCGGAGCTGTATATCCTGCCCTTGAGCAACACGGTGCAGAAGCCGTACAGCATTGATAATCCGCTGTATTGTGAAACGATGAGAGACTGGCGTATTCATACAGGTGTGGATTTTGCCGGAGAGGCTAATCAGCCGGTCAAGGCACTGGCCGGCGGTACGGTGCTGGCGGTGGAGCAAGACCTGATGTGGGGCACCTGTATTATCCTTGATCATGGCGTTGGCGTGGTGTCTCGTTATTGCGGTGTGAAGGCGTCGGTAAAGAAAGGGGAGACCGTGGAGGTGGGACAGGTTGTCGGTACGCTGGACACCATTCCGTGCGAGAGCCTCCAGTCGCCCCATCTGCACCTGGAGATGTTTGTTGATGAACAACCGGTGGACCCGGTGACGGCGCTGGCGAAAGAGGTGCGGTACGCTGACAGCACCACCCAGCCGGAGCGATAAATATATAGAAATCCTGCCCTCGGAAGCCACCCTTGTGGGTGGACACGGTCAGAAGGGCAAAAAATCAGCCTGCGGCGTTGCCGTGGGCTGATTTTTTATGTAAAAGCCCTTTACATATTTCGTTTAATGTGGTAGACTATGCACATAATCACACAGCAACGGTAGCGAAAAAAGGAGGGGAGTCCATGAGAATATGCAGCAAGTGTGGGGCGTACAACGCTGATGAACGGCGCTTTTGCGTGGACTGCTCGGAAATCTTGCCGGATCCCTTATCAGCCAGCGAGCAGGAGGCGGTGGAAAGCCAAATCAGCGAAAGCATGGAAACCCTGTACGCCCGTACAGATCCGTTGGCGGTTACCCGGTTTGATAAGATTTTTGGATGGATTTGTTTGGGGGGACTGGCGGCCTTGCTGGTGCTGGCTGTTATTGACCTTGTGACAGAATATCGGTGCGATTCCCCTGAAAGCTACCTGTGCAGTGCTCTGTTTTTGGTGGTCGGGGCAGTGGAGGCTTTTGTCCCCAAAATCACCTGGACGCTGGAGAAAATCCGCCTGAGTTGGCACATCAGCAATGCTGAGGAGGCGGAACCCAGCGAGGCGTACCGGATTTTCCGCCGGGTAGGAATCGTGCTGTTTGCTGGCATTGGCGTTGCTTTTATGCTGATGGTGGGGTATTCATTATTCTTTGCTCAGCCGTCAGGTGCCGCACCGGATGGGGTTGTGCTGGGCCCGGATGGCACGGCGCTTTCTTACTGGACTATGGGATGAGGTGTTTGCGGTGAAACTGGCTTTGAATGGCCTTGGAAAATACTTGGCCGGATTAGTGCTGGTGGGGCTTTTGCTGTTTTTACCGGCAGGAACATGGCGGTATTCCGGGGCATGGTTGTTTATCGGCCTGCTGTTCGGGCCGATGCTAATTCTGGGTCTCGTTCTTTTGCTAAAATCCCCGACGCTTCTTAAGAAACGTCTCTCGGCGAAGGAGAAGGAGGGTGCCCAGCGAGGCGTTGTTGGGGTGTCTGCTCTGCTTTTCACGGTCGGTTTTATTGTGGCCGGGCTGGATTTCCGCTTTGGCTGGTCAGCTGTGCCCACCTGGGCAGTTTGTATAGCTTCGGCGGTGTTTCTGCTGGCTTATCTGCTATATGCCGAGGTGATGCGGGAGAACGCCTACCTATCCCGGACGGTGGAGGTGCAGGAGGGGCAGAAGGTGATTGACACCGGTCTGTACGGCGTTGTCCGGCACCCTATGTATCTGGCAACCTCTCTGCTGTTTCTGTCTATGCCGGTGGTGCTTGGCTCCTGGTACGCGTTGGCTGTTTTTGCCCTGTTTCCCTTGTTGCTGGCGGTGCGTATACGTAGCGAAGAAGCCATGCTTGTTCGAGATTTGCCCGGCTATGCGGAATACCGACAACGGGTTCGCTACCGGATGCTTCCATACCTGTGGTGATAAGAAAAATCTGGCCGAAAGCTCTTGACAAATTGCCTTGTATATCCTATACTATATCTGTTATCTGCGTTGACGGAGACTAGCGTACCGGAAAGCGCACAGAGAGGGCTTTGGGGCTTTCAGCCTCGCTGTAAGAAGCCTCGCCGTAGGGTACGCACGCCACTCCCGAGCACCCCGTGAGATAAGCGGTGGCGTTTGGCCTGCGTTACAGGGCTGTAAAGTGGCATGGCTTTACGCCGTGCAAATTGGGTGGTACCACGGAACCTCCGTCCCATACTGGGGCGGAGGTGTTTTGTTTTTCCACCGAAAGAAAGGAAGGAATTATCATGGCAAACGAACGGAAAATCTATGGCGTAAACGAACTGCGGGAGATGTATCTCGCCTTCTTTGAGAGCAAGGGGCACCTGCGCCTGCCCAGCTTTTCTCTCATTCCTCACAACGACAAGAGCTTGCTGCTCATCAACGCCGGTATGACCCCCCTCAAGCCCTATTTCACCGGCGCTGAGGTGCCGCCCCGTAATCGGGTAACCACCTGCCAGAAGTGCATCCGCACCGGCGATATCGAGAATGTGGGTAAGACTGCCCGCCACGGCACCTTCTTCGAGATGCTGGGCAACTTCTCCTTTGGCGATTATTTCAAGCATGAGGCCATCGCCTGGTCTTGGGAGTTCCTCACCGAGGTGGTTGGCCTGGATGCCGACCGTCTGTATCCCTCTGTGTATGTGGAGGATGACGAGGCCTTCGATATCTGGAATAAGGAAGTGGGCATCCCTGCCGACCGCATTTTCCGGTTTGGCAAGGAGGATAACTTCTGGGAGCACGGCGCCGGCCCCTGCGGCCCCTGCTCGGAGATTTACTACGACCGTGGCGAAAAGTACGGCTGTGGCAAACCGGATTGTACCGTTGGCTGTGAGTGTGACCGGTATATCGAGGTGTGGAACAACGTGTTCACCCAGTTCGAGAACGACGGTGCCGGCAACTACACCACGCTTGAGCATAAGAACATCGATACCGGCATGGGTCTGGAGCGTCTGGCTACGGTGGTGCAGGATGTGGACTCTATCTTTGATGTGGACACCCTCCACGCCCTGCGTCAGCACGTCTGCGACCTGGCCGGCAAGACTTATAAGGAAAATCTGCAGGACGATATCTCTATCCGTCTGATTACCGACCATATCCGTTCGGCCACCTTTATGATTTCCGACGGTATCATGCCCACCAACGAGGGCCGTGGCTATGTGCTGCGCCGCCTCATCCGTCGTGCGGCCCGTCACGGCCGTTTGCTGGGCATTGATGGGCTGTTCCTGGCCAAGCTCAGCGCCACTGTTATCGCCGGCTCCAAGGATGGCTACCCGGAGCTGGAGGAGAAGCAGGAGTTTATTCTTAAGGTGCTGACCAATGAGGAAACCCAGTTCAACAAGACTATCGACCAGGGCCTGCGGATTCTGGCAGAGATGGAGGACGCCCTGAGCCAAAGCGGTGAAAAGACGCTGGACGGCGGCTCGGTGTTCAAGCTGTACGATACCTATGGCTTCCCGGTCGACCTGACCAAGGAAATTCTGGAGGAGAAGGGCTATTCCATTGATGAAGCCGGCTTTAAGGCGGAGATGGAGGCCCAGCGCAAACGCGCTCGTGAGAGTCGTGAGACCACCAACTATATGGGCGCCGACGCCACGGTGTATGACCGCATTGATGCGGCGTTGTCCACCGAATTTGTGGGCTATGACAGCCTGACCGCTTCCTCGACGGTGGCGGTGCTGGCTGGAGAGACCGAGCTGGCTGACAGCCTGCTGGAGGGCCAGCGTGGTACTGTGTTCACCGCTGAGACCCCCTTCTATGCCACCATGGGCGGTCAGGAAGGAGATACCGGTGTTATCATCGGTGCCAACGGTACCTTCAAGGTGGAGGAGACCATCAAACTGCGTGGCGGCAAGGTTGGTCACGTGGGTGTTATGGAGAGTGGTATGCTCTCTGCCGGGGAGACGGTGACCCTGACGGTGGAGGCCGCTTCCCGCCAGGCTACTTGTAAGAACCACTCTGCCACCCACCTGTTGCAGAAGGCTCTTCGTACTGTGCTGGGCAGCCATGTGGAGCAGAAGGGCTCTCTGGTCACCCCCGGCCGTCTGCGCTTCGACTTTGCCCACTTCCAGGCGATGACCGCCGAAGAACTGGCTCAGGTCGAGGCTTTGGTGAATGAGCAGATTGCCGCTGACCTGCCGGTGGTTACCGATGTGATGAGCATTGATGAGGCTAAGAAGGCCGGTGCTATGGCGTTATTTGGTGAGAAATACGACCAGAAGGTGCGTGTGGTGTCCATGGGCGACTTCTCCAAGGAGCTGTGCGGTGGTACCCACGTGTCTCACACCGGTGCGATTACCCTGTTCAAGCTGGTCAGCGAGTCCGGCATCGCCGCCGGCGTGCGCCGTATCGAGGCGCTGACCGGAGAGAACGTGCTGGCTTACTATCGCCGCCTGGAGGAGCGGTTTGCTCATATTACCGGTCTGCTGAAGGCGAAGGACAGCGAGGTAGAGGAGAAGATTGCCCACCTGCTGGCAGAAAATAAAGCCCTGTCTGGTGAAAACGAGAGTTTGAAGAACAAACTTGCCCAGAGCGAGATGGGCGATGTGATGAGTCAGGTACAGGAGATTGCCGGCGTTCAGGTGCTGGCTACCCGGGTGCCGGCCATCGACGCCGCCGGTCTGCGTGAGCTGGGCGACCAGCTACGGGATAAGATTGGCCAGGGCATCGTGGTGCTGGTCACTGTGAATGAGGATAAGGTGAGCATTTTGGCTACGGCCACCGCCGACGCTGTGGCGAGAGGCGCTCACGCCGGCAATATTGTCAAGCAGATTGCCGCCGTCTGCGACGGCAAGGGTGGCGGCCGTCCCGATTCCGCCATGGCCGGCGGTAAGGATGTGTCCAAGGCGGATGCCGTGGTAGCGGCAGTGGCCGATACCGTGGCAAGTATGCTGAAATAAGGAGGAGCAAGTTGATGGATTGCTTATTCTGTAAGATAGCGGCAGGGGAGATTCCTTCCAATAAGGTGTACGAAGACGAGCAGGTGCTGGCATTTTATGACATTGCACCGGCCGCCCCTGTCCATGTGCTGTTTATCCCCAAGACTCACTTGGCCGGTGTGCGGGATGTGACGGCGGAGAACGCCACTGTGGTGGCCCATATTTTCGCTGTAATTCCTCAGGTGGCGGCTCAACTGGGTGTTACCGATTACCGCATTGTCAGCAACAATGGGGCGGATGCCGGGCAGACGGTACAGCACCTGCATTTTCACCTGCTGGCCGGGCGTGAACTGGGGGCTATGGGCTAAGCCATGCAGTATGTAGTAGTGGATTTGGAGTGGAACGGAAGCTACTCCAAAAAGGCTCACGGCTATTTTAACGAAATCATTGAGGTGGGGGCCGTCAAGGTCAGCGAGGATATGGTGGTACTGGATGAGTTCCAGACCACCATCCGTCCGGTGGTCAGCAAGAAGCTGTCCGGTATTGTCACTGATCTGACCAGCATCACGGCAGAGGACCTGGAGGACGGCACCACCTTCACCGGCATGGTGAAGCAGTTTACCCGTTGGCTTGGCAAGGAACCGACGGTCATCCTGACCTGGAGCACCACTGACCTGCTGGTGCTGATGGAAAACTGCCGGTATTTCTACGGACAGCAGGAGATTCCCGGTCTGCAATATTACATGGATTTTCAGGCGTATGCCCAACAACGTATGGGGGTGGATAGTGCCCAGCAGTTGGGGCTTGCCCGTGCCGGCGAGATGCTGGGCATCCCCGAGGACAACATGTCCCTTCATCGGGCGCTGGATGACAGCCGCCTGACGGCGGCGATTTTGCAGAAGGTATATGACCGGGAAAGCTTTTTGCCGGCAATCCAGCCGGTGGACGAGGAGTTCTATCCCCGCATCACCTTTAAGGTCACGATTATTAAAGACCTGGACGACCCGCTGATAAAACGGAGCGAATTGTGCTTTAATTGCCCGGAATGTGGGCAGAATATGAAGCGTAAGGGGAACTGGCGTTTCCGTAGCCGAGCGTTCTGTGCGGAGTTTTCCTGCCGCCGGTGTGATAAGCGATATACCGGTCGTGCCCAGTTCCGGCTGAAGTATGAAGGGGTAGAGGTGCGCAAAAAACTTAACCCCATCCTCCCATCGGAGGAGCAGACCGCAACGGAGTCTGAGCCGGAGACGGTTTAATCGGCACCCGGTACAACCTTTTGCCGTAAACTGGCATGAGGTGGTGAGCATGGGGAGGAGCCTTCGCCGCCGGCGGCGACAGAAGCGCCAAAGGCGTATTTTCCGTATAGCGGCAATGCTTTTTGTTGTTGTTGGGGTGCTGTTGACAGCTTTTATCCGTTGTCGGCCGGTGCTGACTACTTTTGCAGAGAGTCAGGCTGTTTGGATTGCCACCAAAACGGCCAACCGGGTGGTAGCGACGGTGCTGGAGGAACATGCGGACCTGTGCCATGCAATGATAGAGGCACAGTATAATGACCAACAGATATTATCCTCCCTGTTTGTGGATACCGCCACAGTGAACACGGTGCGTACCGCCATCACGGCGGCGGTGATGAGGGAGATGGAGTCCTATTCCTCCATTACGGTGGGTATCCCCTTGGGGACGTTGGCCGGTATGGACTGGCTTAGCGGCTGGGGGCCTCTGATACGGTTCCCCATGAGTGTGAC
Organism: Clostridia bacterium; assembly: GCA_017471765.1. Classification (GTDB taxonomy): domain Bacteria; phylum Bacillota; class Clostridia; order Oscillospirales; family Acutalibacteraceae; genus UBA5905. The sequence continues at coordinate 14,961 of JAFURT010000016.1, forward strand.
CGGCACCGTACTGTCAGATGTGTCCACCTCACTGGAGGCTGTAGGGATGAACCAAAGCAATTTTCGCGTGCTGGTGCATATCAGTGTTAATTTGTATGTGGTTACCCCCGGTGGACGTTCTTCGGTCGGAGCTGAACTGAGCTATCCTATGGCGGAAGCGGTGCTGTTGGGCGAGGTGCCGGATTCTCTGACCGAGGTTTATGGGGATGACCAGACTTTGTTAGGGAAAATCTTTGATTATGGCACAGTGGAATAGTGTAAAGCAACTCGGCTTTACACTAGGATAGGAGAGAAAATGATGCGGGAAGAGGAAGCTATCCGCCGTTTGGCGGAGTTGCGGGCAGAAATCGACTATCATAGCCGTCGGTATTATGACGAGGATGCCCCGGAAATTGAAGACGATGCTTTCGATGCGCTCACCAGAGAACTGCGGCAGATTGAGGAACAGTTCCCTCATCTGATTACACCGGATAGCTATACGCAACGAGTGCATGGGCAGGTGTCAGCACTGTTCACTGCTGTTGCCCATGAGGTGCCGCTTGGTAGCTTGCAGGATGTGTTCTCTTATGAGGAGATTGCGGCGTTCCACCACCGGATTGTGGAAACGACGGAGCAGCCACAGTATGTGGTAGAGCCGAAAATCGACGGCCTGTCTATCGCTATCGAATACCGTGACGGCAAGTTCTATCGGGGGGCGACCAGAGGCGATGGCCTTACCGGTGAGGATGTGTCGGCAAATCTGCTCAAAATCAAGGCTATTCCGCATACGCTCACCCAATCCATCCCGCGGCTGATTGTACGGGGCGAGGTATATATGCCCAGGGAGAGCTTCGCCGCCCTGGTGCGTGAGCAGGAGGAAAATGGCGAAAAAACCTTCAAAAATCCCCGGAATTCGGCTGCCGGCACATTGCGGCAGAAGGACCCGGAGGTGGTTGGCCGTCGTAATCTGTCCCTTTTTGTGTTCAACCTGCAACTGGTGGAGGGGGTGGAAATAACCGGCCATGCCCAATCCTTGGAATGGATGGCTCAGCTTGGTCTGCCGGTGATTCCTTTTTATTATGTTGCCCACTCGGCAGAGGACATCGTGGGCTATGTCCGGGAGATTGGCGAAAAACGGGGCGGTCTGCCGTATGACATTGACGGTGCAGTTGTAAAGTTGGATGACTTTACACAGAGAGAGGCGCTGGGCAGCACCAGTAAGTATCCTCGTTGGGCACTGGCTTACAAATATCCGCCGGAGGAGAAAGAAACCGTCCTCCGCCGGGTGGAGGTGCAGGTAGGACGCACCGGTGTGCTGACCCCTACCGGCGTATTTGACCCGGTGACGCTGGCAGGCACCACCGTCAGCCGGGCCACCCTGCACAATCAGAACTTTATTGACGAAAAGGGCTTGGCTATCGGCGATACCGTGGTGATGCGGAAGGCGGGGGATATCATCCCCGAAGTGGTGCGTGTGGTGACCCACACCGCCGCTGAGCCATACCAATTGCCCACGGTGTGTCCGTCTTGTAATCAGCCGGTCATCCGGGAAGAGGAAGAAGCCGACCTGCGGTGTGTTAATCCGGACTGTCCGGCCCAGCGGCTACGGAATCTGATTCATTTTACCTCCAAGGATGCTATGGATATCGACGGCCTTGGCCCGGCGGTGCTGGAACAGCTGGTTCGGGAGGGGATTGTTAGCCATGCCTATGACCTCTATACTATGGAGCGTGAGCAGATTGCCGGGCTGGAAGGCCTGGGAGAGAAGTCAGCCGACAATTTCCTGGCCGCTATCGAAAAATCCAAGCAAAATGACCTGTACCGGGTGATTTACGGCTTGGGGATCCGGCATATCGGAGAGAAAGCGGCAAAGCTGCTGTCTGGTCGCTTTGGGAGCATGGAGGCGATCATGACCGCCTCCCGGGAAGAAATCGGTGCTATCGATGGCTTTGGTGAGGTCATGGCACGCAGTGTGGTGGCTTTCTTTGCACTAGAGCCCTCCCGGGTGTTGGTAGAGCGTCTCGCTGCCGCCGGTGTGAACATGACTGCCCAGACGCAGCGCAAGGATGACCGATTTGCCGGGATGACCTTCGTGCTGACCGGCACACTGCCTACCATGAAGCGGAGTGAGGCTGAGGCGTTGGTGGAGCAATACGGCGGCAAAACCTCCGGCAGTGTGTCTAAGAAGACCAGCTACGTGCTGGCAGGGGAGGAAGCCGGCAGTAAGCTGACCAAAGCCCAACAGCTTGGCGTGCCTGTTATTGATGAGGCCGCATTTCTCGAAATGCTGAAATAATACACTTGTTACGAGAGAAAGATCGGTGCAGTCCACCGGTCTTTCTTTTTATCTCAAATACTCCATGCCGTTCTCTTGCACGGCGGCCATGAAACACGGATGCTGTACGGCTTGATAATTATTTCACAAATTTTAGATTTTCTATTGCTTTTTTGAAAATCTGTGGTATAATACATTCAAGAAATGTCCCAAATGGGACATTCGGAGGTGATGCGAGTGGATATAAGCACCTTGTTTCTCTTTTGTGGCCTGACAGACCGGGAGGTGGCACATTGCCGCACTTTAGGTGATTGTGAGGAGCGTACATATAGGAAAGGGGCGGTTATTTACGATGCAGGTGTATCCCGGCGGGCTTTGGCCATGGTGTTGGAGGGGGCGCTACGTGTTCTGCATGGCAAGGTGGTGATGAAGGCGCTGTATCCTGGCGATGTGTTCGGTGCGGCGGCGCTGTTTGGCTCCTCCGAGCCGTATCCGTCTACCGTGTTGGCAGAGACTGATTGTCGGGTGGTGTTTATTCCCCAGGAAACGGTGTCTGCCTGGATGGCGTCGGTGCCCCGGGTGGGGGAGAACTATATCTGCTTTTTGTCCGATCGCATCCGCTTCCTGAATCGCCGGTTGTCTACCCTGACAGCCGGGCAGACGGATGGCAAGCTGTGGCGCTATCTGCTGGCGCACCGCAACCGGGAGGGTGTAGTGCATCTCTCTTCCGGCATGACCGGCTTGGCAGAGACCCTGGACATGGGGCGCTCCAGCCTGTACCGTTCACTGGATTCACTGATTGCCGCCGGTCGCATCCGGCGGCAGGGCAAACAAATCATTGTACTGAAACAGGAGGAAGAATCATGAAAAAAATCATCGCTTTAGCAGCCGCTGTGCTGTTGTCTCTCACCCTGCTGGCCGGTTGTGCCGGCGAGCCCGCCCCGGAAAGCTCGGCGCCTGTAAGTTCGGCTCCTGCCTATGAGCCGGTGGATATCAATATCACCGCCATCGCCGGCCCTACCGGTGTAGGCCTTGTTGATTTGATGCAGAAGCAGGCGGATAAAACTGCCGCCAACAACTACGCCTTTAATGTCGTGAGCGACCCCGCACAGGCGGTGGCGGCCATTTCTAATGGCTCTGCCGATATTGCCGCTGTGCCCACTAACCTGGCTTCCACGCTGTACAAAAAGACCGGTGGCAAAGTGCAGGTGTTGGCGGTGAATACCCTGGGCGTGTTGCATATTCTGGAGAATGGCGAGAGCATTTCTTCGGTGGCCGACTTGAAGGGTAAGACCATCTATACCAGCGGTCAGGGTGCTAACCCGGAGTATATCCTCAAGTATGTGCTGGAGAAAAACAACATCGACCCGGCGAAGGACGTGACCATTGAGTTCGTGAACGATAACGACACACTGGCAACACTGGTGGCCAATGGCACTGCCAAGGTGGCCATGGTCCCGGAGCCGAAGGCCTCGGCATGCCTTATTCAGAATAAGGCTTTGCGGCGGGCGTTAAACATGACAGAGGAATGGAACAAAGTTGGCGGTGGCGATGCCTCTCTGATGATGGGCTGTGTGGTGGCTCGTACCGCCTTTGTGCAGGAGAATCCCGAAGCGGTGGCCAAGTTCCTGGAGGAGTACAAGGCTTCCATCAATGCCGTTGTGGCGGATGTAGACACGGCTTCCCAGCAGTGTGTGACCTTCGGCATCATCCCCAAGGCTCCTATTGCTAAGCAGGCCATTCCTAACTGCGGTCTGACCTATGTGGACGGTAGTGGGATGAAAACCGCCCTGTCTGCGTATTTGACCATTCTGCATTCTTATAACCCTGCCGCCATTGGTGGTGCCCTGCCGGCGGATGACTTCTACTATGTCGGGTAAAGTTCGTCGTTTGCTCATTGGCCTGGGGGTAGCTGTATTTTGGCTGGCCGTTTGGGCGGTGGCCGCTGTAGCCATCGGGCAGGAACTGCTGTTGCCTACTCCGTGGCTGGTGGCCGCTACCCTGTGGCGGTTAGTGCTGGAGGCTGATTTTTGGTTGACGGTGGGGATGTCTCTGCTACGTGTGGTGGGGGGCTTTGCTACTGCCATGGTAGTGGGTAGCTTGCTGGCTGTGCTTACTACCCGGTTCCGGGTGGTGCACACCCTGTTTTCGCCACTGCTCCACGTGGTGCGCGCGGCACCGGTGGCCTCCTTTATCATCATGGCCTATGTGTGGATAAAGGTGGGTATCCTGCCGGCATTTATCGCTTTTCTGATGGTGGTGCCGCTGGTGTGGGAGAATGTCCGCCAGGGCATCCTGCACACCGACCCTAAATTGTTGGAGATGGCTCATGTGTTTCGCCTTGGCCGCTATCGTACGCTTTTGTCCGTGCGGTTTCCGTCGGTGCGTCCCTATTTGGTGGCGGCGCTGACCACCGGTTTTGGCTTTGCCTGGAAGTCCGGCATTGCCGCCGAGGTGATTTGCCAGCCGAAGATGTCCATTGGCCAGAATATGTACGCCGCAAAGGCCTACCTGGAGACCGCCGAGGTGATTGCCTGGACGGTGGTGGTGGTTTTGCTTAGTATGGTGCTGGAGCGCCTGTTGCTCCGGCTGTTTAAACGGCAGGAGGGGAAGGCATGAGCATAGGAATGGATTCGGTGTCGTTCGCCTATGGTGATACGCCGATATGCCGTGACCTGACCTGGACGTTGCCGGAATCCGGCGTAGTGTGTCTGTGGGGCCCCTCCGGTTGTGGAAAAACCACCCTGCTGCGCTTGCTGGCGGGTCTTGAACGGCCGATTTCGGGGCAGGTCAATCGGCCGGAAACGGTGTCGATGGTCTTTCAGGAGGACAGACTCCTTCCTTGGCTGACAGCACTGGAGAATGTAACCCTTCCGGGTGCGGATAGACAGACGGCTACCGAAATGTTGTCGGCTATCGGCTTGTCGCCGGAGGAGGTGCAGACGATGCCGGTCAATCTTAGCGGAGGGCAACAGCGGCGAGTGGCGCTGGCTCGTGCTTTGGCCGCAGAGGGTGATTTGCTTTTGCTGGACGAGCCCTTCAACGGCCTGGATGAAGCCACCTGGCAGACGGCTGTACCGCTGATTGCGGATTATGCGACCAGGCGCCCGGTGGTGCTGGTGACCCATATACTGGCTCAAGCGGAGGCGTTGGGAGCGGTTATGTTGCCCTTGCCCGGAATCCCCCTGACCGGCCGATGGCCTAAAGGTGAAAATTTGTCAGAAAATTTCACGGCAAAGCCTTGACAAATGCAAACAAATAAGGTAAACTATCAAATGCTCCCGGTGCTGATGCACTGGGACTGTTTGGGGGCGTAGCTCAGCTGGGAGAGCGTACGGTTCGCATCCGTAAGGTCGAGAGTTCGATCCTCTTCGTCTCCACCAAAACGCAAATCCTGTCGATTTTTGTCGGCAGGATTTTGTTTTGTATTATTCTGTTTTGCTGTTCAATATTCATCATTACTTTTTTGCACAACCAGAAATTTAGTAAGAGAGTGATTGCTACGGAATTTAACAAGAAATTGCAAGATCTGCGGAAAGCAAAAGGCCTTACCCAGGAAGAACTGGCAGAGGTGCTGTTTGTTTCCCGTACGGCGATATCAAAGTGGGAGTCGGGGAGAGGATACCCCAATATCGATTCGCTGAAAGCGCTGGCTAAATTTTTTGACATTACGGTTGACGACCTGCTGTCAGGTGATGAATTGCTTATTGTTGCAGAGGAAGATAATAAGCAAAAGGAAACCCATTTTCGAGACCAGGTGTTCGGATTGCTGGATTTCAGTATGGCGCTATTTTTCTTCCTGCCGTTATTCCGGCAAAAGGCGGAGGGGATAATACAGGGTGCCTCCTTATTATCCCTTACCGGCATATCCTTTTGGCTGAAAGCAGTGTATTTAATTGTCGTAGTCGGATTGATTGTATGGGGTGTGGTTACGCTTGCCCTGCAAAATTACCAGCACCCCTTTTGGATTCGGAATAAGTATGTCATCTCTTTGGTGTTAAACGCTGTCGGCGCATTTCTTTTTATCATCGGTTTGCAACCCTATGCGGCTGCCTTTTTGTTTACCTATCTGTTTATAAAGATGTCCATTCTCATCAAAAAGCGATGATACGGAACGTGTCGCCCATGTGACCTTGGGTTTCTTGCGGCGTACGCCACCTTCCTGTAAGATGTGATTGAGCGAAGCTCGAATACACAAAAGGAAGGTTGAATACGGATGTATACAAAAGCACAGAAAAGTTTTCGCACTGCCCTATGGCTGTTGCTGGTCTTTGTTCTTTGGACGGTAGCGGTCTGCTTGATTGATGTGGAGCCAATCGGCCCAAGAGGATCGACAGTTGGCTTTTCAGCAGTCAATGCATTTTTTCATACTCTTACGGGGGTGCATATGTCCCTATATGTTATCACAGATTGGCTGGGGCTTGTGCCGATTGGCTTTGGACTGGGGTTTGCTTTGCTTGGGCTTGTGCAATGGATCAAGAGGAAGCGGCTCAAAAAGGTTGATTACAGCCTCCTGGTCCTTGGTGGCTTTTATCTTGCCGTGTTGACGATGTATCTTTTGTTCGAAACGGTTGTTATCAATTACAGACCGGTATTGATTAGTGGATTTTTAGAGGTGTCTTATCCGTCGTCCACTACGTTGCTGGTGCTGTGTGTCATGCCGACAGCTATTATGCAGTTCAATGGCCGGATAAAAAACAGTGTCCTGCGTTGCTGTGTGTCTGTGGTCATCACAGTGTTTATTATTTTTATGGTAGTGGGCAGATTAGTTGCAGGGGTACACTGGCTCAGCGATATTGTGGGTGGTGCTCTGCTCAGTGCAGGATTAGTGATGCTGTATCGATTTGTTTGTCTTGCATTCTCCGATGGAAAATGCTACAATACTGAAAAATAACGCAAGGTGAGGCGACTTTTCCATGTTCAAACAGCGTATCGAAACAATACAAAAAGAACTGGCGAAAAACGAGGCTTTTTTGGTCACCAGTGATGTCAACCGCTTCTATTTCACCGGGTTCCCCTCCAGTGCCGGTGGGGTGCTGATTACAGCATCCTCTGCGGTGCTTCTGATTGACTTTCGCTATTTTGAAAAGGCGAAAGCTACCGTGACCGGTTGCGAGGTACAGCTCAGCCAGCGGTTTGACAGTGAGGTGCTGGCTCTTTGCCGTGATGCCGGGGTGGACAGCCTGTATGTAGAAGCCGACAGCATGTCGCTTAGCCGGTTTGCGGCGTTGCAGGCGGCTCTGGAAGGTGTTTCCGTGCAGAACAGCGCTCGCTTTGACGGCATCACCCGGGATATGCGGATGATCAAAACGGCAGAGGAGCTGGCTTGCATCCGGAAAGCCCAGGAGATGACGGATGCGGCCTTCACTTATATATTAGACCGCATAAAGCCCGGTCGCCCCGAGCGGGAGATCATGCTGGATATGGAGTTTTATATGCGAAGCCTGGGCAGTGAGGGTGTTTCCTTCGATTTCATCGTCGTCTCCGGCAAGAATTCCTCCTTGCCCCACGGCGTCCCCACCGAAAAGCCGGTTGCATGTGGCGATTTTGTGACAATGGATTTTGGCGCTGTGTACCATGGCTATCGGTCGGATATGACCCGCACCGTGGCGGTGGGGGAGGTGTCCGACCGTCAGCGGCAGGTGTATAACACAGTGTTGCGTGCCCAACTGGAAGCGGAAAAGGTCATAAAAGCCGGCGTAGTGTGCCGGGATGTGGACAAGGTAGCCCGGGACATCATTTACGGTGCTGGCTTCGAGGGGTGCTTCGGACACGGCCTTGGACACAGCATCGGACTGGAGTGCCACGAAAGCCCGGCGTTCAGCCCCCGGTGCGATACCGTGCTGCAGGCCGGCACCGTAATGACGGTGGAGCCGGGTATTTATCTGGAAAACCAGTTCGGTGTCCGCATTGAAGATATGGTGTATGTGACTGAGACGGGAAGCATCAACCTGACCGCCAGCGATAAACAACTGATTGTTCTATAAAAAAGTCGCAGAGGCCGATCGGTCTCTGCGACTTGATTTTTATACCTTTTCGATGGTGCCCTTTTCAGCGGAACGGTAGGCGGCCTCCATGACACGCTGTACCTGCACTGCCTGCGTAGCCGGCACTTCGATCGGTGTACCGTCCAGCAGGGAGGCGGAGAAGCTGGCAATCTCCCGTGCGTATGTATTGCCCAATTCGACCTCGATTTCGGCACCTGTAGCCTCATTGGTGTCCTGCTGGGCGTTGTACCCGCCCTGCGCACCCAGGAACATGGCGTCCAGAGAGCCACCGTCGATTTGGCCAATGATGTTTTCACCCAACAATCGGCCCTGGTCACCAAACAACTCCAGCCGCCACTTGGCCGCCTCGTCGGGGACATTGAAGTTGGTCTGCACTACACACTGGCACCCGTTTTCCATCCGTAGCATGACGGTGGAGGAATCCTCCACCTCATAGTGGAACGACAGGGTATCGTGGAAAGCGGCGACCTCTTTCACCTCACTGCCCAGGATGTACTGGAGCAGATCGATACAGTGAACGCCCATATCCATCAGGCATCCACCGCCGCCGTTTTTCTTGCTCTGCCGCCAGTTACCCGGCATATCCGGGTACCAGCAGGTGAACTGGGCGTAGCCGGATACCGGCTTGCCTATTTTCCCATCGGCTACCGCCTGTTTCATGGCCTGAACATAGGCACCAAAGCGCATCATCAGGCCGGCGGCGATTTTAACACCTTTAGCGGCGCAGTAGTCTACCACCTTTTGCCCCTCTTCAGCCGTGATGGCCAGGGGCTTTTCGATGAGGATGTGCTTGCCGGCATCAGCGGCGGCCATAGCTTGCCGGGCGTGGAATACCACAGGGGAGGCAATATACACGGCGTCAATATCCGGGTCAGCTAACAGGTCGGCTTCACTGGTATAGGCTTTTGGGCAATTCCATTTTGCCCGGCATTTTTCGGCCAGCTCCGGGTTGACTTCCATAACGGCAATCAACTCGGCGTTATCGCACAGTAGCATGCCGGGGATGGTGCGCCTGTCTGCAATGCCGCCGGCACCGATCACACCCCAACGGATCTTATCGCTCATGGAATAATACCTCCATTGTGTTTGTTTTCCATTATTTTATCACATGAATTAATTTGTGTCAATAGTCGATTGAAGCAATTGACAGATTTTGATTGTTTGTGGTAGAATGAGGGACAAGGAGGCGAGGATATGGAACGTGAGCAGATGCTGAAAGAGAATTATGCAGTGTACCTGCTGCAGGATCAAACCTATCGGTTTCCATCGTTCGGACGGGAGGATGTGTGGGAGCTGGGGTGCGACCTGGTGGAGTCCTGCAAGACTTTTGACGGGCCCTTGGCGGTGGAGATCTATATCGGGGACGTGATGATGTTTCGGTATTTCCCGCCGGAGACCGGGACACTGCACGAGATGTGGCTGGGGCGCAAGCGTAGCACCGTCCGTGCATTGGGGAAGAGTTCTATGCTGGTCGCCGCCGAGCTGGCGGTAAATGGGCAGACAATAACGGATGTGGTTCCCGGTTTGCCCAAAAAGGATGACTATGCAGATTGCGGTGGCGGTTTTCCTCTTCGTATGCAGGATGGGTGTGTGTTTGGTTTTGCCGGGGTGTCCGGGATGGCGGATACACTGGACCATGCGGCTCTCATTGGTGGTCTGGACCGCTTTTTCCGCCGCCGTGGCTGGATAGAGTAACGAGGACAGAGGTGGATTTTTCTGCCTCTGTTTGACCCATTTACCTTTTGGACTGATGAGTTCCAACTCCGGCAATCTCACCAAGCATTGATGCAGACTGAAAAATATGCTAAAGTAAACTGAACGATAAATTGGAATTTGAATAGCAGGATTTTTTGAGATGTTATTGCTTATTCATAATACACAGTAAAATGCTCTAAAACCGCCTTAAATAAAGGGTTTTCCGCCGGCAAAGAACTTTACGGTTTCCACAAGCTTGAAGGGGCTTTCGTTCCCGACGAAGACTTTTTCATAACGAAAATCTATTGAAACTAAACCTCTGCATTTTTTGGATGCAGAGGTTTAGTTTTTCTTTTATTTCTTTTCTCC
>JAFURT010000017.1 GCA_017471765.1 Clostridia bacterium
CTCGACCAAAATACGGGATGAGCCGTTTGGCTCATCCCGTATTTTCGTTTGGTCGCCAGTTTGCATCTGCGGTATCGAGTCCCGAACGAAGTGAGGGACGAGGTGGGCTGTTGCGAGCGCCGCCGGCGGCGGATACAGCGAGCAATAAGCCCTGTGCCGCGGTCGATTTTGTGCGAGCGATAGTGAGCGTTAGCAAAATCGGGCACCGCAAACGGTAGCCGCAGGTTCAGAATCCTGTCATCTCGACCAAAAATAGAGGGTAGGCTTTTGCCTGCCCTCTATTTTTCGTTGTGTGCTGCGAGATGAAGAACCTCGAAAATCCGCAAGGATTTTCTTAGGTTTTGCGCTTGTACGCACGTGGGCAAGCACTCGCCCGGCGCAAAACCGAGGTTCGGAATCGTGTCTGCTCGACCACACTGACTGTTCATAACAGACTCCATCGTTATGAACAGTCATTTTTATAAACAAAAAGGATGGTAGACACCATTTTACGTGTCTACCATCCTTCTATCAGTTCAGATTTTCCTACCGGCTTTATGTTTTATTCCACAGCCAGCGTGGCGGCCATGACCGCCTTGATTGTGTGCATCCGGTTCTCCGCCTCATCAAAGACGATAGACCGGTCACTCTCGAACACCTCGTCGGTGACCTCCATGCAGGTCAGCCCAAATTTATCGTGAATCTGCTTGCCCACGGTGGTTTTGAGGTCGTGGAAAGCGGGCAGACAGTGCATAAATACACACTGGTCTCCGGCATTTTCCAGCAACTCCATAGTCACCCGATAGGGGGACAGCTCCTCGATACGCTGCTGCCATACCTCATCCGGCTCGCCCATGGATACCCACACATCGGTGTAGATGACATGGGCGCCCTTGGTAGCTTCCATGGGGTCCTCGATGAATTCCAGCACAGCGCCGGTTTCGGCGGCCACTGCCCGGCACTGCTCCACCAGCCCCTGGTCGGGGAAATACGCCTTGGGGGCACAGGCCACAAAGTGCATACCCATCTTGGCACAGCCCACCATCAGAGAATTGCCCATATTGTACCGGGCATCTCCCATGTACACCAGCTTGATGCCATCAAGTGAGCCAAAACGCTCCCGGATGGTGAGGAAATCTGCCAGAATCTGGGTGGGATGGAACTCATTGGTCAGGCCGTTCCACACCGGCACACCGGCATAGGCGGCCAGCTCCTCCACGATCTCCTGGCCATAGCCCCGGTACTCGATGCCGTCGAACATCCGGCCCAGCACCCGGGCGGTATCGGCGATAGACTCCTTTTTACCGATCTGGGAGCCGGCGGGGTCGAGATAAACCGGGTGCATACCCAGGTCCGCCCCGGCCACCTCAAAGGCACAGCGGGTGCGGGTGCTGGTTTTTTCAAAAATCAGGGCGATATTCTTCCCCTCGCATAGACGATGAGGAATACCCGCTTTCTTTTGGGATTTCAGCTCCGCCGCCAGGTCAATCAGCCCGGCAATCTCCGCCGGCGTAAAGTCCAGTAGTTTGAGAAAATGTTTGGTGTGCAATTTCAGCATATATACGCTCCTTTCATCAGCCCAGAGGCGAGGTATAGGTCAACCCATATTGCTCATAGAGCCAGTGTAATGTGCCCTCCGCCAGCAACTCGCTGATAATTTGATTTATCCGGGCCAGCAGTTCCCCACTGCCGGTCGCCGCCGCAAAGGCGTAGGTGCAGGTGTCCACCGGGTCATAGGCCAAGGCAAGCGTGGGCGTTTCCGCAGTATAGGTTTTCATCAGTTCCCGGGCGATGTATTCATCCACCAGCAGGCCGTCTGCCGTGCCATCCAGCACCGCCTCCACCGCTTCTTCATAAGTGCCGTAAGTAGCCATGGGAATCCCGTTACTGATGCAATAGGAGGTGGCATACGTCCCATGCCGGACAGCAATCACCTTCTGCGCCAATTGGTGCACATCCGGGATGGAGGTGCCCGGCTTGATCAGCAACCGCTGAGGGGCTTTGGCATACGCATTGGAATACGCCACCACCGAACCGGTAGTCGCCATATCCGACACCGTCCCGGCACCCAGGTCGTATTTGCCGGCCTCTACGCCGGGCAACACCTTATGAGCCTCCACCGCCTGTATATCCAGCAGCACCCCCAGCTCATCACAAACCATGCTGAGCAGGTCCACCTCAATACCGGTGTATCTGCCGTCCTCGCCCAAGGTGATATAGGGAGAGCAATCCGGGCTGACCGCTACCGTCAGCTTTCCGGCACGTTGCAGGTCTTTGAGAGAAGTACCCACCGTCTTCTGGCAACCACACAGGGACAGCAGCAGTAGCACCACCAACCGGCAAACAAGCACTCGTTTCATGGTATCCTCCGTCAGATTATTCCGCACAAGTCCTCCGAATGACCTCCACCGCTTCTTTCAGCAGTTCCATGGGAATATTCAATGCCGGCAACAGCCGCACCTTCGTCTTGGCTGTAAGGCAGAGAACCCCCTGCGCCATACAAGCCTTAACCACCTCGGCGGCCGGCTTTTCCGTTTCAATGCCAATCATCAGGCCCTTGCCGCTCACCGACTTTACGCCGGGAGCACCGGACAGGGTGCTGAACACATAGTCGCTCTTTTCCCGCACCTGGGCCAGCAGAGCGTCGGTGATGTGGCTGATGACATAGTAGGCACCGGCGCAGCACACCGGGTTGCCGCCGTAGGTGGAGCCGTGGTCGCCGTAGCCCAGCACGCTCTCAGCCTTTTCGCCCAACAGACAGGCGCCGATGGGCAGACCGCCACCAAGTCCTTTGGCCGTCGTCACCACATCGGGGGTGATGCCATAGTGCATATAGGCGTACAGCTGTCCGGTGCGTCCGTTGCCGGTCTGCACCTCGTCCACCATCAGCAGAAAGTCCTGCTCAGCCGCCAGCCGCGCCATCTCCTGCACGAAATCCGGCTCCAGCGGAATGACACCGCCCTCGCCCTGGACACACTCGAACAGGATGCCCGCCACCTTGTGCTCCGCCACGGTGCGGCGCAGCGCCTCGATGTCATTGGCAGGGGTGTGGACGAAGCCGGGGGTCAGCGGCCGGAACAGCCCGTGGAAATGATCCTGTCCCGTAGCCGCCAGGGTGGTCAGCGTACGACCGTGAAAGCTGTTGACCAGCGTCACGATGGTCGTATATTCCAGGCCTTTTTTCTCGGCGGCGTATTTACGGGCCACCTTGATAGCGCACTCATTGGCTTCCGCACCGGAATTGCCGAAGAACACCTTTTTCATCCCAGTGCGGTGGCAGAGCAGTTTAGCCAGCTTGGCACAGGGCTCGGTATAATAGAGGTTGGACATGTGCTGTAACTGCCCCAGCTGAGCCGTTACAGCGGTCTGCCAGCCTTCATCACACAGGCCCAGGGCGGTGACACCGATGCCGGAGCCCATATCGATATACCGCTTGCCATCAGCGTCCCACACCTTCGAGCCACAGCCCCGCACGATTTCGATGGGAAAGCGGTTGTAGGTGTTGGCGACGTAGTTCTTATCCGTTTCCATTAAGTAACTCATGCGTCAGTCCCCCGTTACCATAGTACCTGCACCCTCGTCGGTGAGGATCTCCATCAGGATGGAGTGAGGCACACGGCCGTCCATGATAATGACGTTCTGCACACCCTTGTGGATGGCCTCGATACAGCAGTCCACCTTGGGAATCATGCCGCCGGAGATAACCCCCTCGTCATACAGCGCCTTCGCCTCCGAAATGGTCAGCTCAGGAATGAGGGTGGAGGGGTCGTCCTTATCCCGCAGAATCCCGGCGATGTCGGTCATCATAATCAGACGCTCCGCACCCAGCGCACCGGCAATATAAGCCGCCGCCGTGTCGCCGTTGATGTTGTAGGTATTGCCCTCTTTATCCATGGCAACGGTGGAGATGACCGGGATATAGTTCTTCTCCAGCAGGTCGGTGATGGGCTGGGTGCGGATCTTGGTAATCTTACCCACATAGCCCAAGCGCTCGTCCTTAACGGTGGCCTCGATAATGCCGCCATCGATGCCGGAAACGCCCACAGCGTGGCCGCCCTTCTTCTGCAACAGGTTGACCAGGGTCTTGTTCACCTTACCGGCCAGCACCATCTGCACGATGTCCACCGTCTCTTTGTCGGTGACACGCAGGCCATCCACAAATACGGCCTCTTTGCCCAGCTTTTTCATCGTTTCGCTGATCTCCGGGCCGCCGCCGTGAACCAGCACCACCTTGACGCCGATGAGCCACAGCAGGGCGATATCCTCCATCACCTGCTGTTTGAGCTGCTCGTTCACCATAGCATTGCCGCCGTATTTCACCACGACGATCTTGCCGTTATACCGTTTGATATAGGGCAGGGCCTGGGTCAGCACCTCAGCCCGCTGTGCGTTGGAAAAATGATTGTCCATGATGCTTCCTCCGAAATCAGGTGCGGTAGTCGCCGTTGATTTTTACATAGTCATAGGTCAGGTCACAGCCCCAGGCGGTGGCGGCGGCAGAGCCACTGTTCAGCTCCACCAGGATGTCGATGTTACGCTCCAGCAGAATCTCCTTGGCTTTTTCCTCGGAGAAGTCCACACCGGCGCCGTCCTTGCAAACCACAATCTCGCCCTTAGCCGACCGGAAAGCCACATCCACCTTGTTCACATCTACGGCAGCGCCGCTGTATCCGATAGCGCACAGCACACGACCCCAGTTGGCGTCGGCGCCGAACATCGCCGCCTTCAGCAGGCTGGAGCAGATGACGCTCTTGGCTACCGTCTTGGCGGTAGCCACATCAGCGGCACCGGTAACACGGCATTCCAGCAGTTTAGTGGCTCCCTCGCCGTCACCGGCAATCATGCGGCAAAGCTCCACCGTGACGGTATTCAGTGCCTGCATAAAGGCGGTGAAATCCTCCCCCTCGGCGGTAATTTCGTCGTTACCAGCCATGCCGTTGGCCAGCACGGCCACCATATCGTTGGTGGAGGTGTCGCCGTCCACGCTGACCATGTTGAAGGTGTCAGCGATGTCCCCGGACAGCGCCTTTTGCAGCATCGCCGGAGAGATGGCACAGTCGGTGGTGATAAACACTAGCATGGTGGCCATGTTGGGATGAATCATACCGCTGCCCTTGGCGATGCCGCCAATGCGACAGGTCTTGCCACCCACGGTGAACTCCACCGCTACGCTCTTCTCCACCGTATCGGTGGTCATAATGCCCTCGGCAGCGGCAGAACTGCCTTCGGCAGACAGACCGGCGGCCAGCGCCGGGATGCCCTCCACGATGGGCTGGATGTTCAGCGGCTGACCGATAACACCGGTGGAAGCCACCACGATGTCCTCGGCAGACAGCCCCAACTGGGCGGCGATGGCCGCACTCATAGCCTCGGCTACCTCAATGCCGTCGGCGTTGCAGGTGTTGGCGTTGCCGCTGTTGCAGATAACCGCCTGTGCCTTACCGTTCTCCAAATGCTGCTTGGTCACGGTGAGGGGGGCGCCTTTTACCAGATTGGTGGTATACACCGCCGCCGCCGAGGCCGGCACCTCACTGACAATGAGGGCCAGGTCCTTCTTGGTACGGTTCTTGCGGATGCCACAGTGGATGCCGTTAGCCGTAAAGCCGGTTGCGGCACAAACGCCGCCGGAAATCATTTTCATAGCCTTATCCTCCGATAACTAACCCGTCGGTCTCATCCAAGCCGAGCAGGATGTTCATGTTCTGAATAGCGGCGCCGGATGCGCCCTTGCCCAGGTTGTCAAACCGGGCGGTGAGCAGCAGGCGGTCGCTGTTGCCGGTAACGGTAATTTCCATATCATCCCGTCCGGACAGAGCCGCCGCCGACAGGAAGCCGCCCTCGTCGGCCGCCTCGTTAAAGCGGACAAGGGAGCCGGTATAGGTCTGTCGGTAGATATCCGCCACATCCGCCATCGTGCCCTTCAGGGTGGCAGCGTGCAGAGGTACCGTGACCTCCATGCCGCTGTAAAAATCCCCCACGATGGGACAGAAGGCCGGCGCCATCGTCAGGCCGCACACCACCGCCATCTCCGGCAGGTGCTTGTGCTGTTGGGTGAGACCATACTGCCGGGGTGCGCCCAGCAAGGGATCCCGGTCAGCCGCCTCGTAGTCGGCAATCATCTTCTTGCCGCCACCGGAGTAGCCGGTGAGGGAAAACGCCGTCAGCGGCGTATCTGCCGCCAGCAGACCGGCACGCACCAACGGTGCCACCAGCGCTACAAAACCGCTGGCATGGCAACCGGGGTTAGCAATCCGCTTGGAGGCGGCGATGCGGTCATAGCCGGTCAGCTCGGGAAAGCCGTACGTCCAGCCGTCCGCTGTCCGGTGGGCGGTGGAGGTATCAATGATGGCGGTATGAGGATTGTCCACCAGCCCCACCGCCTCGATGGCGGCGGCATCCGGCAGGCACAAAAAGGCGATATCTGCCTGATTGATGGCCTCTTTCCGGGCGGCGGTATCCTTCCGCACCTCATCCGGCAGGGTGATGACCGTCAGCTCCGGCCGGTCGGCCAGCCGTTCATGGATCCGCAGGCCGGTGGTGCCGGCACTGCCGTCAATAAATATCTTTGTCATGCTAACATCTCTTTCACATAGGTGATTTGGGCTTCCACAGAAGCTACAGAGGTACCACCCTCGCTGATGCGGGTGGCCACACAGTTGGCAAGGTCGATGGCGGTGAACACGTCTTCCTCAAACAGGTCGCTGTAGCTCTTGTACTCCTCCAGCGACAGCTCCTCCAGCACCTTGCCCTCCCGGATGCAGGCGGCCACGATCTGTCCCGAAATCTTATAGGCACTGCGGAAGGGCAGTCCCTTCTTCACCATATAATCGGCCAGGTCGGTGGCGTTGATGAAGCCGGTCTGTGCCGCACGCTTCATGTTGGCGGTGTTGGGGGTCATGGTGCGGATCATCCCCACAAAGACGCCCAGGCACATCCGGACGGTCTCGCAGGCGTCGAACACGCTTTCCTTATCCTCCTGCATATCCTTGTTGTAGGCCAGAGGAAGGCCCTTCAGCGTGGTGAGCAGAGCCAGCAGGTCGCCATACACACGCCCTGTCTTGCCCCGTACCAACTCCGCCATGTCCGGGTTTTTCTTTTGGGGCATGATGGAGGAGCCGGTAGTGAAGCTGTCGGACAGCTCCACAAACTTAAACTCCCAACTGGACCACAGGATAATCTCCTCGGAGAAGCGGGACAGGTGCATCATCAGGATGGAAAGGGCAGCCATCAGCTCGGCGCAGAAATCCCGGTCGGACACACCGTCCAGGCTGTTGCGGCAGATGTCGTCAAACCCCAGCCGGGCCGCCTCAAAGCGGCGGTCGGTGGCATAGGTGGTGCCGGCCAGGGCACAGCACCCGATGGGGGACTGATTCATCCGGCGGCGGCAATCCGCCAACCGGTCCAGGTCACGGAGCAACATCATGGCATAGGCCATCAGGTGGTGGCCGAAGGTCACCGGCTGGGCACGCTGTAAATGGGTGTAGCCCGGCATAATGGCATCCTTGTAGGCCTCCGCCTGCTCCACCAGTGCCTCCAGCAAATCCCGGATAAGGGCGGTGATATCCGCTATCTCATCACGCAGGTACATCCGCAGGTCCAAAGCTACCTGGTCGTTCCGGCTACGGGCGGTGTGCAGTTTCTTGCCCACATCCCCCAGCCGGGTGGTGAGCACCTGCTCCACGAACATATGGATGTCCTCACACTCCATATCGAAGGCGAGAGCGCCACTGTCCAGGTCGTCCAGTATTCCCTGCAAGCCGTCGATGAGGGTCTCCGCCTCGGCGGCGGTAATAATGCCCTGCGCCCCCAGCATAGCGGCGTGAGCCATACTGCCGGTGATGTCCTGGCGATACATTTTGCAATCAAAGCGGATGGAAGAATTGAAGTCATCCGCCAGCTTATCGGTGGCGCCGTCTGTGCGTCCTGCCCACATTTTTGCCATAGTAAAACTCCATTCTAAAAACAGGTAATGTCATTGCGGGAAAATTCCCGCAATGACATAAGCATGCATATAAAATAAATAAAACGAGTAAAACGAGAAAAACGGAGGGAGGGGGTGTGTGCGGGGGAACCGTCAGGGTTCCCCTGCGCATACAATCAGCCCGCCCGCAGGCGATGAAGTTTACAAAGGAATATTTGTAAACTTCGCATACGGCGGAGAGGAAACTCCGCCGTATGTCATTGCGGGAAAAATCCCGCAATGACATAAAAATACCGTTGATTATTTCAGCTTGCCCTGCTCGCGGAGCGCCTGCACCTTGGTGGGCAGACCCCACAGGTTGATGAAGCCCTGGGAATCCTTCTGGTCGTAGTCAGACTCGTCGAAGGTGGCCAGGTTCTCAGAATACAGGGTGTAGGGGGAGGTCATACCCGCCGGGATAATGTTGCCCTTGTACAGCTTCAGCTTCACCGTGCCGGTAACGAACTTATTGGACTCGTCAGCGAAGGCAGACAGTGCCTCGCGGACAGGGCTGAACCACTTGCCGTTGTAGATCAGGTCGGCAAAGTCGATGGCCAGCTTCTGCTTCAGGTGCAGGGTGTCCTTATCCAGCGTCAGCATCTCCAGCTGCTCGTGGGCAAAGTACAGGATGGTGCCGCCGGGGGTCTCATACACACCACGGTCCTTCATACCCACCAGACGGTTCTCTACGATATCGATGATACCGATACCGTTATCCCCGCCCAGCTTGTTCAGACCGGCGATGATGGCAGAGGCCTTCATCTTCTCGCCGTTAAGGGCCACAGGAGCGCCGGCCTCAAAGTCGATGGTCACATAGGTGGGCTCGTCGGGCGCCTGGAAGGGGCTGATGCCCATCTCCAGGAAGCCGGGCTTGTCATAGTCGGGCTCGTTGGCCGGATCTTCCAGATCCAGGCCCTCGTGGGACAGGTGCCACAGGTTCTTATCCTTGGAGTAGTTGGTCTCCCGGCTGATCTTCAGCGGCACATTGTGCGCCTCGGCGTAGTCGATCTCCTCGTCACGGGACTTGATATCCCACTCACGCCAGGGGGCGATAATCTTCATATCGGGGGCAAACCGCTTGATGGCCAGCTCGAAACGCACCTGGTCGTTGCCCTTACCGGTACAGCCGTGGCAGATAGCGTCGGCTCCCTCCTCGATGGCGATCTCTGCCAGCCGCTTGCCAATGATAGGCCGGGCAAAGGCGGTGCCCAGCAGGTAGGTCTCGTACTTGGCGCCCATCTTGAGGGCGGGGATGATAACGTCATCCACCATCTCGTCCACCAGATCCGCCACAATCAGCTTGGAGGCGCCGGTCTTGATAGCCTTCTCCTCCAGGCCGTCCAGCTCGTCCGCCTGCCCCACATTACCGGCCACGGCGATGACCTCACAGTTGTTGTAGTTCTCCTTCAACCACGGAATGATGATGGAAGTATCCAGGCCGCCGGAATAGGCGAGCACTACCTTTTTAATATCTTTCTTGTCCATTTTACATGGCCTCCCTTGAATAATTATTCGTCTGTTTTTTCGGTACGCATGCTATTATATATACTGAGAGGGAGTTTGTCAACCCCTTTCTCGTCGAAACTGTATATTTTTTCATAATTTTTACAGTTTTATGCATAAACAGGTGTATAAACGTCCGTTTTTTGTATATCTGTGGCATTCTGCTGAAAACACAGTTGCAAACGGAAGGGGACTGTGGTATACTTTTGCTGATACTTTCAGGCAAAATGAGGTGGTCAACACGAAAAAAGGCAACATCCTCCGGGAGAAGATTTTTCACCTCCTGGAAATGCGCAATCGGGTCGGTTTTTACTACGACAAATTCATGCTGGTATGCATTATCGCCAGTATCGTTCCTCTGTTTTTCAAAGAGAGCAACACCCTGTTCTTTGTGATGGAGAAGGCCACGGTGTGTATATTCATCGCCGACTATCTGCTACGGTGGCTGACCGCTGACCTGCGCTCCCCCGGCCGGGGGAAGTGGGCGTTTCTGCTCTACCCCATCACCCCTTTCGCCCTGCTGGATCTGCTGTCCATCCTCCCCTCCCTGACGGTGCTCAACTCCGGGCTCAAGCTGTTCCGTCTGCTCCGGTTGAACAAGGCCTTTAAGGCTCTGCGGCTGCTACGGCGCTCCAAGAGCTTCAACATGGTGCTGACGGTCATCCGGCGGGAGAAAAAAGGCTTGGTAGCGGTGTGCGCTCTGGCCGGCGGTTACATTCTGCTGGCGGCGTTAGTCATGTTCCAGGTGGAGCCCTCCAGCTTCGATACCTTTTTTGATGCCGTATACTGGGCGGTAGTCACCCTCACCACCGTGGGGTATGGGGATATCTACCCCACCAGCGATGCCGGACGGGTCATCAGCATGATCTCCTCCATCATGGGTATCGCCATCGTGGCACTGCCCACCGGCATCATCACTGCCGGCTATATGAACGAGCTAAAAAACGACGACTGTATCGGTGAACAGTCTTACTCTGAACAAGACAAGGAGAGTGTATACAATGAAGAATAAAGGCCATCTGCTATGGCAGTTGTTTGCCGCATTCTTCCGCATCGGCGCCTTTACCTTTGGCGGCGGCTACGCCATGATTCCGCTGATCCAGCGGGAAGTGGTGGAGAATAAAAAATGGGCGACGGATGAGGAAGTTCTGGAGATCATCGCCATCGCTGAGTCCACCCCCGGCCCCATTGCCATCAATACCGCCACCTTTATCGGCACCCGTACCGCCGGTTTTCTCGGGGCCGCCTGTGCCACCTTTGGGGTGGTGCTGCCCTCCTTCTTGATTATCCTGCCCATCTCCTATGTGCTGGCGGAATTTCAGAACCTGCAAGTGGTGCAGTATGCCTTTAACGGCATTCGGGCCGGTGTGCTGGCGCTTCTGCTGAAATCCCTGTGGACCATGTACAAAAAATGTCCAAAAGGCCTTGTCTCCTACCTGCTGATGGCCGCCGCCTTCCTGATCACCGCTTTTATTGAGATACCGGTGCTGGTGGTACTGGTCGGTTGTGCACTGGTTGGCTTACTCTCCTCTTACCTTGCGAAAAGGAGGGAGAGCATATGATTTTCTTAGAATTATTCCTCACATTTTTCAAGATTGGCGCTTTCACCATCGGCGGCGGCTACGCCATGCTCCCTCTCATCCAGCAGGAGGTGCTGAACCACGGCTGGATCGAGCTGGAATCGCTAATCAATTTTATTGCCGTGGCAGAATCCACCCCCGGCCCGGTGGCCATCAACATGGCTACCTATGTAGGGGCGGTGGTGGCCGGCGACGCCTATGGCGGTGCCTGGGGCATCCTCGGTGCGGCAGTGGCCACTCTGGGCACAGTACTCCCTTCCTTCATCATCATTCTCGTCGTGGCAAAATTCTATCAGAAATTTCAGCAAAGTTTTGCTGTAAAAGGCTGTATGACGGGTCTCAAGCCCTGCGTAGTGGGTCTCATCGGTGCGGCGGTGCTGTCCATCGGAGCCTCCGTGATGATGCCCGGTGGCTTCAGTGCGGCCTTGTTTACCAATGCAGAGCTGTATATCACCCTGGCCATCTTCGCCCTATGTGCGGTGCTGGCCTTTAAGAAAACACACCCTATCCTCATTATCTGCCTGTCGGCGGTGATTGGCATCGCCGCCGGGTACCTCCTGCCGTAAGAGAAATGCAAATAATCCTCACATAAATCGCTAATTTAACGGACTGTTTTTTGCATACCAACCTGCTATAATGTAGGAGTTAAATTAGACTGTGAGAAAAGAGGACATAATAATGAAACAACACATTATCCGTTTATGCGTCTTACTTTTAGCGGTGCTTCTCTGCCTGTCTGTTGTGGGCTGTACTGCTGGCGGTGACACCTCCAGTACTCCCAGCCACGAAACCCAAACATCGGCTATCCACAGCAGTACCACCGCAGATACCACTACAGACACCACCGCCGTCACCACCACGAACACCACCACCGGTGTGAACACCACCGCCACCACCGTCACCGCCGCCCCTACAAAGGCGCTGTGTGCGGCCTGCGGCAAGGCCACCCCGGTTTCCGGCAGTGCGTATTGCGCCGGATGCAAGTGTGCCGCATGTAACGACCGCAAGGTGGCAGAAGGCGACAAGTTCTGCGCCAAGCATGCCTGTGTCCTGCCCTCCTGCCAGGAGAAAGCTACCGTTGACAACGGCTACTGTGCCCAGCATGGTTGTGCGCAGGCTGGCTGTGCCAAACAAAAGGAGACCGATTTTGCCTACTGCACCAGCCACAATGTGATTGACATTCTGATTTTTGCCGGACAGAGCAACATGGCCGGGGCCACCGAGAGTATTCCCTACCCCAACGACCCGGTAAAGGGTGCGGTGGAATTCCGCTATCTGACCAACATGCTTCAGCCCTTGACCCACCCGGTGGGTGAGGTGCTGGGGGGCGACCTGCTCACCGGTGTGAACAAAGGCTCCCCTGTCCCCTACACCTGCGATGCCTACATCAAAGCTTCCGGCCGTCAGGCGGTAGCCATTCACGTGGCACAGGGGGCGACAAAAATTGCCGAGTGGCTCAAGGGGACTGACCGTTACACCCTTGCTGTGGATAAAATCAAGGCCGGCATCAAGCTGGCCAAGCAACACGGCAAAATCGGCCATATCTATTGCGTGTGGTTACAGGGCGAATCCGACGCCATCGACCGCACCAGCAAAGAGACCTATATGCAGCGGCTGACCCAGTTCAAGAACGACCTGAAAAAGGATGTCGGTCTGGAAAAGTTCGGCATTATCGAGGTAGGCTATTTCGCCTATACCGTGGACTGGCTCACCGACCGCACCAAAGAGGATGCCAAACAGTGTGATGAAACCATCATGCAGGCGCAGGAAGAACTACCCAAAGTGGACAGCGATTTTGTCATGCTGACCCAAATCTGCAAAACCAAGCTGAGCCTGGATAATGCCTATGAAAATCCGTTGGCTGACGGCCACTACACCAACAAGGGTGTGGCCATCATCGGTGAGGAAGCCGGCAAGGCGCTGGCTAAATTAGCAAAGGAGTGACCAAAATGAAACCGGAAATTGATATCCTGATCTTCGGCGGACAGAGCAACATGCAGGGGGGCAGTGAGGGCATCCCCACCATCAACGAGCCTGTGGAAGGGGCACTGGAATACCACTATCTTACCGACACTCTGGACACACTGTGCCATCCCTGTAGCGAGCCGCTGGGCGACCCCATTCTGCTGGGCGAGGTGGTAGGCGGCGGTAATCTGGCCCCCGACGCCTGCCGTGCCTATATGCAGGCCACCGGTATGCCGGTGGTGGTCATCCACGCCGCCCGTGGCGGTACGCGGATTGATGAGTGGTTGCCGGGGACAGACCGATATGAGCTGGCCCTGAAGAAGCTGCAGGCTGGACTGAAGAAGGCCGCAGAATACGGCAACATCCGCCATATCTACTATCTGTGGCTTCAGGGGGAATCCGATGCCATCCACCGCACCACCGAGGAGCAGTATATTGAACGATTGACCCTGTACAAGAATGCCCTGAAAGAAGCTATCGGTATTGAGAAGTTCGGTATCATTGAGGTGGGCTATTTCTGCTGTACCGTCAGCTGGCTCACCGACCGCACCAAAGAGGACAGCAAACAATGCGATGAGGTCATCATGGGAGCCCAGGAAAAACTCCCTGCCATCGATGAAGATTTCGTTCTGCTGACCCAGATTTGTAAAACCATCAGCCTTGACCCGGAATACATCAATCCCGACGCTGAAGGCCATTACAACAACAAGGGTCTGTCTTTAATCGGCACCGAAGCCGGTAAAGCACTGGCGACACTGGCATAATCCTCTCTCCCTCCGGTATATACGCCGGAGGGAGATTTTTATGCATAAAAATGCCTCCTGTGGTCATCAGCCACAGGAGGCATTTGTTTTAGTGCTTATACATCCGTTTTATTTCGCCAGAATACCCAGCGCCTGGGAGTAGGCTTCAATATCCACCTCATCACCGGTGGTTTCGTGGTACTCCTCGCCCAGATAGCAGGCAAAGCAAGTCATCGTCTCAAAGCCGGCCCGGTCATACCAAGCCGAATCCAGCGCTACGATATCCCGGGGGAAATCAAACCGCTTCATAGGACGAGCCCAACCGGAAAACCAGGAGTTATCCAGCCAGTACTCCAGTACCTGGGCATTCTTATGGCCGAACACCTCCAAGAGGCGGCCAACCGGCGCAATCGCCTGCTTGTTCATCTCGCTCTCCGGGTCACAGATAGCTCGGCTGGTGTTCCGCTTCATGGGAGCGAACTCCAGGAAGATGCCCTCGTCGGGCTTCACCTTTTCCGGAGCGTCGATGGCGATGTCATAAGCCAGATAGCTGACACCGGCATCAGGCTGTGCACGGCGCACGCCCTTGTTCATGGCATTGTACATCAGCACCGCCTCGTCGGAAGCCGTCAGTTCCCGACACTTGGGACAATGGCACTTCGGCTCCGGCACATCGTCTGTCCAAAAATGGTACCGGCCGCTAGAGGTCTTGAATATGCCAGCCAGCTCCGCTGCCCGGTCTGCCAGGTACTCCAGCACCTCCGGGTTGGAGGGACAGCAGTTGTAGTCGGCAACCCTCTCCCCGTTCTCGTTCATACGGAACCAGTCCGGGTGCTCCGCAAACAGCTCGCGAGGAATCAACCAGTTCAGTGCATGCATCTCATACTCCACGGCGATTCCCATAGCTTCTGCCCGCTGGAGCAGCTGCTGGGTTTCCGGCTTCTGCACCCATTCAACTGCCTCGGCCACCGTTTCACCGTGGTAGCTCTTTCCCACGGGGTGGATGCCGAGAAAATTGATGTCCGTACCCTCCAACCGGTCAAGCCAGTAATTGGATAATTCATCCGGATGAATCACAATTCCTTTGTAGTGCATGAAAAATGTCTCCTCAAATTTACTTGGATATTTTGCAGGAGGCACAGACGGGTTTACACCTGCGCCGCTTTTGCTCTTTTCACCACTGCCAGAGCGACGGCAGATACAACTACCAGCAGAATAGCCAGCGTTACGCTGCTTGTCTCGCCAGTGGGCGGGCTGAGCGGCACATTGCTGTTACCGCTATTGCCGCCGTTACCACTGTTGCTCGGGCCGGTGACGATAAGATAGGAACGGACATAGGTCTCGTACTCATCATCCAAAAGCATCATCACACTGTAAGTGGAATCGATTACAGCCGTATCCTCGGCCACGTCGCCGTTGGCATCCATGATGTAGATCACCGTGCCCTCAGGCGCTTTCAAAGCCGCCTTCAGCTGAGCCACCGTGGTTCTTCCTCTCACACCGATACGGGTTTTCTTGATCGCTACGTCGTCGCTGGTGGTGGTCAGAACCAGATCCTTATAAGGATCCTCCTCTTCCTCCTCGCCGGGCACCACAACGGAGAACTCCTCCGGCGTGTTATCGATACGCACCAAGGTGGAAACCGGAATCTCCGGCAGAGAGTTGCTACCGGCATGGATCATCTTGATGGTGTGGTACTTCAGCAGGTTGACCACATCCATATTGTCGGTGGTCACCTTCAGCACATCATTGATGTAGATCTTGGCAACCTCCTGGCGGTTCTCAATAGCCACCTCGAAATGGAACTTCATCTCCTGACCCTGCTCAAACATCTCGGTGGTGAGCAGGTCCACACGACCATAGTTGGGCGTGCGGTACCAAATGCTGTAAGCCGGGCCGCTACCCACCTCTATGTTCAGAGAGTTGCCGTCATCGTTGGCAAAACCACCCTCCTGGCCGGGACGGAAGTTCAGGAAATACCAAGAATCGTAGTTGAAATTCTCCACCGTAAAGAATACGTCAAACTGCTTTTCATAGTTAAGGAAGGTGGACCAAATGCTCTGGTTGAGAGCGCCGATACCATCATCCCAGCTGGACTGCAATTCCATACGGGCCTCGCCATTGGCGGTATAGGTGACCATAATGTCCTTCTGGGGAACACAATCCTCGCCTCTTCCCCACTTGGGGCCGGTGTAGAAAGCCGTAGCCGGCTCCTTGTTGATGGTCACATCCATGTCAACAAACAGGGGATAATCCTTGAAGGTATCGTACTCGCCCTCGTTACCAATAGCGGTAAAATGCAGGTTCTCTCCCTCAAAGAGGCTCAGCTGGTCAGCACCCTGGAACACCAGTGTACCATTGATGTACACAGACAGCACATCGGTGCCGTTCTCGTCCTTTTCCTTGGCAAACTTCACCAGGTTGCCGGTACGCACGGCAAAATGCACGCCGTACAGTTTCTTCTCGCCATCCGTGCGGGTGTACACAGTAATGTTGCGGGGCCGGGCGTTGGCGTTGGGGAAGGAAATGTACAGATCGCCGGCAGGGGTATCATTGCTGGCGTGCTCGCTACTGCTGATATGCAGCTGTGCCCAGCGGCCGCCCTTTTCCTGAGCGCCGGCAGGCATCAGCTTTTCCATGCCCAGCACCATGTAATAGGGCCCCTCATCCAGGTTGGGGGTGGAAATATAGCCGCGGGTATCACTGCTGGTAATTCTGGTGTAGCCGTACTCTGCCCACTCCTCAGTAGTGCCGTTCGTCCAGGTTACGCTGGAGGTGGCCGCCTCCTCGGCGGCCCCTGCAACGCAGAAGACAGACAGCAGAAGCGACAGCACAATAGCAAAGACCGCTAACTTCTTCGTCATAATGTTCTTCCTTTCTAAGCGTGGTGGCAGATTACTTCTGCTTGTCGTAAGCCTTCTGATAGATGCTCACAATCTCATCCATACCCAGCTTTTTCAGCTCGGAGATATAGGTGTTCCAGCCGGTATCCAGATTGAGCTCACCGGTGCGATAGACAAACTGGGTAGCCGTGGTCTTCGCATAGTTGTGCACTCCATCAAACAGAGAGGCCATCTTATTGGCCTCGGCCAAGGTGAAATACAGTGCCGGGATGTAATTGTCCGGCATGTAGTTCTGGTACAGCGGCAGGCACTGTTTCACATCGACCTTCTGATACCATTTCTCCGAAACGGAGGTGGTCGCCTTAGCGGTGAAGGAGTCATACCATGCCTGGGTCTGATGGCCGGGCAGCACCCATCCGGGAGCGTACTTGAACTTTTCGTTGCTGTTCTTCAGAATGACCTGATACTTGCCGCTGGGCATCTTCTTGTAGGCCTGACCAACCGGGCCGTACTCCTTGTAGTTGAAGCCCTCCAGACTGTAGAAATAATCCAACCAGCGCAGGGTAGCCTCTACATTGGTGTTGGTCACCGGAATGACACCCCAGAAGGGCTGGGTCATGCCACGGTAGTTGGTGGGGGTGATGGCCTTGCCGGTATCGCCCTGGATGGGCTGGCACACCTCAAACTTGTTAATCTTGGACTCGGGCAGAGCCAGAGCACCGTGCTGGGTGATAAAGAAGCCCACGTTATCCAAGGGGGTGTTTACAATGGCAGACACGGAGGTCTCTGCCTTGAAGGCACGCTCATCCATCAGCTTCTCGTCCGCCAGCTTACGGAAGAACATCAAAGACTCACGGAACTCGTCACAACCGAAGGCATACTTCACCTTGCCGCTACGGTCAACACCGATACACTCGTTGAGCCAGCTCCAATGCAGGCCCTGCGGAGCGCCCGTCAGACCGGGGCTGAACTGGTCAATAACCGCCGGGATCTCATCCTTCTTGCCGTTCTTATTGGGGTCGTTGTTCTTGAACGCCCGTAGCACAGCCAGCAACTCGGTGTAGTTCTTGGGCTTATCCAGGTTCAGCGCCTTCAGCCAGTCCACGTTGATGTACAGCTTGTGGGTGAACAGGTCAGCGGTGTAGACGGAGGACACGTTGGGCATAGAATAGATCTTGCCGTCCGGGGCAGTAACCGCCTTTTTAACCTCCGGCTTATCCTGCATCAGCTTATACAGGTTGGGGGCGTAGGTGGGCAGCAGATGGTCGATGGACTGCAGCACACCGGCAGTACCGTACTTGACGATGTCACTGCTGTTGATGGCTTCGCCCATGAACATAGCGTCCGGATAGTCACGGCTGGCCAAGGTCAGCTGCTTCTTGGAATGAACCTCGCTGTCGCTGACGACCAGCCAGTTGATCTTGATGTTGGTCTTCTTCTCATAATCGGTGGAGAAAACCATCTTGGCATAATCCCCATGATAGGCACTCTTGAGCACCATGAAATCCAGGGTCACGGTCTTCTTAGCAATGGGGAAGCCGGTCTTGTTCACGTTGGCCGCATCGCTGGGGGCCGCCGTAACAGTGGTGTTCAGGGACACCGACCCATTGCCCGTAGCGTTGTTGCCACCGGCGGTGGTCGTTGCGTCACCTTCGCCGGCGGTGGTGGTGGAATCTCCCTCGCCACCCGGCACATCAGCGGCCGTCGTCGTGGTTGCGTTGTTGTCCTGGCTCTCTGTAGCGCCCGACATATCCGAGGATGCGGGGTCGGAATTTTCCGGCTTGTTGCCGCAGCCAGCGGCTACGGTCACCAGCATAACCAGCGCCAGAATCAGGGTTAATACTCTTTTCATAACTGACCTCCTTATATTTTTTGTCCAGCAGGGACAATGCATACAGCTTGCTTCGGTTCCAGGGACAGAGTCAATACCCGTCCTTCCGCAATGGGAACTGCCTTATGCAGCAGAACCGGGCCGTCGGTCGTCACTTCATAAATATCCGCCGCCGATACGTCCGCCCAGGCCGGCTGCAATGTCCAGGCCCGATCGGTATACCCGGTTTCGGAATAAGCGGCAACCGCCGGATAGTCTTTGATCCAAACGACAGGGACAAATACATTATCCCCTTGACGGACAAGGATGCCGTCCTTGGTGATGGTTCTGGTCTCAGGTGTCTTACCGTAGTAGGCAACCACATTCTGCGCCTTTTTCAGAACCATACCGTCCTCTACATGCATCATTTCGCTATTAGCAAACTGATTGAGATACACATACATCGCCGTGGTGGTGAAGAAGCGGTTGCGGAAGTCTGTTTTCCAGTCAGTGCCCTTCCGGCATCCCTCCAGCACAATATCCTCGCCCTGCATGTTACAGCCGAACAGGAAGGCAATGGGGGCCGCTTCTTCTTCCATAATAAAAGCGTTTTCTAAATGGGGGTAGCCACCGCCGGCCAACAGAGAAGCCGGACGCTTGAACCACCGATCCTCTGTCTGCGCCAGGTGCCAGGCATAGGCCTGCAAGCCGATGAGACCGGAGCTTTCCACATGGTTAGCGGTCAGGGCGGGGATATAATCCATATCCTGCCCGATCTCCTCACCGCCGCCATACATAAACTCACTGGTCAAGTCCATGCCGCAGTCCCGCCAATAGCGAATCATCTGCCGGCGGGCCGCCTCTTCTTCTGCATAGGAGCTCTGATCCGTCCAGCGGCACAGGAAGGCGTCGCTGTGGATGGAGCCGGCAATCTTCAGCTCGGGCAGCATGGCCAGCAGGTCATCCACCCACTGCTTGTAATAGCCCTTCTCCCAGACGTTTTTGTACACGATCTGGTAGACCGTTTTGCCCTGCCAGGCACCGTATGCGTACAATTCTCCGTTCCTGGTGCCAATGACATCATTGGCCAGCAGCTCATCCCACAGAGGGCTGTCCTGGTAGGCATCGGAGGAGTTCAGGTGCAGGCTGACGGTGGTGTTGTATTTCTGCGCCTCCTGCATCAGCCAGCGGAGATCCCCCACCGGGTCGTTGCTGCCGGGGCGGCAGAGGAACGGATTCACCACACTCCAATCGGGGAACTTATCGTCGTGCCCCAGGTGGTTCCAGCCCACCAGATACACTAACTTCGGTATACCCAACGTAATGGCATCAATCTGCTTGATGCGCTCCAGCGCCTCATCAAAGCGCAGGAGAACATCACTCTTGGTGCGGTCATTCATATCTTGAAAGGCCAGCATGATCTTCATGGTCAGAATCTGCGAGTAATCCCGCATATACGGCCGTTCAGGACCACGCAGGTCACCGTTCCAGGGCCCCTTCGGCTCATCCACCGGATGCTTGACAATACCGTTGACGCTCTTCCACGGTTCGTATGTTTTCATAGAATCACCTTACTTTTTCTTGTTGTCAGTGTTTGCCTTAATTGCGGACACGTTCTTATCGATCTGCACCGCCTGGGTAATTTGCTCAGGGCCACCGGTGACGGTGTTGCCGGTGACGGTGACGTTCTTACACTGGGCGATGAGGATGCCGCCATCGGGACGCAGGCCAAATCGGCTCCCCACCGCACCGACACCGTACTTGAAGGGGTCGGTAATGGTGTTGCCCCGGATGGTAAGGCCATCCACATTGAGACAGGCAATACCGTACACGGACGTACCTTGAATCACATTATTCTCAATGAGAATATTTTTGTGCTCATAATTGTTCTGATACCCGCCATGGCGTCCGTCCAGCCAGTAGCCGATGAGAATAGCGCCCAGTTGGTTGATATCGGTATGCCAACGCAGGCCCTCGTCCACCGCCCCATTGATGATGGTGTTGCCCCGGATGACCGCATTCTGCGAATAACCGGATTCGCCGAAGCAAAGGTCCATATGCAGGGTGATAGCCGGATAGCCGGTGCTGATAACCGTATTATTCTCGATAAGCACATCGCTACTCTTGACCATAATACCCCGGGAACGATTTTTGCCAAAGGTAGAGTTCCGGACAACCGTGCCCACACACATGCGGTCGGGAGAAACTACGTAATCGCCGTAAGCAGCCCCTAATGGCCGATCGGTGGTGACCTTATACACCAGCGTGTCATCTTCCCAGGATTGGTCGGCTTGGGCATATATCTGCTTGATCTGTTCGGTCAGCGTCGCGTCCTGATACGACTGAATCGCCGTAACCGTCACCTTGCCGGATTTATCAG
Organism: Clostridia bacterium; assembly: GCA_017471765.1. Taxonomy (GTDB): domain Bacteria; phylum Bacillota; class Clostridia; order Oscillospirales; family Acutalibacteraceae; genus UBA5905. Next base: position 20,764 of record JAFURT010000017.1, read on the forward strand.
CCAGCGACTCGCCGTCATAAACCACCAGCGTCTCGCCCACCTCAAAGGGGAAATCCCAACGGGGAGCGATCAGTGCCGTGTTGCCTTCCGACGACAGCACATGGTAGACCAGGCCGTGAATGTTGATGGCATCGTCCATCAAATAGGTGAAGGTGCAATTCTCCACCAACGGGCCTTTGCGGTTAGCATTCTGATGCAGAAAATCGCCATTGACTGCCACTAGGCGGTCACGGGTCGCTCCTGCCGGCTTAGGGCCGGGCTTTACCGTCACGTTCCGGTAAACAGAGCCGCCCTCGCCGTCCAGCTCCCAGAAGCCGGCACCGGAGGTGCCCCACACGGTAATATCGGTAAACACCAGACCACCCAGACACTGTTCTGCCCACAGCAGTTTCTCTCCCACATAGCTGAAGGAGATCCGGTCACCTACCTGCATACTGGAGGTGCCACCTGCCGAGGTAACCTCCACCAGCCGGCCACCCTTGCTCACCGCATCGGTGTGAATCCAATAGGTGGGGGTGTTTTCCTTCACCACGCCGGTTTCAGCATCGTGCAGGTTGGCCGTGAATACGGAAGTCCCCACATTATACGCATCATCGTGGGTCTGGCTACCGCCGTTGATAAAGGCGACATCCGAAGGATACCCGGCATCGATCTCCACCGTCAGCTTGTTGCCATTGACGGCTTTGATAACACCCTGGGTATACCGCAGGGGGTCATAATCCACGGTGAAGTTGGTGAGCGTCACGTTCTTACAGCCTGTCAGATAGAAAGCGCTCACTTTGTCCGTCATAATAAATTGACTGCCACCACCGTCAATGGTCATGTCCTGTACGCCCTTAAGCTGGATGGTTTTGTTAAACTCGTACCGCCGCTTAGGCATTTTCAGCACATACCGGACGCGCTCGCCCTTTGTCGCCGCTACCGATCCCATGGTGTTGATGGTATCGATAGCCAGGTTAAGGGAATAGGCATCGTCGTTGCCCAGGTCATACTCGGCGAAATCCACCGTAACCGTCCGGTCGTAGCCGCCCGGCTTTACCGGAGCAGAGGTGGTGACCGTTGTCTTGACCGTTGTCTTGCCAGCGGTGGTCGTCGAACCGACCTGCCCGGTGGTGGTCGTAGGAGCCTCGCTGTGGGAGGTGACAACGGCTGTCGTCGTCATCCCCCCAGACGTTGTTGTACTGGCCACCGGATCAGAACCGGCTGTGCCGCCGTCCGGCGTGCAGGCTGTCACGCTGAGGCATATCAGCAATAGAAGCACACATAGCCGCTTCATCGCCGCACCTCCGTCAGTTCTTCTTGTTGCCGGACGCATCCTTGATGTTGGAAACGTTCTTGCCAAACTGTACCGCCTCGGTAATCTCCTTCGGGCCGCCGGTGACGGTGTTGCCGGTAACGGTCACGTTCTTGCACTGACCGATATGAATACCTGCATTGGGGTTCAGTTCAAAGTCCGTGCGGTACTCATTCGATGTCCCCATGCCGAACATGAAGGGGTCAATGATCTTGTTGTTGCGGATGGTCAGGCCATCCACACTAACACAGGAAATACCGTAAACGCCGGTACTCTTGATGGTGTTGTTTTCAATCAGGATATTCTTGAACTCAAAGCAGTTAAGATACCCATCGTGAGCCATATCCATCTGGTGACCGATCATGATAGCACCCAGGTGATACTCGTTGAACATGTGCATATCCATGGAGGAAGCACCCAGGGTGATGGTATTGTTCCGGATGACCGCCTTGTTGGTGTACCCCGACTCACCGAAGGAGTTGTCGAACTGCAGGGTAATGGCCGCAAAGTTGGTCTGGGTGATGGTGTTGTTTTCAATCAGCACATCATCCGTCTTAACCACAATGCCACGGGAACGGTTCTTCCCGAACGTGGAGTTGCGGATAATCGTTCCGGCACCGGTACGGTCGGTGGATACCACAAAGTCACCAAACTTCAGGTTACTGGGCTTGTTGGTGGTCACCTTGTACACCAGGGTCTTGTCACCCCACTGCTTATCGCAGTACTTGTACAGCGTCTCCACCTTCTCCTTGTTCGAAGAATCCTTATAGCTCTCGATGGCAGTGACCTTCAACTCGCCGGTCTTATCGAAAATGTTCGCCGCATCGTAGCCCTTGATGGTCTCCCCCACATAGAAGGGGTAGTCCCAACGAGGAGCAAGGTAGGTGGTGTTGCCCTCAGAGGACAGCACGTAGTACACCAGGCCATGGATGTTGATAACATCATCCATCATGTGGGTGAAGGTGCAGCCATCAATGATGGGGCCCTTCTTGTTGGCGTTCTGGTGCAGGAAGTCGCCGTTGCAGGAAACGAAGCGCTCACGGGTAGCTCCCTTCGGCTTGGGGCCGGGCACTACCTTCACGTTCTTATACAGCGAGCCGCCCTCACCGTTGAGCTCCCACATACCGCAGCCGGAGGTGCCCCATACGGTGATGTTGGTGAACTCCATACCACCCTTGCACTGCTCCGCCCACAGCATCTTATTGCCCACATAGCTGAAGGCAATACCGTCACCTACCGCCATACCACCCGAGGGGGTCTGCCAGGTAGAATTGGAGTGGAGAGAGATCTCAACCACGCGGCCACCCTTGCTGACAGCGTCGTTCTTCAGTACGTAGTTGCCGGCGGAATTGGTCTTGATAGCGCCGGTGGACAGGTCATACACGTTGGCCGTAAACACGCTGTCGCCCAAGTTATAGACGTCATCGTGGGTCTGACTGCCGCAGTTGATGAAATCCACATCGTAGGGGTAGCCTGCATCGATCTCTATCGTCAGCTTATTGCCGTTGATGGCCTTGATTACACCCTGGGTATACCGCAGGGGATCATAGTCTACGGTGAAATTGGTCAGCTTCACATTTTTACAGCCGGTGATGAGGAAAGCGCTGATATTCTCGGTAATGATAAAGGTGCTACCGTTGCCGTCCAGCGTGAAATCCTGTATACCGTTCAGTCGGATGACTTCGTTAAACTCATACCGTCTCTTGGGGAGCTTCAGCACATAACGGTTGTGCTCGCCTTTGATGCTGGCCACAGCACCCATGGTGTTGATGGAATCAATAGCCAGGTTCAGCGAGTCGGCATCATTGCCCATATCGTACTGAGCAAAGTCCACCGTAACGGTCTTGTCATACACCTCTGTCTTCACCGGCGCTTTTGTGGTGGTTGTCTTGGGGGCGGCGGTATTCTGGCCGCCCTGGGCACCGGTCTGCCCTGCCGTTGTGGTGGCTCCACCGGTCGCAGCCGTCGTATCGGAGGATACGCCGGTCGTGGTATCCGCCACACCGGTGGTAGTGGCATCCGTTATTTCATCCGACACCGGCGTGCTGGATTCGCCACCCTCCGTAGCGCAGGCGGTCAGCCCGAAACAGAGCAGCAATAAGATTGCAATCAGTCTTTTCATTAATAAACCTCCTATGGGGGTAAACGCTTCTCCCACCCGGACAGGGCTTCCTGCCCGGGGAGGAATAAAGCAATGAAAGGAAATTACTCCGTACGCACTTTCTTGTTGCGCAGGATCAGGGCAAAGGCGCCGCCGATGACCAACAACACGAAGGGAGCAACCGCCACCGTCACGCCGGTATCCGGAGAGGTGGCGCCACCGTTGCCGGCGTTACCACCGGTGGTGTCGTCGCCATAGGAACCATCGCCATAGGAACCGTCGCCGAAGAAATCGCCAAAATCATCATCGGCGTCGGTATCACCGGCATTGTCACCGCCGGTGGTATCATCGCCGGTGTTGTCATCCTCCGGCTCGTCAACGACGGGGGTCTTCTCATCGACCAGCTCATCCGGGGTGGTGGCAGGCGTATCGGTGGGATACACAGTGCTGTAATCAAAGCCTGCATCCGCCTGTGCCATCACGTAGATGGTCATGTCCTTAGTAGCGCCGTCGCCGGTGGTGAAGGTCAGGGAGAACACCTTACCCTCATCGTTGTAGGTCTTGGCCGTCAGCTTGGCCGTACCGTCCATGGTCACGGTCAGGTCATCGGCCTTCAGCACGGTGTTGGCATCATCCAACTGCACATAGTAGGCGCCGTTGGTGGTCTCCACGACCTTGCCGCCCTTAACAGTCATATCGCTGATGATGATGTCGTTGGTGGCGGTCATCTTCTCCACCCACACCGGGTTGGAGTAAGCAAAGCCGATATTATCCGCATTGGCAGACACGAAGCCGTCGTAGAAGGTGTTCTTCTCGCTCTCCACCTCCACACGGAAGAAGTCATCGTCGTTGATGGTCAGCTCTACCACCTCGGAGAAGGAGTACACGTTCTGACCGGTCAGATCCCACTCCTTCAGCACTTCCTTGGTGTCCACGTAGGTGTTGGTATCGCACATCCAGTAGGCGCCGTTGCCGGAGCAATCCTTCTCGATGACCTCAGCAGCCTTATCGGAGATGGTACCGGTCTCGTGCAGCTTGTACAGCGTCACCTTGGTCAGCGGATAGTTGTCATCCTGGGCACGAACCGTGATCTTACCGTTCACAGAATCGGTCTTGATCTTCAGAATGTCGCCCATGCCGACGCCGTTCACATCGATGTACACGTCGGGGCCGTTGGTGCCATAATAATGGCCGGACTCCAGCAGGTTATCAATGTTCTCTACAGACAAGTCGGTCAGGTAGCCCTTGATATGGTTGGCACCGATGGCCGGCAGGCCGTGGCCGTCGGAGTTGGAGATACCGAAGAGCTTATCGCCACGGACATTCAGGGTGTCCCAGATCTTGAAAGCGCCCTGGTTGGTGGGATGCTTGATGTGACGGGCAGCGTTCCACACCTCAACACCGGTCATGCCGGTGACGTTGTACACATCATAGAAACGATAAACCACGTTCTCATAGATCTTCACATAATCATTCGGGTGAGCCGCATAGAAGATGCCGCCCATGGCGTTGTTATAGTCAATCACATCCTGGTAATCCTGGTAAGAACTACCCAAACCGCTAATGCGCCATCCGCCGTTCCAGAAGCCCTTGCCGGGATAATCCTCTTCCATAGCCTCATGGTCCAGACGGAAGCCCAGGGAGTGGCCACGGTTCTCGGTGGTGTACTCGATACCGCCGATGTTGAAGAAGTCGCCATTCACATAGGAGGCGTTGACCGCAGCAGACTCCTTCCACTGGTCGATGTTGTTGTGATCGGTGCTATACAGCCAGCTCAGGCCCTTGGTATAAGCGCTCTCGCTGTTCTGGGCAATGGTGCCCGCACCGTCGGAATACTTGGAGTGGCTGTGAGAGTCGCCTCTGTACCAGCCAGGACCGCTGATGGAGATTATCTGGCGGGACTCCTTGAGCACCTTGCCATTGGCGATGACGGACACATACAGGTTGGGACGGCCGCCCTGAATGGCACGGAAGGTCTGCTTCAGCTCCAGCGTATCGCCATCCTCAATGGATACAGCCAGATCGCCGGTCACAGGAGCCAACTGGGCAGAATGCTTAGCCACAATGGTAACATCCTGCTTTCTGCCGGAATCATTGAACAGGTTGATGGTAGCGGTGATGATGTCACCGGTCTTGCAGAACTCCTTGTCCACAGTGACGGTGCCCTTCACACTACCCATGGGCTTGCCGGCGGAAACCTTCAGGTGGTAGCTGTCGTACTCGCCCTTGGCCACGTTCGCATCGCCCAGGTGGCCCACCTTGACTGCACGCAGGGTCTCTGCCCGCATGATGTCAAAGAAGCCTTCCACATGCTCGTCGGTCTCATACACGGTGCCACTCAGTTCACCGTTAATATACACATTGATATAGGAAACCATGTCCTCGACAAGCTCGAAGCGGATCTTGTTGTCGTTCCGCCAGGAGATCGACTTGGCATCGGCGAATTGGATACGCTGGTCGCCCTGGGTTCCCCAGTAGTAGTACACGCCCAGCTTATCACCGCTGGTGAAATTCACACGGATCGCACCGCCATCCTGCGAAGGCGTTTTGATTCCATTCGCCGGATTATAGATGCCCAGCACATTCCAGTTGCCGGAATACATCAGATAGGGATTAACGATCACGTCGAAGTTCTTGTTGGGGTTAACAAAATCTGTTGCAATAGACTCGCCGGCCTCGCCACCGCCGCCAGCGTCATCGTAACGGCAGTTCATCATGGCATAGGCATAGCCGGCCTCGTTATACAGAACGAACATGTCGTCCTTGTTAAAGTACTTCTTAGGGTCGGAGGAGAGACCACCCTTGGTGGTGGAAACGAAATAGCTCTCCGGCTCCTGGAAGTTGCCCAGGTTGGGGTTGATGAAAATTGGGGTCACAGCCGCCGAGTCGCTGGTAGCTGTACCAGCCTCGTTGGTCATGGTGATGAAGTGCAGCTGGTCGCCGTTGAAGGCATCCAGCTCCTTGGCGCCCTCATACACACGGACGCCGTTGATATACACAGCCAGCACGTCCTCGCCCTTGTCGTTCTGCTCTTTGGCGAACTTGAAAACGTAGGCGGTGTTGCTCATGAAGGGGACGGTGGTCTGGTTCGCCACGCCCTGGTTGGTCGCCGTGTAATTTTCAATAATCCAGTTGTCCGTAGCAAAGTTCGGGACATACAGCGCAATATCGCCCACCGCACACCAGCGGCTGTTACGCTCGCCGTTGGACAATCTTACCTTGATCCAGTTGCCGGCGGTGGTATGACGACCGTCGGTACCCATAGCCATATAGAAGGGGCCCTCATCCAGGTTGTGGCCGTCGATATAGCCGCGCACGTCATTGCCGCGCAGCCAATAGTAGCCATCCTGCCACTCTTCATAGGTCAAAAAGCCGGGGTCGGTGACAGGGAACATGTTTCCCTGTTTCCAAACAGGGTCGCTCACGGCGCTGACAGCCAGCATAGGCACAGCGCACAACAGTAGCGCCAAAGCCGCCAGAATAGCTAAAAAGCGTTTTTTCATACGGATTCCTCACTTTCTTTGCTGAATACATTTCGCCAGTTTCCGCTAACTGCACGAAATCAAAGCCGGGGGGCGGAGCCACATTTTGTGGCTCCGCCACAGAAATACCAGAGAATTACTTGCTGTAGGTGACGTAATCCACGCCGTCCACGGTGACAGAACCAACCGTCTTGTAGTTGGAGGTCACATAGCTGGGAACCTCAGTGATGTCGGAACGGATCGCGATGGTCTCCGCCCACTTGATCATATTGCCGTACACCGCATTACCGGTCAGGCCGGCGGCGATGGTGGCAGAATCAACGTAGACAGTCTTCAGGCTCTCGTTCAGACGGAACGCCAGGCTGCCGATGGAGGTCACCGTCTCCGGGATGGTGATGCTCGTAAGCTTCGGGCAGTTGTTGAAGGTCTGCACATCGATCTTGGTGATGTTCGACAGCTTCACGCTCTCCAGAGC
>JAFURT010000018.1 GCA_017471765.1 Clostridia bacterium
ACTGCACCAGCCTGACCTCGGTGACCATCCCCGACAGCGTCACCTCCATTGGAAGCGATGCCTTCTACAACACGGAGATATATAACACTGCCTCCAACTGGGGAGATAATGTCCTCTATATCGGGAATCATCTGATTGAAGCGAAAACCTCTCTGTCCGGCAGCTACACCATTAAGGCAGGCACAAAAACTATCGCTGGAGATGCCTTCTCCAGCTGCAAAAGCCTGACCTCGGTGACCATCCCCGACAGCGTTGTCTTTATCGGAGACGATGCATTTTATGGTTGTACAAAACTGGCTACCCTCATTCTTCCGGATGAGCTTCCGTATATCGGCCATAGTGCTTTTGGTTATTGCCCCTCTTTAAGTGTGTTGCCTATCAACGACGGTTATATCGGCGACCAGGCATTTGAAAACCGCACCAATCTCACCAAGGTGATTATCTTGGAAAATGTCAAAAGCATTGGTGAATTTGCTTTTTCCGGTTGCACCGGCCTGACCACAATCATCATCCCGGATAACGTCACCACCATCGGGAAAAGAGCGTTCAACAACTGCTCCAACCTGACCACGGTGATTATCGGAAAGGGTGTAACCAGCATCCCCGAGGGTGTCTTCGCCAACTGCACCCGTCTGCGGAGCGTGTACTACACCGGTACCAAGGAGCAGTGGGTGGCCATCGAAATCGGCTCCGCTAACAACCCCCTGAAGAATGCGACAACGTACTACAATCACTGCCTGATCCACACCTGGCAGGAGGCCACCTGTACCGCCCCCAAGACCTGCACTGCCTGCGGCGTGACGGAGGGGACAGTTGCCCCCCACACCTGGCAGGAGGCTACCTGCACCGAGCCGGTCACCTGTTCCGGTTGCGGCAAGACCGACGGCATTCCGCTGGGACATTTCTTCCAAGGCGGCGTGTGCTTCTTCTGCAACCAGCCGAACACCGATATCAACGGGGACGGCATCACAACCGCTGACGATGCGATCTATCTGCTGTACCACACCATGCTCCCGGAGGACTACCCCCTCGACAGTGTGACCGACATTGACCGGAACGGCGCGGTGGATGGGGACGACGCCATCTATCTGCTGTACTATTGCCTGCTCCCGGAGCTGTATCCACTGAAATAATCCCGACGAACCGCAGAGAATCCCTCTGCGGTTCGGTTTTTATCCACAAATGCAAGAGGTAGACTTGACAACCGGGAAAAGAATGGTATAATATATAGGTTGATAAACAATACTGCCGTAGTAGCGGCATACCAATATGCGAAAGGTGCGTGACCAGGCATGAAAGAAATCGTCATGACCAGCGAAGGCTATAAAAAACTAGTGGATGAGCTGGAGTATCTCAAAACCGTCGAGCGTAAAGAGGTGGCCGAAAAAATCAAGGTGGCCCTCTCCTTCGGTGACTTGTCCGAAAACAGCGAATACGATGAGGCCAAGAATGACCAGGCTCTGCTGGAGAGCCGCATTGCCGCCATCGAGGCCCAGCTCAAGCACGTCCGTATTCTGGACGAGTCCGAGCTGAGCAGTGAGGTTGTCCACGTAGGCTCCAAGGTGCGCATTAAGGACGACAAGGGCCGCGAGTTCTCCTACACCATTTCCGGTGCTACTGAGGCCGACCCCTTCAACGGCAAGATTTCCGACGAGTCCCCTGTGGGCCATGCCGTCGTAGGCAAAAAGGTGGGCGAGACCGGTGAGGCTGTCCTGCCGAACGGCACCATCGTGCTGTACACCGTGCTGGAAATCAGCAAGTAAGACGCTTTCGGCGGACGGCTCAGCTTGTGCCGCCCGCCGGTTTTCTGTAAATAAGGAAAGGATGTGACCGTGGTGAGCAATCAGAACAACACCCCGGAGACAGTAGAAATGACGGAACAGCAGCTCAGCGAGCTGTTGCAGATACGTCGGGACAAGCTGGCTGCCCTGTGCGAGGCCGGCCAGAATCCCTTTGAGATTACTAAGTTTGATGTAACCGCTTACAGTGCGGATATCCGCCGTGAGTTTGAGGAGAAGGAAGCCGCTTATATTGCGGAGAATGGCGCCCCCGAGGAGGGGCAGGGCATCGAGCTGCCGGAGCCTATCGAGGTGTCGGTGGCCGGCCGTATGATGAGCCGCCGCATCATGGGCAAGGCCAGCTTCCTGGATCTGATGGACACCACCGGCCGCATCCAGGTGTATGTCAGCCGTGGCGATGTGGGCGACGAGGTATATGCCGGGTTCAAGAAATGGGACATCGGCGACATCATCGGCCTGACCGGCTGGGTGTTCCGCACCAAGATGGGCGAGATTTCCATCCACACCACCTCCATCACCCTGCTGAGCAAGTCCCTGCGTCCCCTGCCGGAGAAGTACCATGGGCTGAAGGACACCGACACCCGGTTCCGTCAGCGGTATCTTGATCTCATCGTCAACCCGGAGGTGAAGAGGAATTTCGTCATCCGTTCCCGCTTCATCAAGTATATGCGGGAGTATCTGGACAACCGGAATTACATTGAGGTGGAGACCCCGGTGCTGAACACCATCGCCGGCGGCGCTTCTGCCCGCCCCTTCATCACCCACCACAACACGCTGAATCTGGATATGTATATGCGTATCGCCACCGAACTGCCGCTGAAGCGGTTGATTGTGGGCGGTATGGACCGGGTGTACGAGATTGGCCGTATTTTCCGCAACGAGGGCATGGACCCCAAGCACAACCCGGAATTCACCACCGTCGAGCTATATGAGGCGTATGCGGACTTCCACGATATGATGGACATCGCCGAGGGCATCCTCTCCGGCGCCGCCAAAGAGATTTTGGGCACCTATGAGGTGGAATGGCTGGGCGAAAAGATTAATCTGGCTCCCGGCTGGCGCCGTCTGACCATGGTGGAGGCTGTCCGTGAATATGTAGGCATCGACTTCGATGCCATCTCCGACGATGCCGAGGCTGTGGCCGCCGCCGAGGCTATCGGTGTAGAACTGGCCGATGCCGCCGAAAAGACCTGGGGCAACGCCCTGTACGCCTGCTTCGATCAGCGGGTGGAGGAGAAGCTCATCCAGCCCACCTTCATCACCATGTACCCGGTGGAGGTCAGCCCCCTGACCAAGAAGTCCCCTGTTGACCCCCGTCTGACCGAGCGCTTTGAGCTGTTTGTGTGCCACAGCGAGCTGGCCAACGCCTATTCTGAGCTGAATGACCCGCTGGACCAGCGGGAACGGTTCATGAAGCAGGTGGAACAGCGGGAGCGTGGCGACGACGAGACCGAGATGCTGGATGAGGACTTCCTCACCGCTCTGGAGTACGGTATGCCTCCCACGGGCGGCATGGGTATGGGCATCGACCGCTGTGTGATGCTGCTCACCGGTGCCGACACCATCCGAGAAGTCATCTGCTTCCCCACAATGAAGCCCGAGAAGTAAAAAACCCAGTAAAATCAAGGGTTTTCGGCACATCAAATCCGAGTTGACAACAAATTGACAACAATTTTTCATATTATTTTGAAGGATTGTAACGCAGTATGAATAGTTGACAGGATAAAACACAATATAGCACTTGCTATTCAGAGAACACTTTTTTGAAAGAAATTTCAAGAGGTGTTCTCTTTTTTCGTTGGGTCTGCTTTTGTCATGACAGCAAATCAAATCTGAAAGGAA
>JAFURT010000019.1 GCA_017471765.1 Clostridia bacterium
TGACCAAGTTCGTGATGGAAGAGGGCGTGACCTATCTGGGATGGGCTGCTCTGTTCGGCTGCTCCAGCCTGACCGACGTGTCCATCCCCGAGACCATCACCGGTGGCAACATCGCTACCTGGGCGTTTGGTGCATGTACCAGCCTGGAGAGCATCGAGTTGCCCTCCAAGCTGACCAACCTGAAGAAGCGCACCTTCTCCGGCTGTACCAGCCTGAAGAGCATTGAGTTGCCCGAGACCGTTACGACCCTGGGCGACCGTGTGTTCATCGGCTGTACGGCTCTGGAGAGCGTGAAGCTGTCGAACATCACCAAGATCGATGTGCAGACCTTCAACAACTGCCCGAAGCTGCAGAGCATCACCATCCCCGAGACGGTGACCAGTATCGGCAGCCTGGCGTTCCGTCTGAACGAGAGCCTGAAGACTGTCTACATCGATTCTGCCACCATCGCCGCTGGCCTGACCGGCAATGCGGTGTACGGCAACATGATCAAGTGGGCAGAGACCATCGCGATCCGTTCCGACATCACGAACGTGCCCAGCTATGTGACCTCCAACTACAAGACGGTTGGTTCTGTCACCGTCGACGGCGTGGAGTATGTCACCTATAGCAAGTAAGCAAAATCAAATTTAGCAAAAAACGAGGGCTGTGGATTCATCCACAGCCCTCTCTTGTATTGCTTTGATTGAAAGAAGGCAGAAGCTTCACTAAGACAGGAGGTTTTTAACCAAACCAAGGATAATATGAAAGACCGTATGGTGGCGTGTAATCAATGCGCGCAAATAGAAAAAGCCAAAGAAAAACACCACCTAATCAGGTGGTGTTTTTCTTTGGGAGTTTTGAACTTAATGACACGAATGAAATTGTGCCTGAAAACTGAGGATTTATTTATTAATTTTCCACTCACTTCTTAAAATACCGTAGTCTGCTATATCAACAAATTTACCTGTTGAGGTTTTAAAATATTCTCGTTTAGTTCCCTCGTAAGTCATACCACATTTTTGAGCGACCTTACCCGAACCAGGATTTTCAACAGCATGAGATATGCCCACACGATTAACACCTATTTCAGAAAACAGATAATCAATAACTGCTTTTGCTGCCTCTGACATAAATCCTTTATTCCAATAAGAATAACCCAAACAATAACCAAGTTCAGCATATTCGCACTTATCACTGATTCGAACAACACTTATTGAACCAATTGCTTTTTCGTCAAATTGAATAACCCAATTATATGTTTTTATATTGTCATATGCTCCAACCCAACCCTCTAATAATTGCCTTGTCGCATCTGCTGATTCGTGTGGTTGCCAAGTCAAAAAACGAGTTACTTTTTGATCGTTTGCCCAGTTAAAAAACATATCATTAGCATCATCAACCGTAAATCTGCGTAAAACTAATCTATCAGTATATAAATTTTGTGTGCCTTTGTGTGTTAGCATTTATCATCACCGCCTTGGGTGTATTATAGCATAAAAGCGACGGTGGCGCAATACTTCTTCACTATTCACTATTACTTCTTACTTTCCAAAAATCCCGTTCAAAAATTTTTTAGTGAAAAGTGAAGAGTGAATAGGTAATAAGTAAAAATCCCGCCCACTTTCGTGAACGGGATTTTTGGGTGTTTTGAACTTAGTGACACGAATGAAATGTGCCTGAAAACCGAGAAAACAATAAGATTTATAACACAACTTTTTTGTGCGGTATGTTTTGTTCAACTTTTTCAAAAAACTTTCTACCCTTACTGTCAACCGACCAAAAAGCGATATACTTAGTTTCACCCGAAGAAGATGTATAAGTAATAACCGAAAACCATTTTACTGCATTCGTTTCTGAGGTGTTTACAGGATTGTTATGATATTTGCCCATAAAATTCGTCTCAGGCATATAATCAATGTTGTTGATTTGATTATATGATAATCTAATATCCGTTGTATCGTTTTTGAATAAAACATTTTCATCTTCTATAAATGCTTTACAAGGAAAATCTTGCTTAAACCCTATAAGTCCTTCATAATGCATTAAAACAACTTCATTTATATCCTTTTTCTTAAAAAACATAGTAAAATTCCTTTCAAATAAATTATATGTTATATTATAGCATAAAAGCGGATATAAATCAATGCGAAGCATTGTATATCATCAATTCCGTAAGGAATTGCATATCATCGACTTCGTAAGAAGTTGTATATCATCAAGCCGACGGTTTTTTATGCACACCTAAAGGTGTGATGAGATACAAATGCGACTTGTCGCATTTGATGATATACACGCTATTGCGTGATGATATACCAAGCCTGTCGGCTTGGATAAAAAAACACTCGTTCTTTTGAACGAGTGTTTTTTGGCTGCTCCTGTCAGGCTCGAACTGACGACATCATGATTAACAGTCATGCGCTCTACCGACTGAGCTAAGGAGCAATGTTTGCCTCCACCGTGAGGTGGAGGCATGGGTGTTGGCGCCTACCTATCTTACCAGGCCGCTTCCAGCCAAGTATTTTCGGCACAAGTGAGCTTAACTGCCGTGTTCGGGATGGGAACGGGTGTACCCTCACCGTCATCAGCACCAACTGTGGTGACCCGTAGCGGATTCGAACCGCTGTTGCCGGCGTGAGAGGCCGGAGTCTTAGGCCACTTGACCAACGGGCCGTATATGGTGCACCTCCAGGGACTCGAACCCTGGACACCCTGATTAAGAGTCAGGTGCTCTACCAACTGAGCTAGAGGTGCTTGTCACCACGGCTTTCGCAAACCGCTTGACTATAATACACTATGTCCGACGATTTGTCAAGTCCTAATTTGAAATTTTTTAAAATTATTTTTCTTTTACCGAAAGAAGCTGAAAAGGCGTTCAAACCATTCTATCACTTTGAATTTCACTACGTACCGATCGCCCCCCTCTACCAGCGTCTGTCCACCGGCTCCAAGCACATCTGCCATGGTGCGTCGGTCTGCCGCCGCTCCGGCGCAGAGGGGCGGGTATACCACACACCACCAGTTGCGTCCGGCTCCCGCTCCGATGGTGATACGGACAGCATCATACATTCCGGCCGGCAGGGTGACGGTGTCGTACTGCCGGGTGGTGAAATACATCCGGCACAGCTCCACCGCTACGGGGTAGTTATATCCGGCAGAGGCGACCGTCTGTGCGGCTACTTCCTCCAGTCGGGGGAGGGAAGCCTCAGCCAACACCAAGGCCTCTTCGGCATCGGTGGCGCTGTCCAGCCAGCCGGCGGCGGCCTCCACAACCGCATCCCGTACCTGTAGCTTCAGCGCCTGGTCCTCCTCATTGTCGGAGTGTGCCAGGATGTGCAGCCGCACCACACTGCTCCGCACCTCCTCACAGGTCCCGTACAGGCCGCAAAGTGACAGCAGTACACATAGCACAAAGCCGCCGGTGGCCGCTTGTAGCCAGCGCCGTTTCATTCCGTAAAGCATAGTAAAAAACCGCCCTTTCTGCTCTTGTGATGGCAGTATGGGCGGTTTTGCGAGACTTTATTCAGAGAAAATTTCTACGCCGGAGCAGGGGCGGCAAAGGAAGACCGTGGGCCAGCCCTGTTTCAGACGGGCGGCACAGGCTTCTGCCTGCTCCCGGTTGGCAAAGACGGCAAATACCGCCGAGCCACTGCCGGTCATCCGACTGCACAGGGGAGAGAAGGCGTCCATTGTCTGCCGGATAGCCTGCACCCCCGGCAAAGCGGTGACCTCCTCAAAGACGTTGACCGCTTGCGCACATACCGCCGGCAGGTTGCCTGCGGCAATCGCATTTAATGCTTTGTCGTGGTCGGGGTGGCGCAGACAGCTTGCCCGGTCAATGGCGGCATAGGCCTCTGCGGTGGACACACCTTCATCCGGCTTGGCTACCACGATGTAGCAATCCGGCAGGGGCAAGAGGGGCTGTAAGCCCTCTCCGATGCCGGTGACGAAGGCGGTACCGCCCAGTACGCAAAAGGGCACATCTGCCCCCACCTGCACACCAATGGCGCAGAGCTTTTCTGCGGAAAGCCGAGTGTCATACAGCCGGTTCAGTGCCCACAGGGCAGCGGCGGCATCGGCGCTACCGCCTCCCATACCGGCCTGCTGGGGGATGGTCTTTTCCAGCGTCATGGCCACACCGCCGGCGATTCCGGTCTCCCGGAAAAAGGCCCGGGCGGCTTTGTATGCGGTGTTTTTTTCGGTGGGGCAGGGGTCGCCGCCAACAACCGTAAGGGTGATTTCCTCCGCCCGTATGGCCGTGAGGGTGTCATACCGGTCTACCGTTTGCATGATGCTTTCCAGCAGATGGTAGCCATCTGCTCGGGTACCGACTACGTCCAGGGTCAGGTTGAGCTTTGCCGGCGCCTTCACCGTTACTTGCATAGACCGTTCTCCTCCAAAAAGGCGTGGATGCGCTCCAGTGCCTCGGTGATGTGCTTGACAGAATAGCAATAGGAAATACGGATGAAGCCCTCGCCGCAATCCCCAAAGGCGTTACCCGGTATCACAGCCACGTGCTTTTCCGTCAGCAGGCGGTGGCAGAATTCCTCCGAAGTCATGCCGGTGGACCGGATGGAGGGGAATACATAAAAGGCCCCCTCTGGCTCAAAACAGGTCAGCCCCATGCGGTTGAGTGCGTCCACAATAAGACGGCGACGCATATCGTATTCCTCCCGCATGTGCAACACATCTTCATCCCCGTTTTCCAGCGCCTCGATGGCGGCGTGCTGGGCGGTGGTGGGGGCGCACATGATAGCGTATTGGTGTAGCTTGGTGAGCAGTTTCATCACCGGAGCAGGGCCGCAGGCATACCCCAGACGCCACCCGGTCATGGCAAAGGCTTTGGAGAAGCCGCTGACCAGTAGCGTGCGCTCCTGCATCCCCGGCAGGGAGGCGATGCTCACATGCTCCCGGCCGTAGGTCAGCTCGCTGTATATCTCATCCGACAGCACCATAATGTCCGTGCCCCGGAGCACATCCGCCAGTTCCTCCAGCTCCTCCCGGGGCATGATGGCGCCGGTGGGGTTGTTGGGGAAGGGCAGGACGAGTAGCTTGGTGTGAGGGGTGATAGCGGCCCGAACGGTTTCGGCTTTCAGCCGGAAGGCGTCCTCCGCCCGGGTGGTCAGCGGCACAGGCGTGGCGCCGGTCAGGCGGGTCAGCGGGTCATAGCAGACGAAGCTGGGCTCCGGGATGAGCACCTCGTCGCCGGGGGAGAGAAGGGCGCGCAGACACAGGTCGATGGCCTCACTGCCGCCGACGGTGACAAGAATTTCGGTTTTCGGGTCATAGGTGACGCCATCATGCCGTGCCACATAGGCGGCGATGGCCTCCCGCAACCGCAACAGGCCGGCGTTGGGGCTGTACCAGGTGCGCCCCTTTTCCAGCGTGTGGATGGCGGTCTGCCGGATGTGCCAGGGGGTGGCGAAATCCGGCTCGCCCACCGACAGGGAGATGACATCCTCCATCTCGGCGGCGATATCAAAGAATTTCCGGATGCCGGAGGGCTTCAGCTCCGCCAGTGTCCGGTTCAGCAGTTTATCATAGTTCATACCTGGCCTCGCTCGTCCTTTTCTTCGTTGGTGAACAGCACGCCCCGTTCTTTGTACCGTTTCAGCACAAAATGGGTGGCGGTGGACAGCACACCGTCCAGCGGAGACAGCCGTTTGGCCACAAACATGGCTACATCCTTAAAAGAACGGCCGGTGATGATAACAGACAGGTCATAGCCGCCGGACATCAGCGAAACACTTTCCACCTCGTCAAAGCTCATGATGATTTCTGCGATGCCGTCGAAGCCGGTCTCCTTGGAGGGGGCAATCTTCAGATTGATTTCCGCCGTCACCAGCTCCCGGTCGGTTTTGTCCCAGTCCACCAGCGCCTGGTATCCCCGGATTACGCCGGCTTTCTCCAATGTAGCGATGCGTTCGGCCACATCAGCCTCCGTGGTGTTCAGCATGGCCGCCAGCTGTGCATTCGTCAGCCGGGCATCCTTGGCCAGTATTTTCAGTAGCTTATCCATTGTCCTTCCTCCTTAGAAGTCTTTATTTAATTCAGTATACAGGAATCTATCGCGTTATACAAGCTTTTTTGTAAGTTTAGGGAATAAAAAAACTTCCCCGTGCCGAAAAACACGGCATGGGGAAGACTGTAGCAGGAAAATATCAGCTAATATGGCCGCCGGTCTTTCGGGTGGGCTTGATGCGGTTGCCCTCTTTATCGACGATGACGGTGTTATCCAGCTGAGCAGTCAGGCTGGCCCGGAAGGCCGCTACGTATTCTGCACGCAGGACTTTTTGCTCGGCGGCCTCCTCGGCCGTCAGACCTACGGTTTTACTTTTTTTGGCCAGTTCGTTGATACGGTCGATCTTTTTCTGTTCCATGGTGTTCTCCTTTAGTGTGTCCGGGCGGCATCGGCGGCCCGGAAAATGGGGGTAAAATACGTAGCGCTGTTACTGCCGGCCGGGCGCAGGTATCGCCCCAGCCCCCACAGGCAGGCCGGATCACGGGTGACCGTGTTCAGCCGCCCCTCGCAGGTGAGGGTAGCGGAGAAGCCCAGCTCCTCCAGCACCGGGATGGCCTCCCGGCTCATGGCGCCGAAGGGATAGGTAAAGGTGGTGGGGGTCACGCCGGCCTGTTCCGTCAGCATGGCCTGGGCCTTGGACAGGTCATCCTTCAGGGTGGCGTGGTACTGGGCGAGGGTTTCCTTCGCCAGTTTCAGAGTGCCCTTGCGCTGACCGGCCTTGTTTTTGTGCATATCATAGCTGTGGTTCTGGATTTCAAGCACGCCGCTGTCTGCCATCTCCCGGAGCTGTGCCCAGGTGACATGGGAGTATAGCACCCGGTCAGCCTCCGCCGGGTCGTTGGAGTAAAATTCTGACCAGGCCACCACCGGGGACAGCACTGCCCGCATACCGTACTGTTTCAGCAGAGGATAGGCGTAAGCGTAGTTGTTGTAGTAGCCGTCATCAAAGGTGAGTATAATGGGCTTTTCCGGCAGGTCTGTCCCATCCCGGACATAGGCCAGCAGGTCAGCCATCACCACGGTGGTATAGCCGGCCTCCCGGATATAGGCAAGGTCGCTCTCGAACAGTGCCGGAGAGATGACATACTGCCCCTGTCTGTCAGCATCCTTCAGGATACCGTGGTACATGATAATCGGTATGACCACCCGGTCGGCGGTAGCGACGGTTTGGGTAGCCTGCAGAGCGGTGCCGGCAAAACCAATGGTGGCTAACAGCAGCAGTAAGGCGGCCATGGCGGCCAGCCGCCGGTATCCGGCCCGGACAGCGAAAACACGGTACATTTCCATCCCTCCCTGCTTCAATATAAGCGGCAAGGGGGGAGAATATGCCGATGGCGGCAGAAAAGGCGGCTGACCTTTTTGGACAGCCGCCAGGGGATGGTCAGGAGATGTCGGCAGGCTCGGCGGATTCGCCGTCCTCCAGCAGGGCGGTAGCTTCGCCCTCCGACAGGCTGGTGATGCTGGCCAGCTTCCGCTGAATCTGCCGGGTGCGGACGCCCACCAGCTTGTCCAGCTCGTTGCCGGCCTGTTCCAGCCGTTGCTGGGCGGCGGCAACTACGTTGCCGAACTTATCAAACTCAGTTTTGACAGCCCCCAACAGCTTCCATACCTCGCCGGAGCGCTTCTGGATGGCCAGGGTCTTGAAGCCCATCTGCAGGCTGTTAAGCAGGGCGGCCATGGTGGTGGGGCCGGCGATGTTCACGTGGTAGTCCCGTTGCAGAATTTCAATCAGACCACGGCGCACTACCTCGGCGTACAGTCCCTCCACCGGCAGGAACATAATGCCGAAATCGGTGGTGTAGGGGGGCGCTACGTACTTGTCCCGGATATCCTTGGCAAAGCTGCGGATACGCTGTTCCAGCACACTGCCGGCGGCCTTGACCTGCTCGGCATCGCCGGCGTCGTAGGCGTCCAGCAGTTGGGTATAGGCGTCGGCCGGGAATTTGGCGTCGATGGGCAACCACACCGTGCCCTCATCGCTACCCGGCAGTTTTACGGCAAATTCCACGTAGTGGGTACTGCCCGGCCGGGTCTTGACATTGGCCTCGTATTGCTCCGGAGCCAAAATCTGCTCCAGGATGGCTCCCAGCTGCACCTCGCCCAGTACGCCCCGGGTCTTGACGTTGGACAGCACACGCTTCAGGTCGCCTACGCCGGTGGCCAGGGTCTTCATTTCGCCCAGGCCGGCATACACCTGCTCCAGCCGGTCATTCACCAGCTGGAAGGACTGGCTGATGCGGTCGTTAAGGGTCTTTTGCAGTTTTTCGTCCACCGTCTGGCGCATCTGCTCCAGCTGGCGGTTGTTTTCCTGCCGGATGCCGTCCAGCTGTCCCGTCACCGACCGGCGGATGTTCTCCAGGCTCTCGGTGATGGCGGTGTTGGCATTGCCCTGGGCGGTGAGCAGAACCTGGCTCATGTTTTGCACCGTCTGCTGTACCGCCTGGTTGCTCTCCTGGCGGCTGGCACGAAGCTCCTCCACCAGGTCTTTCTGCAGTTTGTCCAGCTGCTCCTTGACCAGCTGGCTGTCCTCCTGTCGCCGCCGCAGACCGGCCAGCTGGCCCAGGATGACCACCGCCAGCCCCAACAGGACAAGCCCCAGACCAATCAGAATGTAGTCTGTCATGGTGTATCCCTCTTATATCGTGTCGTCATCGTCGGTGTTTTGCTGTTGTACCCGGCGATTGAAGCGGCGCATCTCCTGCTCGCTGTACTGCTTGGGGATGTTGACCGGCTCCTGGATGATGCGCTCGTCGCTGAATACCGGCTCGGCGGCCTCTTTTTCCTCGGGGGTGGCAGGCGCTGTCTCCTCTACCTCCAGGTTGAGATCCAGCCGGGCCTGCTTGTCCGCATTGGGGTTATCCTTGTAGTAGGGGTCGATCATCAGCTTCTTAATCTGGGGGAAGATGCAGTACTGGATGAGGAAGGACCGGAACGCCGGCACCAGCAGAATCCACAGCACCACCACCAGCACGATGGTCAGCGCATAGGGGATAAGCAGGAAGGTGCCAATAAGCATGGTGTAGACCAAAATCAGCACCAAGGAAATGAGCAGGTTTTGCTTGAGCCCCACCACAGCGAACAGAAAAGCATTCTTGTAGATCTGGCCGGTCTTCAGCTTGAAGGTGACCGTGAGGAAGGGGATATAATACTTCATCCACGTAAACAGGATATAGCCCAGCAGGGTACAGCCCATGGACAGATAGTCCATAAAGCCGGGATTTAGCGCCTCTATCTCGATATTGGACATATCCACACCCAGCAGAGCATACAGGCCGGGATACATAGCCAGCGCATAGAAAAGGAAATTGAACACCATCACCAGGGTGACCACCGTGTTGATAAAGCCGATGAGGAAGGCCTGTCCCCGGTTTTTCTTGATGGTCTCAAAGAAATCCTCCTTGATAAAGGCGTGCTTCTGCCGGGAGAAGTTGCGGGTGATGAAGGTCAGGCCCGCATCCGCCCAGCCGCGGGTGATGATCGGGAGGTTCACCAGACTCCACAGCAGACCGGCCACCATCAAGCTCCAGAATTTCCGCCCATAGATTTCAAAAAATACCACGAACGAGCGCTTTTTCGGCTCGTTTTTGGAAACGCCTGGTCCCTCTTTTGTCACGTCAAATAATCCGAAAAATCCTGCCAATGTTTTCCACTCCTTAAGTGTTGTAAGATTACGGTAACAGGCCGCCGGCAACCCGGCGCAGTAGTACGTCAGCCAGGCCGATCACAGCGGCCACCGCCAAAAACAGCAGATACCGCAGGGTATACAGCCGGAAGCCGGCCCATAGCCCCTCGCCCCGGTCACTGCCGGGTAGCAGTTGGCGGCTCAGCACGGTGGACAGCCGCAGGCTCTCCGCCGCTGCCGCCACCAGCACGGCGGCTGTCAGCAAGCCGTAGGGTAAGATTACTGCGGCTACAGCTATCACGCCTGCCTGCCCCATGGTGTAGTAATGGGCCTCCGTCAGCCCCAGCCCCAGCCCATACAGCAGGGGGACCAGTAGGATGAAGGGGGCTCCGCAGGCCCACAGGCCCAGCAGATACAGCCCTCCCAGCAGCAGGACGGCCGAAAACAGCCGTGTCCCCAGCGCCGGGAAGAAATCGTCGGTGACCGCCGGCACCCGCAACAGGGCATCCAGCGAGTCACTGGCCGGGGTGAGAGTCAGGTAGACCAGCACCCCCAGCACGGCACCGGCCAAAAACAATCCCGCAAAGGGGAACAGCCGGCGGTTTTCGGCACAAAAGCTCTTGATTTCCCGCTTGCGGCGGGTGGTTGTCCGTTTCATGTCCATTCCTCCCTTGCCCCACTATATGCGGGGGCGGCGAGGAATAGAACAAAAAACAGCGGAACGGGACGGCCGATGGCCAGACCAGCTCCGCTGTCCATTCAGCGTTTGCGTCGGTTTACGCCCAGCACGCCGCCCAGGGCACCGGCCAGGGTAAGCACAGCCAGCTTGATGACCGCCAGGCTGCCACTGACACCGGTTGCACGGGCAATCCCTGCCAGCAAAAGAACAAAAAACAGAATAAGTCCGCAGACAAGTCCCAGCACAAGGCCGTTTTTCTTCGCTGTCAGTGCGGCGGCCAACCCGGCGGCGAAAGCGCCTGCACCGGCGGCGGCGATAGCCATAGGGGTGATTGCCACCCGGGGAACATCCACCGACCGGACAAGCAGTGCCATCATCAGCAACAGCAGAGTGCCGGTCAGCACCCCCACGCATAATCCAACCAGCACCGGCCGCAGCCAGCGCTGCAAAAATGTCTGAGAACGGTCTTGCCCTTTCATCCCATATCCTCCCTGTGTAGTATAGCCGGGTGGCATCAGCCCCCGGCTATACAAGGTATGCACCGGGCAGTGGGATTATGCCGACCGATCAGATATCGTCATCGTCGTCATCGTCGTCGATGGGATCGTCATGCTTGGTCTCCACCGACTGGATGGCCCACTTCTTGAACTGCATCTTGGTGCGGTCTACGCCGGACTCGATGGTCACGGTGTCGTCCTTGATGTTGACCACACGGCCGCAGATGCCGCCGATGGTGGTCAGCTCGTCGCCCACACGCAGGTTATTGCGCATCTTCTGCTCTTCCTTCTGCTTCTTCTGCTGGGGACGGATCATCAGGAAGTACATCACCACAAACACCAACACCAGCATGATGATGGAGCCGTACTGATAGAAGAAAGCGGCAAAGCCGGAAATCTCCTGCGTGGCATCCGTAGCACCGGTGGTGCCGGTACCGGTCTGGGCGGTCAGCCGGATGATGTTAGACAAAAAATTCATAGATAAAACCCTCCATTAAAAATATCTCTATACATTATAAAGGCAAACCCGGAAAAGTGCAAGCCTTTTTCACAGCGGTGTGAAAAATTTACAAATTGTTTATATCCGTAGGGCGGTTTAGCCTCCCTCAGAGAGGGCGTGAAGCCTGCACAGTTCCTTCGTAGGGGCGAACTGTGTTCGCCCGTTTTCGGGGCGGGGCAAACCGCTTATATCCGCACGTCCAGCCGGTTGGTGTAGGTGCGGTAGAATTCCTCAAACCGCCCCTCGTCCAGCGCCTCCCGGATACGCTCCATCAACCGGTTGTAGAAATACAGGTTGTGCATCACCGTCAGCCGCATACCCAGCATCTCATTTGCTTTCAGCAGGTGGCGGATATAGCCCCGGGAATACCGGCGGCAGGTGGGGCAGTCGCACTCCTCGTCGATGGGGCGGGGGTCGTTTGCGTACTTGTTGTTGATGAGGTTGCGGTGTCCCTGCCACGTAAACACGTGCCCGTGCCGGGCGTTACGGGAAGGCATCACGCAGTCGAACAGGTCAACGCCCCGATGCACCGCCTCCAGGATGTTTTCCGGCGTGCCTACGCCCATCAGATAGCGGATTTTATCCTTTGGCATGTGGGGCTCCACCGCCTCGATGATGCGGTACATATCCTCGGTGGGCTCGCCCACCGCCAGGCCGCCGATAGCATAGCCATCCAGCCCCAGCTGGGCAATCTCCTGCATGTGTTCTACACGCAGGTCCTCATAGGTACAACCCTGGTTGATGCCAAACAGCATCTGCCGGGGATTGATGGTATCCGGCAGGCTGTTCAGCCGTGCCATCTCCTCTTGGCAACGCTTAAGCCACCGGGTGGTGCGCTGGCAGGACTGCCGGGAATAGTCGTATTTGGCCGGGTTTTCCACACACTCGTCAAAGGCCATGGCGATGGTGGAGCCCAGATTGGACTGAATCCGCATGCTCTCCTCGGGCCCCATAAAGATCTTCTTGCCGTCCACATGGGAGCGGAAATGGACGCCCTCCTCTTTGATTTTTCGCAGGCTGGACAGGGAGAACACCTGAAATCCGCCGCTGTCGGTGAGAATCGGGCCATCCCAGCCGGTGAAGCCGTGGAGCCCCCCCATCTCCCGCACCAGCGTGTCGCCGGGGCGGACATGGAGGTGATAGGTATTGCATAGCATCACCTGACACCGCAGGTCTTTGAGGTCAAAGGCGGACACCGCTCCCTTGATGGCGGCGCTGGTGGCCACATTCATAAAGGCCGGCGTCTGCACTGTGCCGTGGGGGGTCTCAAACACGCCCCGCCGGGCCTTGCCCTCGGTTTTGATAATTTCCATACTTTTCTCCTTTATGCAAGAATCGGGAAAATGCAGGGGCGTTCTGCGGGACGGTGTAGGTATCATCCCCTACAAAATCGGGCTCCTACCCTATATCGTAGGGGCGGATGCCCTTCATCCGCCCGCGGGCGAACACTCACCCGATAAACATTGCGTCATCGAAGTTTATGGGATATGTGAAAAGGAAATTTATAAATCCGTCGGCAAAGCCGACACCTTACCTCTTCACTATTACCTCTTACTTCTTACTTGCTCATCCTTTATAGGATGAGCATCGCGTCGCCGAAGCTGAAAAAGCGGTACTTTTCCTCCACGGCGTGCTTGTAGGCAGCCATGGTGTGGTCATACCCCGCCAGGGCGGACACCAGCATGATGAGGGTGCTCTCCGGCAGGTGGAAGTTGGTAATCAGCCCATCCAGCACCTGAAATTGGTAGCCGGGATAGATGAAAATCTCCGTCCAGCCGTCAGCGGGCTTGACGATACCGTCGGTGAGCCCCACGCTCTCCAGCGTGCGGCAGGAGGTGGTGCCCACCCCGATGACCCGACCGCCCCGGGCCCGGGTGCGGTTGATGACCTCGGCCGTCTCCGCCGACAGTTCATAATGCTCGGCGTGCATCTTGTGGTTTTCCACTACGTCCTCCTTCACCGGACGGAAGGTGCCCAGTCCCACATGGAGGGTAACAAAGGCTACCTCTACCCCTTTTGCCCGCACCTCGTCCAGCAGAGCCGGGGTGAAATGTAGGCCGGCGGTAGGGGCGGCGGCAGAGCCCAGCTCCCGGGAATAGACGGTTTGATACCGTTCGCCGTTTTCCAGCCGCTTCTTGATATAAGGGGGGAGGGGCATCTGCCCGATTTGCTCTAGCACGTGGTAGAAATTGCCCTCGTAGACAAACTTGACCAGCCGGTTGCCCCCCTCTAAAATCTCCAGCACCGTGGCGGTGAGCAGCCCCTCGCCAAAGGTCAGCTCGTCTCCCGGCTTTGCCCGGCGACCGGGGCCGGCCAGCACCTCCCAGGTATCATTCCCGTGGGGGGTAAGCAATAACAGCTCCACATTGGCGCCGGTGGCGGCACGTTTGCCGAGAAGCCGGGCAGGCAGTACCCGGCTGTCGTTGAGGATCAGGCAGTCACCAGGGCGCAAAGCCTCCAGCACATCCCGGAAGGTGCCATCCTGCATGGCACCGGTATGCTTGTCCAGCATCAGCAGACGGCTGGCATCCCGGGGCTCGATGGGCTCCTGGGCGATGAGTTCTTCCGGCAGGTCATAATAAAAATCGCTTTTCAGCATAGATAAAACCCTAACTTTCTATGAATTACCGGCCCGGCGTTATTGACAACCGTTCCGGAATAGAGTAAAATAGGGGCGTAAAAACGGCGCCCTCTGTCTATCCCATTCATTATATAGTATTGACAGCGGATTTTCAACGGTTTTTTACGGAAACCGGTGGATTTGCCGAAAAAAGGAGATATGAAATATGGCAAACAAGACGTATCGTGTAGGCGTAGTAGGTTGTACCGGCATGGTGGGCCAGCGGTTTCTGACCTTGCTGGACGGCCATCCCTGGTTTACTGTGACGGCTCTGGCGGCCAGCCCCCGTTCTGCCGGCAAGACCTATGAGGAAGCCGTGGGCAACCGTTGGGCGATGACCGCTCCCATGCCGGAGGCAGTCAAAGGTATGACCGTGCTGGATGCCTCCCATGTGGAGGAGGTTGCCGCCCTGGTGGATTTTGTGTTCTGCGCCGTGGATATGCCCAAGGCGGAGATTCGTGCCCTGGAGGAGGCCTACGCCAAGGCGGAGTGCCCCGTGGTGTCCAACAACAGTGCTCACCGTGGCACCCCCGATGTGCCGATGATTATCCCGGAGCTCAACTGGCAGCATGAGGAGATCATCCACGACCAGCGGAAGCGCCTGGGCACCAAGCGTGGCTTTGTGGCGGTCAAGTCCAACTGCTCCCTGCAGAGCTATGTGCCCGCCCTGTATCCGCTGAATGAGTTCGGCGTGAAGGATGTGCTGGTAACCACCTATCAGGCCATTTCCGGTGCCGGCAAGACCTTCGAGCGCTGGCCGGAGATGGTGGACAACGTCATCCCCTACATCGGCGGCGAGGAGGAGAAGTCCGAGCAGGAGCCGCTGAAGATTTGGGGTACCATCAAGGATGGCGTCATCGAGAACGCCACCACCCCGGCATTCACCGCCCAGTGTCTGCGTGTGCCGGTGAGCGACGGCCATTTTGCCGCCGTGTTTGTCCGGTTTGAGAACAAGCCCACCAAGGAGCAGATCATTGAGAAGTGGAACAGCTTCTCCGGCCGTCCTCAGGCGCTGGCGCTGCCCTCTGCCCCCAAGCAGTTCCTCAAGTATTTTGAGGAGGACAATATGCCCCAGACCAAGCTGTGCCGTGACCTGGAGGGGGGCATGACCGTGTCCCTGGGCCGTCTGCGTGAGGACAGCCAGTATGACTACAAGTTCGTGGGTCTGTCCCACAACACGCTGCGCGGTGCTGCCGGCGGTGCGGTACTGCTGGCCGAGCTGCTGTGCGCCGATGGGTATATGGACTGAGTTTTCTGTATACAATAGATAGAACTGACATATTTGCAGAAAGGTGGTCGATAGTATGGAAAAAAAGCCGATCTTTACCGGCTCCGGCGTGGCGCTGGTGACCCCTATGCTGCCGGATGGCAGTATACACTTCAGCAGGCTGGAAGAATTGGTGGACTGGCACGTGGCGCAGGGCAGTGACGCCCTGATTATCTGCGGCACCACCGGCGAGGCACCCACCCTGAAGATGGAGGAGCACCTGGAGGCGATTCGGGTGGCTGTCTGTCGGGCGGCGGGCCGTATCCCGGTCATCGCCGGCACCGGCTCCAACGACACCGACCACTGCATCAACTCCTGCCGGGAGGCGAAGCGGCTGGGGGCAGACGGTCTGTTGCTGGTCACCCCTTACTATAACAAGACCTCCCAGCGTGGACTCATCGCCCACTACACTACGGTGGCGGCCGCTACCGACCTGCCGCTGATTTTGTACAACGTACCCTCCCGCACCGGCGTGGACATCAAGCCGGAGACGGCGGCGACGCTGTACCGGGATGTGGATACCGTGGTGGGTCTTAAGCAGGCGAACGGCGACTTGTCCTCGGTGGCCAAGCTGGCGGCGCTGTGTGATATTCCCGTTTATTCCGGCAACGACGACCAGATCGTCCCCATTATGTCGCTGGGCGGTTTGGGTGTCATCACCGTACTGGGCAATGTGGTGCCCGCCTTAGTGCACGACTTATGTGCCGCCGGGCTGGCCGGGGATTTTGCTACTGCCCGCCGTTTACAGCTGGATTGGCTGGATTTGGCCAATGGGCTGTTCACCGACGTCAACCCCGTCCCCGTCAAGGCGGCGATGAACGCCATGGGTATGGCGGTGGGTGAGTGCCGTCTGCCCCTGTATCCCATGGAGGAGCAGGCGCTGGAAGCGCTCAAGGCGGTGCTTCGCCGCCACCAACTGATTCAGTAAGGAGTTTTTTACTATGCGTATTTTGCTCAATGGTTGTATGGGCCGCATGGGTCATGCCGTGGCCGCCTTGGCGGCACAGCGTGGCGATACCGTGGCCGCCGGCGTGGATGTGGCAAGCGGTGAGGCCGCATTTCCCATCTATGCCTCTCCGGCCGCTGTCACCGAGGCGGTGGATGCGGTCATCGACTTTTCCTCCCCGGCCGCCTTGGCAGAGGAGCTGGCTTATGTGACCGAAAAAGGCCTGCCGCTGGTGTTGTGCACCACCGGTCTTTCCGAGGAGCAGCTGGCGGCGGTGAAGGATGCCGCTACCAAGGTGCCGGTGTTTTTCAGCAGTAATATGAGCCTTGGCGTGGCGGTGCTGTCTGCCCTGACCAAAAAGGCCGCCGCGGTGCTGGGAGATACCTTTGATATCGAAATCGTGGAGATGCACCACAACCAGAAGCTGGACGCCCCCTCCGGCACTGCCCTGATGCTGGCGGAGGCCGCCCGTGCCGGGCTTGCCTACGAGCCGGAATACACCTACGACCGCCACACCCGCCGGCAAAAGCGGGATAAGAAGGAGATTGGCATTGCTTCTCTCCGGGGCGGCACGGTGGTGGGAGAGCACAGTGTGCTGTTTGCCGGTGAGCAGGAGGTCATCACCCTGTCCCACTCTGCCCAGTCCCGCAGTGTGTTTGCCGGTGGCGCACTGACCGCCGCCAAGTTCCTGGTGGGCAAGCCTGCCGGTCTGTACAGCATGGAGGATATCCTGACGGATATTTAAGGTGAAAAGAATGGTAAAACGACCGCTTTTTTGTATGCTTGTGTGGGGGATGTGCATTTTTTTGCTCGCCGGTTGTGCGGGCAATGTGGCCATTGACGGGCCGCTTATAACTTCTGCAAATATAAGCACGACAACCACCGCTTCTGCCTTGCCCTCTTCAACCACAACCACCGAAGAGGCAAACACATCCGTCAGCGGCACGTCGTCCACTGCCACGATTGACGCCACCCAAGCAACAACCGCCCCGAAAACCACTGTCCCAACCGCAAAACCGACAACCACCGCAACCACATCGTCTGCAACAAAAGCCACCACGCTCACCACCACGACCACTGCGGACTCGAATTCCGCTACGGTCAACGGTAAGGTGTATGCGGTGGGGGACACCATCTCCTATACGGTGATGGTGAAAACGGCTGAAAATTACGGAACGGTGAAGATTGGCATCCGATGTGTACAGAAAGGGCTGGAAATACCGGAAGGCACGTTCCAGAAGCAGAATCAGGCGGTGATGAAAAACATCGGGATCGGGCGTTTGGGAACTATGCCGGAGGAGACCGTTGGGCAAAACGGCTTCGTTATGACTACCAACAAGGGATATGCCCTCGACGCACCTTATGCCGGGTATGCCGGCCTCTTATGGTTTTATGAAACCACCAATTACGATTATGACAGCCTGTCTTATCGGGAAATCGACTGCTCCAAGGGCGTGGCCTTGTTTACGATTGCCTTAAAAATCACCAAGCCCGGGGAATACCGGGTGGAGTGCATGGAATATCCCCAAAAGAGCCGCACAGACTTGACTGTGTGGGGCGAAATAACTAAAATAACCCAAAAGGAGCTGAGCGCTATGGAAGAAAAGCAAGTGCTGTGGAAAGACCGCAAGCGCACCCTGTTTGGTCTGCCGCTGTCTTTTACGGTCTATGAGCTGACGGCGGAAAAATTGCTGATCACCACCGGTCTGTTCAATCTGCGTGAGGAGGAGATCCGGCTGTATCGCATCGTGGATGTAACCCTCAAGCGCTCCTTCGGGGAGCGCCTGTTCGGGCTGGGCACCATTCATTGCTGTTCGGCTGACCGTACCGCACCGGATTTTGACATCCAGCGTATCAAGCACTCCCGGGAGGTTAAGGAACAGCTCTCCGAGCTGATTGAGGCGGAGCGCATGGCTAAGCGTGTGTCCAGCCGGGAGTTTTTGGATGATGACCAGGAAGGCTGTGACCTGTAAGCCTATCCGGATAAAAAAGCAAGGCCGTCTGTCGGAGTATTCCCACAGACGGCCTTTTCTCTTTATTTCACCACAAATTCAATAATCTTCACATCACCGGGGGCAATCTCCACCGTCTGCACCTTGGTGGCAGGCAAGGCGGTGTCGGACACCCATTCACTGGCGGCGGTCACATCCCCCTCGCCGGTGTAGGTAACGGTAACGGTGCGTGTGCCGGCGGAATCAAACACAGCGTCGCTGTCCCAAGGCTTTACCACACCGTTATTGTTAATCAGTGTCACCACAATTCCCCGGTCGTTCCGGTTAACGATGGTTTCCACATCGCCGTCCACGGTCACCGGGAGAAGGTCGCAGAGCAGGGCGGGGAGAATATCTTTCAGTTCTTCCACCTTGTCGTAGCGGATGACTCGCCCCTTGCCCTCGGGGAAGGCAGGGAACGCCTCGGCGTACATGGCATGAAGCAACAGCGTGCCGCCGTTTGCCACATACTCCATATACTTCTGCTTGTCTTGGTCGGAGAAGGCAATATCTCCGGCCAGAATAAGCGCCGGGTAGTCAGCCAGCACCGCCGGGTCGGCCTCGTGGGTGAGCACATCGAACACATCCCCATAGGGGGCGGTTATCTGCTGGCCTACGCTTTCCATGGGCCAGGTGGAATAGGCGGTGGAATACACCGTCTGGAACAGGTCGTTGATCATCCGGTCACCGGCGGTCTGAGGCAACGCCTCAAATACCAGATGTTCCTCTTTCCAGTGGCCATAGGGCAGGCCGTGGTCGTGGTTCAGCACCAGGGCAATCGGCACGATGGTTTCTCCCCTGTCGGGGTGACGGCACACAAAATCGTAGAAATCCCGGTTGACCTCGCCGTGGGGGGACAGCTTGTAGTATCCATCCGCCTCGAGCTCCGGGTAGAAGGAGCTTTCACCGCCCCCTTCGTTGATGAGCCACTGGGCTCCCGACATGTAGATGAGGTAGTACCCCCGGCGGCACTGGTTGATGCCCTGCCCCGACACAGGGGTCAGGCTTTTTCTCCGTCGGGCATGAGAGAAGAAGTCGGGGTCGCCACTGTAGTTGACCATCCCCAGCCAGTTCCACAGGCTGTAATCCACAAACCAGGCGGATACATTGCCCAGCCCCCGGCTCTTATCATACTGCTTGGCCGCCCCTCGGGTGAAGGCGACGGACAGGTTATACACGCTCACGTTGGCGCCCAGCTCACAGCCGATGTAGTCATACCCCATCTCGGCGGTGTAGTGCTGCCAGCGGGTGTAGCTTTCCATCGCCGCCCAGGGGTGGGGCTTGCCGCCATTCCCCTCTCTCAGCCAGCCACGCACCACCTCCAGCGCTTCCTGCCGGGTCTTTGGTGCGGCATTTTTCATAATTTCCTCCCCGATGAGGTGGTTGCTGGGCCACTCGTAGTGCTCTACCTCATGAGGAAAATTATTGCCGGTGTCGCCCAGCCGCCGTGCCTCAATGGAGGCAGCGATGAGCGCCGGGTCATACACGTGTTTGTACAAAATCTGAATTTGAACGGTAAAATCCCGTCCGTTGCCAAAGCCAAGCATGGCTGACACCCCTTTTTGTTTTTTTGGAAATCAACTATAGGTAATTGATACTCTTTTTTGCTTGATTTGTCAAGGAAACCCTTGAAAAAAGCCCACTGCACAGGGTTGTATGCCGGCAGCGGGCTCAAGGGCTTATTCCACGACAAAATCCAAACAACTGCGTGCCGCTGTGTAGGGGCGCACCAGCGTGTTTGCCACCTCGACGTGAGCAGGATGGACGGCGTACGCCTTCAGCGCCGCCTCATCCTCCAGCAGGGTATCCAGCATGACATCCGCATTGGAGGAGGGCAGTCCACCATAGTAGACGTGTGCTTCCAGCAACCCGGGCACCTGTCCTACCAGTCCCTCGATACCGGTTTTGATGCCGGCCTTGATTTCCTCGGTGTTGTATTCTTCTTTCAGTTTCCATAGGATGACGTGTCTGACCATGTGCTTGACTCCTTTCCGTTTTTCTTAATTGTACGCCCAAAAGCTCTCCGTGTAAAGAGAAAAACCGCCGTGTGGCGGTTTTTCTCTGGATTTATTTCTGCGATTTACGCCGTAGCAGGATCACCACAATCGCCCCGGCCACGATAAGAACGCCTCCTCCGGCGATGAACGGCCACACAGGGCGGTCAGATGGAGGAGCAACCGGCCCGGATGCTGCTGTAGTGGTGACGGTGGCACCCGTCTCTTCTTTGCTCAGGGAGGTAGAGGGGGTGCTGTCCATTTGGCTAACATCTCCGGCAGTGGTGTTTCCGGTGGAGATGTTCCCAGCAGTGGCGGATGGATCGGCGGTCGCCCCTGCCGTAGCGGCGGTCGTCGCGACTCCTTCGGGCTGGCTAGTGGCGGATGTCTGGACGGCACCGGCGCCAGTAGTGGTTGTATCGGCGACGGTGGCCTTTTGTGTGGTGCCGGCGGTGGGCTTCTGCACAGCGACCGGCACATCATCGGTGACGCTGACCTTACGGGGGGAAGCATACACCGTCGGGTTACCCTCCAGATTGGCGTTCGGGTCGTTGACTCCTTTGGCTTTCAGGTTATACAGTCCGGCGGCAGAATACCGGGATACGGTCACCTCATTGCCGGAAATTTTGAACGCTGTCATAGTCAAATCCGTACCGGCGCCGGGATACAAGGGCCCATAATACCCCACATACCCGGCGTTCATGTAGGTAAAATTCAACGTTTCTGTCTTGTAGTCGGTTCTGCTACACTGAGCTATGTTTATGGAGTCCCCCTTCTTCAGGTAGATGGCGGAGCCACCCAGATAATCATCATAGCCGTTGGCGTGGTTGTGACCGAAGAGGAAAAAGATGTTCAGCCCCTTGCCGGCGGCTTCGTTGATGACGTCAAACAGCAGGTTGCCGTTGCAGGAACCACAGTTTTTGTTCATGGTTCGGCGGTTGAAGTGCAGGGGTAAGTGAGAGATAATAAATATCGGCTTATTAAACCCGGCCTGTAGCTTTTCATCCAGATAAGTCTTTAGCTTGCCGGCCGTTCTTGATACGGTGTATTCGTTGCTGTAGAGCCACGGATAGTCGTTTTCATGGATGACGTACGTTCCGTAGGCGCCGCTTTTGGGGTCATTGTTGCCGCTGGGGCTGAGCCCCTCCAAGCCGATCTCGTCGTGGTTACCCTTGGCGAATACCATGTGGCCGTCTTTGTCGACAATCTGATTGACAGCCCGTGTCAGCACCTTGATGTCGTTGGGCAGACCTACCTCGATGTTGTAATCTCCACAGCAGAAAAAGCCGTCCGCCTGGGTGATGCCGTCAGCTACCATAGCATCCAGAATGGCGGTCACCTGCTTGCGGCCGCCGATGGCATAGTCCGTCGACTGGAAGTCGGAGCAAGCGATGATGGTGATGTCCTCTGTCGCCGCTACCACGGGGAATACCGGCATCAGGCTTAATAGCAGGCACAGACACAGTCCTACGAGCCAAAAGGATTTTCTTCGCATGAGTATCCCTCCTTCATTTTCATGACAGAAATATAGCATAAAAGCCAAATAGGGACAAGGAAAAACTAAAAGTTAATTAAAAAACACATTTTTTGGCGTTAAAAACACATAGTGCGTGTGGCAAAGAACAAAGAAGTGAAAAAACGAAAAATTAGCACTTTCCTATTCGCTTGGAATGTGGTACAATAGTAAAGATACAGTAGAGCATTCCTCCGACCCTTTAGCATATGTTCCCTGTATTGTGCATATCTATGCCACAAGGAGTGATGACAATGTTTGTGGTATCGATGAAGACGACTCGCCCGCGGATGAGCTTTACCGCCGCCGTGGTGGGGATTTTGCTGGTCACGGTGTTCACCCTGGCCGGGCGGCAGGATGCCCTGCGCACACAGGCGTCTGCCACAGGGGCGGACGACAGCAGCCGGGTGGCCTATCTGCAGGCGCTGGGCTACGAGGTGGAGACGCAGCCGGTGGCGGTGCAGGAGGTGCTCATCCCGGCTGACAGCGACCCCGTATTCACGGCGTACAACGCTTTGCAGACGGCGGCCGGGCAGGACCTGACCCCCTATTGTGGCCGGCGGGTAAAATGCTGGACATATACCGTGACCAATTATCCCGGAGAAGAGCCGGTACAGGCACACATGTATGTATATAAAGATCAAATTATCGGTGGGGACATCTCTTCTGCTGTGCAGGGTGGGTTCAGCCATGGGCTGACCGCTTTAGCGGTGGGGCAGACACAGATGCCGCCCACCACAGGAGAGACGAATGGACAGGTTGGATAAAATTATCTGCTCTCAGACCACCCTCACCCGCACAGAGGCGGGGCGGCTGATTAAGATCGGCCGGGTGACGGTGGATGGCAAGGTGTGCAAGCAGGCTTCCACCAAGTGGGACCCTGCCACCCACGCCATCGTGGTGGATGGCAAACCGCTGAGCTATGCAGAAAATATATACTGGATGTTGAATAAGCCGGCGGGTATACTCTGTGTATCCCGTGACCCCAAGGCGCCCACGGTGATTGACCTGCTTCCGGAGGAGGCACGCCGCCGTGGGCTGTTCCCGGCGGGCCGGTTGGACAAGGATACCCACGGCCTGGTGCTCATTACCGATGATGGCACCCTGGCTCATGACATCTTGTCCCCTCGCCACCATATTCCTAAGACGTACCGGGCGGTGCTGGACAAGCCTCTCACCGCAGAGGCGGCCCAGGCGTTCCGTGACGGCCCCACGCTGGAGGATGGCACCCAGTGCCTGCCTGCCCGGGTGCAGGTGCTGGAGGAGGGGGAAAACCCGCTGGTGGAAGTGGTCATCTATGAAGGAAAATTCCACCAAATCAAGCGGATGTTTGCCGCTGTTGGCTGTCATGTCACGTGGCTCAAGCGGATCGCCATGGGCGGCCTTATATTGGACGAAACCCTGGCCGAAGGGGAGAGCCGCCCACTCACCGAACAAGAGATAACCAGCATAATGAACGAAAAAAAGTAGCATTTTTCGACAATGTGTCGGTGGTGTATAAATTTTCCCTAATTTCCGTCCTGAAAGTTTGTATACTTTGGGTATGGCTAATTTCAGCAAACCGTGGTATAGTATCTACTGTAAGAAATTGCCCGATTGTGGCATTTCCGAGGTCGAAAAACATATTTTGTATGGAGGTTTAGATTCTTATGGCAGGTCTTTCTTTAAAGCACATTTATAAGAAGTACCCCGGCGGCGTTGTGGCCGTTTCGGACTTCAACCTGGAAATCAAGGACAAAGAGTTCATCATCATGGTCGGTCCTTCCGGCTGTGGTAAGTCCACCACCCTGCGTATGATCGCCGGTCTGGAGGAGATCTCCTCCGGTGAGCTGTACATTGGCGACCGTCTGGTCAACGACGTAGCTCCCAAGGACCGTGATATCGCCATGGTGTTCCAGAACTACGCTCTGTATCCCCACATGACCGTGTTTGATAACATGGCTTTCGGTCTGAAGCTGCGCAAGACTCCTAAGGATGAGATCAAGCGCCGCGTTGAGGAGGCCGCCCGCATTCTGGATATCGCTCACCTGCTGGACCGTAAGCCGAAGGCTCTGTCCGGTGGTCAGCGTCAGCGTGTGGCTCTGGGTCGTGCTATCGTCCGTGAGCCCAAGGTCTTCCTGCTGGACGAGCCGCTGTCCAACCTGGATGCTAAGCTGCGTGCCCAGATGCGTACCGAGCTGTCCAAGCTGCATCAGCGCCTGGGTACCACCTTCATTTACGTTACCCACGACCAGACCGAGGCTATGACCATGGGCGACCGCATCGTGGTTATGAAGGACGGTCTGATTCAGCAGGTGGATACGCCCCAGCATCTGTATGACCTGCCCTGCAACATGTTCGTTGCCGGCTTCATTGGTAGCCCCCAGATGAACTTCATCGAGTCTGTCATCGTCAAAGAGGGCGACAAGTATCTGGTGGAGTTCGGCTCCGAGGATACCAAGACCCGCCGTGGCGTGAAGTACCGCATCCCCCTGCCGGCCGCCAAGGTCGAGGGCAAGGGCCTGGACGAGTACGTAGGCAAGGAAGTTATCATGGGTATCCGTCCTGAGGATGTCCACGACGAGCCTCGTCTGTTGGAGGAGTTCGCTGATTGTAAGGTTACCGCCAACGTGGAAGTGACCGAAATGATGGGTGCCGAGACTTTCCTGTATGTTAATGTGGAAGGCTTCGATTTCACCGCTCGTGTGGAGCCCACCTCCACCGCTCACCCCGGTGACACCATCGAGATTGCTTTGGAGAACACCAAGATTCACCTGTTCGACAAAGAGACCGAGCGCACCATCTGCAACTAATTGTTTTAAAAAGCGCCCACTGTCTGCGGATAGTGGGCGTTTTTGCAGAAAAAAGCACGCCACGCAATCTTTGCGTGGCGTGCTTTTTTGATGAGTTTACGGCTTCCACTGCGTCCAGTAGGAGGTACGGCTGCCGGTAAAGGTAACGGTGGCGGTACCTGCCGGAAGGGCTACCGCCCGGGTGACGGTGGCGTGACAGCCTACATACCCCAGATGGAGAGTGCCGGTGGTCAGAATAGCGCCATCGGCATCCCGGCACTGGTAGGTGATGGTGGAGCTTTCATCGGTAACCCAGGTGGCGGATCGATTATAAAAGGTAAAATAGGCGTTGCCGCCTGCCGATGACGCATCGGTCAACTGGATGCGCCCTTTGCCGTCCGGGTCGTACCCCAGCTCCGGGAATTGGATGGCCGACTCTGCCGCCGGGAGGGGATAGTCCTCCGGCAGAAGGGTGTGATACAGCAGGTAAACGGCGTCCGCTTGGCTGATTTCGCCGTCGCC
The DNA here is from genome assembly GCA_017471765.1 of Clostridia bacterium. Lineage (GTDB taxonomy): Bacteria > Bacillota > Clostridia > Oscillospirales > Acutalibacteraceae > UBA5905. The sequence continues at coordinate 24,923 of JAFURT010000019.1, forward strand.
GGTGTAATCGGCCGCTTGGGAGAGGGGGTATTCGGTGGGCAGGAGGGTGTGGTAGAGCAGATAGACCGCATCGTCGCTATCCAGCCGGTTGTTTTCGTCCAGATCGCCCGGCGTGGCGGCCACACAGGGCAGACAGAGCAGAATAAGCAACCCTAAACACAGGGCAAGCCGCTTTATAGGCACAGACGCTCCCTCCTTTTGCTTTTGCCCACAGTATACCACGCTTTTTATCGGAATACAAGAGAAAACCCTTTTGCCGGGTGGCAAAAGGGTTTTGCGTCAATCTCTGTACAGATTCATGCGGAATAGACGGGACTCGTCGTCCTTGTCCTCGCAGACGATGGTGGCCTCGGCGATAACGCCCTGGCCCAAAGCGCCGGACAGCACCAAAAGCTGAGTCAGACGGCTCTTCAGGTTGAGCACATCCCCCTCTGCGGTGTGCATATACACCTCACCGTTGGTGGTGGCCACAAACTCCATGAGCTTGTTAAAGTCGAAATCGTGAATCTGGATACCTGCCATGTGATTTACCTCCTTGTTGGTATGCTGTTGCGTATATAAGGAATATCCTCATAAGTATAGTATACCGAATTTCTGCACAAGATACAAGAGGAAACGGAAAAATTTTACGGTATAAAGCGATTTTTCGGAAAATGTGGGAAGGTTAACAAAGAATTCACAAATACCTCTTGACAGTTGGCAAAAAGCGTGTTAATCTATATTTAGCACTCAGAGGTGTAGAGTGCTAATTAAGAAAAATCCAAAGGAGGAAGCCCCATGGAGCTGGATTTCCGCAAGTGTCGTATTCTCGCCGCCATTGTGGAGGAGTACATCGACTCCGGCGAGCCGGTAGGCTCCAAGTTCCTGGCAGAGCAGTTGGGCAACTGTGTTTCCTCCGCAACCATCCGCAACGATATGGCCGCCCTGACGGTAGCCGGCTATCTGGAACAGCCCCACACCTCGGCAGGGCGCCTGCCTACGGCCAAGGCGATCCGCCTGTACATCGAGCAGTTGATGGATCGCCGCCCCCTGACCTTGCAGGATCGGGTGGATATGAACACACTGCTGTCGGCGGCTTCGGGAGATGCTTCCCGGCTGTTGGAGGACACCTGCCGGGCACTGGCCGATATTACCGGCCTGGCGACGGTGGCCTCCCGACCGGAGCGGGTGGGTACCTGTATCAGCCGCATTGATGTGATGCAGATGTCCCCCCGGAACATGGCGGTAGTGCTGGCCCAGGATAACGGCTTCCTCCGCACCCGGATGTGCCGCTGTCAGCGGGATATTCCCAGCAAGGTGACGGTAGCACTGGCCGAGTATATGTCCCGGCGTTTTTTGGGGCAGCCCCTCACGACGGTGACCATCACCGCGATGCAGGAGATTCTGCTGGAGCTGGGGGAGGCCGGGTTGGCCGTAGCCCCCATCTTATCCGCCTTTTACGAGCTGGCGCTGGAGTGCGCCGAGGCCCGCCTGGCGGTGGCCGGACAGATGAACCTGCTACGGCATCCCGCCTATCCTCTGGACAGAGCCCGGGCGCTTATCGGCTTTCTCAACGATCGCCAGCAGGTACGTGACCTGCTGGAGCCGTCGGTGACAGGCATCCGTGTCCTGCTGGGCCGGGAGTGGCACCCCTCCCTGGAGGGTTCCGTGATGTTGCTGGTGCCCTATATGCTGGGCGACCGGGGACAGGGCACCATCGGTGTGGTTGGCCCGGAGCGCATGAACTACGCTGACGTGATCCCCCGCATCCAGTATTTTGCCACCGCTCTGGGGCAGATGCTGGGCGATCTGTTTGAAGAAAGCAGTGCATTAGACATATAACCGTAACAGGAGGTCATTCCCATGGAAAACGAGAAGAACACCACCCCCGCCCCGGAAGAAACGGCGGCGCAGGACGTGGCACAGGAAACCGCAGAATCCCCTGCGGCAGAGCCGGATAAGAAAGCGAAAAAGCAGGCGAAGGTTGCTGACCTGGAAGCTAAGCTGGAGGCGGCCGAGACGGAGCTGGCCGCTGTGAAAGACCAGTATCAGCGTATGCTGGCGGAATACGCCAACTACAAGCGCCGCACCGAGCAGGAAAAAGAGCAGATCGGTGCCTTTACCAAGGCGGAATTGCTCACCGGCCTGCTCACCAGCGTGGATAACATGGAAAAGGCCATTGCCGCTCCGGCGACCGGCGACTACAAGACCGGCGTGGATTTGGTGCTTCGGCAGTTCCTGGAGGCACTGCAAAAGCTGGGCCTGGAAGCGGTTGGTGTAGAGGGTGAGCCCTTCGACCCCAATGTGCACAATGCGGTGATGCGGGAGGACGCTGACGGCGTAGAGCCGGATACCGTCACTGCTGTGTTCCAGAAGGGCTACAAGCTGGGCGACCGTGTTTTGCGCCCGGCAATGGTAAAGGTTGCTAATTAAGGAGCTACTCCTTTTAGACATATTTTTTACACACATTCACTATTGTATTATTGTATGGAGGTAATGAAAAATGGCAAAGATTATTGGTATTGACTTGGGCACCACCAACTCTTGTGTGGCTGTCATCGAGGGCGGCGAGGCCGTCGTTATCCCTAACGCAGAGGGCGCCCGCACCACCCCGTCTGTGGTGGCGTTCAAGAAGGACGGCGAGCGTGTGGTAGGCCGTGTGGCCAAGCAGTCCGCTGTGTCTGCTCCCGACCGTACGGTGTCTTCCATCAAGCGTGACATGGGCACTGACAAGAAGGTGACCATCGACGGCAAGGCGTATACTCCTCAGGAGATCTCCGCTATGATCCTGCAGAAGCTGAAGCAGGATGCCGAGGCCTATCTGGGCGACACCGTCACCGAGGCGGTTATCACCGTGCCGGCTTACTTCACGGATGCCCAGCGTCAGGCCACCAAGGACGCCGGTAAGATTGCCGGCATGGAGGTCAAGCGTATCATCAACGAGCCTACCGCTGCGGCGCTGGCGTATGGTATCGACAAGGAGTCCGACCAGAAGATCATGGTGTACGACCTGGGCGGCGGCACCTTTGACGTGTCCATCATCGAGATGGGCGACGGCGTGCAGGAGGTGCTGGCTACGGCCGGTAACAACCGCCTGGGCGGCGACGATTTCGACAACGCTATTGTCAACTGGCTGTTGGCCGGCTTTAAGGCAGAGACCGGTATCGACCTGTCCGGCGACAAGGTAGCGGTACAGCGTCTGCGTGAGGCGGCTGAGAAGGCGAAGATCGAGCTGTCCGGCTCTACCACCGCCAACATCAACCTGCCCTTTATCACGGCGATTATCAACGACAGCGGCGCCACCGAGCCCAAGCACCTGGATATGACCCTCACCCGGGCCAAGTTCAACGAGCTGACCGCTTCTCTGGTAGAGGCCACCATGGGCCCGGTACGCCAGGCGCTGTCCGATTCCGGCCTGTCCGCTTCGCAGGTTGACAAGGTTCTGCTGGTGGGTGGTTCCACCCGTATTCCGGCGGTGCAGGAGGCTATCCAGAAGTTCATGGGCAAGGAGCCCTTCAAGGGCATTAACCCCGACGAGTGCGTGGCTATGGGTGCGGCTCTGCAGGGCGGCGTGCTGGGCGGCGAGGTCAAGGGCCTGTTGCTGCTGGATGTTACCCCCCTGTCTCTGGGCGTGGAGACTATGGGCGGCGTGATGACCAAGGTCATCGACCGCAACACCACCATCCCCACCAAGAAGAGCCAGATTTTCTCCACCGCCGCTGACAACCAGCCCTCCGTTGAGGTGCATGTGTTGCAGGGTGAGCGTGAGTTTGCCCGGGATAACAAGACCCTGGGTATGTTCCACCTGGATGGCATTGCTCCCGCCCGCCGTGGCGTGCCCCAGATTGAGGTCACCTTTGATATCGACGCCAACGGCATCGTGAACGTGTCTGCCAAGGATTTGGGCACCGGCCGTGAGCAGCACATCACCATCACCTCCAACACCAACATGTCCAAGGAGGATGTGGAGAAGGCTGTCCGTGAGGCGGAGCAGTACGCCAGCGAGGATAAGGCACGCCGTGAGGCGGTGGACACCCGCAACAACGCTGACCAGATGGTCTATCAGACCGAGAAGACCCTGGAAGAGATGGGCGACAAGCTGGATGCCGCTGACAAGGCTGACCTGCAGGCGAAGGCAGATGAGCTGAAGGAAGCCCTGAAGGGAGAGGACATCGAGGCCATCAAGGCGAAGCAGGAGGAGCTGACCAAGGCCTTCTATGCGGTCAGCGAGAAGCTGTACCAGCAGGCGGCACCCCAGGGTGACCCCAACGGCCCGGCTCCGGATGGCGGTGCGGCTCCCGACAGCGACGGCTACTACACCGGCAACGTGCAGTAAGGCCGCATCGGCTTGAAGAACCGGTTTCTACCGTCGATACCTGAGGATGACCTTGCAGTCATTCTCCCAGAATTTGTGTTGACCAAGCTTTAATCAGGCTGCTGCCGCCCGACGGTTTCGTCGGGCGGTATAGCCGATTTTGAAGGAGTTTTCCTATGGCAGATAAGCGGGATTTTTACGAGGTGCTGGGCGTGCAGAAAGGCGCCTCGGAAGATGAAATCAAGAAAGCCTATCGCAAGATGGCAAAGCAATACCACCCGGACCTGCACCCCGGCGATGCAGAAGCAGAAGCACGGTTCAAAGAAGTGGGCGAAGCCTATGAGGTGCTGTCCGATCCGCAGAAAAAAGCCCGGTACGACCAGTACGGCCATGCCGGCGTGGACCCCAATTTCGGCGCCGGCGCCGGTGGCTGGGGCAGTGCGGATGTGGATTTCGGCGATATCGGGGATATTTTCTCGTCTATTTTCGGCGGCTTCGGCGGCGGTACACGGCGGCAGAACCCCAACGCTCCTCGCCGGGGCACGGATGCCGGTGCGACGGTGATTCTGTCCTTTGACGAGGCGGCCAAGGGGTGCAAAAAGGATGTGCCGGTTACCCGCATCACCACCTGCGGTGACTGTAACGGCAGCGGTGCTAAGGCCGGCACCAGCCCCACCACCTGCCCGGAGTGCGGCGGCGTGGGCCAGGTCACCCGGCAACAGCGCACCCCCTTCGGCGTGATGCAGACCCAGTCGGCCTGCCCCCGTTGTCAGGGCCGAGGGCGTATCATTGAGACACCCTGCCCCTCCTGCGGCGGTCAGGGCCGTGTGCGGCGGACGGAGCAGGTGGGTATCAACATACCTGCCGGTATCGACGACGGCCAGGTCATTAACATTCCCGGCCGTGGTAACGCCGGTACCAACGGCGGCCCCGCCGGAGACCTGCAGGTGCAGGTATCGGTGCGCCCTCACCCCTTGTTTGAACGGGACGGCTATAATATCTGGTACGAGCTGCCCATCACCTATGCCCAGGCTTGCCTTGGCGCCGAGGTGGATATCCCCACTCTGGATGGCCGCATGAGTTATTCTATCAAGGAGGGTACCCAGCCCGGTGATGTGTTGCGTGTAAAGGGTAAGGGTATCCCCTACCTCAACGGCCGGGGCACCGGCGACTTGCTGCTGAAAATCGTGGTGGAGGTTCCCAAGAATCTTACCTCCGAGCAGAAAAAGCTGCTGCGTGAGTTCGAGGAAGCCACCGGGGATAAGAATTATCAAAAGCGTAAGACCTTTTTTGAGAAGATCAAAAAAGGATTTACCTGATTTTCATCACCTATTTGTATTATGTTTCTATAAATATACAGACTGTAATAAAAACGGCCACCGCCAGATACGGCGGTGGCCGTTCGACTATAGGCAATCGTAAATCACATCCTCCAGATGAATAGGCTCGACCTGCTCCCGGGTACACAACCGGCAGATGTGTTCTACCACCGCCCGGTCGGTAAATACATCCGGCCGAAGGAACAGAAATTGCTGTCCTTGATACACGGCGATACCATAGGTAAGGAAAGGACCTGTATCTGCATAAAATTGAGTGGCTTCTACCGGACGATAGTGATACATACCGCAAATCTCCCCTTCCAATCTGCACGAAACGTGGATTACACAGTTCGTGCAGAGCGATTATACACCAGTAGTAAGAAAATGTCAAGCCAAAATTGCACAATACGTGCAATCATGTTGACTTTTTTACGGTCTGTGCATATACTGTAGGCAAAGGATGGAGGTGAGCAGATGGCTCAATTTCGGGATGTTTTGCGTGAGCTGCGCAAGCGGCGAGGGCTGACCCAGCAGATGCTTGCGGAGCAGTTGGGCATTTCCTTCAGCACGGTTAGCATGTATGAACGGGGCAACCGCTGTCCGGACATGGAGATGCTGGGGCGCATTGCCGATTTTTTTGGTGTGTCTGTGGATTACCTTCATGGCAAGGCTGTCTCTCCCGCCGCAGAGGGCCGGACCGGGCAGAGTTCGATGGAAGCAGTACTGGCACGGCTGAAAGAACGCTATGGGGTTACGCCGGAGGTTTTGTTGAGTATGGATGATACTAGCGGAGGCAGGTACAGCTTGGCTGATTCTTCGGCCATTCAGCCGCCGCCACCCGCCGACCGTCTTACCCCCCACGAGAGGGCGGTGCTGGCTGCGTACCGCCAGAAGCCGGAGGTGCAACCGTTCGTGGATAAGCTGTTGGATGTGAAGAAAGAATAGCCGATATTTTAACAAGAATACAGAGAAAGCCTGTGGCCGATGCGACAGGCTTTTTTATGTGCGGAATTTCATGGTTAATTTCTGTTGCCTTTCAGCGGCCAAAACGAGCGAAATTACTCAACAGTCATGTAGATGGTGAGCGTAAAGTGCCAGTGCCTCGGCAATCGGTTTAGCACGGGGACAAAAAGAAAAACGCCTTGAAGGATAAAACCTTCAAGGCGTTTTTTTGGCGAAAGAGCGACTAAAAGTAGTGTAAATGGGGGTAAAAACGACCAAAAGTAATGTGCCTAAAATCTACTTCCGATATAGTACATGCCATAAATCAAAATAAAGTTTTCAATCAATCCCAACACAGACAACAGGATTCCTATCCATGCTCGTTTTAGCTTTATCTTTATTATACCATGCACAATTCCAAGCAAGCCAAAAGTTGGACTAATAAACAAAGGTAAAAGTGAACAAATAAGTATCCACTGCGGAATAATATCGTAGCTGAATAACCCCATACCTATTCCAAAAAACCATATCCAAGACCAAAGCAAAGTAAATACGATCAAAGGAAGCGGAGATGCAACAGCAATAATTCCGGTCACAAGTGGCTTATTCTTCATTTTGCATTCTCCTTTGCGGTTCTGCAGGATGCGATCAAGAGTCTGCGAATATTCCCACAGAGTTTTTCTGCATACTGATATTGGGCGATATCTATTCTTTTGGTTTCATACATTAATTCGAGCCAATAGCTGGTTTCGTTAGATTCCTTCAAAGCGATTTCCAGTTTTGCTACAAAATCTTTCTTACTCTGTGCGTACTGTGCTTCGTGAATATTGGCTCCAACGGATGTACCTGCTCTTGCAAGCTGATGGTCATATAAGAGCTTTTCGGTGCAGTTACACCGTCAACAAGATTAACAATAGCAACCGCAAATTCAAAAGATAAGTCAAGTAATTTGTTTTCGGACATAAACACACCTTCTTTCAACAGCATTATATCATAAAATGTTATGTTTTTCAATGATATATCGCTGGCGCGATATGATATACGGCTTGCGCCGCATGATATATTTGCGTTGCAAATATGATATAATATCCGTTCCTTCATATGCCGAAGGCATATATCATCCACCGAAGGTGGATATCATATCGAAGATATATCACCCGTTCCGACAGGAACGGATATCATTGAAAAAAGTCACCTTTGTCAGTAGACAAAAGTGACTTTTTTCTTGGCGGAGAGTTAGGGATTCGAACCCTAGGTGAGTTTCCCCACACAGCATTTCGAGTCCGCAGTGCAAAATGGAAGTCAACAGAAAAAATCGGACTTTAACGCACTTTATTTACCTACTCCGCAAAATTGCCGAACAGCAACCGTTCTCTACTATTATAACCTCTATTCGAACTCTTTACAAGACCCGATTTTTCAAGAGAAATGGTGGAGAGAAAGCCGATAACCACAAGTCGAACCGTTGCAAAAAGCCTTATATATCAAGGGTTTTCGGCGGTTGTGCTCCAATGTCGCAAGCGGATTTCGAATCCGCAGAGTAAATTTGAAGATATGGGAAGTCGGGAGAAAGTAAAAGCAGATAGCAGCAAATGATATTCGTTGTAAAATCAATGGTTTCCAAGGCTAAAACCGAAAAAAGCCTTGAAAAATGGGTCGATTTGAACCCACGAAAATCGGGGTGTTTGGAGGTCGTTTTTCAGCCAAAACGAGAGAAAATGGAGAGAAAAATACCCCGTTGGAGAGAAAAATGGAGAGAAAAAAAGAGAGATAATAACCGCATAAATACTGCGGTTTTCGACACTACGAAGTTTAGCAAATGGCTATGCCGTTGACCAATCATTACATAATGAGGTGTAGCTATGGAACAGATAACCATTGAATTTTTGAGAACTACATATCCCGAAGAAATCACCAAGGATCAGTTTTATAGGATATGTCACATCAGCAAAAAAACCGCATCGTATCTTTTGGAAAGCGGTATCGTCCCCTGCCGGAACAGCGGCAAGAAAACACGGAAATATAAAATCCTTCTTACAGACGTTATCCATTACCTTAAACAACGGGAACTTGACCCCTTGATTTTTAAGGCACCCGAAAATTATTACAAGAACGGGTACGGTGAACGCCCCCTCGGATTACGGGCGGTGAAGCTATCAGAGGTTCGCAAAGACCACCTACGGGATGTATTTGCAAAGCAAATCTCTCGTTATGATGATGTAATCACTCCCGATGAGGTTGCGGAAATCCTTGGATACACCACCAAGACGGTTGCCGAATGGTGCTTAAAGGGCGAACTAAAGTCTTTCCTAATATACAATAGGTGTAAAATTCCGAAGGAGTATCTGCTTGACTTTATGATCTCGGAGCGTTGCTTGATGATTGTACGCAAGTCGGCAAAGCACAAACAGATGCTTGAGGATGCTCTAAAAAAAGTATAGTGCGAATGTCAAATTTGCACATTGGAGCTTTAAGAGCGATTTTGCTACACTATTATTGAAAGGAAGGTGCAAAAGCATTGAAAAACTTTATAGAAGAATTTTACTACGGCAATATTGAGCCGCAGGGACGAAGCAAAAAGCAAAGTCCAGCCGCCAAAAAGGAGTTTGACCTATTAACGAAGAACGAGGAACTGCTGACACAGGCACTTACCGACGAAAACAAGAAACTGTTTCTTGACTATGTAAATGCTTGGGGTGTTGTGAACGGCGAGTCCACCGCCGATAGCTTTGCAGTTGGTTTTCGTTTAGGAGCTGCCTTTGTGTACGACACCTTTGTAGCAGGTTCAATCCCTACATACGACAAGTAAAGGAGCAGAGTATGAAAAACAAGCGATATATGTATTTAGATAGCGTACAACACAGCACCTTGCTCCGCTGCCTTGTGGAGTTTAAGAACGACCTTGTTCGTCAAGGCAGAACCGCCGATATAGTGGACGAGGTAATCCTTAAAGTGATGAACGCTCCCGTAAAAAAGTTAAGAGTATGACCTACATAACCGCACAGCCGCTTATTCCAAAAGAATAGGCGGCTTTTTCTATTCCCCTACATAGCCGATCATTCGCCGTGGTCGGCTAAATCTGTGTAAAGGAGGACACGCAAATGGCGAAAA
>JAFURT010000020.1 GCA_017471765.1 Clostridia bacterium
GACGCAAGGGGAGCTGGCACGGCGTTAGCCGTGACTGAGGGGATTCGATAAGAACACAACCCCTCCACCGCCGTTCGGCGGTCCCCCTCCCCGACTTCGCCACAGCGAATGTCGAACACAGGGGAGGCACGGGAAAAGCTGAAAGCTAAACAGACCCCCCGGCACAGCCGGAGGGCGATTGCAAAAAAAGAGGCTGTCGCCCTGTGCGACAGCCTCTCTCTTTCGGTTAGGTGAAAAATTACTTCAGCTCGACCTTAGCGCCAGCCTCTTCCAGCTTAGCCTTGGTAGCCTCGGCATCCTCTTTGGACACACCGGTCTTAACAGCCTTGGGAGCGTTGTCAACCAGATCCTTAGCCTCCTTCAGGCCCAGGCCGGTCAGCTCACGCACAACCTTGATAACACCGATCTTGCCGCTACCGGCGTCAACCAGCATAACGTCAAACTCGGTCTGCTCCTCAGCAGCAGCAGCGGGAGCAGCGGCAGCGGCAACAGCCACGGGAGCAGCAGCGGAAACGCCGAACTCCTCTTCGATAGCCTTGACCAGCTCGGACAGCTCCAGAACGGTCATAGCCTTGATCTCTTCGATCATAGCAGTGATTTTCTCAGACATGATTCATTTCCTCCAATACGTAATTTTTAAAATGTGTGTGCCGGACATTGCCGGCGATGGGCTGCGGATTATTCCGCAGCGGGAGCCTCCTCGGCGGGGGCTTCGGCGGGAGCAGCCTCCTCAGCGGGAGCGGCTTCCTCAGCGGGGGCAGCCTCCTCAGCAGGAGCAGCCTCCTCGGCGGCGGGAACGCCACCCTTCTCGACGATTGCATTCAGTGCCACAGCCATGCCACGGATGGGGCCGTTCAGCACGCTCAGCAGCATGGACAGCAGACCCTCCTTGTTGGGCAGCTTAGCCAGCTCGCCAACCTTAGCGGCGTCGATGACCTGACCGTCCATAAAACCGGCCTTGATCTCGAACGTCTTGCTATCCTCTGCATACTTGCACAGGATCTTGGCGGCAACGGTGTAATCGCTGCTGGTAGCCAGAGCCGTGGTGCCATGCAGTACGTCGTCCAGGCCAACCAGGTTGGCACCCTCGGCGGCACGCTTGAGCAGGGTGTTCTTCACAACCGCATACTCAACACCGGCCTCACGGAGCTGACGGCGCAGGTTGGTGTCCTGCTCAACAGTGATACCCTTGTAATCCACGATTACGCCGGCCACTGCCTCGTTCAGCTGTGCGGTCAGGTTTGCCACGTAGGCCTGTTTCTCTTGCAGTACCTTTTCGCTTGCCATGTTTTGATTTCACCTCCGAAAAATAGGATGATTGCTATTCATCCCGAAAGAAAACCTCTCCCATGTTTCCACAGGAGAGGAGAAACTCACAGTCTGGCACAGGGCCGTTTGTGTTACTCTCCTCGGCAGGCCCCGGTGATCCGGATTTATGCACCGCCTATGCGGCACACCTGCTGTCTGTGGAAGAACAGCAATCGGAGAACTGCGTTCTCCTTGCATTTATTTACTATACAGGTGGCGGCAAGCCGCCAACCTGTGATAGTCATGTGTTTCGGGCGTCAGCCCGGAGGGAATCAACCGCCCAGCTTGGAGGGGTTGATCTTCACGCCGGGGCCCATGGTGGCGGCCACGGTGCAGGACTTGATGTACTGACCCTTGGCAGCGGCGGGCTTGGCACGGACAATGGCGCTCAGCAGAGCGTCAAAGTTCTCCTGCAGCTTCTCAACGCCGAAGGACACCTTGCCGATGGGGCAGTGGATGATGTTGGTCTTGTCCAGACGGTACTCGATCTTACCGGCCTTGGCCTCGGTCACAGCCTTGGCCACATCGGGGGTAACGGTACCGGCCTTGGGGTTGGGCATCAGACCACGGGGGCCCAGCACCTTACCCAGACGGCCAACCACGCCCATCATGTCAGGGCTGGCGATAACCACATCGAAATCCATCCAGCCGCCCTGAATCTTGGCGACCAGTTCCTCGGCACCGGCGTAATCCGCACCGGCATCCAAAGCGGCCTGCACCTTATCGCCCTTAGCGAAAACCAGGGCGCGCACCGTCTTACCGGTGCCGTTAGGCAGGACCACGGCACCACGGACCTGCTGGTCGGCGTGACGGCCATCCACGCCCAGGCGGACGTGAACCTCAACGGTCTCATCAAACTTAGCGCTACCGGTCTTGACAGCCAGGTCAAGAGCCTCGGTAACATCGTACTGAGCACTACGGTCGATCAGCTTTGCGCTTTCGACATATTTCTTACCATGTTTCATTGGTTTTTCCTCCATTTGGCTACCGCAAAAAGCGGTGAGTGTGGTTAAAGCGGAATGTCAGGATTTTCCTCCCACGTCGTCCGCATTAGTCGACAACCGTGATACCCATGCTACGGGCAGTACCGCAGATCATGCTCATGGCACTCTCCACGCTGCTCGCATTCAGGTCAGGCATCTTGGTCTCTGCGATCTTGCGAACCTGTTCCATGGTGACAGTAGCCACCTTGTCCTTGTTGGGCTTGCCAGAAGCCGTCTCGATGCCGGCAGCCTTCTTCAGCAACACAGCAGCGGGGGGCGTCTTGGTGACGAAGGTGAAGGAACGGTCAGCATATACCGTGATAACAACGGGGATAATCAAACCCACATCGTTCTTGGTACGCTCGTTGAATTCCTTCGTAAAAGCCATAATGTTTACACCGTGCTGACCGAGAGCAGGGCCAACAGGGGGGGCCGGAGTCGCTTTGCCGGCCGGGATCTGCAACTTAATGTAACCGGTAATTTTCTGAGCCATTTTCTATCGCACCTCCAAAATTCGTGGTAACATCGGAGCCCTTACCGCCCGGTAAAGCGGAAGCTCCTCCCACAGCCGGAAAAGTGTCCGGCGCACAGGTAAGGGGGACACGCCCCAAACTTTCTTGTGTGTGGCAGTGACGGATTAATCCAGCCGTTCTGCCTGATCCAGTTCCAACTCCACCGAGGTCTCCCGACCAAACATGGAGATGGTCACGCGGACCATGTTCTTTTCCTGGTCGATCTCCTCGACAACGCCGGTGAAATTCTCCAGGGGGCCGTCCACGATCTGAACGGTGTCGCCCACGGCGTAATCGACGATAATCTCCTTCTTCTCAACGCCCAAGGCGGCAATCTCCTGCTCCGTCAGCGGAACCGGCTTGCCGTTAGGCCCGACGAACCCGGTGCAGCCGCGCACATTGCGGACCACAAACCAGCTCTCATCGGTCATGACCATCTTCACCAGCACGTAGCCGGGGAAAATCTTGCGCTCGACCTCTCTACGCTGATTGTCTTTGATCTCCACCACGGTCTCAGTGGGGACACGCACCTCATGAATCCAATCCTGCAGGTGACGGTTCTCCACAATCGTTTCCAGATTGGTGGCTACCTTGTTTTCGTAACCAGAGAAAGTGTGGACAACATACCATCTTGCCTCGTCCATTGTCCCTACCTCCTTCGCTTACATCAGACCAACCAGAAAACCGCAGACCCAGTCCACAACGATGATGACCACAGCCGTAACCGCACACATCGCCAGCACCACCAGGGTGTTGCGCACGACGGTCTTGAAATCAGGCCATACAATCTTCTTGAACTCGCCCTTGACATCCCGCAGGTACTTCTTCACCTTCTCGGGGATGATGGGGTTGGTCTCCTCCGTCTTCTTCGCCTTGGCACGGCCGATAATGTACAGCACGATGCCGAGGATCAGGAGAACAAAGGAAATCACCGCCACTACCTTGCCGGCGGTCAAGTTTGCACGGTCGAAGAACGCGGCGATGTAGCCGCCGAAGCCCAACTCGCCGATACGAGCGAACAGGTCAGTGTTGCTGAGCAGAAGGACAATGCCGGCGATAACGCCGTACACCAGGAGTAAAAAGCCCCAAGTTAACATAGTGTTTTCCTCCCTCTCAACAGCTTACTTCGTCTCGCGATGCACAGTGTGCTTACGGCAGAAGCGGCAGTACTTGTTCATTTCCAGTCTGTCCGGGTCGTTCTTCTTGTTCTTCATGGTGTTGTAGTTGCGTTGCTTGCACTCGGTGCAGGCCAGGGTAATTTTGACTCTCATTTCGGTACCTCCCATAGCTATAAAGCCGGATTTTGTGAACCTCCCTCAAACCGTAACCGGTCGAATGGGGCTATGCCCAAAAAAGGGCAGAAAAAATAAACCCCCTTTGAGGTAGTATAGAGTATAGCACACTTCCCCCCACCGGTCAAGTGTTTTTTTCGGTTTTTGGGAAATATTTTTTGGCGGTCTGTATGTAGTAGTGAAGCGGCGCCGGCAAACACTAGATATAGATATGGTCTCCTCGGCGTATATTATATATAATGTATATAAGAAAGGACACACCGGTCGGCGTGTCCTTTTCTCCTTTATTCCGCTTTGGCGACAATGTGCATCTTCAGTTCCACCTTGAACAGGTCACCATCCACCGTAGCCTCCAGCGATCCGCCCTGCAGCTCCATCAGGCTGCGGGCAATGGATAAGCCCAATCCACTGCCCTCGGTATTCCGGGAGCTGTCCCCCCGGACAAACCGTTCGGTCAGCTCCTCGTTGCTAAGGGTCAGCGGCACCCGGGAGATGTTGCGGAACAGAATACAAGCCGTATCCCCTCGCTGTTCCAGGTCCAGATAGACCCGGGTGCCCTCCATGGCGTATTTGCAGATGTTGTTCATCAGGTTGTCCAGCACCCGCCACAGATGGCGGCCATCCGCCAGCACCATTACCGGCTGTTCCGGCTGGTGCAGAATCAATGTCAGCCCACCGGCCTCCGCCTTTTCGGCATACTCCCCTACCGTCTGCTCCAACAGCACCCCCAGCTGTACCGGGGTCAGCTCCACCGGCAGATTGCCGGTGGAGGCTTTGGATGCCTCGATGAGGTCCTCGATAAGCTTCTTCAGCCGGGCAGACTGGCGGTGGAGCACCTCCAGGTACTCCTGTAGCACCGGGTCCTCCGGGCGTTGCTTCTCCATCAGGTCCACGTAGTTGATGATGGAGGTCAGCGGTGTTTTAATATCGTGGGACACGTTGGTAATCAGCTCGGTCTTGAAGCGCTCGCTCTGTAGGCGAGCCTCCAGTGCCTCCGACAAGCCGTCCCCGATGTGGTTGACATCCTCGGCGGCACGGCGCAGGTCCCCCGGCAGATACTGGGTGGAGATCTGATGCTCCACCTGCCCGGCGGCTACCCGGCGGATGCCGTTCTTCAGCCGACCAAGGCCCAGCATGATGAGCACCACCAGCGGTATCTCCACCAGCTTGCCTACACCCCACCAAACCAGCACCGCCGCCGGCTCCCAATAGCAGCTGAAATACAGCAACAGCTCTACCGCTGACAGGGCACCCAGCACCAGCAGGGTCTTGGCCACCAGCGGCAGATGCCGCCCGGCGGCACGGAAGCCCCGGCCCAGCAGCCCCAGCAACCGACCGATGAGGGTGTTGCGCCACAGGGTGTGGGTTTTTAGCCGGGTGGCTATACTCATTGTATAGCCGAGACATAAAAATACATCGAGTATGAAGAGAAAGGCGGTAACTATCCGAAATGGCAGGTAATGGAAGGACAGCTCACGCAACAAAACCAGTTCGGCCACCGCCAGCGCCACATAGAGCCCGGTATAGATATCAAAAGGAATGCGGTCAAAGGGATTGCACACCGGCTCCTCCTTGCCCGGCTGCCAACCGGCCGCCGCATGAAGGAACACCGCCGTGGCGGCGGCCAGCACAAAGGCCATACCTCCCAGCGCCAGCATCCACCAGCGATTTTCGTGGCAGAGCGAGACCGCCCGCACCGCTAACGGTAGCCAGCCCTCCCCGGACTGATCCACATCCGCATACAGTGTCACCGACACCTGCCGCAGCACCGAGGTGTTACTCCCCGGAAAGGGATAATAGTCATACATATAGGTGGCCGTGCTTTTGGCCAGATAGGGGGTGTCCTGATAGGTGTTGATAAGCACCGCCCCGGTATCATCTGTCGCTGTATAGGTAAAGGGCATTTCCTCATATTCATCCAGCGGCATGGACCACACAATATTCGATGCCATGTCCAGCGCATAGCGGTTCAGCACCGTCTCAGCCACCGCCTCCCGGGCGGCTTCGGTGGTACCCTGGCTACCGGCAAAAACCATCGCCGCCGCCGGGCAGGCCACCAACAGCACACAGGTGAGCACCAGCAACACCGTCAGGAACAGGGCGGCCACCTTCACCGGCAGACTGGATATGAGTGCACGCTTCATCGGCCTGCCCCTCCTGTATCCAGTTTATAGCCCTGTCCCCACACCACCTTGATATACCGGGGGTCGGCAGGGTTGATTTCAATCTTCTCCCGCAGGTGACGGATGTGCACCGCCACCACCCCTTCCCCACCCAGGGGGTCCTCCTGCCACACCCGGCGGTAAATCTCCTTGGGGGACAGCACCTCATCCGGGTGGCTCATACACAATTTGAGAATGTCATATTCCGTGGGGGTCAGGCTTACCGGCTCACCGTCCAGGGTCACCAGCTTGCGGCGGTCATCCAAGGTGAGGCCGCCCACCGTCCAGCAACGCTCCTCAGCGGCCACAGGCCCCGCCTGACCGCCCAGGTTCACATATCGGCGGAGCTGAGAACGCACACGGGCCAGCAGCTCCACCGGGTTAAAGGGCTTGGTCACATAGTCATCCGCCCCCACATTAAGGCCCAGCACCTTGTCGGTGTCCTCCCCCTTGGCAGTGAGCAGGATGACCGGCACATTATACTGCTGGCGCAGGTGGGCAATGGCGGTGATGCCATCCATCTCCGGCATCATCACATCCATCAGCACCAGCTGGATATCCTCCTGCTCCAGCACCGCCAGCGCCTGCCGGCCGGTGTAGGCAGGATAGGTAGCATATCCCTCCGCCTCCAGATAAATCTTCAGGGCAGAGACAATATCCTTCTCGTCGTCACAGATGAGTATATTCACAGAACATCCCTCCTAACACGAAACAGTATACCATGCCGGGCTTTAAGAAACTAGCAGGCAGAAGTTTAAGATTTGTTTAAGAACGCATTATCCCTCGGTAATCGGGAGGGAGGCCACGGCATTAAGCTCCATGCCGGCGGTATGCCCGGCCAACAGCTCGTAATAGCCCTGGGCAGCGACCATGGCACCGTTATCTCCACACAGGGACAGGGGGGGCGCATACAGGGCAAGCCCCCGGGCGGCACAGGCGGCCTCCATCCCGGCACGCAGGCCGGAATTGGCCGAAACACCGCCGGCCAGCACGATGGTGGACGCCCCCAAATCCTCCGCCGCCAGCATGGTGTTTTCCACCAGCATGCCGCACACCGTATGCTGGAAGGAGGCGCACAGGTCGGCCTTATGGACAGCCTCCCCCTTCTGCTCGGCGTTATGCAGGCGGTTGATGACCGCCGTTTTCAGCCCGGAAAAGCTGAAATCGTATTTGCTCCCCTCCACATGGGGACGGGGCAAGGCGTAAGCATGGGGATCGCCCTCGGCGGCCAGCTTGTCCAACGCCACGCCACCGGGATAGGGCATGCCCATGGCCCGGGCCGCCTTATCGTAGCATTCGCCGGCGGCATCGTCCCGGGTGCGGCCGATGACCTCAAAGCGGGTGTAGTCCGCTACCTGCACGATATGGCTGTGTCCGCCGGACACCACCAGGCACAGGAAGGGGGGCTTCAGCTCCGGGTGAGCCAGATAGTTGGCGGCAATATGAGAGCGCAGGTGGTGCACCGGAACCAGTGGCTTGCCGGTAGCCAGCGCCAATCCCTTGGCAAAGCTGACCCCCACCAGCAGGGCGCCAATCAGCCCGGGGGCATAGGTGACGGCGATGCCGTCAATTTGCTCCAGGGTCACCCCGGCTTCCTCCAGCGCCCGGCGCACCACACGGTCGATGGCCTCTGCATGGCGGCGGCTGGCAATTTCCGGCACCACGCCGCCGTACAGCCGGTGCTCCTCCACCTGGGAGGCAATCACATTGGACAGCACCCGACGGCCATCCTCCACCACAGAGGCGGCGGTTTCGTCGCAAGAAGATTCAATACCTAATATAAGCATAAAGTTTGATGCTCCTTTGTTCGTTTATCAGTCTAATCGAAACCGCCGCCCGCAGAAACTTGGCAATATGCCGCAGGCATATTGGAGGAGCGACAGTACAACGTGCGAGAAGAACAAGCTATCGGTCGCTCCGGGTTTCGTCGCAGGATGATTCAATACCTAATATAAGCATAACGTTTGGTACTCCTTTTGTTTGTTCACTGAAAATACCGGGAATAAATGGCTGCGTCCTCCACCGGGTCACGGTAAAACCGGGGGCGCACCCCGTCCCGGACATACCCGGCCCCCTCGTACAGGGCAATGGCGGCGGCATTGGACACACGCACCTCCAAGGTGACCCGGTACAGCCGATTGGCCTCCCCATACCGGGCGGTCTCCGCCAGCAGGGCGGCAGCCACTCCCCGGCGACGGGCCGCCGGGAACACCGCCACATTGGTCACATAGCCCTCGTCTCCGATATGGTGGAAGCCCATGTACCCCAGCACCCGGCCATCGGCATCCACTGCCACCCGGAACACCGCCAAGGGATTGTTCAGCTCCTCCGCCAGCGACGCCGCCGACCAAGGGGTGGAAAAACAAGCCTGCTCCAAGGCGGCAATGGCTTCAATATGTTCAGCCCTCATAGGGACAACGGTCACGGTCATCATCTCCTGAAAATATAGGGGCAGAGATTACTCTCTGCCCCTGGTGATGTCATTGGTTGCCTATGATTACATATTTTCTTCGATATAGGTCACCAGCTGGCCGACGGTACGAATCTTCTCCACCATCTCATCCGGCACCTCGCCGATGTTGAACTCGTCCTCCAGGGACATCAGCATATCCACCAGGTCCAGAGAATCTGCACCCAGATCATCCACAATGTCAGTCTCTGCCGTAATGGTGTCGGCGGCCACATCAAACTGCGTGCTCAAAATTTCAATCACTTTTTCTAATACCATAGTTCTTGTTCACCTTTCCATAAGACAGGAGACAAAGCCGTGCCTCCATCGCTTGATTACGGCGTGGACAGTCTCCTGCACCCCGCCCTTTCATATTATGCAGAAATGGGTCATTTGTCAATGGTTTTTTGCAAATTTTTCTTTCCAAAAACAGATTACTTTCCTGTCTGCGCCAGATATTCCTCCAGGCAGAGGTCGTTCTCCATAATATAGGTGGCGGCTTCCTTGCCCACATACCGGTAGTGCCAGGGCTCGTAGATGACCCCGGTGACCGCCTCCTTGCCCTTGGGGAAGCGGAGAATAAAGCCATATTCGTGGCAATGCTCGATGAGCCAGTCAAAGGCGGCGGTATACTCAAAGTCCATCTCCAGCTTGAAGTTGCCGTTGCCGCCCAGGTCTACCGCCAGGCCGGTGTGGTGCTCGCTGTGCCCCGGCCGCTTAACGATCTCGCCAGCCGCCGTCTGAGCCTTCAGCTCGTCATTCGTATAGTTCCTCTGATACCGCACCTGCCGCCAGTACAGCTCGTCCTGCTTAGCCACCGACCGGTAGCCGGACTGCACCCCGATGCCGTTGGCCTTCCCCGCCTCCAGCATAGCCTGCAGGTCTGCCAACATCCGGCTGTCCACCGTCTGGTGGCCCACCGTCACCCGGTCGAGGCGTTCATCGTAGCCATCCGGCAGAGGATTCCAGTCGTTCACCAGCAGCAGGTTCCAGGGGATGGGCTCGCCGGCGGCATAGCTTTTTGCCTGCACATACCGGCCATCGGTATGGAACTGCAACAGCCCGTTAGAATCGATATACCGGTCGTCCGCCGTGCTGGCCGTCATGGTGGTCTTGGTGGTGGTTGCCTTTGTCGTTGTGGTGGTGCCGGCGGTGGTAGCGGTGGTAGCGGTGGTCGTCGCCGCCGTGGTGGTGACCGGCACGGTTGTGGTCACCATCGACTCCTCCGGCAGCTCCAGCCAGGGCACCTGCCCACCGGGCAACAGGAAGATGGCCGCCAACACACCGGCGGCCGCCGCCATCAGGATGATCAGCGGTACCAGAGACCCCTGCTTTTTGTTTCGATGGCGCCGTTTGGCTTGCTTACTCATACGCTTCTCTCTTTTCTGTTCCAGTTTACTCCCTTTCGGGAAGTGTATACGCGCTCTCACGCAAAAAAGCGGTAGAAGCCGCTTCTTTGCTATGGCTTATTTCTCCTTGGTGGGCTTGTCCTCGGCCGACTGCTCCTGCAACCGCACGCACACCTCGGCAGGATGGGTCTTTTCCACCTGCGTGACGATAACGTCCAGGCCGTCCGCTGCAAAGGTATCCCCCACCGCCGGGATGCGGCCCAGAGTTTCCATGACCCAGCCGCTGACGGTGGTGGCATCGCAATCGGTCTCCCGGTCAAAGTGGCGCATCAGCTCCTCCAGCTCGGTGGAGCACAGCACCAGGAACTTGCCTTCCTCACCCTCCGGGCGGATGGTCTCAATAACGTCGTCATGCTCGTCCCAGATTTCGCCTACCAGCTCCTCCAGCACGTCCTCCATGGTGACGATGCCCAGCGTGCCGCCGTATTCGTCCGACACAATGGCGATATGGGTCTTTTCTGCCTGCAGCTTGTTCAGCAAGGGGCGCAAGCTCATGGTGGGGGGCACAAACACCGCCGGCTTCATCAGCCCGGCTACCGTCACGGTTGCCCGGTCAGTTCGGTAGAAATCCTTATAGTGGATAACGCCCACGATATGGTCGATGGTCTCCTCGTATACCGGCAGACGGGAGAAATCCGTCTCTTCAAACACAGCGACGACCTCCTCGGCCGTGGCATCCAGCGGCACCGCCGCCACCTCCACACGGGGGATGAGGATATCCTGTGCCTCCCGGTCCTCAAAGGTAATGACCCGGCGAATCATATCGCTCTCCTGCTCATTAAGCGAGCCGCCCTGCTCCGCCTCGTCCACGATGGTGAGCAGTTCCTCTTCCGTCACCGCCTGCTCGCCGCTGGACTTAAACAGCAGGCCCAACAGCTTCTTCCACTGGGAAAACAGCCAGTTGACAGGGGTCAGCAACACAATGATGCACCGCAGAATAGGGGCGGTAGCCATCACAAAGCCATCGGCGTATTGCTTCGCCAGGCTCTTGGGGGAAATCTCGCCGAAAATCAGCACCACCACGGTAGTCACCACCGTGGACAGGGTGGCGCCGTGGGTCCGGGAGATTTCATTGACAAAAAACAGGGTAGCCACCGTCGTCAGCAGGATATTGACGATATTGTTGCCCACCAGGATGGTGGACAGCAGCTTATCGTAATCCTCCGCCACCTTCAGGGCGGTGGCGGCTTTTTTGTTGCCGTTTTCCGCCATGCCCTTCAGCCGGATGCGGTTGAAGGAGGAAAATGCGGTCTCTGTTGCAGAAAAATAGGCGGACATACCCACCAGAAGCACCATAAGCAAAATCGAGCGTATACTGTCGGGATCCATGAGGAAAAAACAACTCCTTTGTCATCGTATTCACGCATACTATAACAGAAAAGACGATAAAAGTCCAGTATTATTTGTGTTTCTGTATAATTCCTCTTTTTCCCGGCACACTATCCGCAAAAGGGAGGAATGCACGTGGATTGGTGGATGATTATCAAAGCGGTGGCGGTGGGCGGGGCTATCTGCACCGTGGCACAGCTGCTCATCGACTACACAAAGCTGACCCCGGCCAGGATACTGGTATCCTTTGTGGTGCTGGGGGTCATCCTGGGGGGCGTGGGGCTGTATGAGCCGCTGGTAAAATTTGCCGGGTGTGGTGCCACTGTACCGCTGACCGGCTTCGGGTACACCCTGGCCACGGGGGTGAAGGAAGCCATCGCCGAAAAGGGGGCTATCGGCATCCTCACCGGGGCGCTGACCGGGGCCGCCGGCGGCATCACGGCGGCGGTAGTGTTCGGCTTCCTGTGTGCGTTGGTAGCCAAGCCGGGGGACAAAACCTAAAAAACCTGCGCGCGCATGCTCGCGCAGGTTTTTTGTGTACGACTTATTCCCCTTGGGTTTCCACCTCTGCACCGGAGGCCACCTTGTCGAAGATGGCGGTCACCTCTGCCTCGGGGGCAGGGGTCAGCAGGGTCACAGCCACCGACACAATCAGGCCGGCGGCAAAGCCGGGGATGATCTCATACAGGCCGGTACCGCTAAGGAATGCCAGCCACAGAATGTCCACCGCCGCACCGGTCAGGATACCGGCCACAGCCCCCTGGAAATTAAACCGACGCCAGAACAGGGACAGCAGAATAACCGGGCCAAAAGCGGCGCCGAACACGCCCCAGGCGTTCTCCACCAAGCTCATAATGGTGCCGGAGCCGGGGTTGGCCGCGATAAGCAGGGCGATAACGGCAATCACCAGCACCACAATACGGCCTGCCCACAGCATCTCCTTTTCGGAGGACTTGTTCTTACGAATGATCGGCTTATACACATCCACCGAGAAGGCAGAGGCAGAGGCCAGCAGCTGGGAATCCGCCGTGCTCATCGCCGCCGCCAGAATAGCCGACAGCAGCAGACCGCTGATGAGGGCGGGGAAAATCTTTCGCACCATGGTGATGAACACCACAGAGGAATCTGCAATATCGCCCAGGAACAGACGCCCGATCACACCGGCCGCCACCGAGAAAATCA
Source organism: Clostridia bacterium (assembly GCA_017471765.1). Taxonomy (GTDB): domain Bacteria; phylum Bacillota; class Clostridia; order Oscillospirales; family Acutalibacteraceae; genus UBA5905. Next base: position 12,627 of record JAFURT010000020.1, read on the forward strand.
GAATCAGCGCCGTCCAGGTAATGCCGATCTTGGCGCTCTTTTTCAGATCCTTATCCGACCGCAGGGACATAAAGCGGATGATGATATGGGGCATGCCGAAATACCCGAGACCCCAGCCCAGGCCGGAGGCGATATCCTTCCACGCAATGTTCCCTCCATCGTCCAGGAAGGGATTCCAGTAGCCGGCGCCCAGAGAGGACACATCCACGGCGCCCTCGCCGCCCCGAATCAGCCCCAGCGCAAAGATGGGGGCAATCAGCAGAGCACCCAGCATCAGCAGTCCCTGGAAAAAGTCGGTCCAGCACACGGCGCTGAAGCCGCCCAGGAAGGTATAGCAGATGATGATCGCCGCCGCAATGTACATAGCCACGGTGGCGTCAATGCCCATAACGGTGTTGAACAGCGTGCCGCAGGCCTTGATGCTGGAGGCCGCATAGATGGTGTAAGCCACCAGGAAGATAACCGCGCAGATAACCTGCAGAGCCGGGCTCTTGGACAGGAAGCGGTTGGTCAGATACTGGGGGATGGTGATGGAATCCTTGGCGGCGATGGAATACCGGCGCAGACGAGGCGCCTCCACCAGCCAGCTGACGGCATAGCCAATGCCCAGGCCGATGGCAATCCACGCCTGTCCCAGACCGGCCGCATAAATAGACGCCGGCAGACCCATCAGCACCCAGGCGCTCATATCCGAGGCACCTGCCGACAGAGCCGACACCCAGGGACCCATCTGACGGCCACCCAGGAAATACCCCTTGTCGCCGCCGGATTTGGACCGCACAAAGAAGAACAGGCCAATGCCCACCATGAACAGCAGGTAGACGATAAAGACGATCATTTCTGCATTAAACATACATTTTTCACCCATTTCTCGGTTTTATCCATGATTTAAGGCTCATTTTACCATATAGATTAGAAAAACGCAAGTACTTTATCGCTTTAAAACGAAAATAGAGCAAATTTTTTAGCAAACCGGTATTGCATCACGGCAAAAACCCGCTTCTGCCGGGCCCGTCCCGACGGCCCAGCCGTTTTTTGCCTTATCCGTAGGGGCGAGGCTCCGTCCCCTCCCGAAAAATTTGCATACCCCCTCGCCCCTACAGTGTCCTGTCTGGCTAATACAAATCCGGGCAAAAAGAGCCGACCCGGCCGGGTCGGCTCTTTCCTATATCTTTCTGTTTCAGCGCACTACCGCATAAATCAGTTCCTGGGCGGCTGGGGCGGTATCCTCCACCGTCACCGCCTCCAGATAGGCGGCTGTTGCCCCCTCCACCGCCGCCGGGCGGTTGGTATACAGGGTGGCGATGGGCTCCCCGGCCGCCACCCTGTCGCCGGTCTTTTTCAGCAGACGGATGCCGGCGGCATGGTCGATGGTATCCGCCTTGGTGGCCCGGCCGGCCCCCAGGGACACGGCGGCGATGCCAATGGCCTCGGCGTCCATGTGGGTGATGTACCCCTCTGCCGGGGCACACACCGGATAGGCCGGGGCGGCGGGGAATTTCTCCGGCTGTGTGAGATAGGTGGCATCTCCACCCTGGGCGGTCACCCACCGGCACATCTGCCGGAAGGCCTCGCCGCTATCGATAGCGGCCGTCACCCGGCCGGCGGCCTCCTCCTCGCTCCAGCCATGGCACAGACACAGCATCTCCCGGGCCAGCGCCTCGCACAGCCGGCGCAGCTTGGGGTCGCCTTTTCCTTGCAGGATGGCTATCGCCTCCTGCACCTCCAGGGCGTTGCCTACCGCCTCCCCCAGCGGCACATCCATATTGGTCACCAGCGCCGCCGCCTGCCGGCCGCAGGCGGTGGCGATATCCACCATCTGCCGGGCCAGCGCCTCCCCCTCTTCCCGGGTCTTCATAAAAGCACCGCTCCCCACCTTTACATCCAGCACGATGGAATGGGCGCCTGCCGCCAGCTTTTTGCTCATAATGGAGGAGGCAATCAGCGGCACACTGTCCACGGTGGCGGTCACATCCCGGAGGGCGTACAGCTTCTTGTCCGCCGGGGCCAGGTTGCCCGACTGGCCAATGACCGCCACCCCCACCTGCTCCACCTGGGTGAGGAATTCCTCCGGCGTCAGCTCGGTGCGGTAGCCGGGGATGGCCTCCAGCTTATCCACCGTGCCGCCGGTGTGCCCCAACCCACGGCCGGACATCTTCGCCACCACGCCGCCCAGGGCAGACACGATGGGGGCGACGATGAGACTGGTCTTGTCCCCTACGCCGCCGGTGGAGTGCTTATCCACCGTGGCGTTGCCGAACCGGGACAGGTCCACCATGTCCCCCGACCGCATCATGGCGTCGGTGAGTACCGCCGTCTCTGCCGGGGTCATACCATTGAGGCACACCGCCATAGCCAGCGCCGCCATCTGGTAGTCCGGTATGTCCCCTGCCGTATACCCGGCGATACACCACCGGAGCTCCTCCTCGGTCAGTGCCAATCCCAGCCGCTTGTGCCGGATAATGTCGTACATACGCATAGCCGATCCCTCCACAGCTTTTTTCTTATTGTACCACGCTTTTCCCACAAACGCAATCCGGCAGAAAAATTTTCGCCAACGACAAAAAACGGTGGAATATTCCACGCAAGTATGCTACAATAGGTGCGTTGCCGGGCCAAGGCCCGGAAAATTCAAAACGGAGGAATGTGAAAATGGAAGGACTTGTAAACTGGTTTATGGAGACCCTCAAGGGGCTATCCGGCGAATGGGTAGCCTTCATCATCTCCATGGTACCCATCCTGGAACTGCGTGGCGGCCTGCTGGCGGCCTCGCTGATGAATGTGCCGATTCTGACCGCCGTTCCCCTGTGCATCATCGGCAACATCATCCCGGTACCCTTTATCCTGTGGTTTGTAACCCCTCTCTTTAATCTCCTGAAAAAGACCCGGCTGTTCCGCCCCCTGGTGGAAAAGCTGGAGGCCAAAGCCATGGGCAAAAAGGACAAAATCGAGAAGGGGTATTTCTGGGGGCTGGTGCTGTTTGTGGGCATCCCCCTGCCCGGCACCGGCGCCTGGACCGGCTCTCTCATCGCCTCTATGCTGGATATTCCTTTTAAAAAGGCTTTTCCGGCTGTTCTTTTAGGCATTCTGGTGGCCACCATCATCATGTCCCTGGTATCCTACGGTCTGCTGGGTGCCATCATGGGGCTGTTCGCATAATTCGCAGACAGGATGCATATAGATACATCAGTCCAAAAGGAAGGAATGATACCACCATGGAGAAAAAGCCAGTGTATCTGCCGGAGGGCGACCTCCTGGATACCGCCGAGAACCAGGCGGCTATTGCCACCATCACCGGACTGATGCAAGCCAAAGAGGACGGGCGCCTGCTGGAGGCCCGGGCCGTGCGGTGCGACGTGGACCACAACCTGTTCGTCCGTCTGCCCTGTGGCGAGGGCATCATCCCCCACAACGAGGGGGCACTGGGCATCGCAGAGGGTGTCACCAAGGATATCGTCCTCATCACCCGGGTGAACAAGCCGGTGTGCTTCGTGGTCACCGGGTTCGAGCAGACGGAAACGGGTTGCCGCCCCATCCTGTCCCGGCGAATTGCACAGGAGCGTTGCCGGGAGGAATTCCTGGACCGGTTGCAGTTGGGAGATGTTATCCCGGCCCGGATTACCCGGCTGGAGACCTTCGGCGCTTTCTGCGACATCGGATGCGGTCTGCCGGCGCTACTGCCCATTGCGGACATTTCGGTCAGCCGTATCCTCCACCCCCGTGACCGGCTGACGGTGGGGATGGAAATCCTCGGGGTGGTATCCTCTCTGGAAAACGACCGCATCTGCCTGTCCCACCGGGAGCTGTTGGGCACCTGGGAGGAAAACGCCGCCCGCTTCCACGTGGGTGAAACGGTGGCCGGCGTGGTGCGCTCGGTAGAGCCCTATGGCATTTTTGTGGAATTAGCCCCCAACCTCGCCGGGCTGGCAGAGCCTCACCCCGGCGTAAAGGTAGGCCAGCAGGCCGCCGTCTACATCAAGAGCGTCCAGCCGGATAAGCTGAAGATCAAGCTGGCCCTCATCGACGCCCAGGACAGCGACCTCCCCCCTGCCCCGCCGGAGTATTTCATCACCCAGGGGCCGGTGTTTTACTGGCGGTATTCCCCCGAGGGTTGTGCCCGGGTAGTGGAACGGCGATTCAGAGAAGAGTAAGCAAAAGGGAGCAAGCGGTATGCTTGCTCCCTTTTGCTATTAGCTGTGTTCGCCTTCTTTTTCCATGTTTTCCAATGCATATTTACAGCACTGCAAAACCAATAAGTTGAAGGAAATGTTGTTTTCGGCCGCCACCTGATTCAGTTGCTCAAACAACCCTTCGGTAAAGCGTACCGTCCGTGGCACATTGGCGCTTTTTAAATCTTTGTTCACCTTAAACATCTTCATCACCCACCACTTATTTTATGCTTACTTTTGGTTATATTAATATAACCAAAAGCGGTTGCATTTTGTTCAAGTATGTGTTATACTGCTATGGGTGATGTATGGATGTATTGTGAAAATTATCTTTGTATATATGAATTAAATGGGCTTTGCCGTTTGAAAACGGTGCAACTGGATATACAGGGAAAATGCACCTCTTGCCTGTATCCTCCCCCAAGCCAATCTCTCTCTGCCGCAAAAGAGGCAACCTTAAAACAGCTGGGTGACCCGTAAAAACCCCAGGGGCGACCAACGGTCGCCCCTACGGAAAAATCCTTTCTGCAAATCGCTTTCCCCTGGCATGAAAAAAGAACCGTCCGGACGGACGGTTCTTTTCTGTTTACACTTTTTTCGGGTCCTGCCAACCAAGGCCCAGCACCTCGTCGGTGGAGAGCAGCATGAAGAAGGCGTCCGGATCCAGCTCATACACCAGCCGCTTAAGCCGGAACACTTCCTCCCGACGGACGGCGCACAGAATCATCTCCTGCGCCTGCCCGGTATAGCCGCCGGTAGCCGGCAACAGGGTGGCGCCCATATCCAGTCGGGCGGTGATGGCCTCGGTCATTTCCTTATGCTTCTTCGACAGAATCATGGCCATCTTACCCCGCCGGCCGCCATACACCAGCCAATCGGTAATCTGGGAGGCGATAAACACCAGCACCACCGCATACATGGGGCTTTCCAGTTGGCGGTACACCGCCGCAGACAGGGCGATAACCGTACCGTCCACTACCAGCATCAGCTTGCCGATGGGGATGTGAGGGTATTTCTTCTCCAGCAGGCGGGCGACAATCTCAGTGCCGCCGGTAGAGCCACCCCGATGGAGGAACAGACCGACGCCAATGCCCATCAGCACGCCGCCGAAAATCGACGCCAGCATAATATCGCCCTCAAAAGGCGGCAGCACCGGCTCCAGCAGGTCGATGAGGGTGTTCGACAGCAACGTGGCCACTACCGTCCGGATGGCCATCCGCCGGCCAAGTCCCACCCACGCCAAAATCAGCAACGGCACGTTCATCACGATGGACACCGCACCGATGGGCAGCTCGAAGGGCAGATATTCCCGGCTCAGGTAGTTGAGCATGGTGGCAACACCTGTCACACCGCCGGGGGCCAGGTCATTAGGGGCGGTGAACATGGTGATAGCTATCGCAAACGACACGCCACCCAGCAAAAACAGGGCGGCATCCAGCAACAGGGGCTTCCAGGCAACCGCTTTTTTCATAGGTTACTCCTCTTCCATACAGTGGGCGAACAGTTCACGCACCCGGTCGATACGTCCGGCCAGATACAGATAGCCAAACAGCGACTCCAGTCCGGTGGCCCGGTGGTAGTCCGCCCCGGTGCGGGTGGAGTGGGCGTTGCGGCCACGCTTGAATACCGCCTCTTCCTCCTCCGTGAGCAGGGGCAAAATCCGGCCCATAGCGGCGGACTGCGCCTCCGCCCGGACATCCCGGACAGACTGGCTATGCAGTTCATTCACCGGCCGGTTGGCTTGGGTCAGCAGACGCTCTCGCACCAGCAGGCTGTACACCCCATCCCCCACAAAGGCCAGCGCCAAGGGGCTTAAGGTGTGCAAATCGATGTCCTGAGGGTATAATCTCTCCATGTTTATACCCTCCGTTTACTCAACAAAGTCAAATTCGAAGTCATAGATGCTGACGGTGTCCCCTTCCTGACAGCCAGCGGCTACCAGGGCATCAATCACGCCGGCGCCCTGCAGGACACGTTCAAAGTACTGCAGGCCATCGGGGTCGTCAAAGCGGATCCCCCGCATGACACGGAACAGCCACTGGGCCTCCACGAAGAAGACGCCGTCCCGGTTCTGCACCTGCACCGACCGGTCACGCAGCTCCTCCACGGTGGGCAGTACCTCCGGCTCCGCCTCAAACCGGCGGATGGGGGGCAACTGACTGAGCAGAGCGCCGCACCGCTTGGTCAGCTCGTCGGTGCCGTGGGCGATGGGGGCCATGATGGGGAAATATTCGTAGCCGCGCTTTGCCATCTCGGCGGCGAAGGCTTCCAACTGCTCCTCGGTGGCCAGGTCGCACTTGTTGCCGGCCACGATCATCGGCCGGGAGGCCAGGTCGGGGTTGAATTTCTCCAGCTCCTCGTTGATGGTATCGAAATCGGCAATGGGGTCACGGCCCTCACTGCCGGCCACATCCACCACGTGTACCAGCAGGCGGCAACGCTCCACGTGCCGCAGGAAGGCGTGACCCAGGCCGACACCCTCGCTGGCGCCCTCGATGACGCCGGGAATGTCCGCCATCACGTAGGACACGCCGGGCACCGGGCGCACTACACCCAGCACCGGAGTGATGGTGGTGAAATGATAGTTGGCAATCTCCGGCTTGGCCTCGCTGACCACCGAGATGAGGGTGGATTTACCCACGTTGGGAAAGCCTACCAGACCCACATCCGCCAACAGCTTCAGCTCCAGCCGCAGTTCGTATTCCTCGCCGGGCACGCCGGGCTTGGAGAACCGGGGCACCTGCCGGGTTGCGGTAGCAAAATGGCTGTTACCCCAGCCGCCACGGCCACCCTTCGCCGCCACAAAAGGCTCGTCCCCCGACATATCCGCCATCAGGCGGCCGGTCTGGTTATCGTAGATGAGGGTGCCCCGGGGCACCTTAATGACGCAGTCCTCGCCGCCACGGCCAAAGCACCGGTTGGAAGCCCCGTTGCCGCCGTTCTTGGCGGCATATTTCCGCTGGTAGCGGAAATCCGACAGGGTGTTCATGCCATCGTCCGGCACGAAAACAACACTGCCGCCCCGGCCGCCGTCACCCCCGTCCGGGCCGCCTGCCGCTACATATTTTTCCCGGTGGAAGGACACGGCCCCATCGCCGCCGTTGCCGGCCTTTACCTTAATTATAGCCTTGTCCACAAACATGGGGAAACCTCCCCCTTTCGTAAAATAGGATATGGTGTTCCGGTCGATTTATACCGGACAGAGAAAAATCCCTGCCGCTTTACGGCAGGGATTTCGCATTACTGCTTCTCGTAAACGCTGACACGCTTGCGATCCTTGCCCATACGCTCGAACCGCACCACGCCGTCCGCCTTGGCGAACAGAGTGTCGTCAGAACCGATGCCCACGTTCATACCGGGATGGATGTGGGTGCCACGCTGACGCACCAGGATGTTGCCGGCCAGCACAAACTGCCCGTCAGCACGCTTGACGCCCAGACGCTTGGACTCAGAGTCACGGCCGTTCTTGGTGGAGCCAACGCCCTTCTTGTGGGCGAACAGCTGGATGTTCAATCTTAACATAGGTTACACCTCCGTATTCATTAGCTGTATCCTCTTGGGATACTCTTGTTGCAGTGCCTGGATATGAAGTCGAAAACCGGCTAAAACAGCCTGACAGGGGGGAAGCGCTCCGGTAACCTGCAGGGACATATACCCTTCGTCCACGGCGATGTCTGCCGACAGACCCAGGATTTCGGTGATGGTGTTGGCGGTCATGTAGGCGGCGGAGGAAACCGCAGCGCATACAATATCCTGTCCGTATTCACCGGCACCGGCGTGTCCGGAAACCGTAAAGCCGCTGAGCGACCCTTCAGCCGTCGTAAACCGTACCCGAATCATCTCTTAGGCGTTGATGGCGTCGATCTGCACCTTGGTGTAGGGCTGACGGTGACCCATCTTGCGAGCGCTGCCCTTCTTGGGCTTGTAGGTGAAGACGGTGATCTTCTTGCCCTTGCCGTTCTTCAGCACATGGGCGGAAACAGAGGCGCCCTCAACATAAGGAGCACCCACCTTGAGCTCTGCATCGTCGTGCAGGGCGATCACCTTGTCGAAGGTGACGGAGGCTTCTTCGGCTGCATCCAGCTTTTCAATGTACAGAGTGTCGCCATTCTGCACCTTGTACTGCTTGCCGCCGGTTTCAATGATAGCGTACATTGGCTGTACCTGCCTTTTCTTTAGACTCGCTGTGCAGGGCGGAGCGTACGCTCACTTATGCACATAGTGCGCCCGTTACATGCGGCATCGGCCATTATAACATGTATGATGGCGTTTGTCAACTCTTTTTTTCAAACATTTTCTTTTTTGCGGAATCCCGACGCACCCTCCCTTCCGCCGGCGCATATAGTGGATTGACGGAGTCTTCCGTCAATCTGTGTGAAAGGAGGAAATCTTATGGCAATTTTCAGCAATCAGGCCACCATCACGTATAACGGCATCACCACCAGCTCTAATGTGGCCTACGGCGAAATTCTGGATGTGCTTTCCGCTACCAAAACAGTGGTGGAGGCCGGCTATACCCCCGGCAGCACCGTCACCTATGTGGTGTCCCTGCGGAATACCGGCTCGGTGCCGCTGACCGGGCTGATCGTCACCGACGATCTGGGGGGCTATCCCTTCGGGACGGGGACAGTCTATCCTCTGGCGTATGTGGCCGGCTCGGTACAGCTGTTTGCGGACGGTGCGCCCCAGCCCGCCCCGGCCGTTACCGTCGGGCCGCCTCTGGTCTTTACCGGCATCAGCGTACCGGCAGACGGCGATGTTGTCCTGGTATATCAGGCCACTGTGACCGACTTTGCTAATCCGGCCGCCGATGGGACCATCGAAAACACCGTTACGGTCACCGGTGACGGGCTGAGTGCCCCCATCACCGCTTCGGCCACCGTGGGGACCACCGCCACGCCGGCACTGAGCATCTCCAAGTCCATCTCTCCCGGACAGGTTGTGGATAACGACCGGGTGACCTACACCTTTGTTATCCAGAACACCGGCAACACCCCCGTGGACGCCACCGATGATGCATCCATCACCGATGTCTTTGACCCGATTTTGTCTGCGTTGACCGTCGTCTTTAACGGGGCAAGCTGGGCGGCGGGAACAAATTACACCTACAACGGGACGACCGGCGAGTTTACCACCCTGCCCGGGCAGATCACTGTGCCGGCCGCCACCATCGCCCAAGATCCTACCACCGGTGTCTATACCTTGACCCCCGGTGTAGCGACCCTGACCGTTACCGGCACGATCTGATGTTTGGCGCAACATGCCGATGACTAAAGTCGGCTTACCCGGACAGAGCGCCAAAAAAGCCTCACCCATCGAGTGAAAAAAACAGGATGCTCCTGCTTTCTCCGGTGGACTCGGCGACATTCGGCGCTGTCGCGCCGAAGTCGGTCGAGATTTTGCTTGCGGAGCTATATGCCCCGCATTTCGCCTGCCGGCGAAACCGCAAAACTCGCTGTCTCTGCGTAAATCGGGGACTCGGCGACATTCGGCGCTGTCGCGCCGAAGTCGGGCTTACCCGGACAGAACGCCAAAAAAAGAGCCTCACCCGGTGGGTGAGGCTCTTTTTTTGGTGATCCATCGGGGATTCGAACCCCGGACACCCTGATTAAAAGTCAGGTGCTCTACCGACTGAGCTAATGGATCATGCGGAATTGCGCTAACCTATTATAGCCAACCAAAATCAAAAAGTCAAGTACGAATTGCAGAAAATCCCAGCTGACAGGCAAATTCTTCCCGATTTTTCCCCAAAAATACCCCTGCGGTAAAAAATTCATCATTTATTCCTTTACTTTTTCCCGAAATTTGCTACAATAGAAGCGAAGCAATCCCAAAAGGAGCGATAATAATGAAAACCGTAAAAGATTACATACGCACCATCCCGGATTTCCCCGAGCCGGGCATTATGTTCCGGGACGTGACCAGTGTCCTGCAGGATGCTGACGGCCTGCAACTGGCCATTGACGAGCTGCAGAAAAAGCTGGAGGGCGTGGACTTCGACGTGCTGGTTGGCGCCGAGAGTCGGGGCTTTATCTTCGGTATGCCGCTGGCCTACAACCTGCACAAGCCCTTCGCCCTGGTGCGCAAGGCCGGTAAGCTCCCCTGCCAGGTCATCCGGCAAGAGTATGCGCTGGAATACGGCACGGCCACCATCGAAATGCACACCGATGCCATCAAGCCGGGACAGCGGGTGGTTATTATTGACGACCTCATTGCCACCGGCGGCACCGTCAAGGCGGCCACCCAGTTGGTGGAACAGCTGGGCGGTGAAGTGGTCAAAATCCTGTTCCTGCTGGAACTGAAAGGCCTCAACGGCCGGGAAACGCTGGCCGGCTATGATGTGGACGCCGTGGTGAGCTATGATGGAAAATAAACACAGCCTGGAGCAACAGCTATCTGCCCTCTTCACCGAGGAACTGGCGGAGGAAGCCCAGGAGAAAATGCACAAATACAACAAGCTGATGGCCTATTATCGCTGTGCGATGATGGAGGTGGAGACCAAGCTGAATGTACTCAACGAGGAATTCTCCCTCCGGTACGACCGCAACCCCATCAGCGGCATCAAGACCCGGCTGAAAAAGCTGCCCAGCATTCAGGAAAAGCTGAAACGGCTGGGGGTGCCCCCCACCATCGATAACATTGAGGAACACCTGAGCGATGTGGCCGGCGTCCGGGTGGTTTGCTCCTTCCCGGAGGATGTATACATGCTGGCAAAGGCCCTGCTCAGCCAGGATGACATCACCCTCATTGCCAAAAAAGACTACATCGCCTACCCCAAGGAGAACGGCTACCGCAGTCTGCACCTCATCGTAGCGGTGCCCATCTTCCTCGCCCACGAAAAGCGCATCATGCGTGTGGAAATCCAACTGCGCACCATCGCCATGGATTTCTGGGCCAGCCTGGAGCACCAGCTCCGGTACAAAAAGGATTTCCAGTTCACCGAGGATATGGCCAAGGAGCTGAAATTCTGCGCCGAGCTCAGTGCTGAGCTGGACCGCCGCATGGACGCCCTGCGGGAGCTGGTGCAGGAGGATGGGAAACCGTCGGAAGCACCGTAAACGCCCACATAACAAATCCGCCCCGACAGAAACAAGTCTGTCGGGGCGTGTGTCGTTCGTGCCGATTTTCTCATATAGTAGAGTAAAGCCGATCGTCTTTCCATCGCTGCGGATTGTGCTGAATATACGCCCAAATCTCCGCATAGTCCGTCTTGTTCCGCACAACATGGTCATAAAAGGACTTCTGCCAAACAGATACTCCCAACCGCTTGGTAACCACCCCTTTATACTGCTGAATGACGGTTGATACCGTAGGGGCGACCAAAACAGACATTGTCTATCCTTTGTGCACAGGGTAATAAAATAGACACCACTGCTACTATAATCGTATTCTGTCAGCCGGATGGGCTTTCTTGTCGGTCTTTCCATTTCCTAATCCCATTTTTTCGCTTCATAAAACGCCAGCGGCGAGCCATATACACCGCCACCGAAGGGGCGCACGGTGACCCCCTCCACACCGGGGGCGATACCGTAATACCGCTTGGGATAGCTCAGAGGCAGGGTGGGACACTGCTCCCATAGCAGGCTCTCCAACGCCTCCAGCTCGCTCCGGCCGCCGCGCAGGGCGGCGGTGACAGCGGTATCCACCGCCTTGCTGGTAAAGCCGCCCCGGTTGCCCACGCCGCCGGTGGCAAACAGAGACAGATTTTCTGCTCCGGTCAGGCCGGTGGGGGTGTGGGTGTAGATGACCGCCTCCGCCCCGGGATAAAAACCGTCGGCCATCCCCTTATTCAGCTGGGCCGCCGGCACCGTCACCAGCGTGACGGACAGTTTCAGGTTCTTCTGCCAGGACTGGATGATATACCGGGCCAGATTGGCACTGACATCATCGTCAGCGGCCACCACCGTGACGGTGGGCAGCTTGGGGTTGTCCTTATCCGGGTACAGCACCGCCAGGCCCTGCCGCAGGGCGGCCTGCGCCTGCTCCACCCGGGTGGTAAAGGGACGCTGATTCTCCGGAGTGCGGTACACCTCGTTCCCGGTCACTACCGCCGCCGGGGGAATATACCCCACCGCCGGGGTCTCCCCCGCCTTTTCCAGATAGGTATACACCGTCCCCCACTCCACGCTGTCTCGTAGCGCCTGCCGGATGGCCGGCACGGACAGGGGGTCGGCAGAGGCGTTAAACCACAGGCTACGCAGAGTATCCTCCAGCTCCACCACCGTGGCCCCGGCCGCCCTGGCCGGGGTTACCTGCTCCGGAAGCAAGGCCGCCACATCCAGGGCGCCGGTGCCCAGCGCCGAGGCGGTCTCCTCCGCATTAATAACAAACCGCACCGCCTCCGGGGCGATGGCATCGGCGGCATGATACTGCTCATTCTTATATAGTAATAAAGAGGCATCGTGATTCCAGGCTGTCAGCCAAAAGGCGCCGTTGGAGATCAGATACTCCTCCTCCAGCCCATAGCGGCCGCCCGTGTAGGCGAAAAACGCCCGGCTACAGGGCATACACACCGGGGTAGCCAGCACCGCCGGGAAATCCTCGTCCGGGGCGGTAAGGGTGATGGTGAGCACTGTATCGCTCACCGCCTGTACCCCCAGGGTGTCCACCGGCTGTTTGCCCTCGTGCACCGCCCGGGCGCCGGCGATGGCGTACAGCTTCTTTGCCGCCGGGGCCCCGGTCTCCGGGGAAAGTGCCCTTTGCAGACCGTAGACGAAATCGTCTGCCACCACCTGCACCGGGTCATCCCATGGGGTCTCTGTGCCCCGAAGCTTCAGGGTGCTCCAGTAGCTCTCTTTCAGGGTGAAGGTATAGGTTAGCCCGTCTGCCGACACCGTCCAATCGGCGGCGCCGGGGACTGCCTGGCCGGTGCTGTCCAGCCGGGTCAGCCCCTCAAACAAGGCGGTCACCACCGTGATGGCCGCTGAATCTGTCGCCATCTGGGGGTCAAGCTGGGCCGGCTCCGCCGCCAGCGGTAGCCGGAAGCCCTTTCCGGTACCGTCATCGCCACAGCCGCCAAACAGGCCGCACAGTAGCATGCAGGCAACCAACAGACAAGCAAGCCGTTTCATCGGCCATCCTCCTTTCGTCGGTATAGGGAAAACCGTCCCGGAAGCTCTGTGTACCAGCCGCCGGGACGCTTTTTTAAACTTATTCCTCCGCAGGCGTCTCCGGTTCGGCCGGTTCTGCCGGCTCTACCGGGTCCATCCCGCCTTCGGGCATAGCCTCTGCCGGCTCCAGCAGTTCCTCCAGCGAGTCGGGCAGGTCAGCGGCCAGTACCGGCGCCCCCGGCTCGGTCGACTGTGCAGACAGCTCCCGGATACGGGCCTGCATCAACCGGGCATGGGCTTTTTGCCGCCGCAGGGCCGGGATAAACCACAGCAGTACCACCACCAGCAGGCTACCAAGGCTGATCAGGAGACCCAGCATCTGGCCGGGGGCACGGTAGGTCAGCTCCACCGTATGGTTGCCAGCCGGCACCTTGGCACATAGTAGAGCGCCGTCGGTGCCATCCAAGGTCTGCGCCAGGGGGAATGTCTCCACCGGTTGGCCGTCCACCGTCACCGTCCAGCCCTTGTCATAGGGAACGGTCAGCACCAGCGCTCCGTCTTCCTTCGCCGTCAGCGTACCCTCGATGCAGGTATCGCTCATGGAGGTGACCGTCAGCCCACCCTCGCGCAGGGAGGCCAGGCTCTGCTCCATCACCTCGGCGTTCAGCCGCATCAGATAGATGTTTCCGGTGGCGGCGGTGTCGCTCTTCACCCACACCTGCACCGTCTGTCCGGCGGTGAGGGTGCCCATATCAATAATATACGGCTCGTGGTGTACCACATTCCAAGTGTTCTGGGGCTGGCCGTCGGCGGTGGAGGTCAGCACGGTCAGCTCATCCGCCGCCCGGCAGTCCACAAAGGCAAAATACTGCCCATCCTGCTCCACGGTGGCCGAGAATTCTTCTTCATCCTCACTGCCGGGGACATAGAAGGCGGTGTCGCTATTGAGGGAGGCGCCCTCGGTCAGCGCCTCCAGTTGCATCTGCTCGTACAGGAGATTCCACTCCCCCAGCAGGTCGGCGTATAACTGCTCCTGACTGCCGAAGGGGTCATATTTCAGCCCCCGGTAGTCTCCCACATTTTCGTCCGCCATATACCCCAGAGGCAGGGCCAGGCTGTTGCGGTAGATGTACCGGGTCTGCCCCCCTACCGTCACCTTCGACACCTGCTCCAGCTGGGGATGGTTGGCAATGTTGCTCTCCAGCACCACATAGCGGATGCCGAACAGAGAATCCACCGCCGGCACAAAGCTGTGGTACAGGTAGCTGTTCACGCCGTTGATGGCATAGCCCAGGTCGCCCATGAACAGGGTGGTCTGATAGGGGTTGCTGGAGGCGAAGGTGGTCAGGCCGGCATAGTGATGCAGGCAGGGGTCCATGCAGGTATCCCGGGGCAGGTACTCCATCCGGCAGAAGTCCTCACCCAATTCCTCTTTGATAAGCGCCTGCACCTGCCGCACCGCCTCCGCATCGGCGGCGGTAGCCTCGTTATCCACATAGTTGCTATGGTTGGTGTAATATTCGTTGCTGTCCACCATCTCCAGCGTATTGCCGGCACCAATGACCAGCTCGATGCACACCACCGCCAGCAACAGCCGGGTGGCCATCTGCCGGGGGATGCGCCGCAGGGCGCCGGCTAACAGCACCGCCCCATACAGCGCCAACAATATAAGGTTGGTATACAAAATCGTGGCCGAGGGGGCGCTATCCGGGTCAATACGCTCCCACAGCACCAGGTAAGCGGCACAGCCGCCAAGCGAGGCCATCACCTGCTTGGCCGAAGGAGTCACCGGAGCGGTGAGTACCTGAGCCGCCATCAGCAGCACCACAAAGCACACCAGGAAGGAGAAGCGGTAAGGCAGGTCGTTGGGGGCGTGCAGGCCGTGCCACAGCAGGTCAATCTGGGTCAGCGTACAGCTGAACAGCAGAACGGTCAGCAGGCCGGCATAGCACAGACGCCGGCGCAGGGAAATCCCCCGGTTAGCCAGATACAGCGGCAACAGCAGTACCGCCGGCAGACCGCAATACAGGTTGGGCAGGTTGCCCGACCGGATGGTGGGGCTGGCACCGAACAGCATCCGTCCCACCAGGTCAAACAGCGGGAAATTGCTGGTGAAATCCCCCAGCTCCCCACCGGCGGCAGAGGTGCGTCCCAGGGCCAGGGCGGTGGGCACCAGCAGGGCGGCGGCCAGACCGCCGGCCAGCAGACTGCCGATACCGAACCGGAAACAGCCCACAAACAGCTCCTTGCCGGTGCGGGGCTGGCGCAGAAGCCACACCAGCATATACAGCACCAGGAACACGCACAGCATAAAGCCGATGTAGTAATTCACAAACAGGGCCAGCGCCAGGGCGAGGATGTATGCCACCGGCTTGCCGTGGCGGAGCATACGCTCCATGCACAGCACCACCAGCGGCAGAAGCGCCACCACGTCCAACCACATAATATTCCAGGAATAGGCCAGCATATACCCCGACAGGGAATACAGCACGCCGCACAGTACCGCCGCCGTGCTCCGGCGGCCGGTGATATACTGGGCACAGGCCGCAAAGGCGGCGGCCGTAGCGGCCCCCTTCAGCAGGGTGATGACCAAAATGCCTTCGGTGAGCAGATTTTCCGGGAACAGCAACAACAGGAAATTCAGCGGGCTGGCCAGATAATAGGCGAAGGTGGGGATAAAGTTCCCCCCCAGACCCACGTGGAAGGAATAGGTAAAGCCTCTGCCGTTGAGCAACATATCCCGCAGCTCACTGAGCAGGGGGGCATACTGGTGGTGCATATCCACCACCATCACCGACTTGGGGCCGATGGGCCACACACCCAGGAAGCAATAGGCTACAAAATACAGCGCCAGGCTCAGTCCGGCCGCCGCCAGAGGGCAGGTCCATCGGGTGGACTTGCTCTCCTGCCCATACCATGCCGAGAGGGCGAAGGTGCCCACCCCGGCCAGTACCAGGCTACTGCACAGCACGTACATGGCCTTCTGTAGAAGAGCCGCCTCCGTCAGCACCGACATCGCCCGGACAGCCATCACCACCATGGCGGCCACCAGCAGGCCGGAAAATACCACGGCCGCCGCCCATCCGGGCATCCGGCGGGTCTGTAAGCTGTTTGCTTGTTCCATCATCCCATTCTCCTTTTTCCAAATATCGGGGTCATGCGTACCGGTAGGTCCGGAAGCTGAACCGGGGCAGCAGCACCCGCCGCCACAGCACATACACAACCCCATTCATCCGCCGCCGGACAGCAAACTCCAGCGCCGTACGCAACACGGACAAGGCCTCCACCTGTTCAGAGGTGGGCTCGCCGTCACCGTAGTGCATCGCCTCTACCGGCCGCAGAGCATCCGCCATACGTTATGCCGTCTCCGGCGACTGCCCGTCGCCAAACCGGGCCAACAGCTCCGACAGGGTCTCGCCCCTGCCCAGGGGATACCCCAGACAACGGAGCTGGCGCAGAATATCCTGGTAGTAATGCTCCGCCTGCCGACGGGTGCTCTTATACCGCCGCCGCACGCCGGACAGCCGGTAGAACCGGGGGGCCACACAGCCACGGATAATCAGCAGAATCACCGGAATCAGCCATAGGTAGGGCAATACCCACTCAAAATACACCGGCATATCCAGCTTCTCGAAAGGCTCTTCCGGCTTCTCCGGCAATTCCTCCGGCTCCGGCGGGTCGGTGGGGGGTGGCGGCTCCAGCTGGGGCTTATCCTCCTTCGGCTTGTTAAAGCCCTCGCCCGGGGTGGGGTCGAAGGACAGCCAGCCCACATTATCAAAATAACATTCTACCCACACGTAGGGGGAGGCGGCATCCACCACCTGCACCCCCTCCTGCTCCACCGTCTTGTAGCCGGCGGCCAGGCGGGTAGGCACACCCATAGCCCGGGTCATCATGGCCATGGCGGTGGCATAGTGGACACAGTAGCCTTTTTTCGTCCGCAGGAGCTGGTCCACCACGTTGTCATTATACCCGGTCATGCCGGGGTTTTCATCATAAATATACCCATCCTTCAGGCTGAAATACCGACTGAGCATCAGCACGGCCTCCAGCTTGACCGCCACGCCGTCGGTAACATCGTAGCTGCGCTGGCGCACATCCTCCGACAGGTTCCCCGGCAGAGCCACATAGTGGTTATAGAACGCATTATCCGCCATCAGGGGGTCCCGGTCGGACATGACCAGCACCGTAAAGGCGTCATAGGCGGGCTCCGGCAGATAGTTGCTCAGGTCGGGGTCCAGCACCTCCATTGTATAGGAATAGCCGGCCTTCTGGGGATAGGTATAGGTCAGCAGGTCACCCCGGGCATTAAAGGACAGGGCATTCTTGCTGGGGGTATGCTCGGTCAGGCCCATCACCTGCCCCCGAACAGGCAAGAAATAGGCCGGCTCGGTCAGGGTCACCGTGATGCTCTTGCGGGGCAGGAGCAGATCGGTAAATTTCGCCCACCGGTCATTCTGAGCAGACAGACTGTTGAGATACTGCGCCTGCTCCGTCGGCCAGTGGGCATCCAGACGATACCCCTTCTCAAAGCTGTTTGTCCACTTCTTGCCGGTAAAGGTGTCGAAGGTAGTGACCTTCAGCAGGGTCTCCTCCTTCAGGTCGGTAACCGCCAGCACCTTGCTCTCCGGCAACACCAGGTCGCCGCCCAGACGGTAGCGATAGGGCTGGAGGCCCAGGCTTTCCAACGTAATTTCGGTATTGCTCCGCTGGTCATCGGTGTACCATTCCGACACCGTCTGCAGATCCGCCACCGCATCGGAGCAGAACCGCAGGCGTATCCCGGAGGTATCCCCCGGCAACAGCATCACCATGCCCACCGCCACAGCGGCACACAGCACCCCGGACAGCAGGGACACCGACCAGCGGGGGGCGGCCATAGACTGGTACCGGGTGCGGCGGGAGAACATCCGCCGGCCGCTGTACCGGTCACGCACCAGCAGGGGGAACACCGACACCAGATAAAAGCTCAACGACAGGGTGGTGTTGCTGGCATTGGCGAACAGGAAAATAAACGCCTGCAACAGGCCGCCCACCAGCACCAGCGGCCAGCTACGCCGCACCAGCCGCAACAGCGCAAACACGCCCACGGACACGGCGAGATGGATGAGCCAGTGGAGAATGTGCATGGTCTCCGGGGTGTACCAGGGGGAATCCAGCGGCAGGTTGGAAAACCACCAGGCAAAGAATTCCTTGACCACCGTCAACTTGGCGGTCAGCTCCTCCCAGGGGAGTAGCCAAAAAAAGGCCACCAGCGCCCCGCCGCCTACCGTCGCCGGCAACAGCCACCATTTGCGGGTGAGCAGGGCCAGCACCACCGTCACCAGGGCGGTGTGCCAAAGAATTGCCGGCGTGCCGGCGATGGTGGGGAACTGCACATCCACCAGCAGACAGACGCTGACCGCCAGCATCCAGCTACACAGCACGTCCAGCAATAGTTCTATCCAGGTTTCTTTTGCGGATTTTACGGAGGGGGGTGTTACGGTTTTCATAAACAACCACCCACCTTCTCGCCGATTTCCTCCGGCGTGTTCAGCACCACGGTCTGCACCTGGCCACCACTATGCTCCGGCGGCTCCATTCCCACACAGGGGACAAGGCACACCACGGCCTGCCCAGCAGACACCTGCGCGTCCAGCGCACTAATCAGACTGGGCGAGGGATGATCTGTCACCACAAACACCGTACCCACGGTGGTAAATCCGGCATCCCGGAGCTCCCACACCTCCAGGGGCTCCTGGGTGTGGTGCAGGGCCACGCTGAGCAGCTTTGCCTGCACCTCCTGCAATTCCGGCTCGGAGGCCACACGGCTTTCGGTCAACACAGATCGGCCATAGCTACGCACAGGCAACAGACGGACGGCCTTGCCAGCCTCTGTAAAATGGGCCAGCACAGACAGCACCGTCTCCGCCGCAATATCCAGCGTAGAGCGTGTATCCTCACTACGGCACTGCATATCCATGACCACCAGCACCTGGGCGTTTTCCTGCATCTCGAACTCCCGGGTATACAGCTCCCGGGTACGGGCGCTCAGCTTCCAGTGGATGCGCTTGAGGGCGTCCCCCGGCTGATACTGCCGGGTATCTCCCAGATTTTCGCCGCTGGAGGCACTACGCACCTGAGACTCGGAAAAACCGGCGGCAACGGCCTTCTCCCGGTCCTCCCCCAGGTCATGAATCCGGGGGTACACCGTCAGCTGGTGGGTCAGGCGGCTTTTGGTCAGGCTGAAGCGGAACAGGCCGAACAGATCCTCATACCGCAGGTAAACAGGGCCCACCGGCCACAGACCCATGTGGGTACAGGGCAGAGTCAGCGCCATCTGCCGCCCCCGGAAGGTGGGCAGCAACAAAAAGGCTCGCTGTTGGCGGGCCTTTTTATCCTGCGGATCGATGCCCGGTGCGGTGATGGCCAGATACCCTGTCACCGGCAACAGCACAATGCCGCTGATGGTCAGCATATACGCCACCTCGTCCCGGCGCTGTACCTCCGTAAGGCTCAGCGAACTCCCGGCACGGGCAGTAAGTATCACAAGCAGCATAGAGAGCAGGGACAGGGCCATAAACACGCCCAGGCAAAAGGCCACCACGATCAGCTCCCGGTAGCCCGAGCCCAGCGCCAGCACCAGCAACACAGTCTCTATCACTGTACAAATGATTCCACGTACGGTCATAACAGAAAAGTCCTTTCGCTGGCTCAGCCTTTTACCTTCGGCACACGGAGGGTGGCCAAAATCTCTCGCACTGCATCCAGAGCGGTGGTGCCGGCGGCACCGGAACGGTTCTTCATAATCATCCGGTGGGGCAGTACGTGTACCGCCATCTCCTTGATGTCATCCGGCAGGACGAACATCCGCCCCCGGAGCATGGCCAGAGCACAGGAGGCCTGCATCAGAGCGATGGAGCCACGGGGGGAACAGCCGGTCAGTACGCCATCCCAGCGGCGGGTCTCATTCACGATACCCACAATGTACTCCACCAGTTCCGGCTCCACGTGTACCTCCGGCAACTGCTCCTGCATAGCCAGGATGTCCTCCGCCGTGGCCACCGGCTGCAGCTGGGTGCCGGAAGTCACCGACCGGCGGCGGTTGACGATGGCTACCTCCTCCTCGGGAGTGGGGTAGCCCATGGAGATCTGCATGAGGAAACGGTCCATCTGCGCCTCCGGCAGAGGGTATGTACCCGCCATATCCACCGGGTTCTGGGTAGCCAGCACCATAAAGGGCCGGGGCAGTTTGTAGGTCACGCCATCCACCGTCACCTGGTGCTCCTGCATCGCTTCCAGCAGAGAGGACTGGGTCTTGGGGCTGGCACGGTTGATCTCATCCCCCAGCACGATCTGGTGGTGGATGCTGCCCGGGTGGAACACCTGCTCCCCGGTCTGGAGGTTGAGGGTGTTGTAGCCGGTGATATCGGAGGGCAACACATCCGGGGTGAACTGGATGCGCTGGAAGGCGCACCCCAGGGAATCTGCCAGGGCGGATACCAACGTCGTCTTGCCCAAACCGGGCAGGTCCTCGATAAGCACATGGCCGGAGCAAATCAGCGCCACCAGCAACAGGTCGATGGTATTATCTTTACCCACCATCACTTTTTGCATATTATCACGAATCGCTTTTAAGCAGGTTTGTGCATCCATAAATCCTTCTCCTCTGCTGTTTATGATTACATACCTTATTACTATAACAAAAAAGAACGCAAATGTAAATACATTCTGTGAATTTTTGCATTAAAAAGGCTGTGCCTGACAGCGCAGGCACAGCCTTTTAGGTTACAGCTCCAATTTCAGGTCATTTTCCTTAATCCAGCCAATCTTCCGCAGGATCTCCGAGAACACCAGGGACAGCACTGCCGGGGCAACAAGGCACACCACCGCAATACCCAGCCAGGTGTTGGCCGAAGCGCCCATATCCTTCAGGATGCCCAAGGGGCCCACCAGGCCGCAGGTGCCCATGCCGGCGGACACGCCGGTGCACTCCAGCCGGAATACCAGGGTGGACAGGGGGCCGGTGATGGCGGAGGCCAGCGTAGCCGGGATCCACACCCGGGGGTTGCGGATGATGTTGCCCATCTGCAACATGGAGGTGCCCAGACCCTGGGCCACCAGACCACTCCACTTATTCTCCCGGAAGCTGATGACGGCGAAGCCGATCATCTGGGCGCAGCAACCGGCGGTGGCCGCACCGCCGGCCAACCCGGAAATACCAATCATGGCGCAGATGGCCGCCGAGCTGATGGGCAGGGTCAGGATGATACCCACCACCACGCTCACCAGCACACCCATCAGCAGGGGCTGCATCTCGGTGGCGGTGTTGACAAAGCTACCCAGCCAATACATCGCCCAGGAGATGGCCGGACACACGGCCTTGGCCACCAGCATAGCCGACAGGATGGTGGTCACCGGGGTCACCAGGATGTCCACCGGGGTCTCCTTGGACACCACCTTGCCCAGCTCGATGGCAATGATGGCCACAATAAACGCTCCGGCAGGGCCGGCGGTCAGGGCTTTCTCCACGCCGCCCAGCATAAAGGTGGCTCCCAGGCCGTTACCAATCATACCGGCTACGGCACCGGACAACAGCACCAGCGGCGGCGCCTTAAGGGTGTAGCCGATGGCCACGCCCAGCGCCGCACCGGTACAGCTCTTGGCATACCCGGCAATCTCGGTGAGCAGTGCCCAGCCGGTATATTGCCCCAGCGTCTCAAAAATCGTGCCGATGAGCAGGGTGGCGAACAGACCCAGCGCCATACTCCCCATGGCATCCACAAAATACAGCTTAGCAGACGGACGGATGTTTTTGCGTTCCAAAAACGCTTTCCCTTTTCCCATGTTTCTCGCTCCTTTTGCTTTTTCCCTATTTTACACCTATGGACTAGCCTTGACAAGGCAAAAACAAACCGAAATTTTGCCGGTTTTTTTGCTGAAAAGTGGAAGATTTTACCGGATTTGCGGATTTTCAAGGGATCAGCGGCCAATGTGCCGGGTAATCCGGCACAAACGCCGAGCCAGCTTTTCGGGGGAAGAAAACAAAAGGCCGTATACCAGCAGCACCAGGGCCACCTCACCGACCCAGGAGAACACCCACCCGGCAAACAGGCCATCCATGCCCCACAAGGGGATGAGCACCAGGCTGGCAACAATCCGCAAAACCGAAGCGTACACCGTGGCAATCACCAGCCACCGCATGGCCGCCACACCCCGGAAAAAGGCGTGGAACAGGTTGTTCACCACATTGAACACCACCAGCGGCAGATACAGCCGGGCAAACCGCACCGCATAGGTCATGGCCTCCCCTACAAAGCCTTCCGGGAAGAACAGGGCGCAAATCGGCCGGGCGCACAGGCAACAAATCAGCAGGGTGGGCAACACGAACACCACCCCCTGCAAAAATCCAACCCCCAGCCCCCGGCGCAGGCCGGCATATTTTCCGGCACCCACGCACTGAGCGGCGTAATTGCTCACGGTTTTGGCAGAGTTCTGGTAGATGGCGGCGTTGATCTCATACAGCCGCATCACCACCGTGTAGCTGGCTGAGGCGGAAGCCCCCAGCCCATTAATCAGCGGCGAGATGACAAACCCGGCCACGTACATGGCGGTCTGCTGTAGTGCCACCGGGGCGCCGTACCCAAAACAGCGGCGCAGGCTGTCCCACGCCGGGCGCAACGGCTCGCCAGCCACCCCCATCTCCCGGAAATAGCCGCGCAGTTTCAGCAGATACCCCACATTCACCACCAAGGCGGCAAACACCGAGGAGACCGCCACACCGGCCACGCCCCAATCCAGCACGGTGACACTCAGCAGGTTGCCGCCAACATTCAGCACCGCCGCCACCACCGACATCCCGAAGGGAAAGCCACTGCTGCCAAGGGCGTTGAACACCGCCAGAAAGGTGTTGTTCTGCAAAATCAGAAACAAGCCACCCATGTAAATGCAAAAATACAGCCCGGCCTCCTGCCGCACCGCCGGGTCCACCTGCAACAGGGACAACAGCGGCCGGTGAAACACCACCGTCAGCAGACCCACCGCCAGCTCCACCAGCATCAGGGCCGGGATAACCGTAGCCAGCTCCCGGCGAATCCGGCTATACTGCCGAGCCCCGAACAAGCCGCCGATATACACCCCATAGCCGGCGGAAAAACCCCAGAAGAGGGAGGAAAGCAGAGACACCGCCTGGGCGGTGGCGCCAATGGCCGCCAAGCCCTCCGCCCCCAGATATTGGCCGGCAATCATGGTATCCACCAGCCCATACGCCTGCGAAAACAGGCCGGCCAGCACCAACGGTACGGCAAACAGGATGAAATTTTTATACAGGTTGCCGCTGGTCAGGTCTTTCATGCCGACTTCGTCTCCTTTCCCCTTGACATTTCTACATATTGCGGTAAAATTGTAGTATAATTCGCAAAGTTTTTCAATATCGGCAGAAAAATTGCAAATTTCTCAACATTTCTCATCCAGGAGGGGCTGTTATGTATCAGCAAGTGCGACAGGACGCGATTATGGACATTCTGCGGAAGGAGGGCTACGTCACCGTGGCCTATCTGACCCGACAGCTTCATTACAGCACCGCCACCATCAACCGGGACCTCAACGCTCTCTCCCGGCAGGGCCTTGTCCGGCGCAGCTACGGCGGTGCCGAGCTGGCTGACCCACACAGCGTCAAGCTCCCCTTCCGCTACCACAAAATGAAAACGGAAAAGCGGCTCATCGGCCAGGCGGCCGCCGCCCTGATACAGCCGGGGGACACCGTGTTCATTGACGGTACGACCACCACCCAAAGCATGGCCCCTCATCTGACCGACATCGAAGGGCTGACGGTCATCACCAACAACCTGGCGCTGGTGGAGTTCCTCAGCGGCGAAGGGGTGGACGTCCTCTGCCTCGGGGGGCGCATAGCCGAGCCTCCCAGCATGGTGTGTGATGCCGAGACCGTCCGGCAGGCTTCCGGTTACCGGGCAGATAAATTATTCTTTTCCACCGGCGGCTTTACGGCCGATGGGGTCATCGGCTGTGGCATCCGTTCTCCCTATCGCCTACTACACAAGGCCATGGCCGCCGGCGCCACACAACGGTTTTTCCTTGCCGACCACGATAAGTTGGACGCCGCCACAGAGGTGCGGTTGTTTGATTTTGGGCAGGTGGAGGGAATCATCAGCGATTACCGCTTCCCGGAGGAAACGGTAGCACGCTTTCCGCAAACACAGTTTATCTGTGTGAAATAAGCCAAAAAAGGAAAACGCCTCTTTCGAGACGTTTTCCTTTTTTTTTACCGTTTTCGCAACAGGAAGGTGCCGAAGAACACCGCCGCCAGCACCAGAATGATGGTGGGCCCGGTGGCCACCCCGTTATAGTAGGACAGCGTCAGCCCCAGCACGCCGGCGAACAAGCCGAACACCACCGCCAGCACGTGGAAGGAGCGCATGCTCCGGGCCACATTCCGGGAGGCGGCCGCCGGCAGAATCAGCATGGCGTTGATGAGCAGAAGCCCCACCCAGCGGATGGCCAGCATCACCACCACCGCCACCAACACCACAAACAGGTTATCCATCAGTCCCACCGGGATGCCCTTGCTCCGGGCGATGGAGGGGCTGACCGACACGGCGTGGAAGCCGTTGAAGCACACCAGCCACACCGCCACCGTGCCCATCAAGGCTACCGCCAACAGCCACAGCTCGCCTCGGGTGATGCTCAGCACATCCCCCACCAGCAGGCTCTGGTAGTTAGCCAGATTGCCGTTACGGGACAACAGCGTAAGGCCCAACGCCACCCCCACCGAGGAGAACACCCCGATGACCGTATCGGTAGAAGCCAACCGGGACCGGCGGATGCGGTTCATCAGCAGAGCAAACACCACCGCAAAGACCAGCATCACCCAGCGGTAATCGCTGACCCCGGCCACCACGCCGATGGCCACACCGGTGAGGGCAGAATGCCCCAGCGCATCCGAGAAAAAGGACATCCGGTTATTCACCACCAGCGTGCCCAACAGCGCCAGCAGTGGCACCAACAGCACCACCGCCCCCAGAGCCACACGCATAAACTCATACTGCCACCAGGAAAACAGCTCACTCATGGCGGTCACCTCCCATCGGGAAGGCTGTGCGGAACGCCTCGGAGGCGAACACATCGGCCGGAGACCCCTTAGCCAGCACCTTGCGGTCCAACAGCACCACCCGGTCGGCATGCCGGCGGACATACTGCAGGTCGTGGGAAATGAGCAAAATCACCATATCCTCCAGCCGCAGCTGCTCCAACAGGGCATACACCTGCTGGAGACCGGACTCGTCCACCCCGGACACCGGCTCGTCCAGAATCAGCATATCCGGATGGGGCCGGGTAGCGATGGCCAGCAGCACACGCTGTAATTCTCCCCCCGACAGCCGCCCGGCAGGCTTATCCAGCAGACCGGCGGCATTAAACTTGGCAAAGTGGGCTTCTATCTCCCGGCGCAGACGCCGGGGGATCGGCAGAAATGCCGGCCAGCGGCTGGTATAGGT
The DNA here is from genome assembly GCA_017471765.1 of Clostridia bacterium. Lineage (GTDB taxonomy): Bacteria > Bacillota > Clostridia > Oscillospirales > Acutalibacteraceae > UBA5905. The sequence continues at coordinate 38,337 of JAFURT010000020.1, forward strand.
CACCGCCAGATCCAGCACCGTGGCCGGTGTACCCGGGTCGATATTCAGGCTCTGGGGCACATAGCCGATCCGGGGCTTTTTCTTCGCCGGGATACCGTCATGGCCGGAAAACACCACCTCGCCCTCATGGGACAGCTCTCCCAGGATGGCCTTGAACAGGGTGCTCTTACCGGCACCGTTGCGCCCGATAAACGCCGTAATCTCGCCGCAGTGGGCGTGGAGGCTTACGTCCTCCACCAGCGGCTGACCGCCCACACGCACGGTGATGTGATTGATTTTTAAACAATGCAAGCCACAGGTACTCATGGCGTTTCCTCCGTTAGTTTTTCCAACAGCCTCAAATTTCGCTCCATCGCCGCCAGCCAGTCGGTGGCGTTGCCCTCGCCGGTAACAGCGGTATCGATGGCCAGCACCTGGGCTCCCGGCACCAGGCTATCCACCGCCGTATACCGCACGGCATACTGGCTGTCATACAGCAGAAGCGCCGTCGGATTCTCGGCCACCACCTGCCCGGCCGTCGTCAGGTCGGCGGCAGACAGCCCGGCATCCGTTCCGGCCTGCAAGGTCACCGCCGGGGAGAGCCCCACATCCCGGGCGAAATACAGCAGAGAATCGTGGAAGGTGACACACACCTTGCCGGGTAATTTCTCCACCGCCTGCCGGAGCTTCTCCCCCATCTCCAGCACCTGCCGGCGATAGGCCGCCCCATTGGCGGTATAGGCCGCCGCATGGGCCGGGTCGAGGGCGCACATGGCCTCGGTCACCGCCGCCACCTGGGCCGCATAGCCGCTGGGGCTTGTCCAGATATGTTCGTTATAGGTATGGTCGTGGTGGTGCTCCTCCTCATGGTCGTGGGTGTCCTCGGAGGCACACAGCAGCTCCACGTCGGCTCCGGTATCCACCACCGTAGCCTCCAACGTGGGCAGCAGGTCATCCAAAAACACCTCGGCACCTGCCCCGTTGAGCAGAAGCAGGTCTGCCTGCTGTAAGGCGATGCGGTCTGCCGGGGACAGCTGGTAGTCATGCAGGCAACCGTCGGCACTGCCGGACAGCCGCCCCAGCACCACCCCGTCGGTATCCCCGATGACCGCCTTGGCCGCCACGTACAGGGGGTACACGGTGGTCACCGCCCGGGGACGGTCATCCACCGCCCGGTGGGTGCCCGCAAACAGGGTCAGCCCCATAGATACCAGCAGAATTACCGCCAGCACCAGCGCCACCGGGCCATAATAACGTAGGGTTTGTTTCATGGAATTGCTCCTATTTTCATATACAAATAGTATATTTTACTTCTAATTCAACCGTTCGTACGGTTTTTACCGTCTAAAATCCGGTGGGCGCCGGTTTTTTCCAGCACCTTGGCCAGCAGAAGGCCGCCGCCGATACAAGCCACCGCTTGACCGGCCGCCACCAGTCCTACCTGGATGCTCCACACCTGCAGGGTGAACACCGGGGACACCAGCGCCAGTTCTGTGCCCACGATGAGGGCATTGGTCACCACCGGCGGCAGAGTGGACAATACCGGCAGACCCAGCGTACGGCGGCCACGCCACCGCCAGGAAAGCCAGGCGGCCACACCGGTGGCCAACGTGCCCAGCAGGATATCCAGCGCACCGGCGATGTTGCTGCCCATGGTCAGGCCGATGAGATTGGACAGCATACAGCCCACAATCAGCCCCGGTACGGCGGCCGGCGTATAGGCGGCCAGGATGGTGAGCAACTCCGACACCCGGCATTGCACCAGGCCAAAGGATATGGGTGCCAGGCAAATGGTCAGCGCTGTGTACAAGGCGGCAATCACCGCCGTGGTGGTGATAAAGATCACCCGGTTATGGCTTTGTTGCATAAAAAATCCCCTTAGTTTTGTTTTAGGTCAGGATGGTTTCGAACTGACCATTTAAACGACCCGGCCCTGTACGGCTGTCTCGCTACTGTGAGAAGCTTTCAGCTCCAGCGCCGATTCATTGTTTTACTGTTGCGACCCGGCTCTCTGCGGCTGTCTCACTTGTGTGCAAAGCAATCCGTTTCTGCGCCGTTTCGTTGTTTTACTATGCGACCCGGCTCTCTGCGGCTGTCTTGCTTGTTGCAAGAAGCTGTCAGCCCCGGCGCCGATTCGTTGTTTTACTGTTGCGACCCGGCTCTCTGCGGCTGTCTTGCTTGTTGCAAGAAGCTGTCAGCCCCGGCGCCGATTCGTTGTTTTCGTAGGGGAGAGGCTCTGCCCCCTCCCGAAAGATTCTTGTAAACCCTGACGGGCGAACGCAGTTCGCCCCTACGATGTGGATTGCGGTTTGTGCGGATGTTCCCGGGACGTCGAGGCGCCGTCCCCCACGGTATCGAGTTGGAGGCAATCCGTAGGGAATGGATTTATCCATTCCGTTTTGCGGGCGAACGCAGTTCGCCCCTACGATGTGGATTGTGCATCCTCCGTAAGGGCTTGCCATGCCTCTTATTCCCCGACTGTGTACCGAAACTCCCGGCCCACCTTCTCCCGGGTGACCAGCTCCAATGCCATCAGCAGCTTCAGGGTGCCATTCAGCTTCCGGCCTTGCAAGCGGCTTAGCTTGCCGAACTGCGCCGCCGTAAAAGTATCCGGCAGGCCCTCCGGCAACAGCACCCGGTAATCCGCCGGGGCGTGTAGCGTCACGCTGTCCCCCAGCGCCACCGGCAGTCGGTCTGCCCGGTGTGAGCCACGTTTGCCGTCCCGGCTCCAGCCATCGGCCAGCCGTTGCTCCTCCACATCCAACAGCACCAGCCGCAGGGTCAGGTTGGGATGGGTAAGGCAGGGCAGGATGTAAATCAGCTCCGCCCCGGCATCCGTCCATGTGCCGGTTTTGGGGGACCGGCGAGGCGGCGTGGCCTCCCCGGTTTCCGGGTGAATCCAGCGCACCCATTTGCGGCGCACCAGCGGATACACCACCGTCACCGGATAGGATTCCAGCAATTTTTGCAGTTTGGGGCGAAAGCCGGAAAAATTCCCGGTCTGGATCTCCGTCACCCGCACCCCATCAAAAATATCCGCCACGCACCCCTCCGGCAGAGGCATCTCATGGTGGGTCATATCCTCATCCAGCCACAGCTTCAGGGTGGCATGGAGGGTTTTCTCTTTCAGTATGCCGATGCCCCCGGGGCGAACCTGCCCTGTACGCACCAGCGCCAGTGCTTCCTCAAATTCCATCGGCCGCCCCCAGCACCACCCGGGCGGCAAAAGCGCTACCCCGGTCGTGGTCGCCCCGGACAAACAGGCTCTCCCCCTCTGTCCCGGCGGTCATGGTCAGGGTATCCCCCAGCCGGCTCTCCCCGGCAAAGTGCAACTGCACATCCACCGGCTGTCGTCCAGCCGGCTCCACCGGCAGAAAATCCCACAGCAGGTCGGCATAGTGGGTGTTGTTCATGTGGCCGTTGCGGTCAATATCCGACCGGCGCACCCGGTACTCCCCCACCGTCTCCATTGCCGGCAGGCGGAACCGCTCCGGGTCGGTGCAGGCCACCCCACGGCGAGGCTCCGGCATGGCGGCCAGCCGCATGAACTCGTCCCCACGCAACAGGCGGTGGTCCTCCACCGCCACCAGAGCAAACTGCATCACCCCCTGGATGAGCACCTCGCCGGCCGCATCCATCCACTCATAACAGCGCAAAAACCGGGGGCCTTTACGCTCCCGGTGCCAGGTGGTCAGGGTGACCGCTTCCTCCATGGCCGGCATCCGCCGGATGGTGGCGTGCCACCGGGAGGCCACAAAGGCGATGCCCTGTTCTCCCAAATCTTTCCAGCCAAGTCCACCGGGCCGGAGGTGCTGTTCCGCCGCCTCCTGCTGATACCGCAGGACAGCAGACAACCGCAACCTATCCCCCTCGCCCACGTCGTAGGAGGCGATTTTTATAGGAAACTGGTATTCTGTCTGTATATTTTGCGCCATAATATACGCTCCGTTAATTAAATTCGTTAGTCCTGGGGGTGTTCTGGCCGTTTTTCAGCCAATCTTCGTGCGGCCGGTATATGGGACATCGAGGTGCCGTCCCCTGCGGTATCGGGTTGGAGGCAATCCGTAGGGAATGGATTTATCCATTCCGTTTTGCGGGCGAACACAGTTCGCCCCTACGGTGCGGTGTGTGCAAACCCTGGCGGTACGTCGAGGCGCCGTCCCCTACGGTATCGGGTCGGACGCAATCCGTAGGGAATGGATTTATCCATTCCGTTTTGCGGGCGAACACAGTTCGCCCCTACGGTGCGGGTCGTGCAAACCCTGGCGGGACATCGAGGTGCCGTCCCCTACGGTATCGGGTCGGACGCAATCCGTAGGGAATGGATTTATCCATTCCGTTTTGCGGGCGAACACAGTTCGCCCCTACGGTGCGGTGTGTGCAGATTTTATCGGACGATTCGTGAATCGCCCTCACCTTTATGCCTCGCTGTCCGCCAGCTTGTTGGCCAGCGCGCGCAGGTCGTCGGCGTCAAAGAACTCCACCTGCAGGGTGCCTCCCTTGGTGCCGGCGGTAATCTTCACCTGCCGCCCCAGGCTCTCCCGGAGAGCCAGCTCCACCTCATCATAGAAATGCTCCCGCTTTTTCGGCTTTTTCTCCGGCTTGGGGGCGGCCTTGGCGGCCTTCGCCAGCCGTTCCAGCTCCCGGACAGACAGCCCCCGTTCCACAGCGGCGGTGGCGGCGGCCACCTGGGCCTCCTCCCCCTCAAACGCCAGCACCGTCCGGGCCGCACCGGCGGACAGCGCCCCGGCAGACACCATCTCCGCTACCGGCTGGGGCAACTGCAACAAACGCAGGGCGTTGGCCACCGCCGGGCGGGATTTGTTCACCACCTGGGCGGCCTGCTCCTGGGTCATGCCGTAATTTTCCATCAGCGTCTGGTAACCCAGCGCCTCTTCCATGGGATTCAGGTCCTCACGCTGGAGATTTTCGATCAGCGCCAGCTCGGCCGCTTGCTGTTCGGTCATCTCCCGGATAATCACCGGCACCTCGGTCAGCCCGGCCATCCGGGAAGCACGCCAGCGGCGCTCACCGGCCACCAGCTGATAACTACCGTCCGGCATGGGACGCACCAGCAGAGGCTGTAACACCCCATGCTGAGCAATGGAGGCCGCCAGATCGGCCAGCGCCTCCTCATCAAACTGTTTCCGGGGCTGGTCCCGGTTGGGGACGATCTCCTCCAGGGGCAGGGTGACACTGCTCACCCCATCCTCCATGGTGTTCTGCATAAATAGTACATCCAGGCCCTTGCCCAGACCGCCAATCTTTTTCGCCATCTCTGCGCTCCTCCTTACTGCTTCTGCAGAATCTCCTCCGCCAGCGCCAGATAAGCCTTGGCGCCCTTGGAGGCCTTGTCATAATAGTTGATGGGCCGCCCGAAGCTGGGGGCCTCTGCCAGACGCACTGTCCGGGGGATGACGGTGGCGTACACCCGGCGGGGGAAGAACTTCTTAACCTCGGCCACCACCTGCTGGGTCAGGTTGGTGCGGCCATCATACATGGTAAACAGCACCCCTTCCAGTTCCAGGGTGGGATTATACAGCCGCTTGACCTGCCGCACGGTGGCGATCAGCTGGGACAGACCCTCCAGGGCATAATACTCCGGCTGGGCCGGGATGAGGAAGGTATCCGCCGCCACCAGGGCGTTGAGGGTCAGAAGCCCCAGCGCCGGAGGACAGTCGATGAAGATAAAATCGTATTTTTCCCGGCAGGGGGCGAGGGCCGCTTTCAGCCGGCTTTCCCGGCGGGCCAGCTCCACCATCTCGATCTCTGCCCCGGCCAGCGCCACGCTGGAGGGGATGACCGCCAGTCCCGCAAAACCGGTAGGCAAAATCGCCTGCTCCACCGGGGCTTCCCCGGTCAGCAGGTCATAGGTAGACCGCTTCACCTGCCGCTTGTCCACTCCCACACCGCTGGTGGCATTCCCCTGGGGGTCGATATCCACCAGCAAGCAACGCTTGCCCAGCTCCCCCAGCGCCGCCGCCAGATTCACCGCCGAGGTGGTTTTTCCCACGCCACCCTTCTGGGTGACCACTGCGATAATCTTCGCCATAGCTCTTTATCCTTCCTTACCTATCAGTTCTCAAAGGGGCGCACACGGGGCATATCCCAGTGAAACACCGATGCCAGCACCCGCACCACCGTAATACACCCGATGCCGGCGGCCATCGCCGGCAACTCGCCATAAGGGTACAGCACATAATACACCACACAGCCAAACAGCGCCGCCACCACGTACACCCGCTTGTACAGCACAAAGGGCACCCGACAGCACAGCAGGTCACGGAGCATGCCGCCTCCCGCCGCCGTCACCAGCCCCAGGAACAAGGTCAACAGCAGGTTGTCGCCGTATCCGGCAGAAATGGAGGCACGCACGCCAATCATAGCATAAGCACCCAGCCCCACCGCATCAAAGAGATTGATGATGTTATCCACCAAGCGGCGCCTGGTTTGTATGCGGGTATACAAAAGGAGCGCCAACAGAAACACCAGCAGAGAGGTGGCCAGGGCGGCCAGCAGAAATTCATTCTCCACAAACGCCTGGGGCGGTGTACGGCCCAGCATCACATCCCGTAGGATACCGCCGCCCACAGCGGTCACCGTACCCAGCACCAGCACGCCGACCAGGTCCATGCCCCGGTCTACGGCGGTCAGCGCCCCGGAAACGCCGCAGGCTACTGTCCCCACCATGGTGGTTGCCCACAGAAGCTGCTCTTCCACACCGTTCCCCCCTCTTTTCTATCATACCTATATAGTGTAACACATCTCGGGGGCTGTGTAAATGGTTTTTCCTCCCCACACGCAAAATTTTTATAACAGAAAACCGCCTGCCGGATTTTCCGACAGGCGGTAGGGAAACACAGCAGAGACGCTTATGCGTCCTCCCCGTCCTTCTTTCTGTTGAGCATCAGGTTAACCAGGATGCCCAGAATCAGCGCACAGGCGATAGCGGTGAGGGTCACCTTGCCAATGGCCATGGCCATGCCGCCGATACCGCAGATCAGGATGACCGAAGCGGTGAACAGGTTGGCATTTTTCTCCAGATCCACCTTCTGAATCATCTTCAGACCGGAGACGGCGATGAAGCCGTACAGGGTAATGCAAACGCCGCCCATCACACAACCGGGGATGGAATCCAGGAACGCCACAAAGGGAGAGATGAAGGACACCAGAATCGCCATAACGGCGGTCACGGTGATGGTGCGCACGGAGGCATTGCGGGTGATGGCCACGCAGCCCACGCTCTCGCCATAGGTGGTGTTGGGGCAACCGCCAAAGAAGGCACCCACCATGGAGCCAACGCCGTCACCCAACAGGGTGCGGTGCAGACCGGGCTCCTCCAGCAGGTCGCTCTCGATGATGGAGGACAGGTTCTTGTGGTCGGCAATATGCTCGGCAAACACCACGAAGGCCACCGGCACATAGGCCACCGCCACGGTAGCAATGTAGGCGCCGTCAATCGCCTTCAGGCCATCAATCGCCGTCAGGAAGGTGAACTTGGGCAAAGCCACAAAGGTGGACAGGCCCACGCCGTCGGCAACCAGCGCCTGGAAGGGAGCAAAATCAATCACCTTCAGGGCGTCATTGCCGGTAGCAATGCCAATCAGGGTGAAGATCAGACCCACCACGTAACCGGCCAGGATGCCGATGATGAAGGGGATGAGCTTGGCCATCTTCTTACCGTAAGTAGAACACAGAATGACCACCACCAGCGTCACAATGGCGCAGATGAAGGACACCCAAATGTTGGCACTCATAATGAACGCACCGTTGCCGTCCTGGGGGCCGTAGGAGAACACATCCTTAACGGCGGCACCGGCCAGGGACAGACCGATCAGCGCCACAGTGGGACCGATGACCACGGGGGGCATCAGCTTGTTGATCCAGCCCACGCCGACGAACTTAACCACCAGGGCGATAACCACGTACACCAGACCGGCGAGGATGGCGCCCACGACCAGGCCCAGATAGCCGGCCTCCATGGAGGCGGCACCGGCAAAGGCGGCCAGCATGGAGCTGATGAAAGCGAAGGAAGAGCCAAGGAACACCGGGCTTTTAAACTTGGTGAAAAGCTGATAAACGAGGGTACCCACACCGGCACCAAACATGGCGGCGGATGCCGTCATGCCGTTGCCAACAATCGCCGGCACGGCGATGGTGGCCGCCATAATGGCCAGAAGCTGCTGGATAGCGAATACGATGAGCTGTCCGAACTTGGGTTTGTCTTTGACGTTGTAGATCATTTGCATAACAAGTTCCTCCTACATAAATATCGGAGCCGCAAGGCACCCCTCACAAACTCTCCTGTTCATTATAATAACATTCTTTCTCCCTGTCAAGAAATTTGCCGAAACCTGCCGATGAAAATTGACAGATGATGCAAAATTGGCTATACTGGAGAAAAAGGAGGTGGCGGAATGGACGACAAGCAATGGCAGGCCTACGAAGCCCGGCACGCCGCCCTGCGGCGGCAGTACCGCCGGCGGCGGTGGGGGATCGTGGCCATATCCCTCGCCTACATCAGCGGCTCCACCACGGCGCTGGCCCTGCTGGTGTATCCCTACCGGATGGATATCGGCCTGTTTGCGCTGATTTTTAATTTTATCGTCTCCTTTTTCCTGTCCCTCCACGCCATCCATGCCAACCGGGCGGAGGAACAGGCGCACCGGGAGGCGCTCACCGAGCAAGCCCCGGTGGGCAAAATCCGGCTACACGACGACTAAAAGAAAGCTCCCGGCGCTACTGCGTCGGGAACTTTTTTGTTACTGTTTTTGCTTTTGCCGCTTCCAGACGGCGGCAAACAGGGGCAGAGCGCACAGGGGAAACAGCATACCGATAAGGATACCCAGCTTCATGCCCAACTGTTCCGGAGTCAGTGCCCAATCAGCGGCAAGCCGGGCCGCCGCCGGGCTGGCCATCACTCCATCGGTGATAATGCCCACCAACTGGGGGCCTACCGAGGCACCCAGGTCGCCGCCGGCCGCCATCAGGGCGAAAATAAAAACGCCACCGGCAGGGAAGCGCTCGGTGGCCACCACCAGACTCCCCGGCCACATCATGGCCGCGCAGAAGCCGGTCAGTCCGCAGGCCAGCAGGCCCACCACCGGCTGCCGGCACAGAGCAGCCGTCAGATAGCACACCACCGCCCCCACCGCGGACAGGGTCAGCACCCGGCCGATATAGCGGCCTCGCTTGCCGTACAGCGACCGCCCCAGCCCCAGCATCACCGAAAACAGCGCCACACCAAAAACGTCCCCCCACACCTTGGGGATGGCCAGCGCCTGCTCCAGATAGCCGGATGCCCACTGGGCCATGGTGCATTCCGCCGCACCGCCGAAGAAAATACACGCTACACAGGCCCACAGCCCCGGCTGGCGGAGCTGACGCAGCACACCGGATACCCGTTCCTCCGTCTTCATGGGGGGGATATCCGCCCCGGCATACAGGCCAAAGGCCACCAGGGGGATAAGCACAAACAGCAGGGCCAGCCACTGCCAATTCTCCGCACCAAACACCAACAGGAACAAGGTCGTCACCAGGATGACCCCTACCACACCCCAGGCATACACCGAATGAAGCCGGCTCATCGCCCGGTCGGGGTCTTTGGAGGGGATAGCGGCGATGACCGGGCTGATCAGCACCTCGCCAAGGCCACCGGAGGCAGAAAACAGCACGGTGCCCAGCACCAGCCCCCCATACACGCTGTCCGGGAACAGCCACGGCCACACCCCATATACCAGCAGACCGGCCACCGTCAGCAGGGGCATGGTTTTGACTGTGGCCGGGATATTGAATTTGTGGGAGAAAAAGGAGAAAATCAAGTCAATACCCAGTTGAGTGCAAAAATTGATAAGCACCAACAGCCCCAGCAACGAATAGGAAAGGCCGTACAACGACCGGAAGGTAAGAAACAGCAGAGGAGACAAATTGCCCACCACCGACATCGCCACATTAGACGTATAACAGGCCGCCTTCACCCGGCCATAGCGGTTTTCCATCAAAATTCCCTCGCTTCGTCAGAAATCACGCCCTATTGTAGCATGTTTTCGAAAAAAAGCAAGAGAATCCAGGAAAAATCGCCCCATTCCTTCCCTCCTCCATACTTGCAATCTGTCTTTTTGTGTGGTATACTGTCCTGTAGGCTAAAAAATGGCATAGACCGGATTAATCTCATTTCAGCTAGGAAATGATAAGGAGGAGAAAATCATGCCGGGATTTTTCGTGAGCAACGCACAGGTTGCTCTGTCACTCAAGGATGTCTACCCCGAGCGCTGCGTCGCCGAGGCGGTGGAGGCTTCCGGCCTGACCGCTATGCGCAATACCCTGAACAAATTTATGCTGGACAAGACCCTCACCGAGACGGAGGAGGGTATTGTCATCGCCGAGGGCTTCCTGCTCAACAAAAAGGCGCTGTTCGCCCAGTATGGTGTGGAGGATATGGCCTCCCTGCTGTGGGCGATGTACCGCCAGGAGGGCGAAACCTACTTTGCCGCCTTCCGGGGCTCCTTCTCCGGCGCGCTGTACGACCGGGCGCAGGACAAGTGGCTGGTGTACACCAACCAGATCGCTGATAACACCCTGTTCTATGCTCTGGCAGACGGCAAGTTCTATGCCGGCACCCAGGTCAACTACGTTATCGACGCCTGCAAGGCCGCCGGCATCCCCCTGACCCTGGATGAGGCCGGCGTGTACCAGATCCTCACCAGCGCCTTCATGGTGAATGATGCCACCTATGCCAAAGAGATCCGGCGTCTGCGTGGCGGCACCTACCTGTGTGTGGAAAAGGGCGTGGCCACCGTAAAGGAATACCACCAATTTGTCCCTCACCGGGAGAAATACGCCGGCAAAACCGAGGCGGAGCTGGTGGAGCTGGTAGACGAGGCCTTCCGGGCGGCCGCCGAGATGGAATTTGCCAAGGACGAGGAATACGGCCTGGAGCACCTCTCCGACATTTCCGGCGGTATGGATACCCGGGCCACCATGTGGGTGGGCCACGCCATGAAGCCCCGGCACATGCAGCTCATCACCTACTGCCGGGCGGACTACCTGGACGAGGTCATCGCCAAGGAGATCGCTGACTACTGGAAGGACGAGCTGCTGGTCAAGCCGCTGGATGATGTGTCCTTCATCTACGACCTGGATCAGATGGTGTTTATGAACGGCGGCCTGTGCCTGTATTCCGGCATTTCCGGTGGCAACCGGATGCTCAACAGCCTGAACATGGACCGGTTCGGCCTGGAGCACACCGGCCAGATGGCCGGCACCATCATCGGCAGTTACTACCACAGCATGGAGGACGAGGTGAACCACAAGCCCACCGGCCGCTTCTCCGAAAAGCTGGTGCACCGTCTGCCGGAGGAGATCCAGACCTACTATAACAACTTTGCCGACCACGAGATGTACCTGATGTACGGCCGTGGCTTCCAGGGCATCCTCAGCACCCATATGATGCGGCGCAACTACACCGAAGTGACCACCCCCTTCATGGATGTGGATTTCATGCAGTTGTGCTTCGACATCCACCCCACCATCCGCATGAGCCGTAACCTGTACAAAAAGTGGTTGCTGGCCAAATACCCCGACACCGCCAAATTCCGCTGGGAAAAAACCGGCGGCAAGTTCACCGAGGGCAAACTGCGGGCCACCCTGCGCCGCCTGGTGACCAAGGGTCCCCAGAAGCTGATGCGGATGACCGGCAATGCCAAGTACCTGAAGAACGCCATGTCCCCCATGGACTATTGGTATAACACCAACGGGGATATGAAGCGCTTTATGGACACCTACGAGACGGAGGGCTACGCCGCCCTGCCGGTCGAAGCCTCCGAACAGCTGATTTCCGACATGAAGTGGCTGTACAGCACCGGCACCGTCCGGGAAAAGGCCATGGTGCTCACCGTGCTGGCGGCCTGCAAGCTGTATTTCGGGTGATGCCATGATACATAAGCTGAAACAACTGCTGAAAACCGGGTTTTTCCATATTTTCGGCAGCCGTGTGCTGAACAAGGTCATCAACTTCCTCAGCAGTGCGGTGCTGGTGCGCATCCTGGACAAGGGCGACTACGGCATCTTTACCTACGCCTGGAGCATTTACAGCATCATCCTGCTGTTCAGCGGCATGGGCATGGAGTTTGGTGTCCTGCACCTGTGCAGTGAGTTTTACCAGGATGAGAAAAAGTCCGACGCCATCAGCAACTTCGCCACCAAATTCGGTGTGGCCTTCGACCTGCTTCTGGCAGTGGTCATTCTGGTCATCGGCCTGTTTATCCCCCTCCCCATCGAGGGAGCCGGGCTGCTGTTGTGCCTGATGTGCCTGCTCCCTCTGCTCAACCTGCTGTTTAACCTGATTACCAACCGTCTGCGTGCGGTGCGGCGCAACCAGGAGTTCTCCACCCTGTCCACCGTCAACACGGCGGCGGTGTTCGTCATCTCGGTGGTGGGCGCCTTTCTCCTGCAGGAAAAGGGCCTGGTGCTGGGCTATTACCTGGCGTTCCTCATCTCCGTGCTGGTGGGCTTCTACATCCACAAGGTACGGCTGTACACCAAGGACGCCGGCAATCCGGACAAAAAGACACAGAAAGACATCCTGTCCATCTCCGCCATCTGTATGTGCAACAACGGCCTGTCCCACCTCATCTCCCTGCTGGGCGTGTTCGTGCTGGGCATCATGGTGCCGAACGAGGAGGTGCTGGCCAGCTACAAGGTAGCCACCCTCATCCCCAACGCCCTGTCCTTCATCCCCATTGCGCTGGCCACCTACCTGTACCCCTATTTCACCCAGCACCGGGGAGACGGTGCGTGGTGCCTCAAGCGGTATAAGCAGGTGCTTTTGGGGCTTGGCGGCTTTAACCTGGCGCTGTCGCTGGGGCTGTTCGTCCTGGCGCCGTGGCTGGTGCCCTTCCTGTTCGGCAACCAGTACACCGATGCGGTGCTGGTGTTCCAGCTCCTCTCCCTCAACTACTTCCTGGCCGGTACCTTCCGGGTGCTGGCGGGCAACCTGCTGGTCACCGCCCGCAAGCTGAAATTCAACCTGGTGGTGGCCATCCTCTCCGGCAGTCTGAACATCGTCTTTGACGTGCTGTTCATCCGGCTGTGGGGCTCGGTGGGTGCCGCCCTGGCTTCGGTTGTGGTGGTGGTGGTCACCGGTGCGCTGAACACCGGCTACCTCATTTACACATACCGTTCCTGGAAACGGACGCAAACAGCCGACCCGACCTAAAACCAGTAAAGCCCCCTCCGTGTGAGGGGGCTTTTTTTGCGGGTGAACGGAAGCTTTATGCAAACCGCCGGGGCAGAGATAAATCCCTGCCCTACCGCATCGTATTAGGTTGGACAAAATCCGTAGGGAATGGATTTATCCATTCCGTTTTTGCGGAAAGCATACACGCTTCCCTTACCGTTCCGACGGCACAGGCCGATGCCGTCGCCAGCACTTTCTCCCCAACACACAAAACAAGCCGCCCGGCAAACGCCGGACGGCTTGTTTATTTCACATGAACCGTTTTCTTTCCGCTTAATTGGCTCCTGCCTTTTTCTGCTTGCGGTTGAGCAGGAAGCAGACCGCCAGCAAGGCCGCCACGCCTACAGCACCAACCACATCCGAGTAGCTCTCCGGATAGATAAGCAACAGCCCGGACACTAAGAACAGCACCCGGCGCACCCAGCCGATCTTGCCGAAGCAGTAGCCCTGCAAGCCGGAGGAAATCGCAAACATGCCCAGCAGAGATGTACACACCGCAATCACCGTCAGCACCGGCGATGCCGTGGTATAGCCCAGCAGCAAGGTTGCCTGGGGGTCCAGCGCAAACAAATACGGCGTAATAAAGGCCGCAATCGCCAGCTTGGTCGCCGTGACACCGGTTTTAAAGGGGTTGGAGCCGGCAATGGCCGACCCGGCATAGGCGGCCAGCGCCACCGGCGGCGTGATGTCTGCCACGATGCCGAAATAGAACACAAACATGTGCGCCGCCAGCACCGGAATGTTCAGCACCTGAATCAGAATGGGGGCGATGGTGGAGGCCATAATCACATAGTTGGCCGTGGTCGGCACACCCATGCCCAGGATAATACAGCAGATCATGGCGGCAAACAGCGCCAGGAAGGGGTTGAAATTCGCCAGCGACATAATCAGCGGGGTGATTTTGGAGGCCAGGCTGGTGGCGGTGACCACCGCCGCAATCATACCGGCCATGGCACAGGCTACACCCACGCTCACCGCACTTTGCGCACTGCTCCGCAGACCGTCTGCCAGCTTCTGCGGCGACATATTCCCATCCTTCGCCAGAAAGCTGACCGCAAAACACAGCACCAGCCCCACCAGCACCGCCGTAGCAAGCATAGAATCGCCGCCCAACAGGGCTACCGCCAGAAACGCCGCCAGAGGCAACAGCGGATAGACAAACGCCAATACCACCCGCCCCTTGCCGCCACCGGCGATCTCCCGGAAGTGGCAGACGGACAGCTCCTCCGGTAGCAGGCCGATGATAAGCGCCGCCAGAATGGCAATACACGCCGACATACCGGCACTAAAATAGTTCATGCACACAATCAGCACCACGATAGGCAACAGGAGATACCCCTTTTTCAGCAACAGGCGCAAAAAGTTGGGGACGGCCTCCTTGGGCAACCCTTTCAGGCCGTTTTTCTTCGCCTCAAAGTGCACCATGATGAAAATGCCCATGAAATACAGCACCGCCGGCAGGATTGCCGCTATCACAATCGTCTGATACGGCACACCGGCAATCTCCGCCATCAGGAAGGCGGCGGCGCCCATGATCGGCGGCATGATCTGGCCGCCGGTCGAGGCGGAGGCCTCCACCGCCGCCGCAAATGCCGGCTTGTAGCCGGATTTTTTCATCATCGGGATGGTCACGCTGCCACTGCCCACGGTGTTGGCTACCGAGGAGCCGGAAATCATGCCCATCAGGCCGGAAGCAATCACCGCCACCTTGGCCGGGCCGCCATCGCTGGAGCCGGCCACCGAATTGGCCAGGTCAATGAAGAAGGCGGCAATGCCGGTTTTCTCCAGCATCGCGCCCATGATGATGAACAGCACAATAAAAGAGGAGCAAGCCAGAATGGGGGCGCCAAACACGCCATCGCTGATATTATAGAACAGATTATATATCACCTGGCTGAGAATCTTCTCCATGTTCAGCCGGGGGTTTTGCGCGTAGTAGATGAACAAATACACCACAAACGCCCCCACCACGAACAGGATGGGGAGTCCCACCGCCCGGCGACACAGCTCCGCCAGGCAAAGGATGCCGATAATGGCCACGACGATGTACAGCATCGGCAACATGGTGCCGTTGGTCTCGATGACCGTCCGCTGGTTCACCGTGAAGAAGAAAAAACAGCTCGCACCAACGCCGCTCAAGGCAAAATCATACCACGGGATGAAGTTGATTTTGCGGGTCTGGGCCTTATAGGCGGGGAAAATTAAAAACCCGATCAGCACCACCAGCCCCACGAAGGTGGTGCGGCGTGTCTGTGCCGTGGCGTCGGTAAACAGCAGTGTCAGCAACAGCATATACACGGAGCTACCGATGAGCAGGGCGTTGACCACCTTTTTCTGCCAGCCGGTAAACACCCGGGTGTTGCTGTCCTTATCCAGTTTTTGCAGGATTTCCTTGGACTGGTTAACAGCCGGCGTATCCATGCATACTCTCTCCTCTCTTACGCACAAAATGTCGCAACGGCGATGACGTCGTTGCGACAAGCTGCGTGCCATGCGTTTCGTTTATTTCAGCAGACCGATCTCCCGGTAATACTGCTCTGCACCCGGGTGCAGCGGTACGCCGCCCAGCGCCGTGCAGGCATTGTTCAGATCCATCTCCGCCACCTTGGCATGGGTGATGCTGTCCTTGTTCTCCCACAGCGCCTTGGTGATGTTGTACACCTGCTCGGTGGAGATGTCGTTGGAAATAATCAGCGTAGCGGCCACACCTACCGTCTCCACCGGGTCGTCAGCCGGGATGAAGCTGTACTGCTCATGGGTGATGGTGGTGTCGATGTAGAAGGTGTAGGTCTCCTTCAGCTTCTTCCGCAGATCGTCAGACAGGCTGACCAGCTTTACATCCGTGGTGGTGGTCAGCTCAGACACATGGGTGGCCGGCGCCGGCGCCACGCAGAAGTAGGCATCCAGCGTGCCGTCCTTGATGGCGGAGGCGGAGTCGCCATAGCCCAGATTCTGCTTGTTCAGGCCGGTTGCCATATCTATTCCAGCCACACCCAGCACCTGCCGGGCGTTAAATTCAGAGCCGGAGCCGGCGTCACCCACCGACACACGCTTGCCGGCCAGGTCGGCGACACGGTTAATGCCGGAATTGGCCTTGGTGACCACCTGCAACGCCTCGGGGAAGATGACACCCACCACCGAGAAGCCCTGTATCTTTTCATTGAACATATCCACACCGTTGTAGGCATAGGACATCACATCGTTCTGTACGATGGCCATGTCAAAGGTGCCAGCCACCAGGGACTCGATATTAGCCCGGGAGCCGCCGCTGGTAGCAATGTCAAAGGTGTAGTCGGTGTGCTGTTCCAGCACGATGCCGGCGGCCTGGCAGAAAGAATAATACGAGCCGGTAGAGCCGGCGGTTCCCACATGGATGGTGTCCAGCGTCACGCCGTCGCCACTGCCGCCACAACCGGCAAGGGACACGCAAAGCAGAATTAAAGTCAGGATACAAAGAAAACCTCGTTTCATCATCGTTCCTCCTGTTTTTGTTAATACATCTTGATTTTACCACACACCTGCGGTATAATCAAATTAAATATTTATATTATTTCTATAAAAATTATTTATAAGAAGGAGGGCGACGCCGTGAACGACCGGAAATATATCTACGAAATCTACCGCCAGGGCAGTTTTTCTGCCGCCGCCAAGGCGCTGTTCGTCAGCCAGCCCACCCTGTCCATCGCCGTCAAGCGCACCGAAGAAAAGCTGGGCATCACCATCTTTGACCGCAGCTCCCCCTCCCTGCGGCTGACCCAGGAGGGCAGTGTGTACATCCGGGCGGTGGAGCAGATGCAACACATCGAGGACACCATGCACACCGAGCTGGCCGATATAGCGGAGCTGAAAAGCGGTAAAATCACTGTATGCAGTGAAAACTTCGCCTCCTCCTTCATCCTGCCCCGGATTCTGCTCCCCTTTTTCCGGCAGTACCCCGGCATCGAGCTCAATCTGCTGGAAACCAACGCCGCACAGCTAAAGGAGTCTCTGCTGAGCGAGGCCGCCGACCTGGCCATCACCCACGACCTGGACGATCCGGCTTTCCGGGCCGTACCGCTGTTTGAGGAGGAAATTCTGCTGGCCGTCCCCGCCGAGGCCGTGCCGCCGGAACTGGTGGCCTACGCCATGACTGCCGATGATCTGCAGGCCGGCCGCAGTGCAGACCCGGTGGATGTGGCCGCCTTTGCGGCGCTCCCTTTCCTGCTGCTGAAAAACGGCAACGATATGTACCGCCGGGCTCTGACCGTTTTCCGTGCTGCCGGCATCCATCCCGATGTCAGGCTGTATCTGGATCAGATGATTACCTCCTATAATATGGCCTGTGCCGGGCTGGGCGCCGCCTTTGTATCGGATGCGCTCATTAAAAACTCCGAAAATGTGGGCTGTGTGTTCTTCCGGCTCCGCAGTGACGAGACCCGCCGCCGGATGATGGTGGTGTATAAGGGCAAGCACTACATTTCCCGGGCGGTCAACGCCTTCATCGAAACCGCCAGAGAAGCCTTCCCGGCGGAATAGCCCAAGATGTTTCACGTGAAACAAACAAATACGGATAGCTGACAAATTTTCCTTCTGTAAAAAACAATTCCTTTATTGACAACCCTCACGTGCGAAGCACATTTCACAAATCCCGTCAGGGATTTATTTCGTTGAAAACAAAAAGCACTGCTCTCGCAGTGCTTTTTGTTTTCTGTCTCTCGTGTCCGAAAAAGAACTAGGGAAAACCTTATTTTCTTTATTTATCTGATTTAACAAATTCCTTTAACATCATGCACGCAATGTCGTATCCTATATAAGATAACACACATAGTCCTAAGAATATGTATGACTTAAATTCTACACCCATTATTAAAAACAACACCATAGCTAAAAAAAGAATCGTACAAACCCAATGACCCTTAAGCGCTATTCTTTTGCCACAATTTGCACAGGTAATATGTGCCTTTGTAACTCTTGCACCGTTATTGAGTTTTTGCAATACACTTAAACTTTTAGCCCCGCAATATGGGCATTCATATTTTTTCATATCATCACCGCCATGAGCGTATTATATCACAAAAGCGGTGGAGGGGCAAGGGGATAATGAAATCGTTCGCTTTGCTCACGGTGAAATCCAAGCGTTGCTTGGATGAAATCTGCTATGCAGATGAAATTAAATCCACCCACCGCCGCAGCGATTTCATCCGAACGAAGTGAGGATTTAACATTGCGAAGCAATATTTCACCCACCCGTTAGGGTGGATTTAGTTGAAAAAACTCCTTGAGAAATCTCAAGGAGTTTTTTCTGGCACCCCCAGTAGGAATCGAACCTGCAACTGCCCCTTAGGAGATACCGAGGGAAACGAAAACGGTGTCCCTTGTAATACCTAAAAATCTTTTGCTGTCAGGGGATTTTTAAGGTTAAAATATTATCTCGTGTTACGCCATTTCTGCTGATTTTATGTTGTTTTACTGTGTTTGATTAGCAAACAATTAGCAGAAAGCGTGATTTTGGGGTGGTGACAATAAGCGTAAATCGTGTTTGCTAATGCCGTACAATGTTAAGGTTTATTATGTCAGAGAATATAATCGGTAATGCAATCGTACCAGTGAACATAGGTCGTACCGTTTACGGTAAGTCTGTCGTTCTCCGGCAACTGTTCACTCCACGGCTTCTTATAGCGGTCAATAGCCCAATCATCACGATTAAATCTGCGCCAAAGAATCGTCTTTCCGTTCTTATCCAGGAACTGCTCGGATACTACACCGCAATCATAGGTTTCGATGTCCATAACACAGACAGTGTCATAGCTCTTTCCGCCAATCGTAACGGTGTAACGTCCTACAATGTCCAACAGAAAATCTTTGTTGGCGCTTGTAACAGTTGTGCCCTTCCTCTTGATATCTCCTTTGACAGTCAGATTCGTTTCATTACCGCAATTATCTTCGCCAAATCCCCAGTTAGGCAGAAACTCATCGCCGTCAAGGAATGTAATATAATTGCGAACGTCGCCGTCATTTCTGAGTGTTGCCAGATAGCGGCAGTGTGTATCTGTCAGTTGGGCCACAAAGGTACGATTGATCACATCGTTCTTATCTGAGTATGATGCTTCTCTTGCGGTTAGCTCTACGCCCTCGATACCGTGAACCTTTGCTTTGCCGGTAACTTGCATATCACAAATATGACTGCACTTGCGTGACGGGATATCGTACATACCCCAAGACAACTTTTCACCGAGCTTAGGAACCAAGAACCATCCCATAAGTTCTTCCCATTTTACTGCAAAGGGAGCTTCGGTACTTGCTTCGATTTTATATTCGGGAATAAATTCAGGCAACTTTTTCATATAGAGTTCTCCTTTCGATATATCGGTGCGATATGGATACTTATTTTTGAAGTTTTGTTTTGCTGTATGCAGTCTGCTTTTCACAGTCCCAATAGGGATGTTCAGTTGTTTTGCGATTTCTGACTGCGGCATCTCTTTCCAGAAGTAAAGGTAAAGGATCTGCTTATCCTTATCACCGAGCAAACTCAACGTTTCTCTTACAGTATTAACTACAGAAATACCATGCCTGCCGTCTGATAGTTCCTTTTCTGTCAACTCGTCGATCGGAATTTCGTACTGAGCCGCTTTCTTTCTGAAATAATCATTGCATTTGTTTCTTGCGATGCTGATGATCCACGCTTTGAATGAGTCCTTATTCTTCAGCTGAGGAAACTTCTGATACGCTGTAAGGAATATCTCCTGCAGTACATCGTCTGCATCCGCTTTAGAACTCATCCGAAATCTCGCAAACCGTTCCACAGAAACACGTTCCGCTTCCAGCAATCTCTCAAACTCATCCACATCATCACCTCCTTTTTTCATGAGTGATTAAAACCGGTTTCGCTTATATAGACGAATATCGGTATCAAAAGGTTCAATTTTAGCTTTATTTTTTCTAAATGAAATTATAACATAGATAAAACGATAATAGTATAATTTTTGAAAAAGCCTATGGATGTAACATACGCCTGCTCAAATTAGCAGAATTATGCTAAAAATCCGATTAGCAGGCCATTAGCAAAACGGTGATTTTTTGCTAATCGCAATTAGCAAGAATTTAGATGGGATATGCTAAAAGTTTGATTCTATTTTACTCTCTAAAAATGAAAACCTCACCCAAGAAAATGAGTGAGCAATAAAGAGTAAAAGTGCCGAGAAGCCTTCCCGGCGGAATAGCCCAAGATGTTTCACGTGAAACAACAGAGGGGATATCACGCAACCGGCCTTTAAAAAGCAAAAACCGTTCTCTTTTGAGAACGGTTTTTGCTTTGGCTAGACAGACAAAAGGGAACTTGGTTTAAAAATCTGCTGTTTTTTGTTTTTCTCTTTTTAAAGATGCGCTATTTGTTTTATGGACAGGTCTTTTTCGTTATGTATAGTAATATTCTTTTCTTCAGCCATTTTTACAACGTGCCAGGCATTATTCATATCTGTATTTAAGTCTATTATACATTTCCCACTCTCATCATAAATAGCAATAATTACGCTCTTTTCGTCCGTTTTCTCAACAACTCTTATGCAGTGAACATTACCCCACTGAAGCTTCTTTTTAAACAAACCGCCATAACTACTATTAAGAGAGTTTTCCGTAACAACACAACTAAAAGAAAAAGAAATCAACAACACAACCAACAGTACAAAACCTAAAACCGTTAAAATAGCAAACAAAACCCCTGTACCACTTATATCGTGTTTAAAAAAGATCCATAGCAACGAAAAAACAATAATCATTATCAATGTGGCAACTATTGTTGCAACTTTTTTCTTTGTCGGATGTTTAACTATAAAATTAGGTTCGTAAGTAATGTCATCAGGCATTTTATCTGGAGTTTCTTTTGCAAATCCAAAAAGAAGCTCCATTACAAACTCAATACAATGTTCCATATTGTTTCTTTTCCTTAGCGGTGTTGATGGAGATATCTCCTCTTTTAGCTTTATTATACCACGAGTTTGTAAACAAATCAAGGCAAAGCCTTGTATATCATCAATTCCGCAAGGAATTGCATATCATCAAAACTTTAGTTTTGTATATCATCAAGCCGACTGAAATGCACACTTCGTGTGATGATATACGCCTACGGCGATGATATACACGACTGCGTCGTGATGATATACCAAGCCTGTCGGCTTGGATAAAAAAATCCTCGTTCCGAAGAACGAGGATTTTTGGCACCCCCAGTAGGAATCGAACCTGCAACTGCCCCTTAGGAGGGGGCTGTTATATCCATTTAACTATGAGGGCGTGTTTTATTGCTCCTATTAGTTTACCCTCCGGGGCGGGATTTGTCAAGCAAAACCCTGCCGCCGGCGAGATTTTTCGGCTTTTGCAGGATTTTCCATGGATTTTCTGCGCTTTCCCCATTGACTTGTGGAATGGCAGATGGTATAATGGAACCAGAAAGAGAGGGATGTGCCATGCACAGATGCAAACGCTTGATAACAGGATTTGCGGCCTTGGTCATGCTTCTGGGGCTGACCGCCTGCGGCGGAGGCGAGGCAGAATCCTCTGCCCCCACAACCACGGTCACGACCACAACCACCCAGACGACTACCACGACACAGACCACCACCACAACCACCGCCGCCCCAAAGCTGGGGTATAATGCACTGACCGGTCTGTATGACATGGCCACCGACAATGACCGGCCCATCGGCTTCGTGGTCAGCGACGAAAGCTCCTCTCTTACACAGCTTGGCCTGGAATCCGCTGACCTGTACTTCGAAGCAGAGACCGAGGGCGGCATCCCCCGCATCCTGGCGGTGTATTCCAGCGTTGACCGCATCCCCACCAACATCGGCCCGGTGCGTTCCGCACGTCCCCATTTCGTGAAAATCGCCGCCGCCCTGGACATGATTTACTGCCACATCGGCGGCTCTGCCTCCGGCAAGAAGGCCATCCGTGACCTGAAGGTGGACGACCTGCAGAACGCCTACGAGATAAACAGCGTACTGAAAAACAGTGCCAACTACTCCTGGAACCGGTCAGCCTTCACCAAATCCAAGGTGAAAGCGGAAATTAAGAGCCGCAAATACGCCACCGAGGGTGAGCCCTCCTCCCCCTTCCTGTTTGGCAGTAAAGCCGGCGACCGGGAGGCCGGGACGGTGGATGTGCAGATTTCCGAGAGCTATGATATGGCTTTCACCTACGATGCGGCCACCGGGCTGTATCAGAAGCACCGCAATTCCCTGAACACCCCCATTCACAAGACCTACACCGGCGGCCCCATCGCCGTGAGCAACGTCATTGTGATGTTCGACCGGCGGACAGTGGACCAGGTAGAGCAAAAAGCGGACGGCGGCACCATGACCCGGTACAATTTCGACCTGGACACCGGCCGTGGTTGGCTTGCCTGCGGCGGCACCGCCCGGGAGATCCGCTGGAAGCGGACAAACAGCAGTCTGGTGTTTTACGAAAGCGACGGCACCACCAAGCTGACCGTCAGCCCCGGAAAGACCTTCATCTGCCTGACCAGCAAGACGCTGGAAAACAAAACGAACATATATTGAGTAACAGCCCCACGGCGTGCCGTGGGGCTGTTTTCTTATACTGGCTATCCCCTTCTCGCCGCTACCTGCCGGGGAATCCGCACCACATACTCGATGTAGTCCTCCTCGTCCCGGCGGTGGCTCTCGGCGGCGATGCCGCCCCGGCGCATAATATCCAGGGCATGGTTGACGGTGTTGAAAAACACCCGCACATCCCGCACCAACGGCTTAGCCGGTTTCCGCCGGGTGCGCCCCATCGGCTGTCCCGCTAACACCTCCTCCACCAACCGCTCTGTCTGTGCCACCGTCAGGCCCCCCTCGATTATCCGGTCAAGAGCCAGCCGCCGCTGTTCCCGGTTTTCCAGGCGGAGCAAGGCCCGGGCGTGCCTCTCCCCCAGACCGGCCGCCAACAGCCGGGCTCGCTCCTCCTCCGAGAGCCGCAACAGACGCAGTTTATTCGCCACCGCCGACTGGGAAAACCCCAGCTGCCGGGCGGCCTCGCACTGGGTCAGCTCATGGTCGGCCATCAACTGCCGGATGCCCTCGGCCACCTCAAAGCAGTTCATGTCCTCCCGCTGGAGATTCTCCACCAACGTCAGCACATGGCGGCGGCACGCCTCCACCGCCACCTCCACGCAGGGCACCTCCCGCAGCCCGGCAATCCGGGCGGCACGAAGCCGCCTCTCCCCGGCGATGAGCACCGGCTCCCCGGTCTCCATGGATACCGTCAGTGGCTGTAAGATGCCGTTTTCGCTGATGCTCTGCGCCAGCTCCACCAGCTTGTCCAGCGGAAACTCCCGCCGGGGCTGGCTGGGGTTTGGCTTAATGTCCCCGGTGGGAATCATCCACACCTCCCCCCGGTTTGGATAGGGGCATTTTTTCTTCCGCATTGGTCATCCCTCCTACCTATGTTTCACGTGAAACAAAACAGCCCTCCCCTGCCGGTCGCCGCTTGCTCCACAAGCTAACGATACCACATCCGGCAGGAAAAGGCTGTCATTTTCGGTTGTCGGGAAAAGGGAGGTTATCCCCTCTGCCGCTGATTACAGCGGGGCTTTGGCGATTTTGGCCGAAGGCCGGGGATACGCCGGCGGTGTGGGTCGCACCTTGTCGATGCGGAGCAGACGGCGCTCCATCGGCTCTATATCCGGCTCTGGCTGAGCCGGCAGAGTCAGCGTGATGGACGACACCACCTTGCCCCCCAGCAGAGACACCGCTTTATTCGCCGCCTCCTGCTCCCGGTCAGCGTCGGGGCCCTTGAGGGCGATAAACCGCCCTCCTTTTTTCACAAAAGGCAGGCAATACTCGCACAGGGTAGGCAGAGCCGCTACCGCACGGGCGGTGGCGACATCAAATTTCTCCCGGAGCTCCGGCTTGCGCCCTCCCTCCTCCGCACGGGCATGGATGAGGGTCACCGGCAACGCCAGCTCCTTGCACACCGCCTCCAGGAACACCAACCGCTTATTTAAGCTGTCCAGCAAGGTCAGCCGGCAATCCGGACGGTACAGCGCCAGCGGCACGCCGGGAAATCCGGCGCCTGTGCCTACGTCAATAAGGCTGAACGCCCCCTCCGGCAACAGCGGTGCCGCCGCCAGGCTGTCTGCAAAGTGCTTCACCGTCACCCCCACCGGGTCGGTGATGGCGGTGAGGTTCATTTTTTCGTTCCATTCCACCAACAGCCGGGCATAGGTGTCCAACCGGTCGGCCAGCAGGCTGTCGGCTTCTATTCCATACGGCGCAACACAGCGCCACAGCAGGTCACGGTCTATCATGGTCAGTTCCTCCCCTCTGCTGGCTACTCCACACGATGAGCACCGACACATCCGCCGGGCTGACCCCGCTGATGCGGGACGCCTGCCCGATACTGCGGGGCCGCACCCGAGCCAGCTTTTCCTGTGCCTCTTTCCGGAGGCCATGTATGCTCTCATAGGGAGTATCCGCCGCCAGCAACCGGCCCTCCAGCCGTCGCATTTCCTCAATCTGTGCCTGTTCCCGCCGGATGTACCCCTCGTACTTGATCTCCACCTCCAGCTGTTCCGCGACCAGCGGCTCCAGCATCGGTCTTGCCGGGTCAACCGAGGCCAGGTCGGCATAATGCACCTGAGGACGGCGGATAAGCTCCGCCAGCCGCACGCCGGTGCTGACCGGGGTGGTGTCCAGTGCCTCCAGCAGCGTGTTCAGCGCCGGGGTGGGGGACAGAATTGTCTCCTCCAGCCGCTTGCGCTCCGCTGTTTTAGCCGCCTGCCGGGCGGTGAACCGTTCCCAGCGGCTGTCCTCCACCAGACCCACCTCCCGGCCGATCGGGGTCAGGCGGCTGTCGGCGTTATCCTGCCGCAACACCAACCGATATTCACTGCGGCTGGTCATCATACGATACGGGTCGGCGCACCCCTTGGTGGTTAGGTCATCAATCAGCGTACCGATATAGCTGGACGCTCTGTCCAACAGCATGGGCGGCTTGCCCTGAAGTTTTAGCGCTGCATTCACACCGGCCACCAGTCCCTGCGCCGCCGCCTCCTCATAGCCGGAGGAGCCGTTGAACTGCCCCGCCCCATACAGGCCGGGTATATCCAGAAATTCCAGCGTCATCCCCAGCTGGAGAGGGTCGATGCAGTCGTATTCGATGGCGTAGGCCGGGCGAAGCACCTTGACCCCTTCCAACCCGGGGATGGTGCGTAAAAATTTCAGCTGCACATCCACCGGCAGGCTGGAGCTGAGCCCCTGCAGGTACATCTCGTCGGTATTCTTGCCGCAAGGCTCGATAAACACCTGATGGCGCTCCTTATCCGCAAAGCGCACCACCTTATCCTCAAAGCTGGGGCAATACCGGGGGCCGATACCCTCGATTTTCCCCCCATACAGCGGAGAACGGTGGAGATTTTCCAAAATGACCCGCTTGGTCTCCTCTCCCGTCCAGGTGATGTGGCAGGGGAGCGTATTTTCCAGCGGCTGGGTGGTCTCAAAAGAGAAGGGAATCACCGGCTCCTCCCCCTCCTGCACCTCCAGGTCGGTAAAATCGATGCTGGAGCGCAGTACACGAGCAGGCGTCCCGGTCTTGAAGCGGCGCATAGACACCCCCAGCCCACGCAAACTCTCCGACAGCGCCGCCGCCGGGAACATCCCGTCGGGGCCGCCCTCGTAGGACACATCCCCCACAAAAATCTTACCCTTGAGGAATGTGCCGGTAGCCAGCACCACCGCCCGGGCGGTATATTGCTGTTCCAGCCGGGTGGTCAGCAGGAAGCGACCATCCTCCAGCCGGGTGATGTCCACCACCTCCCCCTGGCGCACGTCCAGATGGGGGGTGGTTTCCAATTTATTTTTCATATAGGCGGAGTACTCCCGGCGATCCACCTGCGCCCGGAGAGAGTGCACCGCCGGGCCCTTGCCCCGGTTGAGCATCCGGCTCTGCAGGAAGGTGGCATCCGCCGCCTTACCCATCTCACCGCCCAGGGCATCAATCTCCCGGACAAGGTGCCCCTTGGCCGTACCGCCGATGGAGGGGTTACAGGGCATATTGCCAATCCAGTCCAGGTTGATGGTAAACACCGTGGTGGCACAGCCCAGCCGAGCCGACGCCAGACCGGCCTCGATGCCGGCATGGCCGGCGCCAATCACCGCTACGTCATATTCTGCTTCTAAAAAGGGCATAGTCACCTCTCCTGTTCTCTTCTCGGCAGGCATCCGAAATTGCTCAAATTGCTCTACCGAAAGCATGCAAAAATCCGTGTTTTTTTCGATTTGTTAGTAATTTAGGGGAAAATGTGCAGAATTTTGCGTGTTTTTCCCAAAGCGCAGGGTTTTCCACCGATTCTTCCACTTTTCCACCGTGTTTTTCCCCGGCGGCTGTGTAAAACTGGGAAATTTTCGGAAATTTCCCCCTATTCTCGGGAGAAGTTTTCACATTTTCAACTTTCTTTTCCACCGCAAAAAGTGGTAAAACCTTGATAAATACAGGGTTTTCGCCACTTTTCGACCGAATGTTCTTTCCACAGCAGAGGGGAGAAAACCCCCTTCTTATCCGCTGTTTTTTTCTAACCGGCGCAGGGTGTATTTCCGCACTTGATTTTTTAAAATTCCGGTCAGCAATGCTCCTCAATAAACCGGTCCATATCCTCATTATACACCTTTTCGGCCACGGCGCGGATGTAGGCATCCTTCATCTTAACCAGCTCGCCCACCGTCACGGTGGCCAGCGCCTCCTTGCCATGGGTGGCGGCGTAAATCTGTGCCATGCCCAGAATCATCTGATTGTGAAGCTGAATCAACTGCTTTCGCACCCGGGTTCCCTTCCACAGACTTTTATACACCGCCCACCGCAGGGAGAGGCCAAACAGCTCCCATAACAGAAAGGGGACGGAAAAATCCTCCACCAGCGCCAGCACAGTCAGCAGAATATGGGCGACTGTGTCCAGCCCATACCAAACCATGCCTAAAATCAGCCACCGACGCTGGTGCTCTTCCTTCTTTTGCGTACATATTCCCAACAGCCACAGCAGAAAATAGGGCAACAAAAGCCCTGCGGCGGCGGCAATGCCCCACCACAGTTGCCCATGCTCCTGAAAGGTGACAAGCACATACCGGGGAGCGCTGGCCGCCGGCGCCAGATAATTGTTCCACTCAAGCAGTTCCAACAGGCTGTTAATCAGCGGCACCTTCAGCAGATAGTGTATCACCAGATTAGCTACCGAAAACAGCGTGATAAACAGCAAAGTATTCAGCGAACGGTCGTATTGTTTCAGTTGGTTGATGTGGGCTCTGGCCAGTTGTTCCATAGTGCCCCTCCGTTTCTACGCATAAATCGAATTTACCCTTTCCGTGCGTGTCGCCCGGAAAGGGTAATCCGCTACAAATAGCCTTTTTGAAGGATTATTCCCGGTCGGCAGTCATATCCACCGGCTCGCCGTTAATGACCACCGTCTGCTGGGACGGATAGACAGGCTGTCCGTCCGCAGTATACCCAATCGGAGCAAAAGGATCTCCTTCTGCAACCACCGGCGGCACGGGAGGCTGCTTTTTCAGCTTATTCGCCGCCACCACGCCGGAAATGAGATAATACAGCACCCAAGCATGGCACAGGTAGTCCAGAATCAACTCTGCACTAAGCCCGATGACCAACAACAGCACACAGTCCAGAATGAACAGCACCATGGCGGCGATTATCCAGCCGGGATTTTTCTTAGAGAGCAGCCAGCACAGGAAGTACAGAGCAATGGACAGTACCCCGATGACAATGCACACCGGCATAAACTGGGGCAGCCCCGCCTCAGTGAAGCCGATCCCCAGCCCCAGCGCAAACTGGGGAAAAGAGGAGGAAAACAGAAAATAGGTGTCGGATTCCGCCAGCGCCAGAACGAAATTCACCACTGTCAAGATAACCATCAGCAGTAAGTTGCTCCGGGCACCATCGTATTTCACCTGCAGGGGATCCTTCTGCGGCTGGTTGGGCGCCTGGGGCGGTTGCTTATTAAACAATCCCATCTTCAACACTCCCTTATATCACGTTTCCTTTTTATTCTTCCTCGCCCTCCGGCAGAGGCTCATCCTCCACCGGCTCGCTGGTATCCACCGTGGCGTTGACCTCGCCGGCATCGTGGGTGGCGGATTCGATGGACACGATGGTGGTGTCCCCCTCCATCCGCATGACACGTACGCCCTTGGAGACACGGCTGCACAGACGGATCTCCGCCATGTGCATACGGATGATAATACCACTGCTGGAGATCAGAATCAGATCTTCCTCCTCCGGCTGGACGGTGATGACGCCCACTACCTCGCCGTATTTCTCGGTGTGGTAGTTATTGAGGCCCTTACCGCCACGGGACTGGACGCGGTAATCGCTGAAGCGGCTCAGACGGCCGTAGCCGGTTTCGGTGACGGTGAGCAGCAGTTTATCCTCGTCCACCATCTCCATGCCTACCACCGTGTCGTCCTCTGCCAGGTTGAGCGCCTTCACGCCACGGGCGGTACGGCCGATAACACGGGCATCGTTTTCGTCAAACCGGATGGCCATACCCTTACGGGTGGCTACCAACAGCTGGCGGCTACCGTCGGTGGTAAGCACACGCACCAACTCATCGCCCTCATCCAGGTCAATGGCAATCAGGCCGCTCTTACGCACATTGGCGAAAGCATCCAGCCGGGTACGCTTGATAATACCCTGCCGGGTAATCATGCACAGGTACTGCCCCTCGGTCTGGTCCTCCAGCCGGATCATGGCGGAGATCTTCTCCTCCGGCTGTAAGGGAAGCAGGTTGACAATGTTCATACCCTTGGACAGACGGCTGCCCTCCGGGATTTCAAAGCACTTCAGCCGGTACACACGGCCCATGTTGGTGAAGAACATCACATAGTCGTGGCTGGAGCAGATGAACATCTGCTTGGTCACGTCCTCGTCCCGGGTGGTCATGCCGGTAATACCACGTCCGCCACGGTGCTGGGCAGAATAGCTGTCTACCGCCTGCCGCTTGATATAACCAAGCTCAGTCAGAGTGAGCACGCAGTCCTCTTCCGGAATCAGATCCTCGATATCCACCTCGCCGGACACAATGGAGATGGACGTGCGGCGCTCGTCGCCGTACTTGTCCCGCATCTTCATACATTCTTCCTTCACGATGGCACGGATCTTGTTCTCGTCTGCCAGGATGCCCTCGTACTCGGCAATCTTCATCATCAGAGCGCCCAGTTCGTCCTCAATCTTCTGCCGTTCCAGGCCGGACAACTGGCCGAGACGCATCTTCACGATGGCGTCTGCCTGCACCTCGTCGAAGGAGAAGCGCTCCATCAAGCGCTCCTTGGCGGTGGCCTGATCCTTGGACTCCCGGATAATACGGATGACCTCGTCGATGAAGTCCACCGCTGTCTTCAGCGCCTCCACGATGTGGGCACGCTCCTTGGCTTTACGCAGATCGAAGATGGTGCGGCGGGTGATGACCTCCGCCTGGAACTTGATATACTGCTCCAGCATCTCCTTGAGGGTGAGAATACGGGGCACGCCGTCCACCAGCGCCAGCATGATAGCGCCAAAGGTGACCTGCATCTGCGTATAGGCGTACAGATGGTTGAGCACCACCTGGGGCACGGCATCCCGCTTCAGGTCGATGACCACCCGCATACCTTCCATGCTGGAGTGGTCAACCACGTCGGCAATACCCTCGATGCGCTTCTCGTCCACCAGGTCGATGATGGACTTGACCAGGTTGGTCTTGTTCACCATATAGGGAATCTCGCTGATGACGATGCGGTTGCGGTTATGCTCTTCTTCAATCTCCGCCTTCGCCCGCACGGTGATGCGGCCACGGCCGGTGGCATAGGCGGCACGGATGCCCGCACGGCCCATGATTACGCCGCCGGTGGGAAAATCGGGGCCCTTAATGAACTCCATAATTTCCGGCAGCTCCGCCTCGGGGTTGTCGATAAGCAGGCAGATGGCATCCACCACCTCACACAGGTTGTGGGGCGGGATGTTGGTGGCCATACCCACGGCAATACCGGAAGAACCGTTCACCAGCAGGTTGGGGAACCGGGAGGGCAATACCACCGGCTCCTTGGTGGTGTCATCGAAGTTGGGGGTGAAATCCACCGTCTCTTTATCGATGTCCGCCAGCATATCCAGTGCCATCTTGCTCATTCTGGCCTCGGTATAACGGTAAGCAGCCGGGGGGTCACCGTCGATCGAACCGAAGTTACCGTGGCCGTCCACCAGGGGATAGCGCAGGGAGAAATCCTGGGCCATACGCACCATGGCATCGTACACAGAGGCGTCGCCGTGGGGATGGTAGTGACCCAGCACGTCGCCCACGGTGGTGGCCGACTTGCGGTAGGCCTTATCGGGGGTCAGCCCGTCCTCATGCATGGTATACAGAATACGGCGGTGCACCGGCTTGAAGCCGTCACGCACATCCGGCAGGGCACGGGCCACCAGCACGGAAACGGAATATTCCAGAAACCGCTTGCGCATCTCCTTATCTAAATCTACTTCTATCAGCTTCGACATGGGTGTGGATTGCTCCTCCATCCTGCTCACCTGACCTTTCTTTTCTATACTATCGGGAATATTTATCTGTTTTTATACTTATTGTTTTGCATTTTCCCGGCATTTCCGGATAATTTCATCAAATTTTTGCAAATCAACGATAAACCGCTTGGGGATAAACAGCAGTCCACCGCCCTTATATTCAATCTCCACCATGTCGTCCTTATCGTAAACATGGTCGATATCCTCCCAGAATACACCCACCTCGCCGGAGGCAGCGGTGCGGAAATACACCAGCTTTTCCGTAATCCGCAGGTGGACGGTCAAATCCTTGGTCTCCTGCAGGGGGACCATTTTTTTCATCCGGCTGAGGGGGGTCACCAGAAACAGCAGGGTCAGCACCGCCATACACACCAGAAAATACAAAATGCAGGGGATGATATTGCCACTGCCGTCCCAGCCCAGCATATACGCACCCAGCAAACTGATGCCTGCCACCATGGGAGCCATCTTCCAAAACCGTTGGACAATTACCGGCTTGGTGACCCGGTAGCTCTCCTCCGGCGTGTAGACAATCATCTGCTCCCACAGGGTCTCCTCCTCCGGGCGCGCGGGGGGTGGGGTCACCGGCTGTCCCAGCGGCTGGAAGCGGCTGATAAACACCCGGTTGGTGGTGGGCAGCTTATCGGCGGCGGCTTTGACGACGGCGGTCATCTCCGGGGTCATGCACCGGGCGGGCAGTACCAGCGCCGGGCTCAGCCGGTTGAGAAACAGCAGCATATCCTGCCGTTCCACAAACAGGGTGTGCCCGTGCAGAGGAATCTTCGCCGTGGAAAAGGTGCCTACCTTTTCCACCCGGTCGGGGTACACCGTCAGCAGGCCATACATCTTATCCGCATGCCTGGCCTGCCGATCATCGTAGGACTTTTCCGCCTTTTTCCGCAGGATTACCGGGATAATGCCGTAAGAAAGCAGGATAGGCAACAGCATAAAGACGGTGGCGACCAGCGAGGGAATATCGACCGTGCCATACTCCACAAAATCCCAGATAAGCAATCCGGCCATCGCCGCAAACAGGCACAGAGACAGAGGGATGATCGCCTTGCGCCGCCGCAGAACACCGATAATCCGCGCCTGTAACAGGGAAAAGGCCACAAATTCCTCCCGGGTGATGTTCACCGGCAGAGAGGGATAGCCCTCCGGCCGGGCGGCTTCGGTGGGCTGTTCCGGGGTGTAAAACTGTTCTTCCATAGGGTTGTCCTTCCGTTAAATGTCCAGATTGCTCACATACTGGGCGTTCTTCTCGATGAAATCCCGGCGGGGCTCTACCTTATCCCCCATCAGGATGGAGAAGGTCTCGTCCGCCTGCTGGGCATCCTCCAGGTGTACCTGCAGCATGGTGCGGGTGGCCGGGTCCATGGTGGTTTCGAAAAGCTGTTCCGGGTCCATCTCACCAAGACCCTTGTACCGCTGGATGTCAGCGTTGCCGCCAACCTGGGCGATATACTGGTCACGCTCCTCGTCGGAGAAGGCGTAGAAGGTCTGCTTGGCCTTGGATACCCGGTACAGGGGGGGCTGGGCGATGTACACGTGGCCTTCCTCGATCAGCGGCCGCATATAGCGGAAGAAGAAGGTCAGCAGCAGGGTGCAGATGTGGGAACCGTCCACGTCGGCATCCGCCATGATGATGACCTTACCGTACCGCAGCTTGGACAGGTCAAAGTCCTCGCCGATACCGCAACCCAAAGAGGCCACCACCGGCAGGAGCTTGTCGTTGGTGTATACCTTGTCCAGCCGGGCCTTTTCCACGTTCAGCATCTTGCCCCACAGGGACAGGATGGCCTGGAAGTTCCGGTCACGGCCCTGCTTGGCAGAGCCACCGGCGGAATCACCCTCGACGATGTACAGCTCGGTACGCTCCGGGTCACTCCAGATGCAGTCCGCCAGCTTCTCCGGCATACGGAAGGAGCTGAGTTTCTTGCTGTTGCGGGCATTATCCCGGGCTTTTTGGGCGGCCTCACGCACCTTGGCGGCGTTGATGGACTTGTTGAGGATAGCCTTGGCGTCCGCCGGGTTTTCCTCCAGATAATCCGCCAGCTTGGTGCTGAGCAGTTTGTTCACCAGCGTACCGATGGCGGTATTACCCAGCTTCGCCTTAGTCTGGGATTCAAACTGGGCGTCCTCCAGCTTGACGGACACCACCGCCATGATACCTTCACGGACGTCGTCACCCTTCAGGCGGAACTTATCGTCCTTGAACAGCTTGTATTTCAGCGCATAGTCGTTGAAAATGCGGGTGATGGCACGCTTGAAGGCGTCCTCATGGGTACCGCCGTCCACCGTGTGCATATTGTTGGCGAAGGAGATGATATTTTCGTTGTAGCTGTCGTTATACTGGAAGGCAATCTCCGCCGTGGAGCCCTCCTCCGTCAGCGACAGGTGGATGACATTCTCATGCAGGGGGGCATAGCCACGGGTCTTGTTGAGAAATTCCACGAAGGAGGAGATACCGCCCTCATAGCAATAGCTCTCCTGCTTGATGTTGTCCTCGTCCCGGCGGTCGGTGAAGGTGATGGACAGCCCGGCATTCAGGAAGGCCTGCTCCCGCAGACGCTTCTGCAGGGTCTCAAAGTCGTACTCGGTGGTCTCGGTGAAGATTTCCGGGTCGGCCTTAAACCGCACCAGCGTACCGGTTTCGTCGGTGTCGCCGATGACCGTCAGAGGGGTGACCGCCTTACCCTGCTCGAACCGCTGATGGTGGATGTGGCCTTCACGGCTGACCTCCACCTCCAACCAGCTGGACAGCGCATTCACCACCGAGGAGCCCACGCCGTGCAGACCGCCGGCCACCTTATAGCCGCCGCCGCCGAACTTACCGCCGGCATGCAGAACGGTCAGCACCACCGTCACCGCCGGCAGACCCAGCTTCTCGTTGATACCCACCGGGATACCACGGCCGTTATCTCGCACCGAGATAATGTCACCGGGAAGTACATCCACCTCAATGTGGGTACAGTAGCCGGCCAGCGCCTCATCGATGGAGTTATCCACAATTTCATACACCAGATGGTGCAGACCGCGGGGGCCGGTGGAGCCGATATACATACCGGGGCGCTTACGCACCGCCTCCAGACCCTCCAGCACCTGAATGTCGCTTTCGTTATAGCTGCCCTCCGGCAGGTTTTGCTCCAAGATTTCGTTCTCCATTATGGGAACCTCCTTGTTCTTGTTCAAAGTAAATCACGTACAGGACAGCCGGTAGCTTACATCCTGTTGCTTCGTTTTTTCAGTGTGGCAGGGGCCATCTGCGCAATGTAAATTTTGTCCTGCCGGGGACGGTCAGCCTTGCGGCAGGCACTGCACACCACAAAGGATTTTGGTAATTCATAGCTGACGTATTCTACTCGCCCGGCTTTTTCTGCATCACCCAGAAACCCTTTTGTATGGGGGGACACGGTGGTATTATCCAGATCGAACACCCCAATGATGTCTCTCTTTCGCACCACGACCTCTTGTCCGAGATGTAAATACATATAATTCTAATCCATTCTGTAATATATTTTTATAATATTACTCCTTGTTTAACAGAAAACACCTGTCCGGCGGTGGCACGCAGAGCCGGAGAGGGTTCACAGCAGGTAATAAACACCTGCCAGCCCTCAATATGATTGAGGATATAATCCTGCCGGGACACATCCAGCTCGCTCATCACATCGTCCAGGAAGGCGACCGGTGGCTCACCGGTTACCTCCTGCAGCAGGCTGGCTTCTGCCAGTTTCAGCGCCAATACCGCACTGCGTTGCTGTCCCTGGGAGCCGTAAATACGCACCGGTTTATTATCTAGATAGATGCCCAGGTCATCCCGATGGGGGCCGGAGGTGGAAAAACCTGCCCCCATATCCGCCCGATGCGCCTGCTGAAAGCACGCCAACCAGCTTCGGGCAATGTCAGCCGGGCTACCGGCCGTCTCGGCCTGGGTCTCCCACCGGAGGGACAGGGTCTCCCTTCCCCCGGACAGCCCATCATAGATAGCCGCCGCCAAAGGCTCCAGGCGCTGTAAATAATGGCATCGTGCCACCGTCAGCCGGGCACCGGCCACCGCCAGTGCGTGGTCCCATAATTCCAGCATCTCCTCGCCGCCGGACCGGTTTTCCTCCCGGCACTGCCGCAGAAACGCATTCCGCTGGGTCAGGGCCTTGTGAAACTCACTCAAAGCCCCTACGTACCCCGGCTTTAGCTGGCAATAAGCACCGTCCACAAAGCGGCGACGTCCCTCCGGGCCATCCTTGACCAGCGACAAATGGGTCGGAGAAAACACCACCCCACAGAACACGCCGGCCAGCTTGGCCGCCGAAGGCTGGGACACCCCATTCAGCGTTGCCTGTCGCCGCTGTTGGATGGCAATGGTGGCCTCCTGTTCCCGCCCTCCGGCAGTGAAAGCCATAGACAGCCGGGTTTTCTCTCCGCCAAAGGCCACCATTTCGCTGTCCTTTGCCCCACGAAAGCTCCGGGCACCGGTAAACAGCCAGCAGGCCTCCAGCAGGTTGGTTTTGCCCTGTCCGTTTTCGCCATACAAGATATTAACACCTTCACCGGGGCGCCATACCCCGGGGTGCAGGTTGCGGAAACCTTCGTGGGTCAGCTCACGGACAAACAACCGTAATCTCCTCGCCGGTCTCCGGAATGGCGATCGTCTCGCCGCCACGCAGTTTTTTACCCCGCATAGTGCATACCTCACCGTCCAGCGTCACACCGCCGGACTGGATAAGTACCTTGGCCTGTCCGCCGGTTTCCACACAGCCGGTCAGCTTCAGCAGATCATCCAGACGGATAAACTCCGCCTCTAATGTAAAGGTCAGCTTACTCATTTTTTCAACCTCACCGGCAGCACCAGGAACAGGAAGCTCTCCCCGTCCATGGGCAGGATCTTCATAGGCTTCAGCGCCCCGGCCAACTGAATACGCACCTCATCAGTCTCGCTGTTCTTCAGTGCATCCAGCAGGAACCGGGAGTTAAAGCCAATTTCCTCCTCACTACCGTCAATGGCAGCCGGGATGCAGTCATTGGCACTACCCAGGGGGGTAGCACAGCTCACCCCGATGGACTGGTCCTTAAATTCACACACCAGGGGGGATTTCAGGCGGTCATTGATGACCAGGGATACACGGTCTACCGCCTCCATAAACGCCCGGGTATTCACCGTTACCGTGGAAGATACGTCGGGTGTAATGATCTTATCGTACGCCATAAACTCCCCATCCAGCAGACGGGAGATGACCGCATAGCCCTCAATCTCGAAAATGATGTGCCGACGGCCCACCACCAGGGAGCAAGGCTTATCCTCTTCTTTCAGCAGCTTGAGAATCTCCTGCAAGGTCTTACCGGGTACCACAAAAGACATGGTCTCCTCGTTCTGCATCGCCTCGCTACGCATAGCCAGCCGATAGCCGTCCACGCTCACCAACCGAAGCTGGTCGGGCAGCATCTCGAACAGGGTACCGGTGTAGATAGGCCGGGGATCATTGGGAGCCGCCACCGCAAAGATAGTCTGCCGGATCATGCTCTTAAGCACCTCCTGGGACAGGGTAACAGCCGTACCGTCCTCCACCTTGGGGATGTCAGGATAATCCGCCGCCGACATACCCATAATGGCAAACTCCGTCACATCATTGCGGATAATGGTGTTGTAGCGGTCATCGGTCTGGATGGTCACCTGGTCACCCGGCATCTTCCGCACGATATCGCCGAACATACGGGCAGACAGCACAATCTCGCCCGGTTCCCGTACCTGGGCAGGGATGGTTGTGGAAATACCCAGCTCCATATCAAAACCGGCCAGATACAGGGTACTGCCCTGGGCACGCAACAGGATGCCTTCCAGCGCCGGCAGGGAGGCCTTTGCGGAGACGGCACGCTGTACGTTGCCTACCGCTTCAATAAGTTCCACTTTGTCACAGAGGATGTTCATACTTAAAACCACCTTTTTTACTGTTTATACCATAGAATACTATCTATTTTCAGTTATTGTAGTAGGGACGGTGAAAGGGTGAAAAACTTTCCTTTTGCCGTCAATACAGCCATTCTCCGGGGCTGTATTTTTCACAGCTCCCGGTGAAAAAAAAAGGGAAATGTGGAGAGTTTTTCCTCTTTCCCCAGCCCGGTGAAAACCGGTGAGTGGAAAGGGAAAAATATGGGGAAAATCCCAGATGCCCCTATTATAATAAGGAATTATATTATAAAGGGATGGTTATCCGACGGCGTTTTTACCGCCGGATAACCTGTTTTTTTGCTATAAAGGCTTAATTTTCGCTGATGTTTTTGATAATATCCTTCACCATGTTGCGGAAGGCGGGGTCTTTTTCCATCTGGCTCTCCACCTTCTGGATGGCGTAGACGATGGTGGTGTGGTCACGGCCGCCGAATTCTTCGCCGATGGCCTTCATGGGGAGATGGGTGATGTCACGCACCACATAGGCGGCTACCTGCCGGGCCTTGGATATGGCGGCAGACTGCTTGTTGGAACGGATATCCTCCGGGTTGACGTTCATGGTGCGAGCCACCTCGGTAATGATGCGCTCCACCGTGATGGGCACCGGCTGGTTGTCGTTGCGGATATCCCGGATGGCATTCTGGGCGGCAATCAGGTTAGGCTGTTCGTTGTTCAGCAGGTACTGGGCACGCATCCGCTTCACCACGCCCTCCAGCTGACGCACATTGCTCTTAAGCTGGTTGGCAATATAGGTGGCCACCTCGTCCGATAGGGTCAGATCCAACATCTGCGCCTTACGGCGGATAATGGCGATGCGGGTCTCCAGATCCGGCGGCTGAATATCCGCCAGCAAACCCATGACGAAACGGGACTGCAAACGCTCCTCCAGCGTGGCAATTTCACGGGGGGGACGGTCACTGGTCAGTACAATCTGCTTGCCGGTGGAGTGCAGGGCGTCAAAGGTGTGGAAAAATTCCTCCTGGGTACTGACCTTGCCGGCGATAAACTGGATATCGTCCACCAACAGCACATCCACCTGCCGGTATTTTGCCCGGAATTCCGGGGTGGTACCCTTTTGGATGGCCTCGATGAGCTCGATGGTCATGGTTTCGCCCTTGGTGTACAGAATCTTTGCCCGGGGGTTGTTCCGCTGAATCTCCTTACAGATGGCACACAGCAGGTGGGTCTTGCCCAGTCCGGAGCCGCCGTAGATAAACAGGGGATTGTACAGCCCGGCAGGCTTGCTGGCCACCGCCTGGGAGGCGGCATGGGCAAACTTATTGGAGGAACCCACCACGAAATTTTCAAAGGTGTATTCCTCGTCAGCGGCGGCGGTAGGATACCCGTTGCCCTGGATGGGCATGGTGGCGACGGCGCCGGTGTCCTCCGGCCCGGCCTCCCGGGTCATGATACGCAGTCCCAGGGGGATGCCGAAAGCATAGCGGAGAGCCTCCAGCAGCTTATCGCTGTACAGCTCGATGATGTGGGTCTTGAGCAGCTCGTTGTTGACGTACACCACCATTTCGCCATCGATGATGTCGTGGGGCTCCATGCACTTGATGTACACGTTATAAGCAATGTCGCTGATGCCGGACTGCCGGATATACTCTAAAACCTTTTCCCAATACTGTTTGATGGACTCCATGATACGTTAATTCTCCTTAATATGATACACCCGAAAGCAGGTTAAAAGAAGCAGACAAATACACAATTAATTGTAACATAAAAGTCACATGTTTTCAATCCTTTTTCCCCAGTTTGGGGAAAATTTTTTGCAAAATTTTTAAGACATAAAAAGCGGAACGGGCCTGCCTTTCTGGAAAAAAACAATCACATCGGGGGAGCGTTCTTTGTACCGATAAGGCCGAAAACACCACATCTAGTGTTTTTCCGAAAGGACAACCACAAGACAGCAAAAATTTCTCTTGAAAATCCCGGAAACATGGGAAAATAGCCTTGACTTTTATGGACAAGGTAGTATATAATACTAAACTGTCAGGTTGTGGGTGTATCTTTTCACCCACCCATCCACCTCAAACCCGAAAGGAGGAGCAGAAGATGCTTCGTACGTATCAGCCGAAAAAGCGTCATCGCAAGATGGAGCACGGTTTCCGCAAGAGAATGGCGACTGCCAACGGCCGCAAGGTCCTGGCCCGCAGAAGAGCCAAGGGCAGAGCAAAACTGACCTACTAAAAAGAGGCCACCCTACGGCGCATCGCCTTAGTGTGGCTTTTTTTATTAGGCAAGAGAGGGATACTATGGCAACCTGGATCACCTTATGTGAGAATAAGGATTTCCGCACCCTGTATTATCGGGGAAAATCCCAGGTGCACCCGGCCCTGGTCACCTATGTGCAGAAAAATAAGCTGGGCCGTCCCCGGGTAGGCATCACCACCGGCAAGAAGCTGGGCGGTGCTGTCCAGCGCAACCGGTGCCGGCGGGTCATCCGGGAAGCCTTCCGGGCGCTGTTGCCCCAGGTTGGGGGCTACGACATCGTCTTCGTCGCCCGTGTGCGGACACTGGAGTATAAAAGCACCCAGCTTGTTTCCGTGATGGAAAAACAGCTCAGACAGATGGATGTGATCGACCATGCCTAGTTGGCTATACCCGAAGAATTGGCTGATCGGCCTCATCCGCCTGTACCAGAGGCACATCTCTGCCCACACACGCCCCTGCTGCCGCTTTATGCCCACCTGTTCAGCCTACGCCATCGAGGCACTACAGCGTCACGGGGCTTTTTTCGGCACGTTGTTGGCGGTGTG
Source organism: Clostridia bacterium (assembly GCA_017471765.1). GTDB lineage: Bacteria > Bacillota > Clostridia > Oscillospirales > Acutalibacteraceae > UBA5905. The sequence goes on from JAFURT010000020.1 coordinate 77,788, forward strand.
GCGGCTGTTGCGATGCAACCCCCTGTTCCGGGGAGGCTATGACCCGGTACCGGAACAACTGTTTAAACGCAAGAAAAAATAACCACCCTGTCGGCCGCCCCACCTCTCCTCCCCTGCGGCTGACTGTCGAAAAGGAGGAATCCCGTTTATGCTGGGTATATTTGAAATTTTTGCTACCCCCCTGGGGTACGTTCTGCGGTGGATCTATGCACTGGTGCCCACCTTCTTTGTGGCCATGCTGCTGTTCACCCTTCTCATGCGTCTGATTCTGTTCCCCCTGTCCATCAAGAATCAGAAGAACCAGGCCGACCGGGCTCGTCTTGCCCCCCGGCTGGAGCGTATCCAGAAAAAATATGCCGCTGACCGCAACAAGATGATGCAGAAACAGCAGGAGCTGTACGAAAAAGAGGGCGTTAAGATGACCCCCGGGTGTCTGCCGATGATCGTGCAGATGTTGGTGCTGTTCAGCGTTATTGCGGTTATCTATAAGCCGCTGACCTATGTGAAGATGATGCCCGCCGAGGACATCAATACCTGTATTTCGGTGATTACCGACACCTTGGACAAGGAAAAGGATAAGCAGCTGATCTCCCGTTTCAGTGATAGCTCCTATTACCGTGAGCTGTACCTCGTCCGTTATGTGGAGGAAGGCGACGGTGTCAATCAGCTGGGCGACGAGATGCAGGCAAAGTTGATGGAAAAGGGCAAGACCGCCGAAGAGGCGAAAGCGCTGGTCGGCGAGTTTGCCGAGGCCGGTAACCAGTTCAGCCTGCTGGGGATCTCCCTGCTGGAGGTGCCCAGTGACTACGGCATCAAGCCCAACTGGCTGTGGATCATCGTGCTGGCCTCCGGTGGTACGGCTCTGCTGTCCTCCCTGCTGTCCATGAAGTATTCCAAGGCCACCATGTCGAAGGAACAGCAGCAGGCGGCCGGTTGCACCAACGGCATGATGTACATGATGCCGCTGATGTCGCTGATCTTCTCCTTCAGCGTTCCTGCCGGTGTGGCAGTGTACTGGACCTTCTCCAACGTATTGGCTATGGCACAAACCTATGTGCTCAACAAGATGTATAATCCGGCCAAGATCCGGGCCCAGGCCGAGGCGGAATACGCCGAGCGCCGCCGCAAGAAGGCAGAGGATAAAGAACGGCTGAAGCAGGCCCGTCTGGCCGAGCAGGCCGCCTGGCAGCAGGAAGAGAACGAGAAGCGTCTCGCCGCCCAGGGAAAAGGAAAGAAAAAATCGGTTGCCACCCCCGCCACTCCTGCGGAGCAGCCGGAAACACCCGTGGAAAACACGGAAAACAGCGAGGAGGAAAACCCCCATGAATAAGGAAATCATCAAAGAAGCCGCCTCCGTAGAAGAGGCACAGGCGCTCATCACCGCCGAGTTTGGCGTGGACGCCGACAAGATCACCTTTGAGACCCTGCAACAGCCGGGCAAGAAGGTGCTGGGTCTGTTCGGCGGTGCCAATGCGGTAGTCAAGGGCACCCTGGCCGTTGGCTCTGCCGCCGAGGCCGCCCGGATGTACCTGGAGAGCGTGCTGACCGCTATGGGCGTCAGCGACTTTACCTGCACCATCAAGGAGGAGAACAACCAGTGTGTCATCTCCCTGGAGGGGGAGGATATGGGCTTCATCATCGGCCGCCGTGGCGAGACCCTGGATGCCCTGCAGTACCTGACCGGCCTGGTGGCCAACCGGGTGGACAGCGCCTATTATCGGGTGACCCTGGATATTGGCAACTACCGGGAGAAGCGTGAGCAGGCCCTTATCGGGCTGGCTCGCCGCCTGGGTGGGCAGACCGCCCGCACCGGCCGCCGTCATTCCCTGGAGCCCATGAACCCCTATGAGCGCCGCATCATCCACACCGCTGTGCAGGATATGGAGGGCGTTACCTCCTGGTCGGTGGGTAGCGAGCCCAACCGCCATGTGATTATCGGGCCCACCGATGATAACCCCAACAAGGATAAGGGCGGCGAGGGTCGTCGGAACCGTGGTAGCCGTGGTGGCCGTGGCCGTGGCGGCAACGGTGGCGAGCGCCGTGAGCGTGCTCCTCGCCGTGAGCACGAGATTGTTGCCCCCGAACGTCCGGTCCGTGAGTTTATCTCCCGGTCCAACCCCATGCCGATGGCAGACGGTGGCAGCCTGCCCACCCGCACCGAGTCGGAGAAAGAGCAGAGTGCCAGCCTGTACGGTCGTATCGACCTGTAAGGTAAAACAAAATCGCCCACCTGTCGTAATCCGACAGGTGGGCTTTTTGCATAATACAGCGAGATAAAAATGTGAGGATAGCTATCTGCCCCCACTATATCAAATACAAAACGTAGAATGATACACAAATTATACGATTAGTTTTTAAAGAAGTCCCTCATCCGTCGGATGAGGGACTTCTTTTATAGCAATACAGTGCGGTGATGTATTAACAAAATTCTATGAGATTTTTTCTAATTGCCTTAAGCTCCGACTCGGTTATCCCGATGTCCAAACAATATTGGACAACGTTTTGTTGCCAGGTACCGGTGGAATAGGCCTTCATGCCGGTTATCAGCGACAGGAAAAACCGGTTGTGCATTTCCGAGGGGGTAGTTTCGCCGTTGGCAGAGAAGAAAGACAGGTCGTACTCGCGGCAAATATCCTCCTCACGCATGCCGCACAGTGCCTGTAATAAAAAGGCAATCGTACCGGTGCGGTCGCGTCCTCCGGCACAATGAAACAGAATAGGATAGTTGGCTTCCTCCGCAAAAATGTGCAGAATTTCCCTCAGTGGGGCATGATTGGACTTTAGAAAGATATTGCCGTCGTTTACGCCATAGTGTGGGGAGGATATGTTGATATACTGCACCGTCTTTCCTAAAAAGCAAGTACCGGCAGAGCCCTCGTCCGGTCTGCGCAGGTCAAGCTCTGTTTTGATTTGTAGTTCCTTGAGGCAGTAGGCGATACCCCTTGGGGTAATACCGTCCAACAAAGCTGTGCGGAACAGAACCCCTTGTTTTATCCATCCACCGTCGGCAGTTTTCCAGCCTCCCATATCCCGGGAATTGGTTACACCCTCAATAGAGACGGTGCGAGGAGTGGCAGCAGTGGTAAAAGTATACACATCGCTTGTCGTCCCGTTGCCCCATACCTTCCAATAGTAGGTGGTGTTCCCTTTAAGCCCATTTAAAAAAAGCATGTTGGTAGTCACCGTATATTGTTTGGCATGGGAAAAGGTATTGTTCTCAGCCAGTAACAGAGTATATCGGCTGTCGGTTCCTTCCCAGGCAAAGGAAATATCCGCCGGTGCAAACTTGTCACTGAGCCGGTCAAAATATTTGTCACAGCTGTCTACCGTATACTCCTCCTCCAGAAAGGCGAGCAGGAGATTGTTGGTGACCTGCACCTCTTGTGCATGGTTGTGGGGAGAAAGTAGCGTAATGGCTATCCTCCGGGAAGAATTTCCACCAACCTCAGCAAGTGGTTTTTCCATCGTTATGCTCCTTCTGTTGTTGCGACAAAGGACAGTGCAGATAAGAGGATTTCTGCTTACGCCTTTGTAGCGGTGACCTTCAGGTCGTGAATCCGCTTTTCCTGGGGCTGGAGGAACAATAGCTCCCCACGCTCTCTGGCGGCGGCACGGCCGAAGGGCGGATAGGTGCCCGGCTCCATGCCCACCACGTATTCCTGCTCGCCCATCATTTTCCACTCAACAAGGTAGGGCAACTGGTCGCCGTTAAAATCAACCTGCACCCGCATGCCGGTGGCCTTGTTGTGCAGGGCCGTATAGCACGCCCCGGCGGCATCCCGGATGAACACCTCTTCATCATAGCCGTGGATGGGGTCGGAGAAGTTGGCGGCGTTGGCCAGATCCAGCGGTACCTCCGGGTTACGGGGGCGCAGACCGGTGCAGTTGGTTTCCAGCACCGTGTCGGCAGAAAGCAGAGGATAGCCGAAGTTCATGTGATACAGCACCATCAGCGGCGAGGCCTGGAAGCCCCGGTTCTCGATCTCGTCGTGGATGTAGATGGCGTTGTCCCCCATGCGGGTGGTGATGGTGCGGGTGAGGGCCATATCACAGCCAAATACCTTGCACTCCCGGATGCGGCCGGTGATGCGGATTTCGTAGTTCTCGTCGTCCACCCAATCCTGGAACACCGACACATCCTCTGCGGGGATGTTGGCGGCACGGCCATGGAGACCCAGCATTTCGCCCTGGTCCTCGCCGCCGGCGCCCATATAGGTCAGGCCGCAGGTGGTCAGCAGGCCGGCGGTGAAGCTCCGCAGAAAATCCGGCTCGTCATAGTGGGTCGGCGCTACCACGCCGGTTTTGCCGATATAGGAGAAGGGCACGCCGTTCAGCTCCGCATAGGCAATATCCATGCCCCGGTCGGGCAGTACCACAAACCGCAGGCCACTGCCGTTGCGCACCTCGATGGCGGCGGTGCCTTTGGCCCGTCCCTCGGCGTATTCCATGCGTAATGCACCGGCAAGCTGGGACATATCCCCCACCCGACGGCGCAGTTCAGTCTTGTTCATACGTTACACTCCCTTTATTATACATTATATATTGTAGTGTTTATAGCAAAGCGGCTCTGTGTATCAGTACACTTCCCTGTCAGTATACCACCAATCCGGCTGGATTGCAAGAGCGAAAAGGTATTTTATGCGAGCCGAGGCATGTCAGGCAAATTTCACAAAAGAGAGGACTTGTTTTGTTAATACCAACCAAAAATAAAAAATCTCTTGCAAAACATTACCGATAATGTTAAAATGGATTTGGGTTATACATTGTGATAGGATTCAAAGCTGTTCTTTTCGGGGCAGAAAGAAAACCCGGTCACAATATTACAACAGGATTGGAGGGGAGAAACCGTTTAATCCATTCAGCACCAGCCCGTCTGGTGTCTGTCTTGCGGGGCAAGACAAGGGTAAACCGGGAGTCCAACATTAACGATTAGGAGTGATACCATGAAAAAACTGTCTAAATTATTGAGTGTGCTTATCTGCTTCAGCCTGCTGCTGGCGCAGATCCCGCTGATGGTATCGGCGGCTGACGGCGGTGCGCTGTCCTTCCAGGCGCTGAATGATGCCTGGAGCTACGACACTGCCACGGATGTCTATTCCACCACGGCAATCACCAACACCCACTACATCACCGGCGACCTGGAGGCTGGTATAGCCTTTGAGTTCCAGTCCTCTAGTATCAATGATTTCTTCTTCTTTAACATCGGTAATGCCGATGCCGTTTTCCCTGCTGGGGATGGCTTTTTCTACGATTTCTGCCACGGCACCGGTCTGAAGGTACTGTTCCATGACAACGGTTGGACGCAGTCTGCGCTGATTACCGCCACCGAGGCGGCCGGCTGGAATAACCCCGCCTGGACAGCCAACGCTTCCGGCGTGGCGGCGGATTTCCACGATGATGGCGTGTGGCACACGGTGTCCATCAGTAAGGCCAGAGGAGCCTGGTCGGTTAAGGTGGACGGCACCGAGCTTCTCTCCGGCCTGTCTGCTGAGCAGACGGCTACGCTGAACAGCCTGCTGGACGGCGATACCGGCTACATTGTGGTGGGTGCCAACGGCCACACCGGCAACGTGAGCGTCCGCGAGACGGAGTATAAATACAGCACGCTGGACTTTGTGTCCATGGGTACTGCCTGGAATGTGGACGAGACTACCGACGTGTACTCTACCGCCGCCATTAACAATACCCACTACATGACCGGTGACCTGGAGGCGGGCGTGGCCTTCCAGTTCCAGTCCTCCAACATCAATGATTTCTTCTTCTTTAACATCGCCAACACGGCGGCCGCCTTCCCGACGGGCGACGCTTTCTTCTATGATTTCTGCCACGGCACCGGTCTGAAGGTGCTGTTCCATGACAATGGTTGGACGCAGTCTGCGCTGATTACGCAGACGGAGGCGGCTGGTTGGAATAATCCCGCCTGGACGGCAAACGCTTCTGGCGTGGCAGCCGACTTCCATGACGACAACCTGTGGCACACCGTTATTGTTAGCAAGGCTAGCGGCATCTGGTCCGTCAAGGTAGACGGTACCGAGCTGCTGGTAGGGTTGGATGAGACTCAGCTGGCCACCCTCAACAGCCTGCTGGATGGCGATTTTGGTTGCATCGTGGTGGGCGCCAACGGCCACACCGGCAACGTCAAGGTACGGGAGATCACCATGGCCCAGGCGATCGGCATGCTGAATTTCCAGTCCCAGGGCAACGCCTGGAATTACAATACCGCCACGGAGGTGTATTCCACTGCGGCGATTAACAATACCCATTACATGACCGGTAATCTGGCTGCCGGTGTGGAGTTTGAGTTCAAATCCTCCTCTATTTCCGATTTCTTCTTCTTCAACATCGCCAACGAGGCGGCGGCCTTCCCGGCCGGCGACGCATTCTTCTACGATTTCTGCCACGGCACCGGCCTGAAGGTGCTGTTCCATGACAATGGTTGGACGCAGTCTGCGCTGATTACGCAGACGGAGGCGGCTGGTTGGAATAATCCCGCCTGGACGGCAAACGCTTCTGGCGTGGCAACCGATTTCCACGATGATGGGGTGTGGCATAAAGTTGCCATCAGCAAGGCCAGCGGTGCCTGGTCCGTAAAGGTGGACGGCACCGAGTTGCTGACCGGCCTGTCTGCTGAGCAGACGACTACGCTAAACAGCCTGCTGGACGGCGACACCGGCTATATCGTGGTGGGCGCCAACGGCCACACCGGAAACGTAGAGGTCACCCAGCACGTCCACAAGTGGACCAAGGCGACCTGCACCACGCTGGCCACCTGTGCTATCTGCGGCATCACCACCGGGGTTGCTGCTGACCACAATTATGTGGACGGTAGCTGCTCCGTTTGCGGCGCAACGGATCCCGACGCACCCACCTGCGCCCACGAGTACACCTATCCCTGCGATGCGCACTGTGCCCTGTGCGGCGAGCTGACCAACCCGGATGCGGCTCACAACATCGTGCATGTGGACGCTGTGGATAAGACCTGCACCGAGAACGGTAACATCGAGTACTGGTATTGCTCCGATTGTGGCAGTGCTTGGGCAGACGAGGCTCTGACCATGGTGACCAACCGCTTCAATGTGGTTGTTCCTGCGGCTCACACCTACGATGACAACTGC
>JAFURT010000002.1 GCA_017471765.1 Clostridia bacterium
AGTCACGATGCTTCTGAAGTTGGTCTGCATCATTAGAGCCTCATCCCGCCAGCAAACGTTACAATCGGAACAAGTCCAGTACTCCACATTACCGGTAGCCTGGCAGGTAGCCTCCACAGCCTCTACGTGGGTGATGGTGTGAGCCGCATCGGGGTTGGTCAGCTCGCCGCAGTTCATGCAGTGGGTGTCACAAGCATAGAAGTACTCGTGGTCAACGAAAGCAGTCACGTTCATGCGGTTGGTCTGCTGGGTCAGAGCCTCGTCCAGCCAGCAAACGTTACAATCGGAGCAAGTCCAGTACTCCACATTACCCATAGCCTCGCAGGTGGCCTCAACAGCCTCTACGTGGGCGATGGTGTGAGCCGCTTCGGGATTGGTCAGCTCGCCGCACAGCATGCAGTGAGCATCGCAGGGATACATATACTCGTGGGGGCATTCCGGGCCGCCGAAGCCGGGCAGGTTTTCATCACCGGAAGCGGCAAGTGCCACGAAGGCGTCCATGTCCGCTACAAAGCCGAACTGGTCAACCACAAAGGAAATGTTGTTATAGTAGGGGATACGAATGTCAACGGAATCGTGGTTCTGCACGGTACCGGTGTAGGGGCCGGAGCCTTCCAGTCTCCAGTGGCTGGAGTACTTCTTCTCGTTCAGCGGAATAATAACCCAGCCCTTGGTGCCCTGAGTGAAGCTCAGCTCCTTGTGGCCGTAGGCGGTAACATCCAGAACTTGTCCGTCGACGACCATCTTGTAAGGATGGCCCTTACCGATGGTGGTCAGGCTGTCGTAGATGTCACGGGGAATCAGCTCCAGCTCGAACTGGCTGCCAACGCCGGTGGCGTCAAACCAGAACGCAATAGCCTCATGCTCCACACCGCCCACAGCGTCGAAAGCGATGTCATTCAGCACAATCGGCTCGGTGTCCCGGTTGATTTTCAGCGCATTGCCGAAGGGACTGACGTCCGCAACAATTTCGTGGTTGTTGGCAGGGGAGACCGTAGAGCCTACCGGGTAAACGCTGTCTTCAAAGTCCTGTGCAACGGTGAACAGATTGTTCTCACAGCCGGCACAGACGTTGCCCTCCCAAGTGTGGGCGATGGTCATGGAGGTCACCTTGGAAGCCGCATCGGCCGCAAAGGCCGCCGCATCGGAGGTGAAGCCCAGGTCGTCCAGGAAAATAACGTTGTTGTGGTGCCATGCATGGCTAAACCGCACACGGAACACGTCGCCGGCGGCGATGGTGTCGCCCTCGGCACCGCCCCAGACATGCTCAAAGGCGCTGAAGGGGACGATGTACCAGCCCTGGAAGCCCTTGCTCAACGGCAGAGCGTCCCGGCCATTGGCGGCAACGGTTGCCACATCGCCGGCAACCGACACGGTGGTGAAGCTGGTGCCGGGAGCGATGCGGAAGCAACGCACATTACCGTTTTCGACACCGCTCTTATCATACAGCATCAAGGAAAAGTCCATGTTTGCCGCAATGTTGGTGGCATCCACCCAAATGGTGAACGCCGTCTCGTCGGCAACACCGGTGTTGGTGAAGTCCATCTCAAAGTTGGAGTAATCACCGCTGGAGCCACGGTCCCATGCCAGCGCTTTACCGCCGGTGTGGGTAACACAGCCGACCAGCGTGCTGGAACCGGCACTGCTGGTGTGGGTGAGAGCGCCATACGGTTTGCTGTCAAAGTCAACAGCGATGGTGGCGCTGAAGGAATCTGCTGTTACCGGCACCAAGGCGACGGAAAACAGCGTCAGCAGAAGAACTGCCGATGTCAGAAGGGCTGCTAGTTTCTTTGCTCGGGTCATGTTTTTCTCTCCTCATCTCGTTCTAAATTTATATGACAGACGTCAAACGCCATCACACCAAAAGAGAGGTGCGTCCCCACACGGCCGGTACAGACAATCCGTCGGGGAAAATGCACAGAAACGTATTAATGTATAGAATAAAAACTGCATAGCTTCACAATGATAGCACAAATTTTTCCGGGATGGCTTCACGGTATTGACTATCGTTTGTGTTATTTTGACTATTCCATATACCGCTTAAGGAGAGCAGGGAAAGGGGAATGCTTTGTATATCCCCGACCGGCCGGGGATGCCTGTCGAATGGAGTCATATTTTGGTTGACAAATTGTTCATAATTGTGTTACTATATAAAGTACCTTATCGTGCGGGAGTGTACCTTCCGGACGGTAGCTTTAGATTTGAGGGGGATCAAGTATGGCGAATAGCGCAGTTCAGCACAGATGGCAACGGGTAGCGGCTTTTGCCCTTGCTGTTGTGCTGATGTTCACCGTGGCGGTGATTCCGCCTGCGGTAAAAGCGGACACAGACGAGGAAAGCACCGCTTCCCGGCTTATCCACGTGGTGTATGACGACTCCAACTCCATGATTATGGATAAATCCACGGCCTGGTCGGAGGCGAAATACTCGTTGGAGATCCTGTCTGCCATGATGCAGGAAAAGGATATCATGAATGTGTATTTCATGAGTGACTTTAACGAGCAAAGCGGCTCCGGCAAAAACGGAGGCCCCCGGCTGAAAAACCTGTCGGGTGCCGCCAGCCAACGGCAGGCGAACATCCAAAAGATTCATAACACCGTCACCGCCACCAACGGCACCTTCTTCAGCAGTATCAAGAAGGCCTACAACGACCTGAAGGCAGACGGAAAGGGCTATGATGAACAGCACCTGGTGGTTATCACCGATGGCGACTCGTTTTATAACTACGAGAACGCCAGCAACCTGAACTCTCTGTTCAAGGATGCACAAAAGGACGGCATCAAGGTGGTGTATCTGGCTATCGGCCAAAACGCCATCAAGCCTACGGCCAACAATACCAGCGTGTTTGTGTATGAGGCCGCGCCCAACAGTCCCGGCAGTAAGGAGTCTATCCTACAGCGGGTCACCGAGATTGGCGAACGCATTTTCCAGCGTCCGGCCCATCCTCTCAGCGGCAATGCGCTGAACCTGAAAATTCCGGTCAGCGAGATTGTGGTGTTCGCCCAGGGGGCTAACGTGAGCGTCGGGGATATCCCCGGCACGAAAAAAAGCCTGTCCTCTGCCGGGCTGACCATGGCCGACCGGGACAAGGCGACCACCTGGCCAAACAATGATCTGATCAGAGGTATCGATAATATCGTGGTAGCCGACGGTCTGGCCGGTATGGTGGCCACCTTCACCCCCGCCTCCGGCGAGTACATCGCCGAGGGCACGTACCAGCTGGATGTGTCTGCTACTGCTTATACCGTCTACTACAAGCCCTGTCTGGATGTGGTGCTGGAACTGACGGATGCAGACGGCACCAGAATTGAGGACGGAGCCGAGGTGAACATCGGCAACTACACCGCTAATTATTTCCTCACCTACCCCAAGGGGCATCCCAACCATGGGCAGAAGGCTGACCTGGCCGGCCTGGGCATCGACCCCAAGTACAGCCTGCTGGTGGACACCGGCGGCAAGATCAAGACCTATGAGGGGGGCGCCCCACAAACCGTGGAGCTGACCGAGGGCAAGACACGGGTGACCATCATTGCCCAATATCTCACCTACATATCCACCGATACCAGCATCAACCTGGCGGTGGCTGACCTGAAGATTTATCCCCTTATCACCGAACTGACTCCCGAAAAGAAGGAGTACATCCTCTCTGAGATGGAGGATGACCGGGAGGGCTATACCCTCAAGGTGCGTATGGAGGACGGTAGCCCCGTCCCTGACACGCTGTGGGCCGCCTGCCAAGTGACTGTCAACTGTGAGGGGCTGGATTTTGAAGCCAAGAAGAACAGCGACGGCACCTTTACCCTGCTGCCCCGCCGAAAGAACGGCAAGTACGAGGATACCGGCTCCGGGGAGCTCCCCTTCACCGCCGTGGCTACGGTCACCGAGGATGGCCGGGTGACCTACAAGGGCTCCGACGAGGGCGTGGCAGACATCTACAACGATGTGATTCCCGACAAGAACGGCTTTGCGGTGGAGATCGTCAAGATTAACCCCGGCGAAATCAAGAGTACCAATTTTAACGGCGTCACGCCCACCGCACAGGTACAGGTCACCTGGAACGGGAACCCCCTGACCAAGGCCCAGTACGAGGCGCTGGAGCTGACTGCCGTCATGAAGAAGGAGTACCTGTGCACCGATGCCAGCGGCAACGAGGTACCGCTGTTGCGGGTCACCGGGGTGGAGTTGGATCCCTATGCAGAGGGGCAAGCCACCACCGCCACCGTCTCCTTTGAGGCGCAAGGCGACCCCGAAACCCAGCGGAAGAAGCTGGCCAGCCACGACACCTTCCAGGTAACAGCGGTCATCGACCGTGAGGGGGTGCGCAACGAGGCCACCGCCGAGGGCGAGTTGGGCGTCAAGCGGGTGCTGTCCTTGTGGGAGATTCTTGGCATCATTCTGGCCATTCTGTTGTTCCTGTTTATCCTCTTTGGCTATATCATCTGCAAAAAGTGGCTGCCCAAGAAGATTAAATACGCCAACGCCACTACCACCCGTACCTTCAAGCCGTATACCAAGCCTTCCTGCTGGCTGTCCATCCTTGTCCCCTTCCTGGGGGTGACCGTCCGTATGAAGGTGGACTATTTCGATGCAACCGGCATCAATTCCAGCACCTCGCTGCGCATCCGGGCAACCGGCAAGAACACGTCGGCCATCCTGAATGCGGTGGAGCTGTATCGGGACGGGAACATCTATGTGGATTCCGATACACGGTTGGCCACCTACCTGGACGCTCTGCAAAACGGGCGTAACCGGCCGAGGAAGAAGCCGGTGGGCAAGCTGAACTACCGTTCTTCCCATCTGTATAAGGCCGGGGATGACTTGGTTACCTTCCTGGGCACGAAAGACCGGAAGAAGCGCAAAAAGTGATAATTAGCGGTATGCCGCTATCAAAGAGAACCGTACAACGTGCAAATATATACTGTGAGGAGAGATTTGTTATGTCCAAACAAGCAAAAGGTTCCAGCAAGACCGTTAAGGCGATGCCCCCTACGCTTCTGGTAGGTCTGGGCGGCACCGGCTGTGAGATTGTCGGTCGGGTGTACGACCTGGCCAGCAAGGAGCAGCAGAAATCCATCCAGTTTGCCTTCCTGGATACCGACGCCAACGAACTGCGCGAGAGAAAGCTGAAGGCCCCCCACGCCCATACGGTGCAGACTTCCCGCAAGATTACGGTGGGCCAGGCTCTGCGTGACGACCCCGAGGCGTACAACAACACCTTCCCCATCAACCCCCAGCTGATGAACAAGCCCCTGACCGAGGGCGCCGGCCAGATTCGTGCCGTGTCCAAGCTGGCCTTTGATATGTGCGTCCGTGAGGGGCGCCTGGGCGGCCTGCATGAGGCCATCAACAACCTGCAGAAGCTGAGCAGTGACGATATGGAGCAGTCCATCCGTGTGCTCATCGTGTCCACCCTGGTGGGCGGCACCGGCTCCGGTATTCTGTTGCCGGTGGCCATGTATCTGCGGAACTATCTGGAGAACTATTGCAACAAGAAGCCCATCATCCGTGCTTTCTGCGTGTTGCCGGAGGTGTTCTTCACCGACAAGAGCAAGACCGAGGTGGAAAAGAGCAACCTGCGCACCAATGCCTATGCCACCCTGCGTGAGCTGGATGCCTTCATGCTGCGTGCGGACAGCAAGCCCGGCTCGGACATCCGTTCCCGCTTCACCCTGAAGATGCCCCGTCCCGGCACGGTGGGCCAGTATGAGGAATACGAGCAGAATCCCCTGGATTACTGCTTCCTGTTTGACGCCCAGAACATCAACGGCGAGACCCTGGACAGCCTGCAGGCTTACAAGATTCACGCCGCTGAGTGTATCTATGCGTCCTCCATCAGCCGTCTGCACAAGCGGCTGAACTCCTCCGAGGATAATACCATCCTGGAGCGTTGCGCCGAGAATGGCCGCAACCGCTACTGCGGCGTGGGTGCGGCAAAGCTGTTCTACCCCGGCGAGGCGGTGCGTGACTATGTGGCGCTGAACTGGATGAGCCAGGCTATGACCGAGGACTGGCTGCGGTATGACAACAAGGTGGAGGCGGAGAGAGCCCGCCGGCAGAACAGCCGCAAGCGCGGCGTGTCTCAGCCCCCTGTCAACGAGCGTGAGCTGTATTGCACCTATGTAGACCAGGATCTGGCCGGCGACAGCAAGAACTATTTTGGCCTGGCCATCAGCGAGGAAACCTACGAGGTGGACGAGGAAGGTATGCTCACCGAAACGCCCCGCTGGGAGACCTACCGCAAGAAGCTGGATGCCTTCATTGGCGAGAACTCCCGCAGTGACGTGAAGGATGCTGTCACCGGCAGCCTGATTGCCGCCGCCCGGCAGAAGATCGAGGAGAAGGAGCTGGATAGCTTCAAGTCCGACTTCGTCACCATCGCCCAGAAGCTGAAGGTGCTGTTCATCAAGACCCACAAGAAGGTGGAGACCAATGCCGCCGTTATCGCTGACAGCCTGTTCTCGGTGGATAACTTCAATGTGGAGGATGAGAACCGCATTGAGCACTACCTGCTGAAGAACGGCGTGCCGGTGCACCCCAACTCTGCCCGCTTCTTCCTGTATAACCTGGAGATTATGCTCAAGGAGGAGCTGACCCGTCTGAAGGCCCGCAAATCGGATTCCGACGATACGGCTTCTGCCGAGAACGGCCGTCGGCAGATGTCCTTCCCCGAGCTGGAGAAGAAGGTGCAGCAGTTCTTCACCGCCGAGACGTATGTCCGTGACGACGACGAGAGCGGCACCAAGGTGAACATTGTCCGCTACGCCAACAGCCTGAAGCAGAAGACCTTCCGCAATACGGACTTCATCGATTCCGCTTCCGATCTGCTGGATAAGTGCGACGGCTACATCGGCGACATCCAGAAGTACTATGGCATGTACGTCCGTGTGGCCATCATCGAGAAGGCACTGGCCTTTATCGACGACCTGTGCAACAACTACGAAATTTTCTATAAGATGCTGGGCGATGAGATCAAGGGCATTGCCCGCAACATCCAGCGCATCGAGGAGAGCTACCAGAACGTGGTGGGCAACCCGGTCATCAACGTGTGCGCTTCTCCCACCTGCCTGCAGGCGGTGCTGGCGGCTTGCCCCAACACCATCGATTCGGTACAGCTGACCGACGACTTCAAGCAGAGCATCTTTGAGATTATTTACAAGAATTCCAGCGCCGACGCTATCTTCAAGACCAAGCAGCAGCGCCAGATTATCGAAAATCTGGTGTCCGGCGACATTCTGGACTTCTGGAGAGAGTCTGTGCTGACCCAGTATCCCCGCAAGGTGGATATGGACATCATCCAGGCTCTGCTGGCTGAGGCCGAGTACGAGGAGGGTTATACCTCCGTGGCAGATCTGGAGCACTATGTGGAGCAGAAGTACAATGCGGCCCTCACCCTGTCTGCGCCCTTCATCGACCGTCCGGTGGGTCAGCCCTACCAGATCATCGCTTGCGGCATGAGCAGCGATATCGAGGATGTGGACGATGCTGTTAAGTGCCGCATCATGAAGCTGTTCGGCCACTACGAGAAGGATTCGCTGATGGATAAGAACCAGATTCTGGTCATGACAGCCCTGTACAACCTGAAGGCCAGCGATCTGAAGAAGTTTGCCTCTGCCGATCCGCACCCGGCCGACCCCCGTGCCGCCGGCTCCTACTTCAAGGACTACGTGGCCCGTATCGACAACATCCTGCCGGATTCCGAGAAGTCCAACATCATCACCCCTCACCTCGACAGAAGATGGCACTTTGCCGGCGTGTTGCCGGACTTCGAGGACAAGACCGAGGTAGCCCGCCAGACCGAGGCCCAGAAGGCGTTCCTGGTGGCGCTGGCCTATGGCTATGTCCGCTTCAACCGGGATCAGTACAAGTTCGTGGACGGCAACGGCGACTTCATCAGCGAGCAGATCATCGTGCAGGATGGCCTGTGCGACAAACTGCATGAGGTGTACGATGCCCTGAGCATCAGCCGCCCGCTGGTGCGTGACTTCCTCAACCGTTACCAGACCTCCACCGACATCGAAAAGGATGTGGACAGCCTGGGCAACCTGGATTATACCCATTCCAAGCTGTACAAAGCGCTTAAGAACATGCACCTGCTCAAGTATCCCTTCATCCCCACCGTTAGCTATCTGGAGATTCCTCTGTTGTATAAGACCTCGGTGGGTAACGGTTCCTTTGATGACGACGATGCGGTCACTATGCTGCATAACTTTATCAACATGACCGACGAGTACCTGTCCATCTTCTACGATGACAATATTCGTCGTACCGACTATCTGGTCCGGTGGCTGGATGAGCAGACGGCATTGATGCTGGACAATGTGGCCCAGTATTACAACCTGGAGGGCAAGGTGATCATCCAGGAGCCCTTCGCCGATCTGCTGTTGGCCCGTCTGG
Organism: Clostridia bacterium; assembly: GCA_017471765.1. Taxonomy (GTDB): domain Bacteria; phylum Bacillota; class Clostridia; order Oscillospirales; family Acutalibacteraceae; genus UBA5905. The sequence goes on from JAFURT010000002.1 coordinate 8,395, forward strand.
TCAACAACATTCTGGGCAAGTTCCGGAACCTGTCTTCTGCCAATGAGGAAGCGGCCAAGTGCTGTGAGAAGTACACGGCCAAGTGGAGCGAGCTTACCAAGGCTTGATCGTGTATTGCCGCCCGGGCCGGTAACGGAAATTCCGTCCGGCGTGGGCGGCAGATCAGGCATTGACGCAAATTTGGCAAAAGGAGGTTCACGCTGTTGCTGTCCGTTTTGATCATAGACACCAAAGTGTTCGATCATTACAGTAAGTACGATTACTTTTTCGGACACTTTGAAACCAACGACGACGTGGCCGTCTGTGTGTGGAACAAGCAGAGCATCGAGGACGATGTTTCCTCCATGCTCCCCCAGCTGATGGACACCGTCAGAAACGTTCCTGAGTGGAACGCCTATATCATCTGTGAACCGCATGACCCCATGGCCTACCTGGAGGGCGACTTTGCGAACAAGACCCAGTATTCCGTCAACCCGTATGAGCGTGCCAACCGGCCGGATTACGATCCGCAGGCTGACCGGCTGTTGAAGCTGGTGTACTATCTGGGTGGCCGTGGCGATGACCGGGTGGATTATATCCAGCAGTATCAGTTCCGTGCCGCCCGCCCCAGCAACATCTATCTCATCACCCCCCGCTTGATGAAGAACATTGAACAGCAGAAGCTGTTTCTGCTCAGTGCCTTGCAGCAGGGACACCAGGATGTGATGGATGACCCGGCCAGAATTCTGGCCGGGGAGACGGATATCACCCGGAACTATGCGGAATTCTGGGAGCGGTATGAATATCCGGCCAGTTGCCGCTTCTTGGTGTATGACTTCCCGGAGGAGAAGCACCAGACCTATCAGGATAGCTGGTTCCCCTTCTGGACGGCGGTTATTTCCATGACCCAGAACCGGTTTACCAACGCCGTGCTGGCTCCGTATAAACTGCACCTGCTGGATGTGGCCATCAACGATGATAAGTTCGCCGAGTATATCAACCAGTTCTATACCATGCTGCTGGAAAACAAGGACATCAACCAACGGGCCATCGAGCTGGAGGAGCACCTGGAGAAGGAAGAAGCCGCCAGCACCGATATCACCGTGGGTGATTCCATGACACCGGTGTATGTGAACTTTCCCCATTTCAGCGAGGGCGACCTGTTTGCCGACGATGAGAACATCGGCATTTTCAAGGATCGGCCGGTGCTGGACGAGGAGGACTGGAGCGAACAGATGACCCGCACCCATGAGGCCATCGGCAAGTTTTTCAAGGCCATTGGCCGGGGAAAGGGCGAGGCGGTGGATTTTGTCCACGACAGCTACGCCGAGGAGCTACCGGACCTGCAGGGAAAGCGCATCACCAAGTACGATGCCGAGGAGCTGACCGAGGCGCTCAACCAGGATGAACTGCGTATGGTGGATCTGGATCTGGGGTACACCGCCAGCCGGGCCAAGTTCGAGAAGGCCCAGCATAAGGCAGAAAAGATCGTGGAGACCTATATGCGCCGCCGTCTGCGTATGAAGATCGCCATCGGGCTGTTAGCGGCCTGCATGGGCATCTATTTCATCGGGTTTATTCCGTATTTGATCAACTCCCTGGCCCATTCCGGCTTCAGCTTCCTTATCGCCCTGCTTATTTCAGCCGTGGCGATGGTGGTGCCGGCGGCCTGTGGGCTGGCCATGCTGTTCGTGCTTAAGCGCAATATGAAAAAGCTCATCGGCCTGTATAATGATACGGTGGCCGCCTGTTTCGTCGAGGCGCAGAAGGGCTCCGAGCTGCAGGCCGAATACCTGACACTGCTGTTCGACTATATGAAGAAGTATCAGCTGTTGTCTACGGCCAAGGATAACAACACCCACTCTCTGCGCATCCAGCAGTTGCTCATCTCCAACGCTGTGTTTGATGACGCCATTGCGGCGTGTACGGCGCTGGCGGCGTTGCGGAATGTGCCCCTGCGGCGCATCACCGACCGGTATGTGGAGAACACCATCGACACCACCCCGGAAGCACAGATCTATCTGTACGAGGAGAATGTGGACGGCAAGATGGCGCTCAATTCCACCCCCGATGTGCTGGAGGCTCCGTTCCCCTTCACCGAGAGCTTTGCCCTGGTGCCTGAGGAACTGTACGAGTGTGCCGGCTATACCCAAGGGAAGGAGGCCACAGCATGAAGGCAATATGGGCTTTTGTGAAATTTCTGATTCCTGTGCTGCCCATCGTGCTGGCGGCACTGCTCCCCATGGCAATCAACCTGAAGAAGCCGAAGCGGCATTTGCAACTGTTCCTTCCCGTGCTGGCCCTGGTGTACGGCATCGTATTTCTGCTGCTGGTGGACGACATCAGCCAGGTACTGCTGAACGGCATCTATTACGTGCTTGACCTGCTGGCCGACTTCATTGAGAAGTACGAGTTCCTCCACTTCATCAACGACATTAACTGGGCTTACGGCATCCTGTATGTGGTCAACCTGGCGATGTTGCTCTTGTTTGTGGCGATAAAGTCGGTGCTGTTGCCGATTTTGTCGGCAGAGAAGCCGGAGAAAAAGCGTGTGCTGAAGTTCCTTACCGGCCTGTTCTACACCTACGATGAGGAGGACGGAAAGTGGTACATCCGCAACCGGCTGGCCCACGCCAAAAAGGTGATGCTGGCCATCCATATCGGTGTGCTGGCCTTTTCCTCCCTGTTGTTCGGCACCACCTGCTATTTCATCTCCAAAGACCTGCTGTCGGTACCCTTCTATCCGGTATTCGGCATCCTGGTGTTCGGCGAGTGCTATTTCTTCCTCTGCGGCCTGCCTAAGGGCGGCGAGGAGGTAGAGGCACCCGGCGCCGGCCCGGAGGAACAGCCGGAGGAAGTGGACTACAGCCTCTTTAAGGAGATATACGAAAAGCTGTTCGGCGACCGGCTGTCCGGCAGTGCGGAGCTGCCCCCCATCAGCGATAAGCGGTCGTCGGTGGAACAGCTTCTGCAGCGGTATTATACCGAGGCGGAGGAGACCGGCTCTCAGGAGGCCCGGCTGTTTTACGAGTATTTCCGTAAACTGGCCGCCCGGGAGGACGCCGACCTGGATGACGGCCTGATTGCCGCCGCCCGGAATATCCTGGATGGGAAGAATGTGCTGTTCAACACCCCCTTCTACGGCGATACCACGGAATACATCTTCCTGCCGGTGACCCGCCATCTGATGCGTGGTAATAAACTGCTGGTCATCGTTGGCCGCACCGGGGCAGACGACTCTGTCATCCGCTGGTTGCGGGAGGGTCTGTTGGGTGTCAACAATTTTGAAAACCTATGGAAGATCGATTATCTGCAGGAGGCAGACGAAAAGACCAAGATTGCCATCCTGCCCATGAAGGACCTGTACAACCAGAAGCTGCTGACGACCCACGCCAATTTCCTGGAGGAGACCAGCCTGGTGATGGTGATGGATCCCACCCGTCTGCTGGGCACCATGCAGGTGGGCCTGAGCAATGTGGTGGGCTACCTGCGCCGTGGCACAGCGCCGCAGTATATCGCCTACGACCGCAACTGCGACGGTCTGGTGGATAGCTTATCCCACGTGCTGGGCAGCAGTATCGAGGAAGTGGCGGCCACCGTGGTGGGTAGTGCCAAGACCACGGCGATGATCTGGGAGGCGGATGGGCAGAATCTGCACAACCGTCTCGGTTTGGATACCGCCCGGTATCTGGGTATGGGCACCGAGCTTGGCGCCGTGGCGGTGGCCGGCAAGGTATCCACGGTCAACTGGTTTGCCTACGATAAGTTCCCGGCTACAGATATCCGCTGGGTGGTGTCCCAGTATTACGGCCCGCTGTGCAAGGTGATGGATATTCCCACCTCTCAGGCGGAGCTGGAAAAGCGGCTGGCCATCAGCGCCGATATCTGGTCGTTGCCCAAGGCAAAGGACCGCTTTATCATCGCCGAGGACGAGTATAATAACCCCTACGAAATCATCCGGCAGTTCTCCTCCCGGGCGTCGGCCCAGGCGTTTGTGCATGTGCTCAGCCAGAACTACCTGTTGCGGGATTACATGTGCGAGAATGCGGAGATTTTCACCTACGACCCCAAGGCCATCCCCAGCTTTGTGCCGGATTACCAGCGGGTACGGAATAACACCGTCTACCGCATCACCATGCGGCTGATCAACGGTGAAATTTACGAGGAAGAGATCCGGGCCGCCCTGGAGCTGGTGGGCATTGAGAGCACCGATGTGTACGCCGATATGGTGGCGCTCATCACCCAGTGCTTCATCCCCACCGACAGCGAGGGGGATAATGCCGACGGCATTATCCATGTGCGGCATGAGCTGGTGGTGGATCCCAAGACCCATCGCCCCGAGCGTAAACGGGTGTATTCCATCATCAACAACGCCTTTATCGACAAGTTCCTGTCCCAGCTGCAGGTGGTGCACTATGTGGCGGAGGATGAGCAGGATAAGAACCTGTACATGAACTCCATCCTCTACGGCCATATCTATCAGAAATACCTGCCCGGCACCTTTGCGGTGTTTGACGGCAAGTACTATGAGGTGGTGTCCATCACCCGCCATTCCGGCATGGTGGTGCGCCGTGCGGCGGACCATGTGACCCGTCGCCGCTATCACCGCCAGTTGCGCACCTATCAGGTGTCCGGCTTCCGGTATGTGGATGAGGTGGCCTCCTCGGTCACCTTCGGCAACGTGTGTCTGGAGCACGGCGAGGCCGCTGTGACGGTGTCCACCGCCGGCTATCTGGAGCAGGCCGACTTCGGGGATATGAAGCACGCCACCCGGGTCACCCTCAACGGCGTACCCGACAGACGGTATCCCCACAAGAACATCCTTCGCTTTAAGCTGGAGGGGGCAGACGCTAAGGTGCGCTTCACCGTGGCCACCATGATGAATGAGCTGTTTGTCACCCTGTTCCCGGAGATGCACGAATACATCGTGGCTACCACCGCCGCTGACCTGACTCCCGAGACCGAGGGCTATATCCCCGGCCTGGTGGTGGATGAGGCGGACGAGTACATCTATGTCATCGAGGATAGCCTTATCGACATGGGTCTGCTCATCAATGTGGAGCGTTATTTCAAGCGCATCCTGGAGATTGTCACCGACCAGCTCAGCTGGCATGCCGAGCAGTTGCTGGCGGCAGAAGAGGGCGGCCTGGTGGACGAAGGCGATGGCCCGGATACCGGTGAAGAAGGCGCCGGCGACGGCGAGGACGAAGCCGGCGGCAAGAAGAAAGGCTCCTGGTGGCAACGCTTCAAGGCGTGGCTGCGGCGCCTGTTTGGCCGCAAGAAGAAAAAGGGCGAAGCTCCCGGTGACGAGGGCGGCGACATTGAAACCCCCGGTGAAGATGGCGGCGGTATTGTCGAGGAGCCGGAAGGCCCCGGCGGCATCGCTGAGGAACCGGGAACAGAGGGAGGAGCCGATGCGCCCTCTGACGAGCCTGCGGAAGAGCCCGAAAAGCCGAAGAAACCCGGCTTCTGGGGTCGCATCCGGGAACGCTTCGGCCGTAAGAAGAAAAAGGCTGATGAGTCGGCGGAGTCCCCGGCCGAGGAGCCTGGCGAGGAGCCGATTCCCGGTGCCGACGAGGGTGAACCGGTACCTGCCGGCGGCATCGCCGATGAAAGCGGTGCCGATACCGTAGGGGCAACCAACGCCAACTACACCTCCTTCACCTTCACCAACAAGCAGTTCAGCGTGATCGACGATAACGGTGAGGGCATTACCGGTGAGGACGAGGAATCGGTGGACGTAAACACCGACGACCCGGGCCTTGGCACAGGTGCCAAGCCGGGCGAGCGACTGCCGTATCCCCAGCGTTTCTATATGCTGTACGGCTATGACGCTGTGCCGGCGGCGTTTGACCTGGAGGGCACGCTGGCTTATCTGCGTGAGTGCGGCTTTGCCGACAACTATCTGTGGCAGGCCCGTGACAATGCCAAGAACAGCAAGCTACGCTGGTACAACCACCGGTTTGAGCCGGGCGAGCATTACTGCGATTTCTGCGGCACCAAGCTGGAGGGCACCATTTCGGTGCTGAAGGATGGCCGTGAGCGCTGTGCCGAGTGCAAGCGTACCGCCATCACCAAGGTGCGGGATTTCCGCAAGCTGTATAAGCACGCCCACACCCGGATGGAGGATATCTTTGGCATTAAGATTCACTCCAAGATCAGCATCCGCATCACCAACGCCAAGGAGATCGCCGAGCAGGGTGGCTATGAGTTTACCCCCACGCCCCGGTTTGACGGGCGTGCTCTGGGCTTCGCCCAACGGTTGGGCAACGGCCATACCCGCATCGTGCTGGAGAATGGCGCCCCCCGCCTGGAGACGGAAAAGACACTGGTGCACGAGCTGACCCACGTCTGGCAGTACGAGAATATGGGCTGCCTGTGGGAGCCCAGCCGTGACCTGGTAGCCATCGAGGGCATGGCGGTGTGGACGGAGGCGCAGTACTTGGTGTGCAACGGCGAAGAGGAACGTGCCATGGCGTATGTGACCGGCCGGACGATGGAGGATTCCGAGTATGGCCAGGGTATGCGGGAATATATCCGCAAATACCCGTTACATAAGGGCAAGACCGCCCGCCGGGGCACCCCCTTCAACCGTCCCGGACAGAATCCCCTTAACTAATCCAATAAGCAAAAAACGCCTCATGGAGTCACACTCCATGAGGCGTTTTGCTATGACAGATTACCGCTGTTTTCGCCACTTCTTCGGCAGTTGTATCGGCAGGCGGATAGCCTGGCCAAGGCAACCCAGACCATAGGCGGCGAAGAACACCAGCAGAATGAAATAGGTGAGGATGTACTGGCTTTTGCCTTCAAACAGCAGGTGATACAGCCCACCCCCCAGCAGGACGGTCAGCAGGGTGGCGGTGGCCGGGTCGATGCGGCGGCGCAGGAGCCCCACCACACCGGCGCAGAACAGCACCAGCACCGCCCCTTGGTAGAGGTTAAACCAGTCGTGAAGCCCCCGGTTTAGGGCGCCGTTGTAGATGTTGTCCACCAGCGAGCCCTCCGGGATTTCCACATAATGCCCCTTTACCTGGCTGACCCACAGGCACTCGTAGGAGGGCTCGTTCCACTGGGACAGCAGTTTTTTGCGGAAGAAATCCACCGTGTACTCCGGGTCATCGGCCAGTTCCTCCAGCCGGAGAAGCAGGTCTTCCTTTGCCAGGGTGTTGGCGGCATCCGCATCCCCCTCGCAGTCCACGAACAGGGATTTGCCCAGGTCGTTGTACCAGCCGGGGGCCATGTTGGATTCCGACAGGCCGTCACGGAGATAAATAAGCTGGCTGACACCGTCCCCCAGGTCGACGCCGCTGCGTTGCTCGTAGCTGAAGATGATGGCCTGCTGGGTCAGCAGGGGGAGGAGCAGTAACACCGGCAATAGCGGCAAGGCGTGCCAGCATCGGCGGCGCAGGGCATCCAGTAGCAGACACAGCACAAGGGCCAGCGCCCAGATCATGTTGTTGTATTTGGCCACCACCGCCAGCACCAGTAGCCCGGCGGCGGGGAGTAGCCATAGCAGACGGCGGCGGTGCTCGCTTTGCATATACCGTACCACCATATACCCGGCCCATAGACCGGCGGCAAAGCCGGGCAGGTTGCCATAGGTGAAGGCGCAGAAGAATATCGGCTGAAAGCATCCCACCAGCAGGACAGCCAGCAGAGTGGTGCCCCAGCGTGCGTCAAATAGCCGCCGGGCCAGTTGCATCAGCCCGGCATAGAGGGCGGCCAGTGCCAGCACGTTGACCACCTGCATGGGGAGGGCGGTCTCCGTGCCGCATAACCGGTAGACCAGCTCGGACAGGAAGACATACCCTAACTGGAAGGGATAAAACCGGTAATAGCTGATATTGCCGTAGAAATCGTTGTTGCTGGTGTGAAAGTCGGTAAAATCTCCGGCGATAACCCGACAGGCGGTGTCAAACACCGTGCCGGAGTCTGCTCCCGGTGCGCTCTGGGTGAGGAATATCCAGCTAAACCCACAGCCAAGCGCAAAGGCCACCACCACCCCGGTGAGAATGTGGTCATACAGCGCCCGGCGAGGGGGTGTGAACCGGTACAGCACGACCGCCAGCAGAATATAGGCGGTGACCAGCAACAGGGTGGGTAGCGGGCCGTCCGTCAGGTACAGGATGACCTCACCGCCGAAGTTCTCCGGGTCGATGACGCTGGTCTGGGTAAGGGCGTACAGGGCCACATAGCCGAACAACAGCAGGCAGAGTAGCCCTACGGCGGCTCCGCCGAAGCCGGCCAGCCGTTCCGGCAGTCGGCTGTTCCTCTTTTCTATCATCCTGCTACGCCCCCTTATCTGTGTTCGTACCAAAAAATTATACCATACCCTATCCCCGTCGTCAACCTTGCCTTTTTCGGGGATTGCAAAACGGAGGGGGTTGTGTTACAATACAAAGATAGAAGAGTCCCGTAGAGCATGTTGGGAGGAAAAGCTATGCAGATTATCGTTGTGGGGTGCGGCAAGATCGGCACCACCATCATCGCCAGCCTGGTGGCAGAGGGGCACGATGTGACGGCTATCGACAGCCGGAGCGAGGCCCTGGAGGAGGTCACCAACATCTATGATGTGATCGGGATACAGGGTAACGGCGGCGATTGTGAAACGCTGGCCTCTGCCGGCGTGGACAAGACAGAGCTGGTGGTGGCGGTGACCGGGTCGGACGAGCTGAATATGCTGAGCTGTTATATTGCCCGGCAGATGGGCGCCGCCCATACCATCGCCCGTATCCGCAGCCCTGAATATAATGACAGCAGCCTGGAGCCCATGAAACAGCACCTGCGGCTGTCCACGTCCATCAATCCGGAACGGCTGGCCGCCGAAGAGCTGTACCATATTCTCCGCCTGCCCTCGGCGGTGAAGATCGAAACCTTCTCCCACCGGAAATTCGAGATGATCGAGCTGATCCTGCGGCCGGAATCTCCGCTGGTGGGGGCGCCTTTGAGCCAGCTGCGTAGCCGGTATCAGGCCAAGTTTCTCATCTGCGTGGTGCAGAGAGGGGACGAGGTGTTTATCCCGGACGGTAATTTCGTGCTCCAGGGCGGTGACAAGATCGGCATTACCGCCGCCTATACCGAGTTCCATAAGCTGATGCGGGAGGTGGGCATTGCCCAGAAGCAAGCCCGCCATGTGATGATTTTAGGCGGCAGTCGCACCGGCTATTACCTGGCCAAGCGCCTGCTGAATGCCGGCGTCAGCGTTAAGATTATCGAGCAGGACCGGGCACTGTGCGAGGAGCTGTGCGACCTGCTCCCCAAAGCGACGGTTATCAACGGCGACGGTGCCCAGCAGGAGCTGTTGCTGGAAGAGGGCCTGGAGGATATGGACGCCTTCGTATCCCTCACCGGCATGGACGAGGAGAACATTCTGCTGTCCTTCTTCGCCGCCTCCCACAATGTCCCCAAGGTCATTTCCAAGGTCAGCCGGGACGAGCTGGGCACCCTGGCGCAGAAGCTGGGGCTGGAGTGTATTGTTTCTCCCCGGAAGATTATCGCCAATGTGCTGGTGCGGTACGCCCGGGCGCTGGAAAACTCTTTGGGCAGTAATGTGGAAAACCTGTATAAACTGATGGACGATGGGGCAGAGGCGCTGGAATTCAACGTCAAGGATAACCCCCGCTTGGTGCGGATTCCTCTGCGGACGCTCCAGCTCAAGCCCCAGGTGCTGATTGCCGGCATCCTGCGTGGCCGGGAGGCCATCATCCCCTCCGGTGAGGATATGATTTTGCCCGGCGACCGGGTGGTGGTGATTGCCGCCGCCGGCCATTTCCGGGATCTGGCGGATATTATCAAGTGATTTTTGAGAGAGTAGGCGACTTATGAATCGTCGGATGGTGTTTTTTATGACCGGGCGCATTGTCCTGCTGGAGGCGGCACTGCTGCTGTTGCCTCTGCTGGTGTCGGTCATCTACAGGGAAAGCTGTGGCTGGGCTGTTTTGGCGGCCTCTGCTGTGGCGTTGGTGGTTGGCGGGGGACTGTCGCTGTTCAGCCGCCCGAAAACGCAGACTATCTATGCCAAAGAGGGCTTTGTCATTGTGGCGTTGTCCTGGTTGATCCTTTCAACTGTGGGTGCGCTCCCTTTTTTCCTCAGCCGGGAGATCCCTTCGTATATCGATGCGCTGTTTGAAACGATCAGTGGTTTTACTACCACGGGGGCATCCATTCTCACGGATGTAGAGAGTATGAGCCATGGCTTATTGTTTTGGCGGAGCTTTACCCATTGGATCGGCGGCATGGGTGTGTTGGTGCTGGTAATGGCATTGGTGCCAACCGGCTCAGGGCGATCGATCCATATGATGCGGGCAGAGGTGCCGGGCCCTATTGTAGGTAAGCTGGTGCCCCGTGTTCGGGATACAGCCAAGATTCTGTATCTCATTTATTTGGTTTTGACATTTATTGAAATCGCTTTGCTGTTGCTGGCCGATATGCCGTTGTTTGATAGCGTTATTCACGCTTTTGGCACGGCAGGAACCGGTGGCTTTGGCATAAAAGCGGACAGCATAGCGGGGTATACCCCGGCTGCTCAGTGGATTATCACGGTGTTTATGTGGCTGTTTGGCATAAACTTCAACCTGTATTATTTGTTGCTGATTCGGGCCTTCCGAGGGGTGTTGTCCAATCGGGAACTATGGGTGTATTTTGGGGTGACTGTGGCGGCGGTTGTGCTTATCACCTGCAACACGCTGCCCTTATATGACGGCTTTGGCGAGGCGGTGCGTTATGCGGCGTTTCAGACCGTTTCCATTGTAACGACGACCGGCTATGCAACAACCAACTTTGATTTGTGGCCGGAGCTTTCCAAGGCGGTGCTGTTTTTACTGATGTTCATCGGCGGTTGCGCCGGTTCTACCGCCGGCGGCTTGAAGGTTTCCCGGCTGGTGCTGTTGATTAAGACAGTAGGGCGTGACCTGAAGCGGTTGGTGCACCCTCGGTCGGTGGGAGTCATCAAGCTGGAGGGTAAGCGGGTTGAGGACACGGTGGTGCGGAGCACCAGCGCCTATTTTGTTTTGTACTTTTTGCTGGTTGGAGGATGTTTCCTGTTGGTGAGCGGGGAGCCGTTTGGGCTGGAGAGTAACCTGTCTGCGGTGGTAGCCTGTATCAACAACGTGGGCCCCGGCTTTGGCGAGGTAGGTCCTGCCGGCAGCTTTGCCGCCTATTCCGGCTTCTCTAAAATCGTACTGTCCTTTGCGATGCTGTTTGGTCGGTTAGAGATTTATCCTCTGCTCATTACCCTTATGCCGCGCACCTGGATGAAAGATTAACCAAAAGCGTGCATCCGCTATCCGGCGGGTGCACGCTTTTTTGCTGTCCATCCCACATTTTTGACCCATCGTTACACATTTTTGCCTTATGCCATGCAACAGTATTGATTTTTTAATGGCGGTTTGCTACTATAAAATCAGCCAACAGTTCTGTACAGAGGAGTGTGAATCAATGAAAGCGATTATAAACGGCAAAATTATTCTCAAGGACCGCATCCTGGAAGGGTACGCCCTGCTGGTCAGCGATGTCATCGAGGGCATTGTCCCGGCGGAGCACGTCCCGGCGGATGCCACGGTTATTGATGCGGAGGGCGGCTACATTGCCCCCGGTCTCATCGACCTGCACATTCACGGCTACCTGGGCTGTGACGTGTGCGACGGCGAGGAGGAGAGCATCCGCACCATCTCCAAGGGCCTGCTGAAAAACGGCGTTGTCGGCTATCTGCCCACCACCATGACAGTGGATATGGCGGTCATCCGCCAGGCGCTGGAGGTGTGCCGCAACCTGCAGGAGGAGAGCAAGACCTGGGAGGGTAGCACCATTCTCGGCGTCCACGCAGAAGGCCCCTTCATCAGCGAGTCTAAAAAGGGTGCCCAGGATGCCAAGTACATTCTCAAGCCGGATGCCGCTTTCGTGAAGGAATATGCGGATATTATCCGTATCATCACCCTGGCACCCGAGACCGACAGCGACGATTTCGCCGCCATCCGGGAGATGGTGCGGGATACCGATGTGGTGGTGTCTATGGGCCACACCTCTGCCGATTACGATACGGCGATGGCGTCCACTACCGCCGGCGTTGCCCACGCCACCCACCTGTTCAACGCCATGACCCCTCTGGCGCACCGTGCGCCCGGTGTGGTTACTGCTGTGATGAATACCGACGTCAGCTGTGAGCTGATTGTGGATACCTTCCACGTCAGCCCGGCGCTGTATGATATGCTGTGGAAGCTGAAGGGCCGCAAGCTGTGCTTCATCACCGACTGCCTGCCGGCCGGCGGCCTGCCCTACGGCGAGTATACCCTGGGCGGCACCAAGATTATCTACCGGGACATTGTCTGCCGTCTGGAGGATGGCACGGTGGCCGGTAGCGTCCTGCCGCTTAACAAGGGTGTGTGGAATGTATACACCAACTCGTCCATTCCGCTGTGGGAGTGTGTCAACGGCGCTTCGCTGAACCCGGCTACCACCCTGGGCCTGCAGAACAGCAAGGGCTCTATCGAGGTGGGCAAGGATGCGGACATTATCATCACCGACGCTAATTTCAATGTACAGAAAACCATTATAGGAGGAGAGATTCGTTATGAAGCTTAAAGTTAATGCTAAACTCGACCCCCAGTTTGCCCCCCTGTCCCTGATTTGCCGGGATATGCGTGCCGCCACCGCCGAGGACGGTCAGGACATCGTGATTGCCGTACAGCGCAACAAGGGCTACACCAGCACCTACAAGGCCCGCATCTACAAGGACGGTACCGGCCACGATGAGGAGAATTTCCGCTTTGTGGAGCGTATGGCCAAGGCGCTGTTGTGGGTAGCCGGCGGCTATAAGATCGTTATTGCCGGCAGTGACGTGGTAGGCGCCAAGATTAAGGAAGCCTTCTCCTACGGCGGTAGCCGTGATTTCGACGTTCGCTTCATGGAGCGTGTGTACGAGACCGCCTTCGAGGTGGAGGTATGCGCCCTGGCGGACGCTCCCGAGGATAAGTCTGCCGCCGCCCCCATCGGCCGCCATCTGGACGGTTGCCGTATCGGTTTCGATGCCGGCGGCTCCGACCGTAAGGTATCTGCGGTGATCAACGGCGAGAGCGTCTATTCCGAGGAGGTCGTGTGGTTCCCCAAGACCAATTCCGACCCGGATTACCACTACCAGGGCATCCTGGAGGCTATGAAGACCGCCGCCTCCCATATGCCTCGCGTGGATGCCATCGGCGTGTCCAGCGCCGGTGTGTATGTGGACAACCGCATCATGGTGGCCTCCCTGTTCCTCAAGGTCAGCGATGAGGATTTTGACAAGAAGGTCAAGAACATGTACATCGACGTGGCCCGTGAGATCGGCGAGAATATCCCGATCGAGGTGGCCAACGACGGTGACGTTACTGCTCTGGCCGGTGCGATGGATCTGAACGACAACGCCGTGCTGGGCGTGGCTATGGGCACCTCCGAGGCCGGTGGTTATGTTGACCCCCAGGGCAACATCACCGGCTGGCTGAATGAGTTGGCTTTTGTCCCGGTGGACTTCTGCGAGGACGCTATGGTGGACGAGTGGTCCGGCGACTACGGTTGCGGCGTCAAGTATTTCTCTCAGGATGCGGTCATCAAGCTGGCGCCTGCCGCCGGCATCGAGCTGGAGGAGAGCCTGTCCCCCGCTGAGAAGCTGAAGGTGGTACAGGGCCTGATGGCCGAGGGTGACCAGCGTGCCGCCGCCATCTACGACACCATCGGTGCGTACTTTGGCTACGCCATCGCCTTCTACACCGAGTTCTACGACATCAAGCACGTGCTTATCATGGGCCGTGTCACCTCCGGCGAGGGTGGCGTCATCCTGCTGGAGCGTGCCCAGGAGGTGCTGGATAAGGAGTTCCCCGAGCTGGCTGAGAAGATTCAGCTGCACATCCCGGACGAGAGCTCCCGCCGTGTAGGCCAGTCTGTGGCCGCCGCCAGCCTGCCCGAGCTGAACTGATCCGGAATAAAGACCGCCCCGACCTGTTGGCAGGCCGGGGTGGTTTTTTGGTTATTTTGTGTATTTACCACGGTTTGGACAGGGGGGCATTCTTGTCAAAGGTGGTTCCCCATTTCCGTTCAAACTGTCCCACACCGGCGATCAGAATTTCCTTTGTACATGCCCATTTTTCCATCTCCTGACGCACGGACAGATGGCGTTCGTGGAGGTACAGCGCACGATTGCAGGGATAGAAAAGGATCGAGGCTTCCACCAGCTTGTAGAAGGACAGCGGAACGTCCTCCACGCCGTGGTGCGAGATCTGGCAGATGTCGCTTTTTAAGGAACTGCCGTACAAATTCGCCATGAGGTCGGTGCCTTGTATACCCACGTCAGCCAGCATGAGGGCGGAATACTTGCCATCGGTCAGACGGGTGACGATGGAGGTGTTGTTGAAGTTGCCGACCGTATTGGTGGTTTTGTAGTAGGTCTCGGGGGCGTACAGAACTTCCATCGTCAGGTTGCAGAAGGTGAATTTCATTCCCGTGTGGGCAAAGATCATTTTGGTGCCTTTGAAATTGGCGGCATCCCGGTACACCTGTTCGCAGAGATACCGATCGTTATTGCCCAGCATCACGGCATCCGGGTTCAGCGGAGAGAGGATGACATTTTCCAGAACGAAGGGCATATCCTCCGTTGCGGCGGCCTCCGCCAGCGCTTTGAATGCGGGGTAGTGATCGTCGTGGGAATGGGTCAACACCCAAGCACGGATGATCGGCTTGCCCCCGCCCTTATGATTTTCCGCCAGATATTTCTTAATTTTCGGGACCTGGCTGGCGTAAGCGCCGTCGTAGACGATGTAGGAGCCGTCTTTGAGCTGGATGATATATCCCATACCGTTGACGTGCTCATTGTCTTCTATCTGTACGATCTTGCAGGTGTAGCTGCCGTCGGTCACCGCCGGCTTTGCGGGGGGGAGCGTTGAGCCTGCCGTCTCGGAAAGGACAATGTTCAGCTCTCTCCGGCTGGGATGGAAATAGACATGAGCCATTGCGCCGCCTTTGACGTAAGTCTTGGACAGGTTGCCCCCGACATCCATGGTGGAATAGCAGGTGTAGCCGGCGGATTCATAATAGGCGCACACATTCTCAAAATCTTTGACTGCCTTGAAATAGTAGGTGGAGAGCACCGAGCCGTCGTTGCATGCATAGGAAATGTTCGGTGAGCCTAACTTGTCGATTGCGTTCTGGGAGTCTTGCGTGTTTTTGGTTGCAGTGGGGTGGTTGGTCGTGGTGGCGGAAGATGAGGTGACTTTGGTGGGGGCGGGGGTGCCGTTCGTAGGGGTTTGGGAGGTTGTCTGCGTGTGATTGGTGGTGGTATCCTTCCCAGAGGCCGTTGTGGTGTTGCTGTCTGTGTCATCCTCACCGTTTTCTGTGGTGGACGGCATGCTGCTTTCGTCAGACTCTTCGTTCCTACAGCCGGAGATCATGGAAAAGCCAAGTGCTGCTACCAAAATCGTGCAGAGGATTCGTTTCATTCTGTTGATCAGTCCTTTCTCGATACGGTTGCCGTTCCGGGAAGCGCTTGCAGAGCCAGCCTCCGATTCCGAAAACGGTAAATATCATCAAGAAACATTGTACCATAGTTATTGGCCGAAGACAAGGGGGGTGAGAAATATCTTCGGACTTTTTCGGAATGCATGCCAACCGCAAATGCGGTTGAACGTAGGGGCGGCTTATGAGTAGCCCGACCCTTACAGGGCCACTTGCGGATTTTGCACTTTGCACGATAATCCTGCGGATTTATCCAGCTTTTTTTACACGACAAAAAGGGGTGAAGCCGTTGACAAAAAAACGCCTGCATGGTATAATTTACGGAAATCAAGCAATCAGAACAGGAGGAGCACCACCATGGGCGAAATGATGAAAAATCTGCACGGCGTACTGGTTGACTCCACTGTTATTTCCTCTGCTGCGGCAATGGTGACGGCGTTTCCTTGTCCGGCAGGGTCTTTTGCTGTTTTTCCCGGCTTTTGCGATGTGCATGTGCATTTTCGTGAGCCGGGATTTTCTTATAAAGAGACAATGGCCACCGGCAGCCGGGCAGCGGCACGGGGCGGCTATACCGCTGTCTGCACCATGCCGAATCTGAACCCGGTGCCGGACAGCGTCCCCCACCTGGAGGAGCAGCTCCGGCTGGCGAAAAACGGCTGTATCGCCATCTATCCTTACGGCTCCATCACGGTGGGCCAGCAGGGGGAGGCGCTGGCCGACCTGGCCGGCATGGCGCCGCTGGCCATCGCCTTTTCTGACGACGGTCGGGGGGTGCAGAGCGAGAGCCTGATGCGCCAGGCCATGCTGGAAGCCAAGCGGCTGGGCAAGATGATTGTCGCCCACTGTGAGGATAACAGCCTGCTTCACGGCGGCTACATCCACGCCGGCGACTATGCCGCCGCCCACGGCCACCGGGGCATCTGCTCCGAGAGCGAGTGGGGTCCCATTGCTCGGGACATCAAGCTGGCGAAGGAGACCGGTTGCGCATATCATGTCTGTCACATCTCCTGCAAGGAGAGTGTAGAGCTGATCCGCAAGGCCAAGGCCGAGGGGGTGGACATCACCTGCGAGACGGCCCCTCACTACCTGACCATGGACGACAGCTACTTGCAGGAGGACGGCCGGTTCAAGATGAATCCCCCCCTGCGCTCTGCCGCCGACCGGGAGGCACTGGTAGAGGGTCTGCTGGATGGCACGGTGGATATGATTGCCACCGACCACGCCCCTCACTCTGCCGAAGAGAAGGCAAGAGGACTGGAAAAGAGCGCCTTCGGCGTGGTGGGGCTGGAGACCGCCTTCCCGGTGCTGTATACCCACCTGATAAGGCCGGGCATCCTGCCGCTGGAAAAGGCAATCCACGCATTGGCTGTTGCGCCCCGTGAGCGTTTTGGCATCCCCATGGGGGATAGCTACACGGTGTGGGAGCTGGATACCCCTTACACGGTGGACCCGGAGGCTTTCGCTTCCATGGGGCGGGCGACACCCTTTGCGGGGGACACCCTCTTTGGGCGGTGCGTGCTGACCGTCTGCGGGGGCAAACTTGTTTACAATGACTGCGTTTGAGATATAGGGAGGCAAATTGACATGGCAAAAAGAACAGACCTGAAGAAAATTCTCATTATCGGCTCCGGCCCCATCGTCATCGGCCAGGCTGCCGAGTTTGACTATGCCGGCACCCAGGCGTGCCTGGCTCTGCGGGAGGAGGGGTATGAGGTTATCCTGTGCAACTCCAACCCCGCCACCATCATGACCGACACCACGATTGCAGACAAGGTGTACATGGAGCCGCTGACGCTGGAATACGTGGCCAAAATCCTGCGCTATGAGCGCCCCGACGCCATCGTTCCTGGCATCGGCGGCCAGACAGGTCTTAATCTGGCTATGCAGCTGGAGAAGAAGGGCATCCTCAAGGAGTGCGGCGTGGAGCTGTTGGGTACCAGCAGTGAGTCCATCGAGCGTGCTGAGGACCGTGAGCTGTTCAAGGAGATGTGCGAGTCCATCGGCGAGCCGGTCATCCCCTCCGAGATCACCTACTCGCTGGAGGAAGCGCAGGCCGCCGCCGCCCGTATCGGCTATCCTGTGGTGTTGCGCCCCGCCTTTACGCTGGGCGGCACCGGTGGTGGCTTCGCCAACAACGAGGCGGAGCTACTGGAGATCGGCGCCAACGCATTCAAGCTGTCTCCCGTGCATCAGGTGCTGATTGAAAAGAGCGTTAAGGGCTACAAGGAGATCGAGTTCGAGGTCATGCGGGATTCCGCCGACCACGCCATCACCATCTGCGGCATGGAGAACGTGGATCCTGTGGGCGTACACACCGGTGACTCTATCGTGGTGGCTCCCATCCTGTCCCTGAGCGAGCAGGATCACAAGATGCTCAACGACTCTGCCATCAAGATTATCCGTGAACTGAAGATCGAGGGCGGCTGTAACGTACAGTTTGCACTGGACCCCAACTCCAGTCAGTATTACCTCATCGAGGTCAACCCCCGTGTGTCCCGTTCCTCCGCCCTGGCCTCCAAGGCCAGCGGCTATCCCATCGCCCGTGTCACCGCCAAGATTGCGGTGGGCATGACGCTGGAAGAGATTCCGGTGGCGGGCGGTACGGCGGCTATCGAGCCCTGCCTGGACTACATCGTAGCCAAGTTCCCCCGCTTCCCCTTCGATAAGTTCACCTCTGCTCCCAACACCCTGGGCACCCAGATGAAGGCTACCGGCGAGGTGATGGGCATCGGCTCTACGCTGGACGAGTGCTTCCTCAAGTCGGTGCGGTCGCTGGAGACGGGTGTGGATCACTTCTACCACGCCAAGTTTGACGGCAAGACCAAAGAAGAGCTCCTTGCCTACATTGCGGAGAGCAAGGACGACAACATCTACGCCATCACCCAGCTGGTGCGGTTGGGGATGACGGTTGCCGAGCTGCACGAGGCTACCAAGATTACCGAATTGTTCCTGGAGAGCATCGTGCGCATCGTGGAGATGGAGAACCGCCTGAAGGCGCATCACGACGAGGATACCCTCCGGGCCGCCAAGAAGATGGGCTTTGCCGATACGGTGATTGCCCGTCTGTGGGGCACCGACGAGATTGCCGTGTACAATATGCGCAAGGCGAGCGGCATCACCCCGGTGTTCCGTATGGTGGATACGATGCACACCGGCAAGTATATCGCTTACCTGTATTCCTCCTATTCGGGAGAGAACGATTCCCGCCTCACCGACAAGAAGAAGGTGGTGGTGCTGGGCGCCGGCCCCATCCGTATCGGACAGGGTGTGGAGTTCGACTATTCCACCGTTCATGCGGTGCAAACCATCAAAAATTCCGGCTACGAGGCCATTATTATCAACAACAACCCCGAGACGGTGTCCACCGACTACACCACCGCGGACAAGCTGTACTTTGAGCCGCTGACCCCTGAGGATGTTATGGCTATCCTCGATTTCGAGCAGCCGGAGGGCGTTATCGCCTCCCTGGGCGGGCAAACCGCCATCAATCTGGCACAGCCGCTGTTTGACCGGGGTGTCAAGATCATCGGCACCGACTGCGCCGCCATCGAGCGGGCAGAGAACCGGGACAGCTTCGAGAAGATTCTGCGGGAACTGAACATTCCCCAGCCCAAGGGCCGTGCGGTGACCAAGATTGAGGACGGCATCAAGGCTGCTAACGAAATCGGCTATCCTGTGCTGGTGCGCCCCTCCTTCGTGCTGGGCGGCCGGGCGATGCAGATCGTGGCCAAGGACGAGGACCTGCGCCAGTACCTCAAGACCGCTGTGGAGATTGACGAGGACAAGCCGGTGCTGGTAGATAAGTACATCGTGGGTAAAGAGGTGGAGATTGACGCCATCTGTGACGGCCACGACGTGTTCGTGCCCGGCATTATGGAGCTGGTGGAGCGCACCGGCGTTCACTCCGGCGACTCCATCTCGGTCTATCCCACCTTCTCGGTGTCCGACAAGGTGAAGGGTACCATCCTGCGGTATGCCAAGGCGCTGGGCGTGGGTATCGGCATTGTGGGTCTGTTCAACATCCAGTTCATCGTGGATAAGGACGACAATGTGTTCATCATCGAGGTCAACCCCCGTTCCTCCCGCACCGTGCCCTTCCTGTCCAAGGCCACCGGCTTCTCCCTGGCCGATATCGCCACCAAGGTGATTCTGGGCGAGAGCCTGAAGGAGCAGGGCATCTTCTGCCTGTATCCGGAAGAGAAGAGCCGCTACTATGTTAAGGTGCCGGTGTTCTCCTTCAATAAGATTAAGGGTCTGGATGCCTACCTGTCCCCCGAGATGAAGTCTACCGGCGAAGCCATCGGCTACGACGACAAGCTGCATCGGGCGATGCAGAAGGCGCTGATTGCCGGTGGGGTCAACCTGCAGAATTACGGCACCGTCATCGTCACGCTGGCGGACGAGGATAAAGAAGAGGCGCTGCCGCTGGTACGCCGCTTCTACGACATGGGCTTCAACATTGAGGCTACCGTGGGCACCGCCAACTTCCTCAAGGAGAACGGCATCCGCACCCGTGTACTGAAGAAGCTGCTGGAAGGCAGTGAGGAAATCTTCGATTCCATCCGTGCCGGCTATGTGAGTTATGTCATCAACACCCGTGCCATTATGTCCGGTGTCCACTACGAGGATGGCATACTCATTCGCCGCTGTGCGGTAGAGAATGGGGTCACCCTGTTCTCCTCGCTGGATACCGTCCGCATTGTGCTGGACGTGCTGGAGGAGATTACCAACAAGGTATCCACCATCGATGCGAAGTAAAAGAATAGGCTGAAATTGGGCAAGGGTGCCTTTACTCGACCCCGCCCGTTTCACAAGGAGCGACTATGAAACAAACCATCTTTACCATAACGGAAAACACCTCCCTTACCGCCACCGTCTACCGGATGGTGCTGGTGGGGGATACCGCCGGCATTACCACCGGGCAGTTTGTCAACATTTTGCTGGAGGGCCAGTTCCTGCGTCGGCCTATTTCGGTGTGTGACTGTCAGGGGGATGCCCTCACCTTGGTGTACAAGGTGGTGGGCAAGGGCACCCGGCAGATGAGCGAGATGGTCCCCGGCCAGACGCTGGATGTGCTCACCGGTCTGGGTAACGGCTACGATTTGACCAAGGCAGGGGATGTCCCCCTGCTCCTTGGCGGCGGCGTGGGCGTGCCGCCCCTGTATATGCTGGCTCGCCTGCTACGCTCGCAGGGCAAGGCGGTGTCGGTGGTGCTGGGCTTCAACACCCAAGATGAGGTTTTTTATGAGGACGAATTTAAGGCGCTGGGATGCACCGTCACGGTGACCACCGCCGACGGTAGTTACGGGGTCAAGGGCTTCGTTACCGATGCTCTGCCGGAAGCATACAGCTATTTCTACACCTGTGGCCCCGAGCCGATGCTTAAGGCGGTGTATAAAGCCACCGCCACCTCCGGGCAGTTCAGCTTTGAGGAGCGCATGGGCTGCGGCTTTGGCGCCTGTATGGGCTGTTCCTGCAAGGTGATTACCGGCTACAAGCGGATCTGCAAGGAAGGGCCGGTGCTGACGAAGGAGGAGATCTTATGGGACGCTTGAGTGTGAATTTGTGCGGCATCGAGTTGGATAACCCCATCATCCCCGCCAGCGGGACCTTCGGCTTCGGCTACGAGTTTGCCGAACTGTACGACATCAACGAGCTGGGCACCTTCTCCTTCAAGGGGACGACCAAAGGCCCCCGCTTCGGCAACCCCACCCCCCGCATTGCGGAGTGCACCGCCGGCATGATCAATGCCGTCGGCCTGCAGAATCCCGGCGTGGACAAGGTGATTGCCGAGGAACTGCCCAAGCTGAAAAAATGCTTCCATAAGCCGGTGATGGCCAATGTCAGCGGTTTTGCCATCGAGGACTACGCCTACACCTGCGAAAGACTGGATAAAGAAGAGCAGGTGGGCTGGCTGGAGGTCAATGTGAGCTGTCCCAACGTGCACGGCGGCGGTATGAGCTTCGGCACCAGCCCCGAGGCGGCGGCTCAGGTGACAGCGGCGGTCAAAAAGGTGACCACCAAGCCGGTTATTATCAAATTATCCCCCAACGTGACCGATATCGTGTCGATAGCCAAGGCCTGCGAGGATGCAGGCGCAGACGGCATCAGCCTGATCAACACCATGCTGGGTATGCGCATCGACCTGCGCACCAAAAAGCCGGTCATTGCCAACAAAATGGGCGGTTTCTCCGGCCCGGCCATCTTCCCCGTAGCGGTGCGGATGGTGTACCAGGTGGCCAACGCTGTGAACATCCCCGTCATCGGTATGGGCGGTGTGTCCACGGCCGAGGATGTGATGGAGCTGATGCTGGCCGGTGCTACCGCCGTGGAGGTGGGCGCCGCCAACCTGGTCAATCCCTATGCCAGCCGGGATATCATCCGGGCTCTGCCCGAGGCGATGGATAAATACGGCATTGAGAATCTGTCCGACATCATCGGGCAGGCAAAATAAGGAGAACAGCTTATGGAGTGCAAGAGAATCCCCCTTTCTGCAGAGGATAGCGAGATTTATCTGGACGTATACATGCCGGCTCGGCTGGGCGACCATGCCCGCAAGGCGCTGGTGGTGATTCCCGGCGGCGGCTACGGTCAGGTGTGTGACAACCGGGAGGGCGAGCCGATTGCTTTGGCTTTTCTGCCTCACGATTTCACCACCTTTGTGCTGCACTATTCGGTGGGGCGCAAGCGCCCCTTCCCCGCCCAGCTGATCGAGGTGGCAAAGGCGATTGCCCATGTCAAAGACCATGCGGCAGAGTATTGCATTAACCCGGATTGGGTGTTTACGGTAGGCTTTTCTGCCGGCGGGCACCTGTCCGCCTGCGCCGGCACGCTGTGGAAGCATCCCGCCATCACCGAGGCGCTGGACATCCCCTACGGCTACAACAAGCCTTGCGGTATGATGCTCATCTATCCGGTGATCGAGCGGCAGCCGGACAGTTTCCGGAATCTGCTGTGCAAGGACGACCCCACACCGGAGGAAATGGCGCCGGTGCTGGTGGCGCAGCACGTGGACGAGGACACCGTCCCCGCCTTCCTGATGCACACCGCCAGCGACGAGCTGGTGCCGGTTACGGATTCGCTGGCCATGGCGCAGGCCATGTCCCGGGCGGGCCGTCCGTTCGAATTGCACATCTACCCTGACGCTCCCCATGGGGTGGCGTTAGGCACGGCGGTCACCTCTATGGGCAATCCCGGTTGGGAAAACGCCGCCATCGCTAAGTGGGTAGAACACGCCGCCGTATGGGCGGATAGCTTTTGTGAATAAATTTTAAGGAGAGATAGATATGGGTAAGGACGTTATTGTAGCCTGCGATTTTGCCAGTGCCGAGCAGGTGTTTGCTTTTTTGGATAAGTTTGAGGGGGCGGCGCGCAAGCCCTTCGTCAAGATCGGTATGGAGCTGTTTTATGCCGCCGGTCCCGACATCGTGCGGCAGATCAAGGCCCGTGGCCACAAGATTTTCCTCGACCTGAAGCTGCATGACATTCCCAACACGGTGAAGAAGGCCATGAGCGTTCTGTCCGGTTTGGATGTAGATATCACCAACCTCCACGCCGGCGGCACCGTCCGCATGATGGAGGCGGCCATTGAGGGCCTGACCCGTCCCGACGGCACCCGCCCCCTGCTGATTGCGGTGACCCAGCTGACCTCCACCGACCAGGAGGCTATGGAGAATGACCTGCTCATCAAGGAACCCATCGACCGGGTGGTTATGCATTACGCCGCCAACGCCAAAAAGGCGGGCCTGGACGGTGTGGTCTGCTCTCCGCTGGAGGCCGGCAAGGTGCACGACACCTGCGGTGCCGACTTCCTCACCATCACCCCCGGCGTCCGCTTTGCGGATGGGGATATCGGCGACCAGAAGCGGGTGATGACCCCGGCCGCCGCCAAGGAGATCGGCTCCGACTACATCGTGGTGGGTCGTCCCATCACCGCCGCCGAGGACCCGGTGGCCGCCTACGAGCGTTGCGTGGCGGAGTTCTGCGACTGATTGAACGGGTCGATGTGGGCATCGCCCCCTACATCCTTATACCAACTATAGATAAAATCCGTAGGGGCGGATGCCTACATCCGCCCGCTACATACCAGTATTCATCAATCGAAGGAGGACAACACCATGGAAGCCTACAAAAGAGAGTTTATTACCTTCCTGCAGGAGGCAGGGGTGCTGAAATTCGGCGATTTTACGGCCAAATCCGGCCGCAAGATCCCCTATTTCATCAACGCCGGCATGATTAAGACCGGTAACGACATCGCCCGCCTGGGCGAGTTCTACGCCAAGGCGTATTTCGAGAAGCTGGGAGCAAAGCCCACTGTGCTGTACGGCCCGGCCTACAAGGGCATCTCTCTGTCGGTGTCTGCCGCTGTGGCGCTGTCTAAGAACGGCCTAAACGTGCCCTTCTTCTTCAACCGCAAAGAGGTGAAGGACCACGGTGAAGGCGGCGTGTTTGTAGGCTATGTACCCCAGGCCGGTGAAGAGATCGTCATCATCGAGGACGTGATTACCGCCGGCACCGCCATCCGGGAGTCGATGGAGATTCTCAGCCACTTGGAGGGCACCAAGGTAGCCGCCACCTTTATTATGGTAGACCGTAAGGAAAAGGGACAGGGCGAAAAGGGCGCTATGCAGGAGATTGAGGAGCAGTTCGGCTTCCCTGTCTACTCCATCGTGGATGTGTATGACATCATTGAGTACCTGGAGGAGGACCCGGCCAACGAGGAAAATGTCACCCGGATTAAGAACTATCTGGCTGTGAATGGAGCATCGGTATGAGAAGTCTGATTGATATTCTGGACTTTACCCCGGCGGAGATTGATGCACTCATCTCCACCGCCTGCGATATCATTGCCCACCCGGCGGCCTACGCTGACCGTTGCCGGGGCAAAAAGCTGGCCACCCTGTTTTTCGAGCCCTCTACCCGTACCCGCCTGAGTTTTGAAGCGGCGATGTACGAGCTGGGCGGCAATGTCATTGGCTTCTCGGAGGCCAAAAGCTCCTCCGCCGCCAAGGGGGAGAGCGTAGCGGATACCGCCAAGACCATCAGCTGTTATGCGGATATTATTGCCATGCGTCACCCCAAGGAGGGGGCGGCGCTGGTGGCGGCCAACAACGCCTCCATCCCGGTCATCAACGCCGGCGACGGCGGCCATTGCCACCCCACCCAGACACTGGCAGACCTACTGACCATCTACCGGGAGAAGGGACGCTTCACCGACCTGACGGTGGGCTTCTGCGGCGACCTGAAGTTCGGCCGCACCGTCCACTCGCTCATTAACGCCCTGTCCCGTTATACCGGCATCCGGCTGGTGCTCATCTCCCCGGAGGAGCTGAAGCTCCCCAGCTATGTAAAAAAGGATGTCCTGCAGAAAAACGGCATCCCCTATACCCAGACCACCAGTCTGGAGGAGGCTATGCCGGAGCTGGATATCCTGTACATGACCCGGGTACAGCGGGAGCGCTTTTTCAACGAAGAGGACTATCTGCGGCTGAAGGACAGCTACATTTTGGACCTCAAAAAGCTGGAAACCGCCAAGCCTGACCTGTGTATCATGCACCCCCTGCCCCGGGTGAACGAAATCGCTGTGGCGGTGGATGACGACCCCCGTGCCTGCTACTTTAAGCAGGTGCTCAACGGCAAGTATATGCGGATGGCACTCATCCTCAAACTGTTGGAGGAGGCGAGCGTATGAACATAGATTCTATCCAGAACGGCGTGGTTATCGACCACATCGCCGCCGGCCACGGTATGCGGCTGTACGAGCTGTTGGGGCTGGACGAGGCGGATTGCTCGGTGGCACTCATCAAGAATGTGGCCAGCAAGAAGATGGGCCGCAAGGACATCATCAAGATTGACGCCGCGATCCCGGTCAACCTGGATGTCATCGGCTATGTGGACCCGGGCGCTACGGTAAACATCATTCGGGGCGGCCAACTGGTGGAAAAGAAGGCTATCGAGATGCCGGAAAGCCTCACCAATGTTATCAAGTGCAAGAACCCCCGGTGCATCACCTCCTGCGAGCAGGAGCTGGCCCATATTTTCAAGCTCACCGACCGTGAGAACAAAGTATATCGCTGTATCTATTGTGAAACCAAAGCCAATTGAGAGAAAGGATGAATGACATGGCTATTTTTATCAACGAACCCTCCCATACTTTTAATGAGTATCTGCTCATTCCCGGTTACTCCTCCAGTGAGTGCATCCCGGCGAATGTGTCCCTCAAGACCCCCCTGGTGAAGTACCGTAAGGGGGAGCAGTCTGCCATCACTATGAATATCCCCATGGTGTCTGCTATCATGCAGTCTGTGTCCGGCGACCGGCTGGCGGTGGCCCTGGCCACCGAAGGCGGTGTGTCCTTCATCTACGGCTCTCAGTCGGTAGAAGATGAGGCGGCCATGGTCGCCCGCGCCAAAAATTACAAGGCTGGTTTTGTTAAGAGCGATTCCAACCTATCCCCCGAGGCCACCATGGCAGAAGTGGTGGCGCTGAAAGAGGCCACCGGTCACTCCACTGTGGCAATTACCGAGGACGGCACTGCCGAAGGTAAGCTGGTGGGCATCGTCACCGGCCGTGACTACCGTGTCACCCGTATGGACCCGGCCACCAAGGTTAAGGAGTTTATGACTCCCCTGGACAAGCTGGTCACCGCTCCCGAGGGGACCACCCTGAAGGAAGCCAACGATATTATCTGGGATCACAAGCTGAATTCCCTGCCCATCGTGGACAAGGACGGCCGTCTGTGCTACTTTGTGTTCCGCAAGGACTATGAGAAGCACAAGCAGAACCCCAACGAGCTGCTGGATGCCTCCAAGCGGTATGTGGTAGGTGCCGGCATCAACACCCGTGACTATGCCGAGCGTGTGCCTGCGCTGGTGGAGGCGGGTGCCGATGTGCTGTGCATTGATTCCTCCGAGGGCTTCTCGGAGTGGCAGAAGCTGACCATCGACTGGATCCGTGCCCGGTACGGCGACACTGTCAAGGTAGGCGCCGGCAACGTGGTGGATGCGGCCGGCTTCCGTTTCCTGGCCGAGGCAGGCGCCGATTTCATCAAGGTGGGTATCGGCGGCGGTTCCATCTGTATCACCCGTGAGACCAAGGGCATCGGCCGTGGCCAGGCTACTGCCCTCATCGAGGTGTGTGCCGAGCGTGACCGCTATTTCGAGGAGACCGGCGTGTATGTCCCTGTCTGCTCCGACGGCGGTATTGTGTACGACCACCACATCACCCTGGCGCTGGCTATGGGTGCGGATTTTGTCATGCTGGGCCGGTATTTCGCCCGCTTTGATGAGTCCCCCACCAACAAGGTGAACATCGGCGGCACCTACTACAAGGAGTACTGGGGCGAGGGCTCCAGCCGTGCCCGCAACTGGATGCGGTATGACCTGGGCGGCGACAAGAAGCTGTCCTTTGAGGAGGGCGTGGACTCTTACGTTCCCTACGCCGGCTCACTGAAGGACAATGTGGCTCTGTCCCTGTCCAAGGTGCGCTCCACCATGTGCAACTGCGGCGCCCTGACCATCCCCGAATTGCAGGAGAAAGCGACCCTCACGCTGGTGTCTGCCACCAGCATCGTGGAGGGCGGCGCACACGATGTTATCCAAAAAGAAAAAGGCGTATCCATTAAGTAATTGGTGAAAAGGTAAAAAAGCGCAAAAACCCGACAAAATGCGTGCTTGTGCCTTGACACTGTACCGCTGGATATGGTATAATTCGGTTGTTAAATTTGAGACATTCTTTGCGACTGACGGAGTAATTGTGGAGCACCACAGAGGAACAAAGAACGTGGATTTCAGCCGACCGTCTGGGCACACTTAACTCCCTACGAGATAAGTGTGCCCTTTTATCTTTTTTACCCCTGGTAGCCGCCCCTGTGCAAGGGGAGGGGGACCGCCGAACGGCGGTGGAGGGGTTGTCAGCAAGGAGGTAATACTATGAAAAAAGTAGGCATCATCATGGGCAGTGACAGTGATCTGCCCATCATCCAAAAGGCCACCGATACCTTGAAGGGGCTGGGTATCCCCTATGAGGTGCACATCTATTCTGCCCACCGCACCCCCGAGCAGGCACGGGATTTCGCCGTGAACGCCCGGGAGGCCGGCTTTGGCGTGCTCATCGCCGCTGCCGGCATGGCGGCTCACCTGGCCGGCGCCATCGCCGCCAACACCACTCTGCCGGTCATCGGCATTCCTTGCAAATCCTCCGTGCTGGACGGCATGGACGCTCTGCTGTCCACCGTCATGATGCCTACCGGTATCCCGGTGGCCACCGTGGCCATCAACGGGGGCGGCAACGCCGCTCTGCTGGCGGCGCAGATCCTGGCCGTTGAGGACGGGGAGCTGGCGAAGAAGCTGGACGCCAAGCGTGCTACCGACGCCGCCGCTGTGCTGGCAAAGGACGCCGCACTGGATATTTAACCTGTTTATCAAAATCATTTTTTATAACAAAAGGAGTCGATCATCATGGAAAAGAAGTTAGTGTACACCGGCAAGACCAAGGACGTTTATGCGCTGAACAACGGCAACTATTTGCTGAAGTTTAAGGACGATTGCACCGGCAAGGACGGCGTGTTCGATCCCGGTGAGAACAGCGTGGGGCTGACCATCGACGGCGTGGGCGACGTGAACCTGCGTATGTCCATCTATTTCTTCGAGAAGATCAATGCCGCCGGTATCCGCACCCATTATGTGAGCGCTGACCTGGACAACACCACCATGGAGGTGCTGCCGGCCAAGGTGTTCGGCAAGGGTCTGGAGGTCATCTGCCGCTATAAGGCTGTCGGCTCCTTCTTCCGCCGCTATTCCGACTATTGCACCGAGGGTCAGGACCTGCCGGCCTACGTGGAGACCACCTTCAAGAATGACGAGAAGGGCGATCCGCTGGTGACCAAGGACGGTCTGGTAGACCTGGGTGTGATGACTGCTCAGCAGTATGACGATCTGAAGGATATGACCCAGAAGATCACCAAGATCGTTGCCGACGACCTGAAGGCGAAGGGTCTGGATATGTACGACATCAAGTTTGAGTTCGGCTACGACGCAGACGGCAATGTGATGCTGATTGATGAAATCGCTTCCGGCAATATGCGTGTGTACAAGGACGGTCAGTACATCGATCCCATGACCCTGAACGGCCTGTTCTTCGCATAAGCATACTGCAATATGCGTGGGGGCGCATGGTGATGCGTCCCACACTTACCCTTACTTGAGAGGAGAAACCCCATGGGCGGTTATTTTGGCATCGTATCCCGAGAGGACTGTATGGAGGATGTGTTTTTCGGCACAGACTACCACTCCCATCTGGGCACCCGGCGTGCGGGTATTGCTGTATATGACCCTACAATCGGGTTGCAGCGGGAGATCCACAGCATACAGACCACTCCCTTCCGTGCCCGGTTTAAGGATATTTTCGAGGAGATGGAGGGCTGCTCCGCCATCGGCTGTATCAGCGACTACTATCCTCAGCCCCTGCTCATCCGGTCTAAGATGGGCACCTACGCCATCTGCGTCACCGGTGCGGTGAATAACGCGGAGGCACTGGTGGAGACCTACCTGGCGGACGGCGGTCACTTTGACGCCATGACAGGCGGTGCGGTGAACGTCACCGAGCTGATAGCGGCGCTTATCAACCTGAAGAGCGACTTTGTCTCCGGCATTCAGTTTGTGCAGGAGCAGGTGGACGGCACCGCCAGCATCCTGATTTTAAAGGATGACGGCGCCATCATCGCCGCCCGTGACCGGCTAGGGCGTCTGCCCATCTGGATCGGTCGGCGTGAGGATGGGTACAGCGTGGCCTTCGAGCCCTTCGCCCATCAGAAGTTGGGGTTTGAGGACGAGAGGGAGCTGGGCCCCGGCGAGATTGTGGAACTGACCCCTGATGGGGTAACGGTACTGTCCCCAGCAGGAGATGAGATGCGGATGTGCGCCTTCCTGTGGAGCTACTATGGCTACTCTACCTCCTCCTACGAGGGGGTCAATGTGGAGCTGATGCGGTACCACAACGGCAAGCTGATGGCACAGATGGATAACGAAAACGGCACCTGCGAGGGGGTCGATTACGTGTGCGGTATGCCGGACAGCGGCACCCCCCACGCCATCGGCTATGCCAATGAGAGCCACTTGCCTTTTGCCCGGGCGTACATCAAGTACACCCCCACCTGGTCCCGTAGCTTCACCCCCAGCAAGCAGTCGGACCGCAACCGCATCGCCCGGATGAAGCAGATTGCGGTGCCCGCCCTGATTGAGGATAAGAGCCTGCTTTTGGTGGACGATTCCATCGTCCGTGGCACCCAGCTGAAGGAAACCGTGGATTTCCTCCATGACAGTGGGGCCAAAGAGGTGCATATGCGGTCGGCCTGTCCGCCCATTATGTTCAACTGCAAATATCTGAACTTCTCCCGCAGCAATAACGAGATGGACCTTATCGCCCGACGGACGATTATGGAGCTGGAGGGGGAAGAGGGCTTCAACCACCTGGAGGAGTACAGTGACGGCGCCACCGAGCGAGGCAAGCGGCTTCGTCAGCATATGGCGGATAAGCTACACCTAGGCTCGCTGGACTTCCAGTCCCTGGAGGGCGTGCTGCAAGCCATCGGTCTGCCCCCCTGCAAGCTGTGTACCTACTGCTGGACCGGTAAAGAATGAGAAAAAGGAGAAACAACCATGGATCATAAAAATTCCCAGTCTGCCAGCTACGCCGCCGCCGGCGTGGACATTACCGCCGGGTATAAGGCGGTAGAACTGATGAAGGCCCATATCAACCGCACCAAGAACGAGGGCTGTCTGGACGATGTGGGCGGTTTCGGCGGTTGCTTCGGCCTGCCGATTGCCGGCATGGAGGAGCCGGTGCTGGTCTCCGGCACCGACGGGTGCGGCACCAAGGTGAAGCTGGCCATCCTCATGGATAAGCACGACACCATCGGCATCGACGCGGTGGCGATGTGTGTCAACGACATTATCTGCTGTGGTGCGAAGCCCCTGTTTTTCCTGGACTATATCGCCTGCGGCAAGAACTACCCTGAAAAGATTGCCGCTATCGTAGGCGGTGTGGCAGAGGGCTGTGTTCAGTCCGGCGCCGCCCTCATCGGCGGTGAGACCGCCGAGCATCCCGGCCTGATGCCGCTGGAGGATTATGACCTGGCCGGCTTTGCGGTGGGTATCGTGGATAAGAAAAAGATGATCGACAACACCAAGATGGCCGCCGGCGATGTGGTGATCGCCCTGGCTTCCACCGGCATCCACTCCAACGGCTTCTCCCTGTGCCGCAAGGTGTTCGACATTGACAATAACAACCCCGAGCTGTACATAGCCCGTGAGGAGCTGGGTGGCAAGACCATCGCGGAGGCGTTGCTCACCCCCACCAAGATTTATGTCAAGTCTGTCCTCGCACTCCTGGAGCAGGTGGATGTAAAGGGCATCTCCCACATCACCGGGGGCGGCTTCTATGAGAATATCCCCCGTTCCGTCCCCGATGGTCTGGGCGCCAAGATCGACAAGTCTGCGGTGCGTGTACTGCCCATCTTCGATATGATCGCCAAGTGGGGCAACATCCCGGAGCGGGATATGTTCAACACCTACAACATGGGTGTGGGCATGAGCATCGTAGTGCCGGCCACCCAGGCGGACAAGGCGCTGGCGATCCTGCGTGAGCAGGGTGAGGATGCCTACATCATCGGCGAGATCGTTGCCTCTGACGAAAAGGTGATTCTGTAATGGGCGGCGGCAAGGCAAGGATTGCCGTGCTGGTTTCCGGCGGCGGCACGAATTTGCAAGCGCTGATTGACGCTCAGAGCAGGGGAGAGATTCCCCACGGCGAGATCGTGCTGGTGATTGCCAACAAGGCGGACGCCTACGCCCTCACCCGGGCGGAGACAGCCGGCATCCCCGGCGTGGTCATCACCAAGAAGGCTTGCGGCGGCGACCAGGAGGCCTTTGAGGACGCCATCATCGCCCAGCTTGAGGCCTGCGAGATCGACCTCGTTGTATTGGCTGGCTTTATGGCCATTCTGAGCAAACGGTTTACCGACACCTACCCCAAACGCATTCTCAATGTGCATCCGTCTCTCATTCCCTCTTTCTGCGGGGAGGGCTTCTACGGCCTGCGTGTGCACGAGGCGGCCTTGGCCAAGGGGGTCAAGGTCACCGGCGCCACGGTGCACTATGTCAACGAGATTCCCGACGGCGGCGAGATCATCCTGCAGAAGGCGGTGAATATCCGCCCCGACGATACCCCCGAAAGCCTGCAGAAGCGGGTGATGCGGTTGGCAGAGTGGAAGATTCTGCCCCGTGCCGTGGAGCTGGTGTCAGCAGAGCTGGTGAACCGCTAAAATGGAGTTTGTAGGGGACGATGCCGACATCGTCCCGACAATCCCCATCCAACCCGATAGAATCCGCAAGGGCGGCCATTTGCCGCCCGTCAAAACATAAAAAAGTGAGGAAAACGCAATGAAAATTTCCACCATCGAGAACGAACTGAATTCCTTGGCCTATCACGGCCGTGGCATCATCATCGGCAAGTCTGCCGACGGCAAGAAGGCGATTACCGCCTACTTCATCATGGGACGCAGTGTCAACAGCCGCAACCGGGTGTTTGTGGCAGAGGGTGACGCTATGCGCACCAAAGCCTTTGACGAGTCCAAGATGGTGGATCCCCACCTCATCATCTACTATCCCGTCCGTGTGCTGGGCAATAAGACCATCGTCACCAACGGCGACCAGACCGACACCATCTACGACCTGATGGACAAGCAGATGACCTTTGAGCAGGCACTGCGTACCCGGGAATTTGAGGATGACAAGCCCAACTTCACCCCTCGTATCAGCGGTATCATCCACCGGGAGAATGGGGATATGAATTTCGCCATGTCCATCCTCAAGAGCGCGGAGGGAGACGATTCCTCCTGCCAGCGCTTCACCTACGCCTATTCGAGCCCTATCGCCGGCCGGGCCAAGTTCATCCACACCTACAACGGTGACGGCGATCCGCTGCCCTCCTTCGAGGGCGAGCCCAAGACGCTGGAGCTGCCGGATGTGGATATCGACGCCCTGACCGACCTCATCTGGAATAACCTGAACGAGGACAACAAGGTGTCCCTGTTCGTCCGCTATATCGACATCGCCACCGGCGAGGCGGACACCCGCATCGTCAACAAGAACGTATAAGGAGTGACCGACATGAACGAGTTCGAACTGAAATACGGCTGTAACCCCAACCAGAAGCCCTCCCGCATCTTTATGAAGGATGGCAGTGACCTGCCCATCACCGTGCTGAACGGTCGCCCCGGCTACATCAACTTCCTGGATGCCTTCAACGCCTGGCAGTTGGTGAAGGAGCTGAAAGCGGCGCTGGGCCTGCCCGCCGCCACCTCCTTTAAGCACGTCAGCCCCACCTCCGCCGCTGTGGGTCTGCTGTTGCCGGAGCCGCTGAAAAAGGCCTGCTTCGTGGAGGACATCGAGGGCCTGGATGCTTCTCCGCTGGCCTGCGCCTATGTGCGTGCCCGTGGTACCGATCGCCTGTGCTCCTTTGGTGACTGGGTGGCGCTGTCCGATGTGTGCGACGTGACCACGGCCAAGCTCATCGCCCGGGAGGTATCCGACGGCATCATCGCCCCCGGCTATGAGCCGGAAGCGCTGGAGATCCTCAAGGGCAAGCGCAAGGGCAATTATAACATCGTAGAGATCGACCCCGACTACATTCCTGCGCCCATCGAGACGAAGGATGTGTTCGGTATCACCTTCGAGCAGGGCCGCAACGAGTTCAAGATCGGTGAGCATCTGCTGGAGAATATCGTCACCGCCAACAAGAACCTGCCCGATTCTGCCAAGCGTGACCTCATCGTGGCGCTCATCACCTTGAAGTACACCCAGTCCAACTCGGTGTGCTATGCGGTGGACGGCCAGGCCATCGGCGTGGGCGCCGGCCAGCAGAGCCGCATCCACTGCACCCGTCTGGCCGGTACCAAGGCAGATACCTGGCTGATGCGCCAGCATCCCAAGGCCCTCTCCCTGCCCTTCCTGCCCACCATGGGTCGCCCCGAGCGTGACAACGTCATCGACGGCTACATCAACGGCAACGAGGAGGACGTGTGCGCCGACGGCATCTGGCAGAACTACTTCACCGAGCAGCCCGCTCCCATCACGGCGGAGGAGCGTGCCCAGTGGCTGGCCAGCTTCAAGGGAATCGCCCTGGCGAGCGACGCCTTCTTCCCCTTTGCGGACAACATCAAGCGTGCCTACGCTTCCGGCGTCACCTACATCGCCGAGCCGGGCGGCTCCATCCGTGACGACCTGGTCATCGCCGAGTGCGATAAGAACGATATAGTCATGGCTTTCACCGGTATGCGCCTGTTCCACCACTAAGAGTTAGGAAAGGCCCCCTCACCGAGGCTGGGGGAGTAACTCCCTCCACCGTTTGCGAAGCAAAGCAAAGGCAAAAGGAGAGAAAGAGGATGACCTTTACCGACACGCTTAGTTTGTGTATTGTCTCCGGAGTGCTCGCCTTGTTTTTCTGGAGGTTGCGTCGAAGAGCCATTTCGAAAGGGAAATTTTTATTCACTCCCACATATATAAACAAGTATAATTGGCCTTTAGCAACTACTTTTTGGGATATTCCAATGAGTTTTTGCGGCATCTTCTGTGTTAGTTTGTTCTTTGTTCTGTTTGAAACATGATGGTTGCACGTCAAAAAAATTCACTAGTTATGAGGTACGCACATAATGAAACTGTTGGTTGTCGGCTCCGGTGGACGGGAGCACGCTATTATTAAAAAACTGAAGGAAAACAAAGCGGTCACCGAGATCTTCGCCCTCCCCGGTAACGGCGGCATGGCCGCCGACGCTACCTGCGTGGACATCGGCGCGAAGGACATCCCCGCTATTGTGGATTTTGCGGTGGCAAACGGCATCGACTATGCCGTGGTAGCTCCCGATGATCCGCTGGTGCTGGGCTGTGTGGATGCGCTGGAGGAAAAGGGGATTCCCTGCTTCGGCCCCCGTGCGGGTGCCGCCATCATCGAGGGGAGCAAGGTGTTCTCCAAGAACCTGATGAAGAAATACGGTATCCCCACCGCCGCCTACGAAGTGTTCGATGATATGGATGCGGCCCTGTCCTATCTGGACACTGCCCCCATCCCCACCGTCATTAAGGCGGACGGCCTGGCTCTGGGCAAGGGCGTGATTATTGCCCAGACGCTGGAGGAGGCCAAGGCCGCCGTGGTGTCCATGATGCAGGATAAAGCCTTCGGCTCCAGCGGCGACCACATCGTCATCGAGGAGTTCCTCACCGGCCCGGAGGTGTCGGTGCTGGCCTTTACCGACGGCAACACGGTAAAGCCCATGGTGTCCTCTATGGACCACAAGCGTGCCGGGGACAACGACACCGGCCTCAACACCGGCGGTATGGGCACCATCGCCCCTAACCCCTACTACACCCCTGCCGTGGCCCAGCAGTGTATGCAGGAGATCTTCCTGCCCACCATCGCCGCCATGAACGCCGAGGGCCGCACCTTTAAGGGCTGCCTGTACTTCGGCTTGATGCTCACCCCGAACGGCCCCAAGGTCATCGAGTACAACTGCCGCTTCGGCGACCCCGAGACCCAGGTGGTGCTCCCCTTGCTGGAAAGCGACCTGCTTACCGTGATGCAGGCCACCACCAACGGCACGCTGGCAGATACCGAGGTTAAATTCGGACAGAAGCACGCCTGCTGTGTGATTATGGCCTCCGCCGGATATCCCCAGGCGTATGACAAGGGTCTGCCGCTGGATATTCCTGCCGCCATTGCGGACAGCGTATATGTGGCGGGTGCCGCCATCAAGGACGGGGTGCTGGTAACAAACGGCGGCCGTGTGCTGGGTGCTACGGCGATAGCCGACAGCCTGCCTGTCGCCATCGAGGACGCCTATAAGCTGGTGGAGCAGATTCACTTTGACAATGCCTATTACCGCCACGACATCGGAGCAAAGGCTCTGCAGGCCAAGGAGGTTTAACAACTATGGTATATCGTGTATACGTTGATAAAAAAGCCGGGCTGGACAACGAGGCCCGTGCTCTGCTGAACGACGCCCGCAACCTGCTGGGCATCGATAGCCTGGAACAGGTACGGCTGTTCAACCGTTACGATGCGGAAAATATCACCGCCGAGCTGTTCGAGTATGCCAAGGGGACGGTGTTTTCCGAGCCCCAACTGGACAACACCTCGGATGAGGTGGAGCTGTCCGATGCCACCGTGTTTGCGGTGGAGTTCCTGCCCGGTCAGTTTGACCAGCGGGCGGATTCCGCCGCCCAGTGCATCCAGATTATCTCCCAGGGGGATCGCCCCACCGTCCGCACTGCCAAGGTGTACGCCCTGTACGGCAACCTGACCGAGGCTCAGCTGGCGGAAATCAAAAAGTATGTCATCAACCCTGTGGAGGCTCGCGAGGCTTCCTTGGAGAAGCCGGAGACCCTGCAGACCCAGTACGACATTCCCACCGAGGTAGCCACCCTCACCGGCTTCATCGGGATGGATCGTGCCCAGCTGGAGCAGTTTGTGAAGGATTACGGTCTGGCGATGGATGCGGACGATATTGCCTTCTGTCAGCAGTATTTCATCACCGAACAGCGTGACCCCACCATCACCGAGATTCGCATGATCGACACCTACTGGTCGGATCACTGCCGCCACACCACCTTCACCACCGTTATCGACGGGGTCACCTTCGAGGACGCTCTGCTGCAGGAGACCTACGAGCAGTACCTGGCCACCCGCCGTGCACTGGGCCGTGAGGCGAAGCCCATCTGTCTGATGGATCTGGCCACCGTGGCGGTGAAGCACCTGCGTGCCAATGGTAAGCTGGACAAGCTGGACGAATCGGAGGAAATCAACGCCTGCACCGTGAAGATTACGGTGGAGGTGGACGGCGAGGCACAGCCCTGGCTCCTGCTGTTCAAGAACGAGACCCACAACCACCCCACCGAGATCGAGCCCTTCGGCGGTGCGGCCACCTGTATCGGCGGTGCCATCCGTGACCCGCTGTCCGGCCGTAGCTATGTGTACGGTGCTATGCGTGTTACCGGTGCGGCTGACCCCTTAAAGCCGGTCAGCGAGACGATGCCCGGTAAACTGCCCCAGCGTAAGCTGGTGACCACCGCCGCCGCCGGCTATTCCTCTTACGGTAACCAGATCGGTCTGGCTACCGGTATTGTTGACGAGATTTATCACCCCGGTTACGCCGCCAAGCGTATGGAGATTGGCGCCGTTATCGCCGCCACCCCGGCGGAGAATGTGCGCCGTGAGGTGCCTGCCCCCGGTGACGTGGTCATCCTGCTGGGTGGCTCTACCGGTCGTGACGGCATCGGCGGTGCTACCGGTTCCTCCAAGGCGCACACTGCCCAGTCGGTGGAGACCTGTGGCGCTGAGGTGCAGAAGGGTAACGCCCCCGAGGAGCGCAAGCTGCAGCGTCTGTTCCGCAATGGCGAGGCCTGCCGTATGATCAAGCGGTGCAATGACTTCGGTGCCGGCGGTGTATCCGTTGCCATCGGCGAGCTGGCGGACGGCCTGGAGATCAACCTCAACGCCGTGCCCAAGAAGTACGAGGGCCTGGACGGCACCGAGCTGGCTATCTCCGAGTCGCAGGAGCGTATGGCGGTGGTCATCGAGCCGGAGAACATCGACCGTTTCCTGGAGCTGGCGGACAGCGAGAACCTGCAGGCTTGCCCTGTGGCCACCGTCACCGCCGAGCCTCGTCTGGTGATGTTCTGGAACGATAAGAAGATTGTAGATATCAGCCGGGAGTTCCTCAATTCCAACGGTGCGGACAAGCACATCACCGTTACGGCGGCGGCTCCCCAGGAGTACGACGTCCCCGTATGCGGCACCTTCAAGGATAATTACATGGCCCTGGCCGCCGACCTGAACATCTGCTCCAAGCGGGGCCTTTCTGAGCGATTTGATTCCACCATCGGCGCCG
Source organism: Clostridia bacterium (assembly GCA_017471765.1). Taxonomy (GTDB): domain Bacteria; phylum Bacillota; class Clostridia; order Oscillospirales; family Acutalibacteraceae; genus UBA5905. The sequence goes on from JAFURT010000002.1 coordinate 45,794, forward strand.
GCACGGTGCTGATGCCCTTCGGCGGTGTCCATCAGCAGACCCCCATCCAGGCGATGGTGCAGAAGATTTCGGTGGAGAAACAGCACACCGATGATTGCTCCTTCATGGCCTGGGGCTACAACCCCTTCATCATGGAAAAGAGCCCCTACCACGGCGCCTATCTGGCGGTGGTGGAGTCGGTGGCCAAGCTGATTGCCACCGGCGCTTCCTTCCAGGATGTGTACCTGACCTTCCAGGAGTATTTCGAGAAGCTGGGTAAGGATGCCCGCCGCTGGGGCAAGCCCCTGGCCGCCCTGCTGGGCGCCTTCAAGGCGCAGATGGAGCTGGGCATCGGCTCTATCGGTGGCAAGGACTCTATGTCCGGCTCCTTCGAGGACTTGGACGTGCCCCCCACGCTGGTCTCCTTTGCGGTGACCACCGGCAAGGTGTCTGATGTGGTGTCCCCCGAGTTTAAGGCAGCGGGCAACAAGTTGGTGTGCCTCACCCCTGTCTATGACGACAACGGTCTGCCGGTTACCGAATCGCTGCTTCGTGTGTTTAATACCGTTACCGAACTTTTACATTCCGGAAAAGCCGTGGCCTGTTATACTCCCGGTATAGGCGGTATCGCCGAAGCGGTGCTGAAAATGGCCATCGGTAACGGCCTGGGCTTTAAGTACGACGATATGCTGTCGGTGTCCGCCCTGTTCGGCTACCGCTACGGCTCCTTCCTGCTGGAGGTCACCGAGGATGTGGCGGACGCCATCGCCATCGGTACCGTCACCGACGACGGATGCATCTCGCTGGGTAGCGACTGTCTGAAGCTTGCCGACCTGCAGAAGGTGTACGAGGACAAGCTGGAGAGCGTGTATTCCTGCAACATCCCCACCCGTGAGCAGGCGATGGAGACCTTCTCCTACACCGCCGGTGAGCGTGTGGCGCCGGCCATTAAGGTGGCTAAGCCGAAGGTGCTCATCCCGGCCTTCCCCGGCACCAACTGCGAGTTCGACTCTGCCAAGGCGGTGCGTGACGCCGGTGCCGAGCCGGTAATTATGGTCATTAAGAACCGCACCTCTGCCGGTATTCAGCAGAGCGTGGAGGCCTTCGCCAACGAGCTGAAGACCGCCCAGATGGTGTTCATTCCCGGCGGCTTCTCCGGCGGCGACGAGCCGGACGGCTCCGGTAAGTTCATCACCGCCTTCTTCCGCAACGCCGCCGTCAAGGAGGGCGTCACCGAGCTGCTGGAGCAGCGTGACGGTCTGATGTGCGGTATCTGCAACGGCTTCCAGGCACTCATCAAGCTGGGTCTGGTGCCCTACGGCAAGATCATCGACACCGATGAGAACTACCCCACCCTGACCTACAATACCATTGCCCGCCACCAGTCCCGCATCGTGCGTACCCGCATCGCCTCCAACAAGTCGCCCTGGCTGGCACTGACCCGGGTGGGCGAGGTGTACAATGTGCCCATCTCTCACGGCGAGGGTCGCTTCCTCGCCAGCGAGGAGCTGATCCGTCAGCTGGCGGCCAACGGACAGATTGCCACCCAGTACGTGGATATGGCCGGCAACGCCACCAGCGACGTCCACTTTAACCCCAACGACTCCCTGTTTGCCATCGAGGGTATCACCTCCCCCGACGGCCGTGTGTTCGGTAAGATGGGACACAGCGAGCGGATCGGCGACGGCCTGTACAAGAACGTCCCCGGCAACTACGATATCCAGATGTTCAAGGCTGCTGTGAAGTATTTTAAGTAAATTTCACCTCGTAGGGGTCGATGCCCACATCGACCCGACCGTGTAAACACAACATCAAATAAGGAGGCGTTTCCCAATGGCTTACAAATCCGATATTGAGATCGCCCAGGAGTGCCAGATGAAGCACATCCGGGAGATTGCCGCTACGGCCCATGTGGACGAGAAATACGTGGAGCAGTACGGCAACTATAAGGCGAAGATCGACCTTAACCTGCTGGAGGAATCCGACCGCCCCGACGGCAAGCTGATTTTGGTGACTGCCATCACCCCCACCCCGGCGGGTGAGGGCAAGACCACCACCACCATCGGTCTGGCGGACGGCTTGCGTAAGCTGGGCAAGGACGTCACCGTGGCTCTGCGTGAGCCCTCCCTCGGCCCGGTGTTCGGTGTCAAGGGCGGCGCCGCCGGCGGCGGCTACGCCCAGGTGGTGCCCATGGAGGACATCAACCTGCACTTCACCGGTGACTTTCACGCCATCGGTGCCGCCAACAACCTGTTGGCGGCGATGCTGGATAACCACATCCAGCAGGGCAACGCCCTGGGCATCGATGTGCGCCGCATCACCTGGAAGCGGTGTGTGGATATGAACGACCGCCAGCTCCGTTTCATCGTGGACGGCATGGGCGGCAAGCCCAACGGCGTGCCCCGTGAGGATGGCTTCGACATCACCGTAGCCAGCGAGATTATGGCGGTGTTCTGTCTGGCCTCCTCCATCACCGACCTGAAAGAGCGGCTGTCCCGCATCATCGTGGGTTACACCTACGACGATAAGCCGGTCACCGCCGGCGACCTGAAGGCGGTGGGCGCCATGACCGCCCTGCTGAAGGACGCCATCAAGCCCAATCTGGTGCAGACCCTGGAGGGGACTCCCGCCTTTGTGCACGGCGGCCCCTTTGCCAACATCGCCCATGGCTGTAACTCTGTTATGGCTACCCGGCTGGCCCTCAAGATGGGCGACTACACCGTCACCGAGGCCGGCTTCGGTGCCGACCTGGGCGCCGAGAAGTTCCTGGACATCAAGTGCCGCATGGCCGGCCTCACCCCCGATGCGGTGGTGGTGGTCGCTACGGTGCGTGCCCTCAAGATGCACGGCGGCCTGGCGAAAACCGAGCTGAACACCGAGGACTTGGGTGCGCTGGAGCATGGTATTCCCAACCTGTTGCGCCATGTGTCCAACATCAAGAATGTGTATAAGCTGCCCTGCGTGGTGGCGGTCAACCGCTTCCCCACCGATACGGACGGGGAGATTGATTTCATCATCGCCAAGTGCCGCGAGCTGGGTGTCAACACCGTGCTGTCCACCGTGTGGGCGGACGGCGGCAACGGCGGTATTGAGATGGCGAAAGAGGTCATCCGTCTGTGCGAGGAGGAGCAGGGTGACTTCACCTTCTCCTACGAGCTGGAGGGTTCTATCGAGGATAAGATCGAGGCGATTGTGAAGAAGGTGTACGGCGGCGACGGCATCGCCATCCTGCCGGCGGCGAAGAAGCAGATCGCTCAGCTTACCGCCCTGGGCTTCGATAAGTGCCCCGTCTGCATCGCCAAGACCCAGTACAGCTTCTCCGATGACCCCACCAAGCTGGGCGCTCCTGAGGGCTTCACCGTCACGGTGAAGAACGTGAAGGTGTCTGCCGGTGCCGGCTTCATCGTGGTGCTGACCGGGGATATTCTCACCATGCCCGGCCTGCCCAAGTCCCCCGCCGCCGAGCGCATCGACGTGGATGCCAGCGGCAAGATTACGGGATTGTTCTGATAAATCAAACGCAAGCAGAGCGTTGCCGACCGGCAACGCTCTGCTTTTATGCTTTCATTTACTTTTTCTGATGGAGGGTGTCCACAACCATACGCACACACGCCTTTTCGCTATCCCTCAGCTGACGATATTTGACCAACAGTTCCTCGTCCGACAACAGGTGGTTGTTACCGGCCTCGTCCGTTCGGCCAACAAGGTAATCAATGGTGACACCCAGATAGTCGGCAAGGGCGATAAGGGTGGCAATATCCGGCTCCACCGCATGATTTTCATATTTGTTGATGGACTGCTGGCTGACTCCTACCGCTGTGGCCAACGCCTGCTGGCTGATACTGGCTTGTATACGCAGTTTCTTGAGATTTTTCACCATTTCTACCACCTCTTGTTTATTGTAACAACAACACAGAGTTGTGTAAAACTCTCATAGATAGTTATTGACAACAACAAAAGGTTGTGATACAATGCAAGCAGAAAATCGCAGGATTGGGAGGATAAACATGAAAAAATATATCGCATTTGGAATGACTGTTGTATTGCTTCTTTGCCTGTGCGCTTGCAATAGCGGCGGGGAAACAAGTAGCACTGTACCGGGCGCAAACATAAGCACGGTTAGCAACAGCTCCGAAAGCAGCACGACCACCGCCACGGTTTTCGCCGATGTGGAGAGTAGCACGGATACAACGACACAGACCACGACAATAAATAGAACTACCAGGGAAAGCCAGACGACAGGAACGGACAGTATTTATACAAAGACGACAGGAACGGCATGGACGACAGGGGCAACAAGGACGACTACGAAGCCAACTCGTGTGGTCTATTTTGATCCGTTAAAGCCCGAAATCCGTTTCTTCCAGGATAGTTTTTCAGTATCCGAACTTGGTAGAATCGTAGATCTGGTAGAAAGTGGTTCGGGTTGGTTTTGTATTACCGAAGATGGCTCGTTATATGAACTATCTGAAGGGCTGTTTTCTACAACAAAAAAACACTATCGGAAAATAGAAACTTCGTGTAGGCTGAAGTTTTTCTTAGGTATGGTGACAATGTCTGGAGGGATGGGCTTTGTAATACTTACACAGGATGGAAACTACTCTATAATTGACATGGAGGGCGACCCCCTTTCTCGAGGACCGGATGATACAGAAAAATTTGTATGCAAACTTTTAAGGGAACATATTGTTGGGAACAAAAACCAACTAGTCAAGGTTTCCTACACAGGCCAACCGCCTGAGTTTATAAAAACAGAAATAGTACATACCTTTCCTCCTGATGAAACAATCAAATATATTTCTTGCGGTTATATTGGTTATATTGATGCTTACAGTACGAATGACGGAAAAATCATTAATGCCCGACATGTGTGTACAAACAAGGGGTGGTATTATTTCTATCAAAAGGAAACAATCAGGGAAAGCGGTTATGTAGATGTCCCACCAACACGGATTGTTAGTAGTTCTCATGCTGAGACGGTACAGTTGGAACCAACCGTCTTATTTTACAGTGGTTATACCTCCGCCTGTACCAGGGGATTTTTTTTAGTAACGGAAGATGGGACGCTGTATTACAATCCAAGATCCTATATCAAAGAAAACTGCTGATTTTAAAAATTTTCTCGCCGCCGAGCGCATCGACGTGGATGCCAGCGGCAAGATTACCGGCCTGTTCTGATACAAGTAAAAAAGCAACGCATTGTCACCGACAATGCGTTGCTTTTTTTGTTAGGGATTAGGAATGTAGCATTTGCGGTTCGTGCAACCATCTGCCGTAGGGAACGGATTTATCCGTTCCGTCCCCCCCTCGCACCTGCAAGGCTCCCTCACAGAGGGAGGCAAGGGTATGTGTAATCTGCAAACAATGGCAGCTGTGGGCATCCACCCCTACGGAATCATCGGGAGTTGGTGCGTATTTGGCGGACGAACACAGTTCGCCCCTACGGATAAAACCAGAAGTCTGTGCGTAGGGGCGGGCGTCCCGACCGCCCGAACGGGGTGGTGCATACCCTCCCCACGCCTAGCTCCCCCCAACATATTTCCCTCTATTTTACGCATACTACAAAAAATCCCCACAACCTCCCGGCAGATAGTTGAAAAATCGGGAAAAATGTGGTAAACTGGGGAGGAAATCGGGACGATGGGAAGGGATAGTATGATCGAAATCAAGGAATACAGCGGCCACATCCGCAACTGGGCCGCCTTGTGCGGCGAGCTGGGGGTGGATGCCACCCTGCCCCGGCAGGCCCGGGAGGAGGCCATCCTGGTGGCCGCTTATGAGAAATGGGGGGGCGAGATGGGCCTGCACCTCCACGGCATGTTTGCCTGCGCCCTGTACGATACCGAGGCGGACAAGCTGTTCTGTCTGCGTGACCCCTTCGGCACGAAACCCTTCTACTATTACGAGACCGCCGACGGCCGCTTGCTGTACGGCACCACCATCCGGCAGATTATGGAGCAGGAGGGCTTTGTCAAACAGCTCAACGAAAAGCTGTTGCAGATTTACCTCACCATGACCTACACCACCGGGGAGGAGACCTTCTTTGTGGGAGTGAAAAAACTGCTCCCCGGCCGCTATCTGGTGTGGGAGGGGGGCAAGGCTACCGTCACCCGGTACTGGAAGCCCACCTTCGCCCCCGACGAGAGCAAGTCACTGGAGGACTGGGCAGAGGAGATTCACACCACCCTGCAGACGGTGATGGGGGAGGTCAAGGCAGAGGACGAATACACCGAGAGCTTCCTGTCCGGCGGCGTGGACTCTTCCTATGTGCTGGCGGTGTCGGATGCCCCCCGGGCCAACTCCTGCGGCTACGAGGACAGCCGCCTGGACGAGTCGGGGCTGGCCCGGCAGACCGCTGACCTGCTGGGACGGGAGTTCAACCGCTGTCTCATCACGCCGGAGGCCTATTTTGGCGTAGTGCCCTATGTCATGTACAATATGGAACAGCCCCTGGGCGACGCTTCGGCGGTGGCCTTTGCGCTGGGCTGTATTGCCACGGCGAAGAATACCGACATCTGCTATTCCGGCGAGGGGGCGGACGAGTTCTTCGGCGGTTACAATATGTACCGCAACGCCGAACGGTACGGCGACAACCTAAAAACCTTCTATGTGGGTAACACCAACATCATGAAGGAGGAGGAAAAGGCCGCCATCCTCAAGCGGTATGACCCGGATTTCCTGCCCATCCATCTGGTACAGGACATCTATACAGAGAATGAGGGCCTCGACCCCCTGTCCAAGATGACCGATGTGGATATTCAGGTGTGGCTGGAGGGGGATATCTACCTCAACGTGGATAAGATGAGCCGTGCCGCCGGGTTGGAGGTGCGGATGCCGCTGACCGACCGCCGCGTTTTCGACATCGCCTCCCGGATTCCCTCCCGGTATAAGGTGAACGAGGAGCAGAACAAGGTGGCTCTGCGGACGGCGGCGGCCAAGGTGTTGCCGGAGGAGATTGCCTTCCGCAAGAAGCTGGGCTTTGTGGTGCCCATCCGGATGTGGCTGGCGGACGAACGGTACAACGGGGATGTGCGCCGGCTGTTTGCCAGCGATATAGCGGCGCAGTTCTTCCACCCGGACGCCATCCGGGCGATTTTCGACGAGTACATCGGCGGTAATTCCGATAACTGGCGCAAGGTGTGGACGATTTACGCCTTCCTGGTGTGGTACGAGGAATATTTTGTCAAACGGTAAGAAAAACGGAGCCGGATGCATCTGCATCCGGCTCTGTTACTGTGGTTGGGGGTTACATTTCCGCTAAATAGCTTTTCAGGGCGAAAACCGTTTGGCTTCGCATATCCTGCCGGTTTTCCCGGATAAACTTCTTGATGGCCGCCGGGGTGTTGTCAATGAAGAACATATCCGCCACCTCCAGCCGCTTGTCCTTGGCACGCAGGGACAGTACCTTTTCGGGGAGCACATCGTCGTCCAGCTCCACCGAGGCCACCACACCATCCTGATGGAATTTCGTTTCAAAGAAGCAGTCGTAGAATTTGATATGGCTTCGGGAATACAGCGAGCTATCGATGCCCAGCTCTTCCTCCAGCCCACGTTCTACGCACAGCACCAGGTCAGGCCGGCCTTGGTACTCGTCCATATCCGACCCGGACATGGGCTCGGTGGCGGATACATAGATCCAGCTCTTCCCCTCGGAGAAGGAGGCTTTGGTCGACCGGTGGGTCAGGATGATTTGGTTAACGCTTTTCAGCACCACGATAATGCTCACCCCGAAGGAGGTACGCACCCATTTCAGGTCACCGTTGAGGCTGTCCTCGTCGAACAGCGCCACCGGCGGCGCCAGGCGCTCCAGCGCCCGGCCGATGACCCGGTGGGTGAAGTGGTCAGTCTGGTAGACCTGGAGTGAGAGCAGAGGTGTCTCCCGCACATCCGCCGTCCGTCCCAGGGTGTCCAGATGGTACACGCCGTATTTGTCACTGTTGTAGTAAAGGCCGTCCTCCTGCCGGATGAATTGCTGGGCCACCTCCAGCCGGGCGGCTTCGATAGCCTCCCGGACGGCGCTCTCTTCATAGCCGGGGAGGGTGAAGGAGCAAAAAGCCACGTCTGCGGTCTGGAAGGTGGCCTGCTTTTCCACCTCTAACCGGTCTCGCAGGGCCTCCGGGAAGGCAAGATACAGGTAGCAGTCTTGCCGGAGGGCCGTGCGGACATATTGGGGGGCGATGGAGGGATAGATGTCCCCGGTGTACACAATATCCAGTGCCTCTTCCGCCAGAATTTGCTGGTGATTTTTCCGGTTTTTCCGTATCCGGTGCCTTTCGGCCAGCCGTTCTCCCAGCTTGTCAAACAGCTTTTCCGCAAAATAGCCCAGCAGAAAAGAAGCAACCGCAATCACGAGTTCCATGGTATCCCGTCCTTTTTTGAAAATCCATATTTTCCCTTATTATACCACACGAAAAAAGAATAGTAAATAGGGGAGCGAGGGAAGAAAATACATATCCTCTGGCAAATAATGCATTGACAGATGGACGCCGTGCCGTTATACTGACAGTAACGCAGGAAAAACCGGTCAAAAAGGAGGAATACCTATGCTGCGAGTAGGAATTGTAGGTTGTGGCAATATTTTCACCATGCACGCCACCAGCGTTGCCCATCTGGATAACGCCACCCTGGTGGGTGTGTGCGATATTAAAAAGGACAGAGCTGATGCGGCGGCGGCCAAATACGGCGTGCCGGCGTATTACGACTATACCCAGCTGATTACCCCGGAGAAAATCGATGTGGTGCATGTCTGTGTGCCCCACTATATGCATCCGGTCATCTCTCGCTATGCCCTGGAGCACGGGGTGCACGTGCTGTGCGAAAAACCCATGAGCATCGACTATGCCGACGGCGAGGCCAACGTAAAGCTGGCGGCGGAGAAGGGCCTGCAGTATGGCATCATCTTCCAGTGCCGGTATAACGATACCTCCCGGCTGATCCGGGAAAATCTGGACAACGGCCGCCTGGGCAAGATCATCAGCGTCCGCAGCACCCTGACCTGGTACCGTCCGGACGATTACTATGCCCTGTCGGATTGGAAGGGCACCTGGGATAAGGAAGGCGGCGGCGTAATCATCGACCAGGCCATCCACTCTCTCGACCTGGCGAACTGGTTTATCGGCTCCCGGCCGGTGGAGGTGCAGGCCAGCATCGCCAACCGGGCCCACTCTATTATGAAGGTGGAGGACACCGCCGAGGGCTTTATCCGCTATGCCAATGGTGCTACCCTGTCCTTTTGGGCGATGAACAACTACGGCTGTGATGAGCCCATCGAGATTCGTCTGCTGTGCGAGAACGGCAAGGCGGTGATGAGCTATGACGACGCCTGCATCACCTTTAACGACGGCACCCAGCTGACGGTCAGCCAGGAGCCGGACGGCATCCACTACGATGGGGGCAAGGATTACTGGGGCTTCCGGCACATCCGGCAGATCGAGGCCTTCTACCAGGCGGTGGAGCAGGGGGTAGAGCCGGCTATCAGCGGCCGGGAGGCGCTCAAAATCCAGAAGCTCATCTGCGCCATCTATGAAAGCGGCAAGACCGGCCAGCCGGTGAAATTGGGCGAATAAGGAAAAAGGAACACTCCGTGTGAGCGATGTAAAAAAGCGATGGTAGACACAAGCGTGTCTGCCATCGCTTTTTTTGTTTGGGAAACAGGTGGTTTTTGCTCTTGCCCCTTTATCGACCCCGATATTCCTGCTTTAAGACCTCCGCCATGTCTTCAGGAGATTCCTGGCAACCGCCGGCGAGCCACAACTTTATGATGGCATTAAGCCCATTTCTGAAAAATTCAATATGGTACTTAATGTGGTTGTCTATATGTTCCTGCTCGGCCCGCTTGGCATCGTAGATAGAGATAAGATGCTTGTCGTCATAGCACAGTTTGAAGTAGGTTCTATAAAAAAGTTGGTTTTCTTTGATATGGGTAAACATTTTTAGCGCACCGGAGCGCTCGTGAAAATAATCGTAATCGGCAAACAGGTTGCTGAATTCGGTTTCAAGCTTTTCTCTTGTTTTATCCGCCAGGTCAAAGATATCCAGATAGTTTGCATAGAAGGTGCTTCGGTTTAATTCTGTTATTTTGATAATTTCTGAAACCGTAATTTCCTTAATTTCACGGGTTTGCAGTAGTTCGATAAACGCCTTTTCGATTTTGTCTTGCGACTCTCGGCGCCGTTTGTTATTTTTCACATTCATACGTTTCTCTCCATTAAACCAACACTTGATACCCCATGGATGGCTGTTGTCCTCTTTATTCCAACAGCTGTTGAAGATTTGGTGATTGTTTTGTTTGTGCAAATATAGTATACTACAAGTGAAATAAAAACACAAGTGTCGGATTAATGAAAGGAGTATTTACATGAAGAAAAGTAGTTTTGTTGCGCTGGTCATGGGGACAGTGAGTGGGGTGCTTTTCGCCCTTGGGATGTGTATGGCGCTTTTGCCGGAATGGGACGCATTTATGGAAGGGGTCATCTTCGGCGGCGTTGGGTTGATTCTTGGCGTTGCCACCCTTCTTGTCTGGTGTAAGATGGAGAACAAAAAGCTACCTAAAATGAATGGCAAAAATGTATGGCGCATACTATACGGTGTTCTTGCCGTTTTGATTCTCGGTGTAGGCATGTGTCTGTGCCTTGTCTGGGAACAGATTGTATGGGGCACGCTTGTGGGATTGCTGGGCATGATCCTGCTGATCGCCTTGATCCCGATGATCAAAGGCATAAAATGAAGCTGGTCAACATAGCGAAAAGCCCGTATATCAGTCTGCTTTTTAATTTTGCGTATGCGGTGGGGAACGGTGCGATAGGCTTCATCACCCACTCGTGGTGGTTTATCACCGTGGGTGCCTATTATGCGGTGCTTACCACCACACGCTTTTCCGTGCTGAAAGTGATGCGCCAGGCTAATCAAAAAGCGGATACGGAGGTTTTCGTAAAACGAACGACAGGCATTTTGTTGCTTGTGCTGTCCTTCTGTTTGGTGGGAGTCAATGTTCTGTCCGCCGTACAGAAACGTGGCACGAAATTTCACGAAATCGTTATGATTACCGTGGCGGCATACACCTTTACCAAGATCACCGCTGCCATGATCGGCGTGGTGAAATGTGGGCGACAAGCGATGCCGATAACCGCCACTTTACGGAACATATCCTTTGCCGATGCGGTTGTTTCACTCTACACACTGCAACGGTCAATGCTTGTATCCTTTCCCGGCATGGCGCCGGCGGATATTCTGGTTTTTAATATTTTAACGGGAACAGCCGTCTGGATTGTCGTGCTGTTTCTGGGAATCAATCTTTTTGGAGGGAAATACGTCGATATGGCAAAATCAAAAATTGTACAGGCAAATAAAAAGATTGCTGAGGCCGTCACTGACGGCTATAAGAAAATCGAACAGGGCGTCGTGGAAGGGTACAAAAAAATCGAACAAGGCGTTACCGACGGGTATACCAAAATTGAAGATAAGTTTGTGGATGCTTACCTCACCAAAGAGGGCGAAACCGTGGAAGAGGCTAAGGCGAGACTAAAAGGGAACAAAAAATAAAAGCAGGCAGATTTGGCGAAGCGCAGTCGCTAAATCTGCCTGCTGTTTTTGTAATTGCCCCCCGGCTGTGCCGGGTGGATTTAGGATTGTTTATGCCCTCTGTCGTGCCGGAGCATGCCGATGACGATGGAACAGAGGCTCAGCACCTCGCAGATGATGGCGCTGATGGCCAGGTTGGTGATGTTGTACACCAGCCAGCAGGGGGAGCTGACAAGCCCGAAGCGCCGGATGATGGCGGCATCCTCCATTCGGAAGCTGACGGTGGTGGCCACCATGGCGATGACCGGCAGCAACTCGATAACGGCGGTCAGCAGGGTGAAGTCCTTGCCAAAGACGGTGAAGGTGAGGGGATAGGACAGGACATACAGGCCGATGAACAGCCACAGCCAGGCGGGATGCTTCGCCCGGAACCGCTGGTGATTGGCAAATACTACCGCCCGTCCAGCGGCGATAAGGTTCGTGATGCCGCCTGCAATGGCCCCCAGCAGAAAGAAGTTCACCGCAAACAGGGAGGAGCCGAACAACTGATAGAGGATGACCCTTTTCGGTGACTTTTGCTGATAGGACAGGATGTTAAAGGCCATCGCCACCAGCCCGACAGCTTGGGCGAGAATTTCATAGGGCGTCATACAGTCGCTACCTCCTTTTTGGCATAGTGCCACAAATAACGCCGGGAAACCAGCCACAAATCCAGGCTGGCATCGGATGGATTTATACCTCGTTCATAATCATGGCATACAGAGCGTCGGCAAACAGTTGGTGCATAGCCGGCGTGGGATGGTTAACCCGGTTGGCCAACAGCATGGTAGTGTCTTTGGTTTTCGCCAGCTCTTTCCATTGAGCATAGCAGTCACAAACCGGCACGCCTTTGCTTTTGGCCAGTTCCACCGCCGCCTGCATATAACGGTCCATCCGGCCGCCGGTTTGGATTTCTGCCGTCATAGCGGCATAGTCCCGATGGCAAGCCAGCGTATCGTCGGCGACGTAGCTGTTCAGCATGTTGGGGGTCATGAAAATGGTGTGGCACTGTGCCTGCAGGCAGGTATCGAATAGTGCGGCCAGCGGCTGGATATACTCCTCCAGCGGCCTGGTCACGTCATTGAGCCCAAAGCAGATAATGACCAGATCCGGGTGGTGGCTGAGCACCTGAGACTCTATGCGGGGCAGAGCCTCCTTGGCGGTGGTGCCGCTGACGGCGGCATTGATGACATTGATGGGCACGTAATCCCGGAATTGGTGCAGTTTGCGCTTTAGAACATTCCAGTATACGTTTTCGTAATCGTAATAGCCGCTTACTTCCCCATGGGAGACACTGTCTCCCAGCACGGCAATGTTGATGGGACCGTGTTTCAGCAGAGCAGGCCCATCCATCAAAAGCTTTTCCCGGACGTTCATAAAATTTACTCCTTTTTTCCCAACTTGCTTTTAGGATTCTACCGGCAGTACCAGCCGGGATTGCGCCAGCAGCACCCGGTTTTCGGCCGGCACCGCATCGGTCTGTAAGGAATACGGCCCGGCGTGGTTGGTGTGGTTTACATAAGTGCCGTCGTCGGCGGAGGCGATATCGATGCGCAGGCGCTCCCCCTTTTTTAGCAAAAAGGCGGTTTCGTCAAAGGTGAACGCCAGCGAAACAACGGTGTTTTCGGTGTAATCCCCCACCTGATAGCCCAGGGAGGTGATGTCATGGCGGAGCCGGTAATCCCCCTGGGGCTTTTCGATGCTGATGCTTATGTAAAAAGCCGTATCCGGTCGGTTGGAGCTGACCGTCAGCGTCGCCTGCATCTTCCCCTTGATGAACAGGGCGGTGTCAAAGGGCGCTGTATACAGGGTCACCACATCCTCCCGGCCCGCAAAGGCGGGCTGGAACATCCCCTCCGGAGAGAATCGGGGCGGCTGTGCCGGGGTGTACCGGAAGGAGATGGTGTCATCCCCCAGCGGGACCCACTTTTCAGCCGTGGGAACACGGTGAAAATCGCTCTGCCAGGTGTTTTCAAACAGCCGGTAATAGGTGATGACCCCGGTTTCATAGGGGAGCGCCGTGCCCTTGCGGATGTGGTCCATCCAGTCGATGGGGTAGTGCGGCCCAAAGTGGGCAGCCCGTTGCCCATCGGGGAAGGCCAGCCCCAGCTCCGGGTGGTAGCCATCCCCATGGTCGTAGGGGGAAACCAGCATGGCGCAGGCGGCTTTGGCCCGGGGGCTCATCCGGTTCCACATGGCGAACATACCGCCTACGTAGAAATCGTTGTAGCCGGTGGTGAACAGCACCGGGAAGGGAATATCGTCGGTGACACCATGGGCCTCGCCGCCGCCATTCCGAGTGTTCCAGAAGGGGTCGTCCGGCCGTTCTGCCGTCAGCATCTGTTCAAAATCTTCCGCATATTCCCCCAGGACACGCTGAGAAAGTCCCTGTAGGGGGAGCTGGGAGAAGCTGGCCATGGTGTGCGTTTTTGTCAGGCCGCATTTTGGCTTGTACAGGTCAAAGTGCCAGTTGGCGTGCCCCTTACGCATCTGCCCATTGCGGTACCACAGGCGGTAGCGTTCCGCATCCTGCACCTCCAGCACCGCGCCGCGGATATCCTCCTCAAAAGGGGCGGTGGTGTAATGCAGCGAGGCGGTGTAGCTGCCGCCAAACAGGAACAGCTCCCCATTATAGAAGGGCTGCTGGCGAATCCACGCCCGGAGCAGGCGACCGTCCTCGTGCTCGTGGATATAGGGCACAAAGGCGCCGGTGCTTTTGCCCTGGCCCCGGCAGTGCTGAAAGACCACCGCATAGCCACGGTCGAGCCACGCCCCATACCCCCGGAGATAGTTCTGTACAATCTCCTCTTCGGGGCTGTCCTTCATATCATTCACATAGGGCGAACGGAGGATGACCGTGGGGAATTGCCGGTCAGCACAGGGGAGCAGGACGACTGTAAAGAAGGTCGCCCCGGCATAGGATATGGTTTCATAATAGGCAACAGGAGCCATAAAATCACCGCCTTTTGGGATATTGTAGCACAACGCAGCCCGGCACGCAAGGAATTTTACTCAAGCAAACGCCCCGTGCGTAGGCACGAGGCGTTCCCAATACTATTCAGAGGCATAGGCAAAGACAGAAATCAACTCGTCTGTTTTCTTATTGTACAATTTGCCGTCTTTAGAATAAAACCGGGCGTTTTCTTCTGAACAGTTGATATGCACGACCGGGTGATAAAAGGTGACACTTCCATCTTCGTTGACATGTGGATAATTTGTATCCATGATTACATAATCGATACTTTTGATATTTTTACCGATTAGCTAGATAGTGGTGAGTAATTCAACTACTTGCTTTTCCGATGCTTGATTATACGGATGACAACAACGATTAAAAGGACGAACGCAGCGACCATGAATATCCCCGTTAATACATTGAGCCATTCTGGGATATTCCGATAATTCCTTATTATGTTTATAGTGGTGCAAAAGACTAAGATGCAGGCAAAAACTAAATGAATGATTTGTGTCTTTTTATCCATAACAACACCTTCTTTCTTTAATTATAGCATAAGGCGTAAAGTTAAACAAGAGGAGATGTTGTTTCGGTGGTTTAAATCCACATTAACGGAGGTTATAGTGAAATCGTTTGCTTACGCTCACGGTGAAATCAAAGGCTTACGCCTTTGGTGAAATATTTTGCCTATCGGCAAAATGTGAAATTAAATCCACCCACCGCCGCAGCGATTTCACACGCCGCAGGCGTATTTCACATTGCGAAGCGATATTTCACCCACCCGTAAGGGTGGATTTAGTTGAAAAAAGAGTAACCAAACGGAGTAAAAACGAGGTAAAAGTAAGCAAAAGTACACCAGGTTAAAGATGTTTATATAGCAAGGAGATTGTCGACTTAAAATACTGTTCTTGGAAATGTGTTAATTCCGCAATCTCTTCCTGCGTAAAAGTC
>JAFURT010000021.1 GCA_017471765.1 Clostridia bacterium
AAACAATGTTAATTTTAACCTTGGCGATGATAACAGTAAGTTCCGCGACTCGGGACCTAAGTACGATTCCCTGACATTTTTCTACCTTGGTGAGGGCTGTGATCTTACGGTGACCAACTCCACCGGGGACGATGCCGAGGTTTGGTACGACGGCTGGATGCACAACCGCACCAATTTCTTTGGTGGTCCCAACTATATTTACACTGCGGTCCGCGACGTTTTCCGCGTTGAGGCAGGTGCAGAGCTGACCGTAAACAATACGGATATCAAGGCGGGCAGAAACCGCAAGATCTGGATGGTCCACTCTTTCTATCTGGATAAGGACAAGGAGACGAACCTGCTCGTCAAGCTGACCTACAACGGCTACGCCTACGAGCAGATCTACGGCTCTGCCATCGTTGCAAACGGCGGTAAGGTCACCATCAACGGCGGCTATATCGAGGGTCGCGGCGGCTACCGCGGCGCCTTCAACGTCAGCGGTGTTCCGGATTGGAATAAAGACTCTATTGCGGATATGGTCTGGGGTGGAGACTTCACGACGGACGATATGATTGAAAACTGCCTGTCCAACGTGGGTGGCAAGGCCGCGGTTCAGATTGCCGGCGAGGGCAGTACGGTCATCATCAACGGCGGTGAATTCTGGGGCTACGGCGGCGCCGACGTCATCGGTATCACCGGCCTGAACGGCGGAAGTGTGAAGGAATATACGCTGCGGATCAATGCCGGTACCTTCGATACCTCCAAGACCGACAAGGAGCGTGTTCCCGACCGAAATGCAGGAAGCGTCAATAACGGTCCCTGGCCCTGGTCTGCTTCAAACTGGATGTTGTGGGCGAACTGCCGCTGTATCCGGGATACCCTCCGCGGCAATATCGGCATTCCCGCAGTGGACGGCTACGGCAAAAACGTTTTCAACACGAAAATGGTCCACGTCTATATCGATGACGAAGAGCCGGAAGACGAGTGCATTGACAATGCCAATCTGGATTTCCGCCGCAAGAGCGACAGCGACACCATCATCGTTAAGCCCCGAGAGGAAAAGGATTACTGGAACACAGATACCCATACATGGGAAAATTACGCCGGTCGCAGTCACTATGAAATATATGCCTATTCCATGGGTGAGGAAATCGGCGGCAAAACGCTGTACCATGGACCGGCAGAAACTCCGACGCTTTTCTTCTCCGCAGAATCCCACTATGATCTGACGGATGCGGATAACCCCTATTTTGACAGAGGTCATCTTGCCATTTGCAATTGGGTACTGTACGAAGAAGACGAAAACGGCAATTTGATAAACACCTACCCGCGTACGAGTGCGCCCTTCAAAACGGAACACGAGGACGGACATACCATTTTCAATTTCAAGATCCCCCTGAGCAACTTCACGAATTATTCGGCTGTGAAGTGGGATGAAGGTCATACATATTATATGGTCGCATACATGGAGGAGCGTTTTGGCAGCAATGTGAATACCTACGTGACGCATTCCTACACGACCAGTGTTTTCCAGGACTGGGAGAATGGCGTTTATGATGGCGACGGCGTTCTGGACTTCTATTACAGTATGGGTCTTGAAATCGACTACGACACCGATTATTGCGGCTCCTTTGCTACCTCCGGTGCCGAAGTCACCTACAGCAACGCCGCCTACAATTGCGACCCGGTGCTGACCTTCAATGATGCCTACAAAAAGCTGAAGGGCTCCAAGACCTTCCAGTGGCAGGTTCTTGAAGGGGATGAGTGGGTAGATTACGGCAATTCCCGTATCTCTCCCGAACTGGCGGTAGAAGTGCTTCTTATGCACCGAGGTCTTACGGGCAAGCAGGTGCGCATGAAGATCACCTCCTACGACGGTATCTATAAGGACGCCCTTTACTCCAACGTCTGCACGGTACAGAAGGATCAGAATACGCGCTGGCCCACAATAGGTGTTTTTGATTGGGAAGAGGATCCGGCCAATACCGGAAAATATATAACGAAGACCGCTTCTTATAACGATGCGCAGGAATGGCTGATCTACCCCTATGATTCCGAGCGCGATCTGTCCACGCTGAATTGGAGTAATGCGGTAGACGTTCCCGAATTCAATAATCTGGAGATTGGCGTCTATACCGTTTATGCGCGCTTCAAGGAAACGGTAGATTTCGAAGCAGGCACTGAGATCGGATACAGCAAGGTGGTCGTAGGTCCGTACACTGCGCCTACCGGTACAAACATACTTTATAACGGAAAGCCTGTTACTGAGATTTTCGTAAAGAAGGGTGAGACCTTTGAACTTACGGTTGGTCCCGTTCCCACTAACGCGACGCTGAACAGCACGAACGTAACGACATGGGTGCCTGATACGGAAAAGAGTAATATCATTCAATACTACACAGGCAGCAACGGCCTCTATGCACCCTTTAACAAATCCCTTAGTGGAAGAACAATTGAGTTCATGGCTGATAATTTGGGTTATGTCACGTTTAGCGCCGTTACAACACTACCCAACGGTACGAGCTCTACCGAACCCATAACCATTCGTGTCGTTCCGGATAACTATATCCCGTACAAGGTTTCCGTGGTGAACAGAGGTTCCGAAGTTCCCGAAGGCAGCTCGTTTGTACCTCAAGTGGCACTGCACGCCCGGGTCGAAATGCTGACTGAGCGCCGTGCAACCAAGTTTGAAGTCGAGGATCTCCTGGACAGTGAGATTAAAACCCAGCTGCAAAGCGATACGATAAAGAAACAGATGAGAGACAGGCTCACATGGGCTCTGGTGAATCCGATTCCTCAGCTCGGTATGCCCCCGTACACCACAAGCACCACCAAGGCGAGCATCAACACCAAGACCGGTCAGATCACACTCAAAGACGCCGCTGTGGCGGGGAATGTGATCCGCTTTGTGGGAATACTGGATGATCCCTACCTCGGACGAATCATCATCCCCGGTTCCATCACCGTAGTTGCCGCACCTGAGCCGGAGGTTCACACCTGTGACTACGAGGGCTATGCCCAAAACGACGGGGAGACCCATTTCCGGGTCTGCACCTGCGGCGAAAAGATCGGCGAGGTTCACAGCTTCACCCAGCAAATCGTCCAGGAGGCTACCTACACAACCAATGCGGTTCTGGGCATGACCTGTTCCTGCGGCTACTATTATGAGGCCGAGGTGGAGGACTCCATGCTGGTCCACAGCCATACCCTGGAATATGTCTATGATCTGCAGTCCCATTGGCAGATTTGCGCCGACGAGGAATGCCCCGATGCCTATGTTTCCGCTCATCAGGCCCACAGCTTCGAGCTGCGCTACACCGATGACAGCGGCAGGGAATGCTACGGCTGCACCGTCTGCGGCGCCGCTAAGCTGGATGATCAGGTGTCTGTGCAGATCGTTACCCAGCCCAAGAACGTGACTGTTCTGGAGGGAGCAACCGCTTCTGTCCGGGTGGTGGCCTCCGGCGACGGCCTGACCTACAAATGGTACTACAAGAATAAGGGCGAAAGTGCATTCAGCCTGACCAACACCTTTAAGAGCAATTCCTACTCCGTGCAGATGAATGCCAGCCGTGCCCAGCGGCAGGTCTACTGCGTCATCACCGATGCCTACGGCAATTCCGTGCAGACCGATACGGTGACGCTGTATATGGGTACCGCGCTGAAAATCACCGCTCAGCCCCAGAGCGTTACCGTGGCCAACGGTGCCACCGCCAAGGTAACCGTCAAGGCTACCGGCGACGGGCTCACCTACAAATGGTACTATAAGAGCAAGGGCGAAAGCGCCTTCAGCCTGACCAATGCCTTCAAGGGTAATTCCTACTCCGTGCAGATGAACGCCAGCCGTGCGGAGCGTCAGATTTACTGCGTCATTACCGACCAGTACGGCAAGAGCGTGACCACCAATACCGTCACCTTGCATATGGGCGCCGCCGTGACCATTACCGCCCAGCCCAAGAGTGTATCCGTGACCAGCGGCGCCACTGCCAAGGTCACCGTTCAGGCCACCGGCGATGGGCTCACCTACAAATGGTACTACAAGAATAAAGGGGCCACGGCCTTTGCCTACACCGGCTCCTTCACCGGCAACACTTATTTCGTGGAGATGAACAGCGCCCGGTCCGGCCGTCAGATTTACTGCGTCATCACCGACAAGTACGGCAATTCCGTCAAGACCGATGTGGTGACCCTGACCATGGCGTTGAAAATCACCGCCCAGCCCCAGAGTGTTACTGTGTCCAAGGGTGCCACCGCCAAGGTCACTGTTCAGGCTTCCGGCGACGGTCTGACCTATAAGTGGTACTACAAGAGCAAGGGAGAAAGCGCGTTCAGCCTGACCACTGCTTTTAAGAGCAATTTCTACTCCGTTCAGATGAATGCCAGCCGGGCAGGCCGCCAGATTTACTGTGTCATCACCGATAAGTATGGCAACAGCGTGACCACCAATACCGTCACCCTGAATATGAGCGGCGGTGTGACCATCACCACCCAGCCCACCGGCGTCACCGTTGCCGCCGGCAAGACCGCCACCGTTACTGTGAAGGCTACCGGCGAGGGGCTGACCTACAAGTGGTACTATAAGAACAAAGGCGAAAGTACATTCAGCCTGACTAACACCTTTAAGGGCAATACCTACTCTGTGCAGATGAATGCCAGCCGTGCCGGACGGCAGGTCTACTGCGTGGTGACGGATAAATACGGCAATTCCGTCAAGTCCAATGTGGTGACCCTGGGCATGAGTGGCGGGGTAACCATCACCACCCAGCCCCAGAGCGTTACCGTCGCCAGCGGTGCCACTGCCAAGGTGACGGTTCAGGCCACCGGCGAGGGGCTAACCTATCGGTGGTACTACAAAAACCAGGGCGACAGCACCTTTACCCGGACCACTGCGTTCCAGGGCAATACCTATTCCGTCCAGATGAATGCCAGCCGGGCTGGACGGCAAATCTACTGCGTCATCACCGACCAATACGGCAACAAAGTCCAAACCGTCACGGTGACGCTGAATATGGCATGACCCAGAGGGCGGTGACGGAGATTCCGCCACCGCCCTTGCGCTGAAAGGAGGCAACGAAATGGAACGGCTGATTTTTCGGCGGGGCCATGGCAGCACCTGGGGCAGTCAGTTTTTGGTGGAGCTGACCCGGGACCGCATCCTTCGGCTGGAGGGCTTTTCCCGGGAACATCATGGCGGCGCTATGCACCGGCGGGAGAATATCCCCCTGGAGCCGGAAACGTGGCAGCGCATTTGCGCCGCGGTGGAAGCGCTGAAGCCGATGCTCCGAAAAAAACGGCGCAAAATTTTCAAAGGCCGTCCAACGGTGGATGGGGGCAAATGGTGGTCGCTGACCATTGTCTGGGACGAAAAACCCATTGCATATCAATGGCCCTGCTGCATGGAAGCGGAAATGCTGGAGCGGCTGCTCCAGGAAATCGCGTACAAAATCCTTTAGGGAGGAGAACATACATATTGTGCTGGCACCATAGATGCCGGGTAAATGACTTATACGAGGAGGAAGTTATATGAAAAAATCCCTGCTCAACAGACTCCCTGGCGCCGTACTTTTGGCGCTGCTGATGGTTCTGGCATTGTCAGCGATGTGTCCGTCGGTGTTTGCCGACTATGATGACGGGCGAGATTGCTGGCTTTGCGACCACTACCATTGGGATGAATATATGTGCGATGATTGTGGTGCCTGCAGTGCTGAGTGTACCAGCGTTGATTGCTTCGTTGCCAGCCATTGTAACGAGTGTGGCGATTGCTTGGCGCAGACCATGTTCTGCGAGGAGTGCCGTATGTGCGAACAGTGTTATGTCAACAACGGCTGGCACTGTCTGGGCTGCGGTGAATGCTACTACACCGATGAGGAGGCCCTGTGCGGTGAATGCTGGTTCTGCGAGGGCTGTATGGGACCGTTTTGCAACGAGTGCGGCTTTTGCGAGGGCTGTCAGGAACTCGACGGCGGTGTCCACTGCCCGGAGTGCTACAACTGCTACAATGTGACAGAGATTTGTGTGGATAAAAAAGAGCATTGCATCGAATGCTGTGTCATCTGTGAAAGCTGTGAGGCTTGCCTGTATGAGGAAGGCGTGGATCTGTGCGACACCTGCGGGCTTTGTGCGGACTGCTGTCTGGAACAGGCAGAGGCCTCGGATTGCGACTGTGGGGAGTTTTGTGTAGAGTCTTCAGAGTGGTTCGAGCATCTGTGCCCGGATTGCGGCATTCCCTTCTGTCAGATGGAGTCCTGCGAGCTGTGCGGACTGTGTCAGGATTGCTGCCAGGACATGTCCGACTGCCCGGAGGGGATGTGCATCCTGGACGATGATTACGATCTGCACTTCTGCGAGGACTGCGGCGAATGCTCCCACAGTGTCGATTTGTGTGAGCCCTGTGGGGATGTGGGTGAGCTGCGGTGCAAGGATTGCTGCGCCGTGCTGACCGAGGAGCAGGGCTGCGACTGCGGTGACCGTTGCTTCAACGAAGGGGATTTCGAGCCCCATGTGCAGCAGGAGCATCTCGGTGGCGGCGATAAGACCCACGAGCCCACGCCCAAGGCGGAGTGGGAGATGGATGGAAGCGGACACTGGCACAGCTGCCGGTTCTGCGATGACCACACCTATCTCGGTCACGAGAGCCATGATCTGAACAAATATGGCGTCTGTACCGACTGCGGCTTCGATGTGTACGCCAAGATTCTGATCTTGAAGCAGCCCAAAAGCCGGGTGGCCCGGCTGACCGACTACGGTGCCGAGGAAGGAGAACCTCTCAACCAGCAGGACAACACCGTCCATTTCAACATCGCCGCCACCGGGCAGACTGTTTTGACCTATCAGTGGCAGGTGAAGTACGATGACGGACCTTGGATCGTTTTGACCGACGAGATGACCCAGTGGTGGGACAGCGGTAATACCTATTACACGGTCCACGGTTCGAAAACGCCGAATTTGACCGTGTCGGTATCCCCGGAGGCCTGCTATACCACCTTGTATTACCGGTGCATCGTCACCGACGAGGAGGGGAACAGGGAAGAGTCCTCCATTGCGGCATTGCGGTGCGCCCATCTTTATCGGGGCAGATATGTGCCGATTGTGGACAGCGTTCTGAGAAATATCATCTTCCAGCCAAACGGAGCCGACAATATCGGCGTCTACGAAACTGTCAGCCATGAAATCTGGTGCATTGGCGAGGGCTGTGAGAGTTACAAGGAAGAGCCCCACCATTACAGCAAGGTCACCAAGTCCTATATCAACAAGGGCTACAATGCCTACGGGCAGCCTGTGGGGGATGGGGCTGTGTGGATTGAATACACCTGTATGGACTGCGGCGCGAAGAAATACGAGAAATACCACGACCATTACTTCATCGATCCCGAAACCGGGGATTGTGAGGTGGACTATTCCTATGAAAGCGCCATGGAGCATCAGCTGAAATGCCTCCATGACGGATGTCAGAAGACCACCCGGGAAAGCCACGCATGGATGGGCTGGCAGCACATGGGCACGCCCCATACTAATGGGGACGGCATCGGCATCGCCTACCGGGAGTGCCGGGTTTGCTCTTATCAGAATACCGCCAGACCGGAGATCTACGATGCCGGTCAGGACAAGATGGTCCGGGCTGATTGGACAAAGGATAACGATCTGGTGACTGTCCGCTATGGCACTGCCAGCACCGATCTGACGAAGATCAAACAAGTGTTTTACATCACCTTCAGCCCCACCGCCTATGACAAGACCAACAGCATCGGGAAGGAAAACCCCGTTTGCATCACCTGGAACACCTATTATACCTACGAGACCACCCCCGGAGCGGCTGTGACGGTGGATGTCAGCGACGATGTGGCGCTGATACTCCAGGATGACGGCCCCCGGTGGAAGGTGATCATCTACGACTTCTCCCAGTATATCGGCGGCGGCATCTTCACCTTCGAGCCTGTGATTCGGTCGACGGAATGCGATCACAGTCGGGGCGTGTACATCAGAGGTGCCTATGCGCCCATTTGCGTCAAGGATGGATATACCGGCGATACGGTGTGTAAGGACTGCGGCCATGTGGTGGCGTATGGAGATACCATCGAAGCGCCCGGCCGTCACGAAGGGGAATTGGTGCTCAACCCCCTCACGGTCCAGAAGGGAACCTGCGATCATCGGGGCTACAGCGGCACCTCCCGCTGTACCGCCTGCGGTATGGCGGTTCGGGGCAAGTCTACCCCGAAGATTCATACCGGCCAGGTGACGTTGCAAAACTATGTGGCACCCACCTGCGGCGAATTTGGCTATTCCGGTGACACCTATTGCAGCTGCGGCAGTCTGCTGAAGGCCGGTACCCTGCTGGCACCGGAGCATGATGATGTCAGCGTGGTGGGCTATATCGTTCCCACCACCAACTCGAAGGGCTATTCCGGAGATCTGGTATGCAACGATTGCGGCGTGACCCTGAAATATGGTTACGATATCCGCAGCGATCAGCTGATTACCAGCATCGTCATCAACAATCTGGCCCAGCCGGTGGCGGGGCAGAGTCCAGACTATACGGTGACTTTGGGGAGCAAAGGCTATTCGCTGGATACCGGTGCCACCCTATACCGGAAAAACGGCATCCTGTGGAAGCGTGCGAACTATTCTGACCCCATGCACACCGCTGGAAGATTCCTTGCCAAGCAAAGTTATCTGGTCTATATTACCCTGCGCGCAGACAGCTTCAAGCACTTCGCCGCAGATATGACCGCCACCGTCAACGGGCAGCCTGCCACCGTCACGTTCCTTAACGATCCCGAATATGTGGTAGTGGAGTACGAGTTCGTGCAGATTCCTGAGGCCTATATCCGTCAGGTGGCGCTTACCGGCGTCAAGGAACCCGTGGAGGGCGAATGGCCTGACTGGAGCGTGACGCTGGACTCCGACCTTTACTATGTGGATGAATTCTCCTGGGTCGAGGATGGGGAGTATTTCGGTGAGGGTCCTTTCGTCAAGGGGAAGCAGTATTCCATCGGCTTCCTGCTGCGCACCGAGTTGGCAGAGGGCTTCTTCCAATGCAGATTCGATGAGAACGTGCAGGTGACGGTCAATGGCCGCCCTGCCACGGTGGTGGATGTCTACGAAGATGACTATTCCGGCAGCAGTGTGTATTTCATTTATGATTGCCTGCCGGTGGGACGGTATGCCCAGATTGTCAAGCAGCCTGCCGATACGGCGGCAGCTGCCGGGACCGTCGCCAAGGTCAGGGTGGATGCCACAGGCACCGGCCTGACCTATACATGGTATTACAAAAACAAGGGCGCAACCAAGTTTACGAGGACCGATTCCTTCAAGGGCGATACCTATTCGGTGGAAATGAATAAAGACCGTGACGGACGGCAGATTTACTGTGTCGTAGGCGATCAGTACGGATCCAAAATCGCTACTGTGACGGTAACGCTTTCTATGAAGAATGTGGCGGTAATCACCACCCAGCCCCAAAACGCCACCGCCCCCAACGGATCCCAGGCTACCGTCACAGTAAAAGCCTCCGGCGATGGGTTGACCTACAAATGGTATTACAAGAGCAAGGGCGAGAGCGCATTCAGTTTGACCAACGCCTTTAAGGGTAATTCCTACTCTGTCCAGATGAACAGCAGCCGGGATGCCCGTCAGGTTTACTGCGTGGTTACTGACAAGTATGGCAACAGCGTGACCAGCAATACTGTCACACTGTATATGGGAAATCCCGTGAAAATCACCGCCCAGCCCCAGAGCGTTACCGTAGCCAACGGTGCCACCGCCAAGGTAACCGTCCAGGCCACCGGCGATGGGCTCACCTACAAATGGTATTATAAGAGCAAGGGCGAAAGCGCCTTCAGCCTAACCAACGCCTTTAAGGGCAATACCTATTCGGTGCAGATGAACAGCGCCCGGGCCGGGCGGCAGATTTACTGCGTCATCACCGATAAATACGGCAACAAGGTGACCAGTAATACCGTTGCATTGAACATGAGTGGCGTGACCATCACCACCCAGCCTCAAAGCGTGACGGTTGCCAATGGCAAGACCGCCACCATCACCGTCAAGGCTACCGGCGAGGGACTGACCTACAAATGGTACTATAAGAATAAAGGCCAGAGTTCCT
>JAFURT010000022.1 GCA_017471765.1 Clostridia bacterium
AGGCATAAAACGAGCCCCTTTAGGGGCGGCCGGAAAAAGGAATGCGGTCGGCAAACCTTTCGGCGCCCCTTCAGGGGCTTTGTCCGTATTATGCCCTTCTAGGGCTGTGCAAGCCACCGGCTTAGCCGGTGGTCTTGACTCTATTACAGATTTTTCAGTTTCATTTTGCTGGCCAGCAGAGTGAGCACCAGCATCAGGATGTACAGGCCGCCGATGGTGATGAAGCCCAGGTCCCAGCGACCGGCCTTGGTGAAGTAACCGAAGGTGCCCTCCTGCAGAGCGGCGCCCAGGTATACGGCGCAGTCCAGGGTGCCCACCACCGTAGCGGCGAAGGCACGACCGCCCATGTCTCCGGCCACAGCCCAGATGACACCGGTTACCATGCTGAACACGCCCACCACAAACAGCATCAGGGTGGCGGCGGTAGCATTGGTGATAAAGGGGAAGATAACCAGGCAGATAAAGGTCACGATGGAGGCCAGAGCGAGCATCGGCTCACGCTTGCCCTTGAACACCTTATCCGTGATGAAGGGGAACACGAACATGGCACACGCCTGACCCAGCGGCAGCAGAATGGAGCCGAAGATAGCGCTCTTCACATCCATGCCGTGGGCATCACGGAAGTAGGTGGGCATCCAGTTCAGCAGACCGTACCGACCGATACCGGCAATAGCGGAAATGAAGCAGAACACAATAAATTTGGGCTCGCTGAACAGCTTGATGTAGGGATACAGGAAGCCCTTGCCCTGCACCTCCGCAATCAGAGCGGCATCCCGGGCGGCGGCCTCCTTGTCCTCCTCCTCGAAGGGAGCCAGCCCCACATCCTCAGGCTGCTCCTTGAACAGCACAATGAAAGCCACTAGAACCATCACCAACGGAATGATGGGGAAGCGGAAGGCCGCACGCCAGCCCCAATCGGGGTTGATGGTCAGGCTCAAGGAGACGGATAGATAGGTGACCACCTGTCCCAGACCGGAGAAGGCCGTAGCCAAGCCGGAGGAGAAGCCACGCTTGCTCTTGGGCCACCACTTGTTCAGCACCTGCAGGCCGTTGGACCACACCATAGACTGAGCGAAGCCGTTGAGTCCCCACAGCACGGCAAACAGCCACATCTCGCTGACAAAGGAGATGGCTACATTGCAGATGCAGGATACGATGACACCCAGGGACATATACCGCTTATAGCCAAAATAGGAGCCCAGACGGCCGTTGACCAGCTGACCCATGGCATAGCTCCAGAACAGCGTGGTGGTGATGGCGCTGATGCCGGAGGCATCGGGAGTGCCGTCCGCCTTAAAGAAGCCGAAGAAGCCGGCGATATCGTTTTTGACCAGGTTGATATTCTGACGGCCGTTGTAGAAGAACATGTACATCAGGCCGAAGGACAGCAGCACCGTCCAGGCCAAGCGCATAAACTTCTTGAAATCGGACTCGTTATACCCATAAGTAGCGGTGGGCGCTAACTTTTTAGTACTCATAATCGTTACCTCACAGAAACGGATTAACCGAAGATCTTGGCGTCTGCCTCGTCAAAGGGCAGAATTTCGGCGGTCACACGGGCGTGGTCGTCCAGGTTGTCGATTTCGTCGATGTAGTACTCGTCATAGGGGAACACACGGACGTTGAGGGCGGGGAAGATCTCGTTGAGGGCGTTCTCCGCATAGCACTTGTCCTCGCCCTTGTGGATAAACTCTACCACCTTGCCGATCCAGGCGGAGGCAGTGGCCTTCTCCATCTTGTAGAAGGGCTGGAAGGCATAGCAGTCCTCATCGAAAATCTTGATGGACACCTCCACCACCTTGCCATCCCGTACACGGCCCTTGAAATCCTTCTCGGGCAGAGCCTTTTTGAAGTTGACGGTGGCGGTGTTCTTGTCCTCGCAGGCCAGCACGTCGTGGATGAGCTTGCGGTTAAACACCAGGTCACCGTGGAAGAACAGGAGATCATCGTCCATGTGCTCACGGGCCAGGTACATGGAGTAGATGTAATTGGTCTTGTCGTAGATGTCATTGCGGACAAAGGTGAAGTTGTACTCCGGGAAATCGGCGGCTTCCTTCTTCAGCTGCTCCTCAAAGGGACCGGTGGTGATGATGAAATCACGGATACCCTCGGCGCCCAGGATGCGGAGCTGACGGTGGAACACCGTCTCGCCGTCCTTCAGCTGTGCCATAGACTTGTGGTTGTTCTTGGTGAAATCGCCCATGCGGTTGCCTAAACCGGAGTTAAAAATAACAGCTTTCATGTTTCCTTACCTCTCTTTGTTTTGTCGTTTTTTAAAAAATCCTTTGCCATTATAACAAAAATCACCATTTTGTCAACTTTTTTTGAAAAATAATCTTGAAAATCACGGAATGTTGATTTATAATATACAAAATGGCGATTTGAGGTGAAATATATGGCGGTTGGATCGAATATCCGGCAGAGACGGTATGAACTGCATATGTCCCAGCAGGAGCTGGCAGAGCTGATGGGCTACAAAACACGCTCCACCATCGCCAAGATCGAATCCGGCGAGAATGATGTGTCGCATAAGAAGCTGGTGCGGTTTGCTGAGGTGCTGGACACCACGGTGGAGAGGCTGGTATCCGGGTACAGCGTGGGGGAGACGGAGCTGGCACCGGTACTTTCCGCCAAAAAGGAGAAGACGGTTGCCATTATCCTAGCAGGGGGTAAAACCGGACGGAACAGCCAGAACATTCCCAGCCAGTTTGTCAATGTGAAGGGCCGTCCTATCATTGTTTACTGCATGGAGTCCTACCAGAAGCACCCCTCTGTGGATGCGGTGTATGTGGTCTGCCTGAAGGGGTGGGAGCGCATTGTCAAGGACTATGCGGCCCAGTACGGCATCACCAAGCTGAAAGGCATCATTACCGGTGCAGGTAGCGGCGTGGCTTCCTTGAAAAACGCCTTAGACTATGTAAAGGAATTATATAGCGCTGACGACCTGGTGATTATTCAGGAAGCGACCAGGCCGATGGTGAACCCCGAGATGATCTCCAAGCTCATTCAGGCGGCCAACGAAAAAGGGAGCGCCACCATCTGCCATTTGATGAACGATTACGTGCAGTTTGATATTTCCGGTGGCAAGCCGAAATATGTAGACCGGAACAACATGATTGCCCTACAGTCCCCGGAGGCCCACCGTCTTTCACTGATGCTGGCGGTGTTCGCCCGGGCGCAAAAACAGCGGCATCCCCTGACCGAGTCCTGTTGCACCATGCTGCTGTACAATCTGGGCTATTCCATCAACTTTGTGGAAAGCAGTGTCAATAACATCAAGATTGCCCGGGAGGAAGACAGCGCCGCTTTCAGCGTGCTCATCCGGGACTGATAATTAAAGGTAGAATATACGCAAAATGGCAGCCGATTGCTCGGCTGCCATTTTACATCAGGTATAAACAAATACTTAATATTACAAACTGTCGATATAGCGGCAGGCGGCGATGGCGGCTACGGCGCCGTCACCGGTGGCGGTGGTTACCTGACGCACGGCCTTTTTCCGACAGTCACCGGCCACAAATATGCCGGGCGTTTTGGTGGTGCAGTCCTCACCGGCGTCGACGTAGCCCCACTGGTCGAGAGCCGCTACATCGGCGAAGGCACCGTTTTCCGGCTCCAGGCCGATGGCCACAAACAGCCCGTCGATGGCCAGGGCATATTCGCTGTTATCCGCCACCCGGCGCAGGGTGATGGAGGTCAGCGGCGCCGCCGCCGGCAGGGCGGCCACAACCGTACCCAGCAAAATTTCCACATTGTCCCGCTTGGCCAGCGTATCCTGCAACTGCTGTTCTCCGGTAAGAAAATCCAAGTTCTGGATAACAATCACCTTCTTGCTGGTCTCGGACAGCAGAATGGCCTCCTGCAGGGCGGAGTTGCCGCCGCCCACCAGCGCCACGGTCTTGCCCTTGTAGAAGGCACCGTCGCACACGGCACAGAAGGAGATCCCTTCCCCGATGTGGGTCTCCTCATTTTCCAGCCCCAGATGGCGATGCCGGGCACCGGCGGCAATAATGACCGCTTTTGCCTCGTAGGTGTTGCCGTCCTCGGTGGTAACCACCTTGTGGTCACCCTTGTCTTCCACACCGGTGACGGTTTCAATCTCCACCTCGGCGCCCTGTGCCAGCGTCTGCTCCACCAGCTTGTCCGCCAGCTCACTGCCGCTGACCGACTCGAAGCCGGGGTAATTTTCTACCTTGGGAGAGAAGGTGATCTGCCCACCGAAAGCTCCCTTTTCCAGGAGCAGGACGCTCTTATTCGCCCGGCGGGCGTAGATGGCGGCGGTCAGCCCAGCCGGGCCTGCGCCAACGATGAGTATGTCATACATAGGTATTACCTCACAAATAACAAATGTCGGGGTCCAGCCCCGGTGTAAACGGATTCTGGCAGGAATTCTTCAAAACCACAACACAAGGCGGATGGAAAACCACCCACCTTGTGTTACTTTTTTACTGTACAGACTGGATGTATTTCTTCACATCGGATACGCCGGTGTACTTGGCCACCTCGCCGCCGACAGCCGCCACCAGAGTGGGGGCCTGCTTGATGCCCAGTGCCTCGGTCAGCTCCACGTTCTCCTCCGCCAGCACCTTGGTATAGCCGATGCCGGCCTTGGACAGCAGAGCCTCGGCAATCTTACAGTTGGGGCAGGTAGCAGAGGCGAACAGATACACGCCGTCAGCCAGCCCGGTATCGCAACCGCAAGCGGCTTCTGCCTCGGCCTTGGGGCCGGTGTGGGTCAGCACGGAGTTGGCGATGTCGTAGGTCTTACGATCCTGGAACTCCTGGCTCTTACCGTCATTCCAGTTCTTCACAGGACGGTAGTAGCCGGTGATACGGCTGTACACCTCTGCCTCCTTACCGCAGTGGGGGCAGGTATACTGCTCACCCGGCAGATAGCCGTGCTCGGCACACACCGAGTAGGTGGGGGACATGGTGTAGTAGGGCAGACGGTAGTTTTCGGCAATCTTCCGCACCAGAGCGGCGGCGGCCTGCCAATCCGGCAGCTTCTCGCCCAGGAAGGCGTGGAACACAGTACCGGAGGTGTAGAGGGTCTGCAACTCGTCCTGCACATCCAGGGCAGAGAAGATATCCTCGGTGTAGCTCACCGGCAGGTGAGAGGAGTTGGTGTAGTAGGGGGTACCGTTCTCGTTGGCGGTAATGATGGCCGGATAGTGCTTCTTGTCGTGCTTGGCGAAGCGGTAGGTGGTGGACTCGGCAGGGGTGGCTTCCAGGTTGTACAGGTCGCCGTACGCCTCCTGGTAGTCGGACAGACGCTCACGCATGTGGTTCAGCACATCCTTGGCAAAGGCCTGGGTCTTTTCGTTGGTCAGGTCAGCACGCAACCACTTGGCGTTGAGGCCCACCTCGTTCATGCCGATGAGACCGATGGTGGAGAAGTGGTTATCGAAGGAGCCCAGATACCGCTTGGTGTAGGGGTACAGACCGGTCTCCAACAGCTTGGTGATGACAGTACGCTTGGTCTTCAGCGACCGGGCGGAGATGTCCATCAGGCGATCCAGACGCTTGTAGAAGTCGGCCTCGTCCTCCGCCAGATAGGCAATACGGGGCAGGTTGATGGTGACAACGCCCACCGAGCCGGTGGACTCACCGCTACCGAAGAAGCCGCCGGACTTTTTACGCAGCTCGCGCAGGTCCAGACGCAGACGGCAGCACATGGACCGCACGTCGTTGGGCTCCATATCGGAGTTGATGTAGTTGGAGAAGTAGGGGGTGCCGTACTTGGCGGTCATCTCGAACAGCAGACGGTTGTTCTCGGTATCCGACCAGTCGAAATCCCGGGTGATGGAGTAGGTGGGGATGGGATACTGGAAGCCACGGCCGTTGGCGTCGCCCTCGATCATGATCTCGATGAAGGCCTTGTTGACCATCCGCATCTCCTCGGCGCAGTCGCCGTAGGTGAAATCCATCTCCTTGCCGCCCACGATGGCCGGCAGGTTAGCCAGATCCTTCGGCACGGTCCAGTCCAGCGTGATGTTGCTGAAGGGCGCCTGAGTACCCCAACGGCTGGGGGTGTTGACGCCATAGACAAAGGACTGGATGCACTGCTTGACTTCCTTCTGGGTCAGGTTATCCACCTTGACGAAGGGAGCCAGATAGGTATCGAAGGAGGAGAAGGCCTGTGCGCCCGCCCACTCATTCTGCATGATGCCCAGGAAGTTGACCATCTGGTTGCAGAGGGTGGACAGGTGGCTGGCGGGGGAGGAGGTGATCTTGCCGGGGATGCCGCCCAGACCCTCCTGGATGAGCTGCTTCAGCGACCAACCGGCGCAGTAGCCGGTGAGCATGGACAGGTCATGGATGTGGATATCGGCAGACCGGTGGGCGTCGGCGATCTCCTTGTCGTAGATCTCGCTCAGCCAGTAGTTGGCGGTAATGGCACCGGAGTTGGACAGGATCAGACCGCCCACGGAATAGGTGACGGTGGAGTTTTCCTTTACACGCCAGTCGTTGATCTGCAGGTAGTTGTCTACCAGATCACGGTAGTTGAGCATGGTGGAGCTCAGGTTACGCACCTTCTCCCGCTGGCGGCGGTACAGGATGTAGGCCTTGGCCACATCCGCATAGCCGGCCTGCACCAGCACGGTCTCCACGCTGTCCTGAATATCCTCCACATCCACAGCACCGTCGTGAATCTTCGGCTCAAAGTCGGAGGTCACCTTCAGGGCCAGGAAGTCAATGATGTTGTCATTGTACTGTCTTTCACAAGCCTCAAAAGCTTTTTTGATGGCTTCGGAAATCTTGCTGATGTTAAAATCTGCAATTTTTCCATCTCGTTTGTTTACACGATACATTATTTTACACACCTTTCAGTTTTATTTTTTTATTATCAACCCCGGAGCTGTGCCCGGGGAATATAAGGCAAAACCTGTTCCAGCAGGCCGGCCATCTCCTCGTCAGAGAAGGGCTGGAAGCCCTCTCCCAGCAGATTGCCGGAGTCCACGAATCGCTGGATAAAATACCGGTCGGCACCGCAAAGCCACTGCCCGATGGCGGCAAAATCCGCCAGGGTATGTAATCCTTTGACCGCTGTGGTGCGGAATTCGTGGGGAATGCCGCTGCCCCGGAGCAACTGCACGCTGCGGTCATACACCGCCGGGTCGGTGTCACTGCCGGTGGCCGAGGCATACCCGGCAGGGGAGCTTTTCACATCCATCGCCACATAGTCCACCAGCCCGGTGTCCAGTACCGGCGCCAGCCGGTCGGGCAGGCTGCCGTTGGTGTCCAGCTTGACGGCGTAGCCCAGTGCCTTGACCTGCCGCAGGAACTCTGTCAGGTCGGGTTGTAGCAGTGGCTCGCCGCCGGTGACACACACGCCGTCCAGGATTCCCTGCCGCCGGGCGAGATAATCCAGCACCTCGTCTGTACGGTTTTTTTCTGCCATAGGGGTGCGGACAAGGCCGGCATTGTGGCAGAACGGACAGCGCAGATTACAGCCGCCGGTGAACACGGTGCAGGCGGTGCGACCGGGAAAATCCAACAGGGTCAGCTTTTGAAATCCTTGTATGTTCATCGGCCTTACCCCCCAGTCTAGCGTTGCTTCGCCAGTATAGCACATCTTCGGCCCCTTGTCAAGAGAAAAAACACAATATATTGTGGTTTTTTCAAAAAGGCAGTAGCATATATTGTTTTACAGTGCTAAAGCGGACAAAGGTAAAAAACGGCTGAAACCCCGATAAAATCAGCAAAAACCCGCAAAAAAGGACGGTTTTCATACAACCGTCCTTTAGAGGAGTATACACTATATCTTGTGGTCGGGATACTATATCTTGTGGTGGGTCAGCTCTGCCAGTCGCTCCCGGATGGCCGTTTCTGCCTCTGCCGGGTCGGTGATTTCCCACACAGCGGTCTCCATGGGACAGTGACCGTCGCCGGTGCGGTTGATGATGGCCTCGGTCAGAGTATCATAGAAGGCCGGAACCCCGTGGGTGGTAAGGGTATCAAAGGCCGGCCGACTCATCACCGGGGCATATACTGCCGTCACCCCCAGCCGGATGTACAGGAAGGCGGCGGCCTTTCCCACCACCCGGTCGGCGGCAGAAAAGCCGGTCAACGGCAGGTGCTCATCCAGAAAGCCCAGCAGAGGGGCGACGCCACGCCGCTGGCTGGTGACCTCGTCCTCCCCCCGGCACAGCACGCAGGTGCTGTTTGTTTCTGCTAGGCGAGCCTTTGCTCGCATCAGGTCGGGGGTCATGCCTTTTTCTCCGTCAGATGGCAGAGGGAAGGCAGAAGCACCAGTTGTAGCAGGATTCCCACAGCGCCGGTCGAGATGCTCATCCAGATAAGGCTGGGGGAAATGCCGGCATAGCCGAAGCCGTATACCGCCAGCAGAATGGCCAGAGCTCGCACCCCGCGTCCGGCAACCTGGGCCAGCAACACCCGACACACGCCTGGCATGGATACCGCCCGCAGCAGGCCGGTGCACAGGCCGTACACCGCCAACTCGACTGTCATGAAGGGAAGCAGCAAAACCCCCGGCATGCCGGTAAGCAGAAAACTGATAACCGGGCTGAACAGACCGGCCACCAAGCCGGCACGCCAGCCCACCAACAGGCCGATGAGCATCACCGGCAGATGCATGGGCAACAGCATCTCTCCAAGACGGCTTCCCACGCCGAGCCAGGCACCGAGCAGGTGGCATACCTGAGGAAGAGCCACAGCCATAGCGGTGGCGGCCGTCGCCCACAGGAGCTGGGTTTTTGTGGTGTATTTGGGTACTGCCGTAACGTTTGTCATAGCCATATACGCTCCTTTTATCGGTCAAATTTCGCCGCAACCCGTTCCAGCAGCTGAGGAATGGCCAGATGCTGGGGACAAACCTCCACGCACTGGCCGCAGGCAATGCAGTCGCTGGCCTTTTCGGCACCAGCCGGGTGCGCCTCAGCCTCCTCCTCTTGCCGTGTTGCGGTGTTATAGGTCGCAAAGCACTGGGGGATGGGGATGTTCATGGGGCAACCGTCCACGCAGTAGGCACAGCCGGTGCAGGGGATGGTGCCGCCGGCGTGGATGATGTCCACCACCTGCCGCAGGGCGGCCAGCTCTTGCTCGGTTAGCGGGGGACAGTCGGTCATATATCCTGTGTTATCCAGCACCTGTTGCCGGTTGCTCATGCCGCTGAGCACCGTCATCACCCCCGGCAGGCCGGCGGCAAACCGCACAGCCCAGGAGGCGGGAGACCAGTCCGGGTGCATGGCCTTCAGCACCGCCTCTGCCGCCGGCGGCAGGTTGGCCAGCATGCCCCCCTTGACCGGCTCCATGACGATAACAGCCTTACCGTGGCGGCGGGCCGTCTCGTAGCACAGCCGGGACTGTACGTCGGGGCTGTCCCAGTCCAGATAGTTAATCTGTAACTGGACGAACTCCATTTCCGGATGGGCGGTCAGGATTTTATCCAGCATTTCGGCGTTGTCGTGGAAGGAGAAGCCGATGTGCTTGACCAGCCCCTGCTGTTTTTTCTCCACCAGCCAGTTGAAGCAATCGTATTCCTCAAACAGGGCGAAATACTCCTTTGTCAATGAGTGGAGCAGGTAATAGTCGAAATAACCGGCACCGGTGCGCTCCAACTGCTCCTGAAAGACCCGTTCCCGGTCTCCCTTTTCTTTCATATAGACCCGGTGCAGTTTGGTGGCCAGTGTAAAGCTGTCCCGGGGATGCCGGGCCACCAGGGCTTCTTTTACCACCTGCTCGCTGGTGTAGCTGTGGTACATCCAGGCGGTGTCAAAATAGGTGAATCCCCGCTGGATAAAGGTGTCAATCATGTCCTGTGTCTGCACCATATCGATGGCGGTGTTATCCTCCGGGTCGGTCAGCGGCAGGCGCATGAGGCCAAAGCCCAGTTTTTTCTCATTCATAGCGCACACTCCTATTAACGATCCTCTATATAATAGTATACCAAAAAAAGAGGCGTCGGTCAATGGCGGATTGCCAAACATTTCGGGGTTGCGCAAGAGGGGGATGGGGTGTATAATAAGGAAAAACAAAAAAGGAGGCGTTCTCCGTGAGCGTACTGGGACATTTACAGCCCGAAAGGGTGTTTGCATATTTTGAGGCACTGTGCGGCATTCCCCACGGCTCCGGCAACACAAGGGCGGTCAGTGACTACTGCCTGGGTGTGGCGGCTGAGCTGGGGCTGGAGGCTAAGCAGGACGAGGCAAATAACGTGCTCATCCGCAAGCCGGCCACGCCGGGGTATGAGAGTCATCCCCCGGTCATTCTGCAGGCTCATCTGGATATGGTGTGCGAGAAGGAGCCGGGGGTGGACTTCGATTTCACCACCGACCCGCTGAAGCTCCGTATCGAGGGGGACTGGATTGCCGCCGAGGGCACCACGCTTGGTGGTGATGACGGCAGTGGCGTAGCGCTGGCCCTGGCGGTGCTGGCAGACAGCACCCTGCAACACCCCGCCTTGGAGGTGGTGCTGACCAGCGACGAGGAGACCGGCATGGACGGAGCCGCCGCCCTGGATGCCGGCTGGCTGACCGGGCGCCGGATGATCAATCTGGACTGCGGCGAGGAAGGGGTCTTTACCCTGGGCTGTGGCGGTGGTGCCAAGGCAAAGCTGACCCTGCCGCTAGCCTGGGCGGTGAACACGACCGCTTGCTGGCAGATTACGGTGGATGGCCTGCTGGGTGGCCACTCCGGTGCGGAGATCCACATCGGGCGGCAGAACGCCAACATCCTCATGGGGCGTCTGCTGGCTACCCTGCCGACCGGCTGGCGGCTGGTGGATATCGCCGGCGGGCAGAAGGACAATGTCATCACCTCCCGGTGCGTTTGTACCGTGGCGGCAGAGGGCTCACCGATGGCAGAAGCGGCCGCCTTTGCAGAGGCCAACCGGATTGAGGCCGACCCCGGCCTGACTGTAACGGTGGCGGCGGTGCCGGTGGCGGAGATGGCCGCCGACGAGGCCACCTCGGCTAACGCCGCCCGGCTGTTGGCCGCCTTGCCTTACGGTGTGCAGGCGATGCACCCCAAACTGGACTGGCTGGTGGAAACCTCCCTTAATCTGGGTGTGCTGTCCGCCGACCGGGAGGGATTGCATGTTTCTCTGTCGGTACGCAGTGCGGAAAAGGCGAAAAAGCTGGCTCTGCTGGGGCGCTTGCAGGAGATTATCTCCGCCCACGGCGGCAGCTATGCCGAAAGCGACCACTATCCGGCTTGGGAATATCAGGAGAATTCCCCCTTACAGCAGGTGATGCTGGGCACCTATCGTCGGTTTACCGGTAAGGAGCCGGTGATTTCGGTGACCCACGCCGGGCTGGAGTGCGGTCTGTTCAGCGAGAAGTTACCGGGGCTGGACACCGTGTCCATGGGCCCCACCCAGGAGCATATCCATTCCCCGAAGGAGCGTCTGTGCATCTCCTCGGTGGGACGCACCTACGCCTATCTGTGCGAGGTGCTGAAAGCATTATAAAAAGGAAAGACAGGATGGCTGTACAGCCATCCTGTCTTTTTTTACGGTCTTTTTTCTTCCGGTAGCACCTGCCGCAGGAAGGTGGTCATAGCTGCCTTGTAGCCTTCGTTATCCACCAAAAAGCTGGCGCCGTGACCGGCCCCCGGCACGGTGAGAAAGGTCAGGGGCGAGGCGCAGGCGGCGGCAATCTCCCGGCTCATGGCACAGGGCACGAAATCATCGGCTTCTCCATGCACCAGCAGGATGGGGAGTTTTGCCTCCTTTACCGCCTCCACGGCACCGCCGTCCGCCAGTCGGAAGCCGCCGAACAGCCACGCTCCCAGATGGAGGAAGGGCATTGCCAGCCAGCCCGGCACGTGGGCGTCCCCGCACACCTTGCGGATGATAGCCGCCGGAGAGGAATAGGGGCAGTCCGCCATAATGCCCACCACATTGTCCGGCAGGGGCAGAGAGGACGCCATCAGCACGGTGGCGGCTCCCATGGATATGCCGGTGAGCAGGAGGGGGGAGGTGGGGTACTGCCGGGCGGCAAAGAACGCCCAATCCGCACAGTCGTACCGTTCCCGGATGCCGAAGGACAGGGCGTGACCGCCGCTTTTTCCGTGGGCCCGCTGGTCCACCAGCAGAATGTTGTGCCCCAGCGCCCGGGCCATCTTATGACCACCGCCGAAATCGTGCTCGGCGGTGGAGCGCCAGCCGTGGAACATGATCTGCAGGGGTGCTCCCTCCGCCGCATGATAATACCGGGCGTGGAGAGGACAGCCATCCCGGGCGGTGATGGTGACTTCTTCATAGGGCAAGGGACGTAGCTCCCCCACCAGCGTGTGGATGGAAGCACGCAGCGAGCCTGCGGGGGCCGTCTTTGTTTCTTCCAGCACATCCCGTCGCCGGACAGCCGGGCTGACATAAAAAGCCGCCAGATAACAACCAAAGGCGACGGCCGCTACCAGCACACCGGCTATGAGGGGAAAAAGCCACCACATACTGCTACACTCCTTGCTTGACTACTTTTCCACCTTTAGGGCATAGGTGGTGCCGGCAACAATGTCGGTGCTGTCTACGCCGGAGGGGGCCATCTTGCCGTCGATATAGAATGCCCAGTAGGTCTGGTCTATATCGTAGTCAGCGGTGATGCCGTTGACCTTTTTTATGTATAGGCCATAGGCGCTCTGTTCCCCCTCGATGAGCCCCAGCTCCTGCAGGGCATCACCCACGGTTTTCTTGTCGGTGCGGATGGCGAAGGTGGTCACCTTGCCCTCCTTGTCTGCCACCTCCAGCGTGAAGGCCGTTGCCCCCTCACCCAGGGGAGTAGCGTCCACCGCCGCTGTGCTGCCGTCGGGGGTAGAAACGGGGTTTTGCGTGTTTGTACAAGCCATCAGGGACAGTGCCATTGCCGCAACAAGCACCATGCACAAGAGAGCCGAACAAACAGAGGAAAGGGATTTGCGTGTCTGTTTTTTCATTGTCTTTTGCTCCTTTTATTTGATGTCAAGGCAAGCCACCGGCACTCGCGGTGTTCCCTTGGGGATGTGCCTTGCATGTAAACCTCCGGTCTTTCGGCTGACCGCCCCCTGTCCCGCCTTCTCGGAGGGTATCCAATGGCGTGTTCCGGCTGTTGCGGCAGCCGTAAGGGCAGGGGTATGATGCGGAATACGGCGACGGGCTCGCACAGGGTTTTCACCTGTTTCCCGACAGTTTACAGTGGTATTGTAGCACGGATAGTGCCGTAAAGCAAGAAAAAAAGCATCCCCATGGGATGCTTTTTTTGGTCAGGTTTTGCTCAGCTTGATGATTAAGCTGTGGGGGAGTAGCTTTGCCAGCACCCGGTAGAATTTGAAGAACAGCCGGGGGGTGTACACCGCCCGTCCTTTGGCCGCCAGCGCCACTGCCCGGTCAGCCACCTTTTCCGGGTCGCTGTAAGGGAGCATCTTGAACATAGGGGAACGGCCGGTGATGTCCGCTACGGCCAGAAACTCCGTGTTCATGGGGCCGGGACAGACTGCCAGCACGTTGTTGCCCCGGGCCTTCAGCTCTTCCCGCAGACCCCGGGAAAAACTCATAACATACGCCTTGGTGGAGGAATATACCGTCATCCGGGCGTTGGGGGCAAAGGAGGCGATGGAGGCGACGTTGATAACGGTTCCGCAGCCCGGCTCCATGTGGGGCAGGACAACGGTGGTGACCGCTGTCAGTGCCCGGCAGTTGAGGTCAACCATCCGGGCCTGGGTCGGCCAATCGCTGTCCACGATGTTATCCAGCTGGCCTACGCCGGCGTTGTTCACCAGCACCCGTACCGCCGGATTCTCCGCCTTCAGCTTGGCCGCCAACGCATCGTAGGCCGCCGGGTCGGTCAGGTCCATGGGCAGTACGACAACCGGGATGGGGCTGTCTTTGGCCAATTCTTGCAGACGCTCTTCCCGGCGGGCAATCAGCCAGATGGCATCCAGTCTGGGATGACGGCGGCAGATGCTGTGAAAAAAGGAAATGCCCAGCCCGGCAGAGGCGCCGGTAATGATAGCGATGTTCATAGCGTTTCTCCTTACTTTTTCCATTCGGTCCAATAGCCTGCGGTGAAGCCGGTAAGTGCCACCTTGGTGGCAACGGTGGGGATATCCAGCTGACAGGTTTGCTGTTTCCCGGCGCCGACAGCCCCTACATACAGGGTGCCCTTGGCCAGTTCTTTTCCGGCGGCATCATAACAGGCATAGGTGAAGCTGGTGCTTTCATCCGTCGCCCAGTTTTTGCTGACATTTTTCACTACGATGGTGAGGGTGTTTCCGGCGAGGGTGACCTCGCCCAGCTGAATACGCCCTTTTCCGTCCGGGTCATAGCCGGGGGAGGGTAATTCCACCCGACGGGCGGTGGTCGTGGTGGTGACAGCCGCCGAGGTGCTGGAGTTGGCCGTGGTGGTGTTGGTGGTGAGTCCACCGCCACCGGTGTTGCTCACCGGGCCGCTGACCGGTGTGGTAGCGGTTGTGTTATGGTTGGATGCGGTGGTGACGGCCTGCTCAGCAGTGGCCTGCCCGACAGAGGGGGCGGTGCCGGTGGTAGAAGCATCGGTGTCGATGGTATTGCCAGCCGCTGTGGCGGTGGTGGTCAAAGGGGAGGAATCCGCCGGGTCAGAGACGGCCGGGGTGTCGGCGCACCCGGCAAGCAAAGACAGACCAAGCAGGGCGGCCATGAGAATTGCGGTTGTTTTCATACAGGAAAAGCCTCCTTTTTCGGCCCGGATGGCCGATGCATACCGGCAGTATACCAAAATTCTGCCCGGCTGTCAACTGATCCGGCAGGCAAGGGAGCAGAAGCCTCTTTCCTCTTTTTACTGGTTTTTCTGTTGAAAAAAGTCAATGCTCTTGGATAAATCCGTGTATTGAAAGCGTTTGAAGAAAAAGGTATAATTACAATATAGTATATGGTACTATAAGCAAACAGACGATTTGGAATGCCGAAATGTAAAAAAGGGGGAATTTCCATGAAGCGCGTTATTTGCTTTGCCCTGGCCTTCTGCCTGTTCTGTGGGATGCTGGCCGGGTGCCAAAAGGAGGAAGCAGACGGCTCCTCTGCAACGGAGACCGGTCAGACGACCGAGGGGGGGAACAGAATGGACAGCACAACCACCGTCCCCGTCGCTGATGCTGATGAGAGCACCACCACGGCGGCGAATACCACCGAAGTGCCGGGAAGCACCACCACGGCTCATACCACGAAAACCACCGCGGCCACGGTTGACAAGACCATGACCTACATCACCGGCACCAGCCCCAACGGGGTCACGGTGCGTGCCCCGAAGGACGAAAACTTGAAGGTAGTGGATGCTGCCACCTTTGGCATGAATCCGGCCAACAAGGACAACTCCGACGCTTTTATGCTGACGCTGGCATACGCCGCACAGGCGCCCAATTCCAAAATCGTGATCCCCAAGGGTGTCTACCGCTTCAGCGCCTCCAAGGCCATGGTGCTGAGGGATGCCACCAACGTAGTCATTGATGGGCAGGGGAGCGAGTTTATTTTCAGCACGCCGCATCTGTTCTACACACGGGAGTGCGAGACGATTGAATGGCGCAACCTCACCATTGACTGGGATTGGGATTTTTATCGGCTGGCCAATTTGATGAAGGTG
The DNA here is from genome assembly GCA_017471765.1 of Clostridia bacterium. Lineage (GTDB taxonomy): Bacteria > Bacillota > Clostridia > Oscillospirales > Acutalibacteraceae > UBA5905. The sequence continues at coordinate 15,552 of JAFURT010000022.1, forward strand.
GTTAATAAAACCGGCACCTACATCGACTTTGAACTGCCGGAGGTGGAAACCGTTGACATTGCCACCCTGGAATTCGGGGCCATGAACAGCTTTGACCCGAAAACGTTGTCTGCCGGCGTGGCCAACGGAAAAGAATTCTGGAACATGACCCCCTCCAAGGTGGAGAGCTTGGGAGGCAACAAGATTCGTGTCTACGGTCTGTCCAGCCAGAGTGCGATGAACGTGGGGGAGATTTATCTTGCCCGTAACATGACCTACAAGTCACATTGCTTTGAAACCAGCAACTCGCAGAACGTGACCTACCGCAACGTCACCATTTACAGCGCCCCCGGCATGGGCTTTGTTTTCAGCAACGGCACCGGCCACGTGATGCTGAAGGACTGCACCATCGGCCTGCGCCCCGGTACGGAAAACAAGCGGCGGCTATCCACACGGACGGACTGTGTGCATGCGCTGAACACCTCCGGCCACATTTGGATCGAGGGCTGTGACTTCTCTTTCGCCGGGGACGACGGCACTAACATCCACGATAATGTTGCTCAAGTGGAAAAGCGCATCAGCAACACCGTGCTGAACATCACCACCACCACACAGTTTGAGGTGGGGGATACGCTGTCCTTCCTGAAAAGCGATTACGAGCCGCTGAACGTTACCGCCACCATCACGGGTAAAGCCGGTGGGCAGATCACGCTGGACAAGGCTCTGCCGGCCAGTGTGCAGGAGGACTGTATCGTAGTCAATACCCGGTATAACAGCAGCAAGTATTACATCGCCAACAACTATTACCATGACGGCCGTGCCCGGGGTATTCTGGCCCAGGCCAGCGACGGTCTGATTGAGAATAACCGGTTTTCCCACACCCAGGGGGCATCCATCCGGATCGTTACCGACATTACCACCGGCTCCTGGTCGGAGGGCACCGGCGTGGACAACCTGATAGTGCGGAACAACACCTTTGAAAACTGCAACGTCAACAACTGGAGTCCTCTGATTGAGATTCACGCCAACATCAACGGAGAACGTCCTGCCTATCCGGTGATGAAAAATATCACCATCGAGGGCAACACGTTTATCGACTTCCCCAGCGCACTGCTGGACATTACCTCGGCGGATAAGGTGACGTTCAAGAACAACATCATCAAAAATCCCACCAAGCTGGCTAATGACGCCGGTAACCGGGGGGAGATTTCTGCCTATGCCGCTTCCAACATCACCATTTCCGGCAATACCTATTATGCCTCGCCGTATATGGATAAGAATATTCTCTATTTTGAGGACAGCGCCATCAAGGTGAAAAACCTGAAGGCGGAAGGCAATATCTGGAAAGAGGACTGATTTCCTACCCACCGGATATTCCCTGTCCGGTGGGCTTGCTTTTTAACAAACTGTTTACAGTTTCGTTACGGATTGACTATTTCCCCGACATATTTCCCTGCTATAATTTACCTGTACTCCACAGGGAGTGCGCCCCTTTTTTCATTTTTTACCCTTTCTTTTTCCTCTGGCCGTCGACGGATTCCCTACCGTCGGCGGCCCCTCTTTTTATACGCATAAACAAAGCGGCCGTCCATTTGGACAGCCGCTTTTTGCAGGTTTATTCTCCCAGATACAGGGTGTAGCTTTCGGTGGTCAGTGCCTCCGTCAGGTCGTCATCGGTGCGCAGACGCCGTTCTGTCGCAATGCCGAAACGGCTGGGGATGTCGGTGTGGTGGGCATCGGTACCGGCGATGGTCAGCAGGTCGTTATTATGGGCATATTGCTCGGCACGGACATTCTCTACCGGCGAATTGTAAAAATTATACGCCTCTACCCCGTCCAAATAGTCGGCCGGCAAGGATTGCCACGGGTCGGTGATGTAATCCCGCACCCGGAAGGGGTGCGCCTGGAACACTAAGCCGCCCGCCCTGTGAACGATGTCCGCCACTACGGCGAGGTGCTCCTCTGCCGTTTGGTAGCGGTCACGTAGCTCCGGGTGGTCATATAGCCAATCCGGGGTGATGCCGTACAGCAGCACCTCTTTGCCGCCGCCGACACCCTCCTCCAGCCCGAACAGCACGTCGAAGTCCAGCCGGTCGCCCATTTCCTTGGCTCGTAGCCATTCCTCCTCGTAGGGGCGGACGAAATCCGCCCAGGGCAGGTTGCGCCGGATGGCGGTGTTGCCATAGAAGAAATGGTTAGTCAGCACCATGCCGGCAAAGCCCTGCCGCTTTAATTGCCGCACCGTCTCCTCGGGGGAGATGGTGGCACAGGCAGAACAGCCGGCGGTATGTTGGTGCATCTCGTATAGGTACATACCAGAGTCCTTTCTCAATACGATTCAAACATATCCGCCAGCTTGCGGGCAGCCTGAGCCAGATCAATGAGCCCTTGGGGCACAAAGTCCGCATCCTTCCCGCGCAGGTAGTTGTTGCACTCCAGGGTGAAATCGCCGGCATAGCCGGTGTTTTTCAGCGTCCGCACGATGGGCTCCCAGGGGATGCTCAAAGAGAAGGGGATCTGGTGGCTGTCATTCCAGCAGTCGGTGTCGTGGATGTGCAGTGCCTGTAGGCGATGTCCCAGCGCCTGGATCATGGTGATGGGGTCGGTGCCCATGCCCATCATGGAGGCATGACCGATATCCAGGCAGGCGACGATATCTGGGTCGCCCAGATAGTCCACCGTGGCGCAGAAATGCTCCGGGTTGGAGCAGGCAGAGAAGCAGGCGTGCTTTTCCTTGCTGTTCCAGTTCCACATATTCTCCACAGCGATTTTGACGCCGCAGGCCTTTGCTGTGGGCAGGACCTCCGCATACAGCTCGCCGTTCTGCTCCGGGGAGAAGCTGCCGATGGGGTGGATGATGCAGATCTTGCCGCCAGCCTCTGCCGTGTATTCGATGGCACGGGGCAACAGCGCCCGAAGCTCCGGGAAATCCGCTGGGAAGGGGGCATGGGACTGGTTGCAGGTAATGCCGTTATCCAGGCCGATCTGCTTGAGCCGACGGGCCAGCGCCAGGCCTTCTTTATAGTCGCACAGCGGATGTCCGGTGAGGGTCAGCTCACGGCCGTTCCAGTCGGCCATTTTTGTCAGAGAAAAATCCCAGCAGTCGAAGCCGGCCTTGGCAATCAGCTCGACAGCCTTTTCCTCCCCTACGATTGCCGCCGGAGAAGCGGTTTCGGTGGAAATACGCATGACATCAACTCCTTATCGTCATTTACGGAAAGTATACACCCATCCGTCTAAAAAGTAAACGGCTTTTCTTCGTTAACCTGCTGAGATTACTCCAGCATTTTTAGCCATTCTGCCCACTCATCCCGGGTGGCGGTGGCGTTGACCACCTCCAGTAGCCGGTTGGCGGAAAGGGAGGGGGGCAGCTCCAGCATTTCCAGTAGCTTCTGCCGCTTGGCGGCAGCATCCGGTGTGCCGGACAGGCCGGCCTCCATCAGGTCGGTCTTGGTTAGCGACAGAGACGGCGCAGAGGGGGTAGTCTCATCCTCGAATATGGCGCCGGCCCGTTCCAGGGCGGCGATGATAGTGGCATTGTCGATGCCCTCCACTCCCAGCAGGCCCTCTTTGGAGGGGGCGGCTTTGCGGCGCTCTTTTCCGGGACGTGGGGGGACGAAGGCCTGCCGTATCTGCTCCGCCGGGATACAGCCGATGAGATGGTTGCGGATAAGCGTCCCGGCAGAATCGCTGTCGGTGAGGAGGATCAGCCCCCGGACAGCCGCCAGGCGGCGCAGCATGGCTACCCGTTCCCGGTCCTTGAAAATCCGGAAGCCGTTGGTGGGGATGACGATGGCCTCCACGGCGGATTGCACCCGGATGACATCGTATTTCCCCTCCACCACAATGGCTTGGCGTACACGGCGCATGGTCAGCCCTCCCTCACCCGGTGGATGAGCTGAACCACAGTTTGTTCCAGCAGTGTCCGGGCATCGCTGTGGGTGGATTTGAGGGCGGCATCCGCACCGGCAAGAATATCCAGGGAATCCCGCAACACTGCCATGCTTAGCCGGGAGACATCCCGTGCCGCATTCCGCAGGCGCCACTCTTTTCCCTTGTACACCTTAAAATCGGCGGACAGTTTTTCCACAGGCAGACCGGCGGTGGTGGCCACCTTGGCCCGATACAGGTCGGCATAGGCACCGGACAGCACTGCCAGGATGCTTACCGGCTCCTCCCGGGCAACCGCCAGCTGGTGGAGCATGGTCAGGGCGGTGGCAGTATCCCGGCGAAGAATAGCCTTGGACAGGTCATACACCTTGGTCTCCAGATTTTTCACAGCGGCGGCATCAATGCTCTGCCGGGTGATGACCCCATCGGTGGCCAGGGCACACAGCTTGTCCAGCTCATGGAGCAGGAGATTGAGGTCGTTCCCGGCCTGCTCCACCAGATACAGAGCATCCCGGGGGTCAAATATACAGCCCCGGCGTTTGGCGCCGGCCACCAACAGCTTGGCGGCGTCGGCCGGGGTCTTTTTCTCAAAATTCACCACCGCTCCAACCTCTTCCGCCTTGGCCATAAAGGCTTTCCAGGCGTTTTTGCTTCTGTTGGGCTGTACGGTCATCTGCCAGAACACCAGCACACAGCTATCCGGCAGGTGGCTGATGAGTTCCAGCAGGCGGTCAGCCTCCGGGCCGGCGATATCCATATCCCGCACCAGCACGCATTTGCGGTCGGCCATCAGCGGCAGTGCCTCTACCGCCTCCTCCAACTGGTTGAAGGTGAGGGCCTGCCCGTCAAATTTCTGCAGATTGAAGGCATCCATCCCCGGCTCGACGGTGGCGTCGGCGATTTTTTTGGCATACTGCTCCGTCAGGTAGCTTTCCTCGCCATATAGCAGATACAGGGGGCAGGTGCCGGTTTTGATGCAGTCTTTCAGTTGTGTTTCGGTCATGGTTGTAGGCTCCATTCTCCGCCGGGGAGGGCGGTCAGCGTCATTACCTCTTCCGGCAATAGCAGAAAGGCATCTGCCGGGGGTGTGGCCGGGGCGGTTTCAGGGATGGTGTCGGCAGGGCAGAGCAGAACGCCCTGCCGGATGTGGGCCGAGGAGGTGTCGGGCAGTTTGCCGCAAAAGACGGCCCAATCGGTTGTGGTAGCGGTGGGCAGACGGGCCTCGCCGCCGCATAGGAGCAGAGAGGTGTCACCGTTGTGTATCTGCCACAGGGTGTCCGCTTGGGGCGTTAAGGTCAGATGGCCCATGGACAGGCTGCTGCCCGGAGGCAACAGGGTGAGTTCCACCGGACAGCCGGTTGCCCACAGGGCGGAGGATACCGTGTATATAGCTTCTGTGTCGGCTGTTTTCAGTAGCTGTGTCAGGTAGCCGGCATCCGGCGATTCGCCACCGCCGATACAGAGAAAGGCCAGCCGGGTGGTGTGGGTCTCCTCCAGCAGAGCCGCGGCATCCGCCAACCGGTCGCTATGGGTGACCAGCAGAGCATCGCCTGCCGGTGATTCCAGCAACACGACGGCGTGTTCTCCGTCGGGGCAGATTGTAACGGTGGTCAGCCGGGGAGAGAGGATGCCGTGTAAACTCATGGCCAGTACGGTGATACCGGTCAGCCCGGCCAGCAGGCGGCGGCGGATGTCCGGTCGGCGGCACAGGATACAGAGTATCAGGGTAAGGCAGATGCCGGTGACCAGGCAGAACTGCCAAGGGCTGTTCACCTCTATGAAAAGCGGTGTCCGGCTACAAAGGGTAGCCGCCCCGATGGCGCACCGGGCGGATAGCCCTGCTACCAGGAGCACCCCCTTTGCCAGCCAGCCGACGCCGGGAACAAGGCTCAGTAGCAGCCCGGCCCAGCCGGACAGCAGGGCGACGGAGGAGGGAAGGGCGGTGAGAAGGTTGGTCAGTGGCGTGATTAGCGGAAAGCCGCCGAAATAATAACACAGTAGAGGAAGCAGGAACAGCAGAGCGCCTGCACAGGCGGCCAGTGCTCCGGCGACGCCGTTGTGTAGGGTGAGTAACCACCGCTTGCCCGGGGAAGCTCCGGTCGTATTCTCCTGCAAGGCCGCCAAAAGGCGAGGGGTGAGACACAACACGCCGGCGGTAGCGGAGAAGGAGAGCAGAAAACTGGCATGGATAGCCATGTAGGGATTGTACAGCAGTAAAACACCGGCGGCAAGGCCCAGCGAGTTCATGCCGTCAGCCTGTCGCCGGAACAGGCGGCCGCCCAGCCATACAAAACACATCAGTCCGGCCCGTACCACAGGGGCGGTCAGGCCGACAAGCAGCATAAACGCCGCAACAAAGGGGAGCGTGACAGCAGAGGCCACCCGACGGCTGAACCCCAGCCGGCGGAACAGCCACAGCACACAGCCGGTCAGCATAGACAGGTGTAGACCGGACACTACCAGCAGATGGGCCACGCCGCTGTCCCGGAAAGCGGCGGTAACCGTTTCCGGCAGAGCCTGTTTCTGTCCCAGACACAGCGCCGCCAAAAGCGCCCCCTCGTCCCCCGGCAGGTGTTGCCGGAGACGGTGAGTCAGCCGGGCGTTGATACGCTTCGGCCAGTGGCGGAGAGGTGGGTCTATTGTTCCGGTGATGGTGATTCCATCTGTATAGCTCACAGGAAAAGCCAGCAGGTGGAGCCCTTGTGCCCGATAGGAGGCTTGGGTGAGCTCCGGCGTTTCCAGCCGCACCTCCGCTGTAACCATATCATACACCGCCGGGGCGTACAGGTCAGAACAATAGAGAATCAGCCGGGTACCGTCCGGGAGGCGGTCGCTGGCCGTTATACGCAGGAGATAGCCGTTTTCCGACAGGGTGTCCTCTACCCAGCCGGAGATGGTAACGGTGCTTCCGTCCAGCCGCTCCAGCGGCTCGACGGAGGTGGCCCGGTAGAGGGAGCTTATTCCCCAAAACAGGGCGCAGACACAGCAGAAAAACAACCATATGGGGCGGCGCAACGGCGGTATCAGCAAGGATATTGCCAGCACAGCCGCCGGCAAGGCGGCACACCAAAGCGGCAGAAAAAGCGCCACTACTGTGGTCGCAAAGCCGATGCCGCCCACTGCCAGCCACGTGCGGCGTACCGGCCATATCCGGCGAAGTGAGGCGATACAGCCAAGCCGTTTTGAAGAGCGTTCCATAGCCAAATCCATCCGTTGTTTTTCAGGAAGCCATAAGGCAAAATATCCTGTCCTTAATGATACGCCTGCCGGCTTGTTTTGTCAAGGGACAACCCGGCGTCCTGCCCTGCTACGCAGGGGAATTTTTTACTATTTCACGAAAAGGAGGAGGATTTTGGCTTTCCGGTTGAAATGTGGAGCAAAACCCGCTATAATTGAACTATTCAGAGCATACGAGAACAGGAAGTGGTAGGATGAACAGCTTGATGGAACTGCTGAAGCACTTTTTCACACATAAGGATTTCTTGCCTCCGGCCGGGGAGATTGCCGGGACGCTTTTTACCCCTCTGCACATCGGTTTTGCCGTGGTTTTTCTGGCGGCGGTCATCGGGCTGGCCCTGTGGACGGCCAAGCGGCAGGAAAACACCATTCGGTGGGTTTTCGGGGTGCTGTGGGCCACTCTGTGCGTGCTGGAGATTACGAAGATTCTGTGGGAGACCTACTCCGGACGGACAGTCAGTGTGGAGTGGACCGGTGTCCTGCCTCTGTATCCCTGCAGTATTTTCATGTACGCCATGCCGCTGGCTATATGGGGCAAAGGGGTCGTGCGGTATATGGGCTGTGGGTATGTGTGTTCCCTTGGCTTTTTGGGCGGCGGCATCAATTTCGTGTACCCGGCCAATATACTCAGCAATTATTCCTGTATTTCCTTTGCCGGCTTCCATACCTTTCTGTTCCATGGGGCGATTTTGTTCTGTGGGATTGTGATGCTCCTCTCCGGATACCATTCCTATAAGCAGGTCACAAGAGCATGGCAACTGGTGCTGCCGGCTGTCCCTGCCCTGGCGGTGTCGCTGGTGGCCAATAGTGTGAATTTCTCCCCCATCGGGTCGGATTATATGTTTTTTAAGCTTAACTCCTTCTTTTTCGCCCCCATCGGAGCGGCAACCCCCGACTGGCTGTCGGTGATTTTGGTGTATGGGCTGTATCTGCTTATCCACGCCCTGCCGTATCTGCCGTTCTATTGGATAAATAAGCGAAAAAAGGGTGCGAAAGAGACGGTCGGGGTTGGCTGATGCAAACGCCCGGCGGGTCTCCCTTTCTTGAAAACTGACCCTAACTTTAATACAAATGCACCCCCTTAGTTCAAAAGGGGGTGCAAAGTCAATTTAGGGGGTGCATATTTGAGTCGGGGGGTGCAGCGCATAATCGAGAAAGTTGTTTAACCACAATCTTATGTCTATTTGAAATAGGTGTAAAAAGGTTTGACAAAAAAGTATCTCGATTGGAGATTGCATAACAAATGTAAAATTCGCATTCTTCCATTTTTATAAGAGTTTTTTCTGCTTTTATTCCATCAATATAAATGTCTTTCTTTGACTCTTTGTCCAAATACAAAAAACTAATTGATTTGTTACCGCTTGAGGTCTGTATGTTTGTGAAGTAATAGTAGTTTTCGTTTCCGTCCGGCTCACTCAAATAAAAATCTGCGAACCCACTGTCAAAAGAAAGTGTCCCATCATCGTTGTGTTTCAGTATCCTTACAGCGTAGGAGCTGCTTTCTTCGCCATCAAAACCATAACAGTAACTATAAAATACAATGGTGTTTTCTTCGTAGTCAAAGCTATGCACTAGCCTATAAGGTGGGCAGTAGTCCAGGCTTGTATCATTGCTTTTTCTTTCGCTCGTCTCCATAGCTTGTATAGCTTCTTCTACTGACGAAAAACTCTGTCCTTTGCATACAATATTGGTGCCATCTATAAGATTTAGTTAATAGAGCATTTACTCCCAAGATAAAGCATATTAAAAGAATGACAACTGAAAAAATAGCGGCAATAGCGATCTTTTTTCTTTTCATAATCACACCTCTTTTAACAATTTTATCATAGAGTCAGCCGTATTTCAATGTTTTAACGATTATTTCCTACAATTCAACGATTACCCCTATAAATCAACGATTATGGTTGTAATTTAACGATTATCTGTGTTTTAACGATTTGAACTCAGTGAAATATTTGCCTTGCGGCAAATGTGAAATAATTCACTTCGTGAATTGTGAAATTTGATGCTACGCATCAAGTGAAATGAAATAAATCCACTCACGCCCGCAGGCATTTCACATTGCGAA
>JAFURT010000003.1 GCA_017471765.1 Clostridia bacterium
CGAAGCATATCAGCGCATCTTTAGCAAGACTGAAGAAATGGTTGAGCGCTTAATTAAGGAGGGTTATCTTTACTTCGGTGCAGGTGGAGCATTGGGATTTGATACCATTGCGGCGTTTGCTGTCTTGAAGCTCAAGGACAAATATCCGGATGTGCGGTTAATACTTGTTCTCCCTTGCCTTTCTCAGACAAGATGTTGGTCAAGTCACGATGTAGAAATATATGAGGATATAAAAGGCCGTGCAGATAATGTGGTCTATACATCTGAAGAATACACAAGAGGTTGCATGCATAAGCGCAACCGTCATCTGGTAGATAACAGCTCTGCTTGTATCGCATATCTTACTGAAAATAAAGGTGGAACCGCGTATACCGTTGACTACGCTCAAAAGCACGGACTAACTGTTTACAATATAGCAGAACTAATATGATCTGCTGCGGGAGGACAATATGAGGAAGAAAATAACGATAGCTTTTATTGTGGTATTCTTGATTTTGGGAGCTGTCTTTGGCATTGGAGCGTTAGCGAAGGATGACGATATTACGCCAAGAGAAATGGCCAACCGGGTAGAAAACGCAATCAAAGAAGTGCTCGGTGATGATGTCAAAAAGCAAACTGAAACGGTTGTTGCTGGTACTCTCAAGTACGCAGATAAAGAAGGCAATACAATCAACTATCACATATTGAAAACAACATACTATGAGGCGGATCCTAACGAAGTTAAAGGTCTAAATGTCAATGCTCTTGGTGTGTTGTTCAATCCTGAAAGCGCAATAAGCTGTAAGGAAATGAAAATTAAAGACTGGGATGCCGCACTATATGAGTTTGAAGAAATCTCGTACCTTTGCTGGACTGATACTCCGGAAGCAAGCTATGTTTTGGAATACAATCCAAATGCAATACCGGACGAGGAAATAATAAAAATGGCAGAAAGTGCAGAAGTTCCAGAAAAATAAATGAATACAATATCGCCAGGATCAGGCGTTATACAATTTGAGGGGTCACAGTTCGCGGACCCCTCAAATCATTTGATTCAATATAATGAAGGGTAAATGCTTCGTGTCGCTTCGCATCATCTCGGAATGCGGAGGTATACATGAACCTGAGAGAAATAAGAATAAGCCGAAAACTTAAAGTACAAGAAGTATCAGATTATCTGTGCTGCTTGCCATCTGTTTACAGTAGGTATGAGAACGGCAAACGAGAGCCGTCTATCGATGTCCTGCTGAAGCTATCAAAGCTGTACAGCGTCTCAGTGGATTACCTGATCGGAAACGATGAGGTCGTTGACACAAGCATAACCAAAAACGAAGCGACAATGATTAAGGCGATGCGCCGGGCTGACGAGAGGGCCTGGCAGGACGCTCTGACATTATTAGAGCTCCACAGAGTAAACAAATAAAAATCTAAACAGAGAGGTGCAAAGTGACACAAAAGCTTTGCTCTCTTTATATACTGGAAGCACCGTGAAAGCGGTGCTTCTTTTTTATGGTCGCAAGGACGCACGAATTTTTGAAGGCATGGATTATGCGGTCTACCGGGAGGAAAAATGCGATCTTGCAAGGCTGTTTTGCCAAAATGGCGTTGGCATAAGCCGATGTTGCCAAAACGGCGATAGAAGCAAAAACACCCCAACATTATAATAGAGATGAAGTATAATCACATCTTTCTGAGAGGACAAAGTGCGAGGTTAAAATGAAAAATGCGATCTGCGAGTATTACTCAAATGTGACTCCCAAGCCTGTTGACTGGCTTTGGTATCCGTACATTCCTTTTGGAAAGTTGACCGTTATCCAGGGGGATCCCGGCGAAGGTAAATCCACTTTTGTACTTAATTTGGTTTCCCTTTTAACAAACGGATACCCTATGCCGGATGGATATAGAACTCATAAACCTTGTGTTGCAATCTATCAGTGCGCTGAAGATGGCATGGCAGATACCATTAAACCCCGACTTGAGCAAGCCGGAGCAAACTGTGAAAAGGTTGCTTATATCATCGATGACGATATTGCCTTAACACTTGAGGATGGGCGAATCGAGTCTGCAATCAGGGAAACTGGTGCAAAGGTTTTTATTGTTGATCCAATCCAGGCATTTATTCCTCCTGACTCGGATATGCAGAGTGCTACAAAAATGCGTTCTGTACTGAGAAAACTTGCAAACACCGCTGAGCAAAACAACTGCGCGGTGATCCTAATCGGGCATATGAACAAAGGCAGCGGTGCAAAAACGCTATATCGTGGATTAGGTTCCATCGATATTGCAGCTATTGCGAGAAGCGTGTTGATGATTTCCAGGGATGAATCGAGACCTGGAATACGATATATGTATCCCATCAAGTCCAGTCTGGCTCCGGAAGGATCCGCTATTGCATTTTCTTTCAAAGAAGGCGGCGGACTTGAGTGGCAAGGCAGGTATGAGCTAAACACCTCGGAGTTGGTTGACAGTGTCACTATCAAGACATCAAAACGAGACAAAGCTCGTGCGAAACTTTTCCAAATGCTTGAGCGCGGAGATAAACCTGCTAAGGAAGTATATGCCAGTCTTGCAGATATTGGTGTCGGTAGTCGGACGGTCGAAAAGGTCAAAAAGGAAATGCAGATTAGAGCTTATCGCTCTGGGGGCTGCTGGTACTGGAGCTTACCTAAAATAAAAAATTGATGGAGAAAGAATCGTGGCAAAGATTAAAGTCAGTTACAAGCCGCTTTTCAAATTGCTTGTAGACAAAAACATGAGAAAAAAGGATCTGTGTGCAAGAGCCGGTGTAAGCACGGCCTCTGTTACAAAAATGGGCAAATGTGGCCATGTCACTACTGAAGTTTTAGGAAAAATCTGCTTTGCATTGAATTGTAAAGTGGATGATATTCTTGAATTTGTTTATCTGGATGAGGAATGAAAATGGACAATCTTGTTTGGAATGTCTTCTACCATGACATCAATGGGAACCAAATTAAAACATTTAATGTTTTCTTGCACGGTGGTTTTCGAGAAGATGTTCAGAAGCATTTTAAGAAATATAAAGAAAAAGTTGCTTTTGCGGAAGAACTGCGACGATCCTTGTTCTATTACTTCTGCAGCAAATGCGAATGGGAAGTAATTATCGCTCCCTGGTGTGGAAGCAAAGGAACTGAAGATATTAAAGTCGATGTCTATTGGCAGATTATGAATAACTGGGAGATCTTCCTGGATTATGTTTGGAATTCGAAAAGGAAAAAATGACGATGAGTATTACCCGTGAATCAGAAAAATTATATAAAATTGGTGCTTATGTCAAAAGAGCAAAACTGAATCTTCGCAACGAGAAGGACATAAGAGCTTTTCACCGTGGGATCTTCGAATCCCAATATGGTGGACTGGAGGACGGTGAACTGGTAGATGTCTATATCGACATTACAGGTCACAAAGAAACCTCCAAGCGACCCGAAATGCTTCGCCTGATGCGGGATTGTGCCGATGGGAAGGTAAATCTTATCGTAGCTGAAACAAAGGGATACCTGGCTGCTAATATTCAAGAGCTGTGTTACTGGCTCCATTTCATTTTTAATTTGAACGACCGTGTGGATATCATTACAGATGATGATATTGACACGATAAGAAGTGAAGATAATCAGCGTGAAGTGCTGATGAAAATGGCTGAAGACTACATATACCTTAATCCGCCTGACCACCAAAAATGGTTAAGTGGCGTGGTTTCTGCCATCGCAAATTTAGGAGAGGACGGATAAGGATATGTCGGAAGAGAAGAAATCAGAAACGGAAGTTGTTAGTGGTGAGACCACCGAAGAAGTAGAGCGAAGACCTGCGTGGAGACCGCAGGACGCAGACCGGGAATACTTCCGGTATGAAACGAAGAAAAGAATACAGCAATACTCTGTACCGCCGCAGACCATATTTAGACCCGCAACACCCACACCGCCGATTCGTGATGAGGAACATAAGCGCGTAGCTGTTTATGCCCGTGTCAGTACCAAGAGTAAAGAGCAGGTCTCCTCGATTGAAAACCAAACGAAGTATTACACAGAAAAGATTGCTCGAACACCCAACTGGGAACTGGCAGAGATCTACAGTGACGAAGGTAAATCCGGCACTTCAAAGAAATGGCGTCCGGATTTTAAGCGCATGTTGGCAGATGCAGCAAAAAAGAAAATGGACCTTATCGTCTGTGCCAGCGTATCCCGTTTTGCTCGTAATATCTCTGACCTGATTGAAGAGGTGCGTAAGCTTAGAACGACAAACCCTTCTAATCCCGTTGGCGTGTATTTTGAAACAGAAGATCTATATACTCTGGATCCCAATATTAACGAGCGCCTGCAGATGCAAGGCCTGTTCGCTGAATGGGAATCTGGCAATAAGAGCCGCCGTATGATTCTTTCCTATGACCAAAGAATCTGTACAGGGCAATTCCCTCTGTCCGATTTACTTGGCTTACGGCATACCATTGAAGGTGGCTTTATTATTGAAGAAGATGAAGCAATCACTGTTAAGTATGTCTTTATTGCTACTGCATGCGGACATACCGCCGAAGAGATTGCGGAAGTGCTGACTGAAAAACAAAGACCGACTCTTCGTGGCCGAACGGACTGGACGCCTCAAATGGTTAAGGCAATCATGGAGAATGAGCGCCGTTGGGGTGATCTTGAAGTGCGAAAGCGTGTGGTTATTGACTACAAGGAGAAGGTCACTGCCAAGAACGACGGCATTCGTGAAGGTGCGTATATACCTGGCTATCATACAGGTATTGTGACACCTGAACTTGCCAGGGCAGCTCATATGATGAGAGCCAGCAGGTATAAGTTCGGTAGTGTTCCAGATGTCTATGTCATTAACGAGGGTGCTCTGAAGGGGTTTGTTAGTATTTCTCCTACCTGGAGTGGTATCGACAACCAGGCATTTCAGGATATCTCACGACAGGTGTATGAAGAGGAAGAAATTGAAGCGCTGCAGCGAGAAGCGAACATTCTAAGCGGCAAGGAACACAGCAATGTTTTGTCTATGACATTGAACGATTACCGCGTTGCTCCGGGTGTTATGTTTATGACCCGAAGTGATCCACAACTTACATTCTCAAACCGCAGTTTGCGATTGAACGGGGTGTGCAGACAGAAGCTTGGTGAGCAGAAATATGTTGAGTTTCTATATCACCCAGTTCTGGAGGTGATTGCTGTTCGCAGCAGTTATGCCACAAACCCGAACGCGGTTCCTTGGGATGACTCGAAATCCTCTGCGCTGCAGCTCTGTACTTCAGCATTTTCCGGTGCAATCTACGATAAGCTTGACTGGATGAAAAAGTACAAGTTCCGGTTCCGTGGAATTACTCGTGTTCGTGACGGCGAAAAGATACTCTTCTTTTCTTGGACGAGCCACAGATCCTTGTTGGTAAAGATAAAAAACCCCTGGATGCTCTTGATACCAGCGACTCAACTGCAAAGTTTATTCCGTACAAGGAAAGTGAAAACGAAGAGTCTGCCGGAAAAGTATCTGCAGTGGCATATCCGGAAAATTGGCGTGAGCATTTTGGCATAAGCTATGAGATTAAACAGAAGCGAAGCAGTATCATTGATGCTGTATCTGCATCTGATATTCGTAACCGTGGTACCAAAGTAATAAATCCCTTTATTGGGGTCATTCCGTCTCAGAGTGAGCTTGAAGATGAATTAGAGCAGCTCTACGAGGCAATGTAATGGGAGGACAATATGGATAACGATCAAATCACATTTATTGGTGCTACGGACAGTTCCGCCGTTAGCGACCAAACAGAAGGATACACTCCGAAGGAGCAGGAACTAATTCGACAACTGGTTCAGGAACGCTTGGGAAAGAAAAATGCCATTGAGTTTGAATCTCTCGATGACTATGTAGTACCGCCTAAGATGTTCTTCTCAATGATAAAGAAGCCAGCCGTAAGCATTCGTGCCAACAGGCTGGAGTTCAGCATGTCCGCAATTCGACTGTTTGAAGGCGTACAGCACATACTTCCTATGCTCAGTGAACGCAAGAAGCGTATGGTAGTTGCAATCTGTGCAGAGGAGGAACTTTCTTCGATTGAGTGGGCCAGGCTAAAAAAAGACAAGTGGGTTAATCGCTCAATATCCTGCCCGGAATATGTTCAGAACATCTATAAAATGATGGGATGGAATAAGGATTGCCGTTATAAGGTTTACGGGCATCTTTCTAATTCCGAACGAGGACTGGTGTTGGTCTTCGATTTGTCATCTGCGGTTATGTTTGATCCGTTGCCGGAGGAATACTTCGATAAGCGTTCTGGCAAGATGAAGAAGCGTATCAACAAATATTATCCGGATGAAATCCGTATGAAGCTCGGTCGGAGTTACTCAGACTATGAAGCAACCCAAAGAAGGAGCAGCTTTGAATCTTTGTCTGGCTATATGGATACCACAGGATCTACTGTTTCCTCTACGGTATCCGACGAAGCTGCAGCCGCAATTAGTATTCAGGAGCAGGAACGCAAGCGAGAGGCTCTGCTTGGCACCATTATAGGAAACGGAGGCGAAGGAGATGGACAAGGTAGCAACTGAAGAAAAAAGATATGTAATTGAAATGACATTGCAAGGGGCACGCAATTGTATTAGCGTTGGTAAGGGCGTTATTAGGGCTTTGGGAGAACCCAGCCATGTGTCCCTGAAGATATCTGATAACCATGATTCTATCAGTGTTTTTCCTTGTGACGAAGATGATGTAATGGCATTTCGAGTTCCGGTCAAACTTTTGACGGACCATCATTGTGTTATGAGGATCAACAGCAAAAGGTTTGTACATGGAATTATGAGATCTAACAATATGGATATATCCAGAACATACACGCTTTCGGGGGAATACCTTAAAGATGCTAACACTTGCGTGTTTTCTCTTGTTGAAGGTGTGACCTTGCGGGCACTTGTAGTTAGAGAGCGACAGGAATCAGATGTACAAGATAATTGAAATTCATGCGGTAGAAGGAAATCTCCAGTATGTACATAGTTCCATTCTAAATTGTGACTGCGAGATAAAATCGGCTACTATTGGTGAACGGGGACTCCTTCTCGTCGATATTGGCGACGAAATAATAGGACCGCATCGAATTCTGTTGAGCATTATTGAAAGTGTAACAGTGTCACCGGATAAAACGCTCGTCATCATAAGAACTGAGCACTCGATCTATCGGTTGGAACGGATTACCTAAGCACTAAAAAAGAATGTGCAAATTCCTTGAAAAATAGGAATTTGCACATTTGTCGTTTCAAAGTGTTTATAGTATAATGGGCATGTCCTCAAGGGAAGATAGTGCTTCCACTTGACAAGACCCGAAATTTGAATACAATAATATGTGACCCCCAAGCCACTGTGTCTGGGATGTGTGGGATGGGTATCATTATTCAGGGTAGAATAGTGCACGGAAGTATTATCCGTAAAAAAGCACTGTCCGGTACTGAAATGATACCAAAACAGTACAACACACCTTTGAGACATAGAAAATTGGTGGGATTACCCATGGAAAACTGGCCTTTATTGGGAATATAGCTCACTTCAGGGACTATAATAAATCCTGATTTGCCGAATGGGAATAAACACCGAGCGCCGCCGGTGGCGGATGCAGCGAGGTGTTTATTGCGCTACGGTCGAAGTTTCACGAGCGATAGCGGGGTGACGAAACTTCGGGCACCGCAAGAGGGCATTTTACGTTTTTTTCCATAAAAATAAGCAAACCCAAAATACAAAACGGCTTGGAAGCCTTGCTTCCAAGCCGTTTTTTGCAAAGAAACACCCCAACACCGCATCGCTGTGGGTTGGGGTAATTGCCGAGAAATCGGAATTTATTTCTTCAATACTTTTTTGCACCAAGTGCGCTTGTTGCATTTAGGGCACTTCAAGTACCGAGTCGTTCCTCTATGCATCGCATTAAGTGCCTGCACGTAGGTAGGCACAATTTCGTGACCGCAGTTTTTGCACTTATAAGCGCCTACACTGACCTCGAGCTTTAATGCGTAGAAGCACGGTATCAGGAAGATCACGCAGAGCGCAAGTATTGCAACGAGCATCCAAGGGCCCTCGGGCATAAAAAATGCGATGATCGCAAGACCTCCGATTAATCCAATGATACTCACTGTCATGATCGTCCACATTGCATTCCAAATAGTTTTGTTTTTCTTTTCTAATTCCTTCGCCATGTCAAGCAAAAGCTGTTCGTTTTTTTGATTGCTGTTTTCCATACTAATTTTCTCCCCACTCAATAAATCGTTTACGGTAATGCCAAGGACCTGGCACAGATCGAGCATCACGGAAGAGTCCGGCAAGGATTTGCCTGTTTCCCATTTAGATACGGCTCTGTCGGTGATGTTCAGTTTTTCGGCTAACTGCATTTGGGTCAGGTTCGCCTGTTTTCTGCATGCGGCAATGAACTTGCCGATTTTCACTTGGTTCACTAAGTTGCCTCCTTTCGCTTTCAGTATAGAGGGCCTGGGGAGGAAAATACACACACCGGTGGTTGAGTGGGGCACATTCTACTGCCGGTAGAGTGTCAGTATACCCTATTATCGCCGTAAATAAAAGCCCCCAACGCCAGATTTGGTGGTGTTGGGGGGTGACATTACACAGAAACCAGCGATATGGTGTTTTGCGTTGTCAATGGCTCCATCACCTCAGCGTATTCGGCAATAGCCGACAGGGCGATGTTGTGCTTTGCGGTAAAGGCGGTTATATGTGCCGAGCGGAAAAGTGCCGTTATTTCCTGCTGTAACCGCAGGAAGACCTCGTCGATTTCCTTCCGGCTATCCTCCGTCTGTGTTTTCGGCTTAAAAAACAGGTAAACCAGTGACGCTTCCTCTGCGCGGTGCTTTTGGGACGCAATGCCCAGCAGATGACACAAAAACTGTTTTATGTCAAACAGTGTATGGCTTTTGTCTATGCCGAAAACAGCCGCCGGAATAACAAAGGTATCCGTATCGGGTCGCTCCAACACAGGCAAGCCGAAGTCATTGCCCCGGCCGTATAGGTAGTCCCAGTATTTTGTGGCCATTTTGATGGTGTGCAGATCGAAAATCTCGTGGCATTTTGCCTCCACATAGATGTTTTTGTCGGGAATATAGGCATCGAGCTGTGGTGCGGTGCCAAAGATTCCCTGTATTCTACAGGCGTGCTCAAATTGCACCCGGCTGCCGCCTCCCAACCCGGACGCCCCGTCCCGCAAGGCCAAATAGCAGAATCTTGAGGAGGAGGCAACACTCGCCATTTTGGGCGGGGTAACGCCGTATTTTCCCGGTTGCTCCTTCAATTCGCTCCCTTTCCCTTTGGCATACGCCTGATAATACGGCGCATACTTTTCGGATTGCATTTCGCTTAGAAAAGCACCAAACGCTTCTCGGCTGTAGTACGCATCATATACTTTTGCCAAAACATAGCCGAAGCACGCCTCTCCATAAATGGTTGAGAGGTTTTGTTTGATAATGGCATCGAATTGCTTTTTCTTCATGGTTTATGCATCCTTTAGCCAGGTGGTTGCCACGGTTTAATTACGCAAGCTCGATATAGGCGGCGGAGCAGGCGGGCACGGTCAGCACGCCGTTTTCGGCGGCAGGGGTCTCTCCGTAGCAGTAGAGGACGTTGCCCAGCGTACCTTCAAAGGCGCAGGTAGCTTCCCGGTCGGCCGGGTTGATGACCACCAGCACAGTTTTTTCGCCGTCGCACCGCTTGTACACCAGGGGATAGCCGTCGATGCATACCGGGATAAAGGCGGCGCTTTCCTGGAGAGCCGGTGTTTCTTTCCGCAGGGCGATGAGTCCCTTGAGCTCGTTGAGCAGAGAGCCCTCGTCCACCAGCTGGGCGGCCACATTAGGACGGTCAGTGTCCGGGTCAAGGGGGATGTACAGCCGGTCGGGCGGGGCGGCGGAGAAACCGCTGTTAACACCGGAATCCCACTGCATGGGGGAGCGTGCGCCGGTGCGCTCGTAGCCGCCCTCTACCGAGGTGATGCCCTCCAGATACCGCATGCCGATTTCATCGCCGTAGTAGATGAAGGGGACACCCGGCATGGACATAAGGAAGGCGTAGGCCAGGCGAAGCCGCTTGTCGTCCAGGTGATGGGCGATACGGGTCATGTCGTGGTTGCCGGAGGGGATGCAGATCAGGCCCTTCCCCTCGGTCAGCGCCAGGTTGTGGAGGTACAGATCGAAGAAGGCACGCAAGTCCCCCTTGCCCTCGCCGGAGAAGTACAGGTTGTCCTCCCGGAACAGGTCATTGTAGTGGGAGGGACCAAAATGTAGCAGAAAATCCATATCATAGCCGGCCAGCAGGGCCTTGTCCGGCTCACCCCATTCGGAGACGAAAGCGGCCTCGGGGTATTCCTCACGCACCCGGGCCAGTAGGTCTTGCCACAGCCGGATGGTCTCCACCTGGCCGTCGTCATTTTTCACCAGCGACCCGGCCATATCCACCCGGAATCCGTCGCACCCCAGCCCCAGCCAGAAGCGGATAATCTGCAACAGCTCCTCCCGGGTGGCCAGCGCCTCCGGGGAATCCACGGCGTGTTGCCAGGGGGCCTCCACGTGGGCAAAGCCGTAGTTGAGCGCCGGCTGGGTAGAATAGTAGTTGACGCCACAGCACCCGTTGCGCTGGGAAATGCCCCGGATGGTGCCCCGGATGCCGTCGACGTTGTCCAGGGACTCCCAGGGGCTGTCCGTCCACACATACCGGCTGGAATATGGGTTTTTCTCCGGCTTCATGGACTCCTGGAACCATTTGCAGGTATAGGCGGTGTGGCCGGGCACCAGGTCCAGGATGACATGCATATCCCGGGCGTGCGCCTCGGCAAACAGCCGGCGCAGGTCCTCATTGGTGCCGTACCGGGGGGCCGCCAGGTAGTAGTCCTCCACGTCATAGCCGGCATCGGTAAACGGGGAGGCATAGCAGGGATTCATCCAGATGGCGGTGAAGCCCATAGCCTTGATGTAATCCAGCTTTTGTATGATGCCCTTAAAATCCCCGATGCCGTCAGCGTTGGTGTCCATAAAGCTTTGGGGATAAATTTCGTAGAATACTGCGTTTTTGAGCCATTGTTTCATAGATGATGCCTCCCTTGTGTATGGTTGTCAGTATCAGTATAGCACATTGCCGCAAAAAAGCAATGGCTATTTTCCCCCAGTATACCGATGCCGGAGAGAATTGAAAAGGGAGAAAATTATCATTGGGGTGAGGAAAATCACCGATTTTTCCGCTTGCCGTTTTGATGCCCCTTGCATTTACACCCAAAAAAGGATATACTATCGGTAGTGCGACAAAAAACGGCAGGAAAAGGATAGGAAGATGGGATGAAACAAGCCGGAAAGTATACCAGTTATCTGATCAATTTGATATTTCCCGCCTTGGTGTTCGGGTCGGTAGCCGGGGCACTGACAGCGGTGGTGGTGGTGCTGTATAAGGTGTGCGCCCACCATGCGATTGCCTTTGCCGAGACAGGCTATCACTATCTGTCCGGCCATGCCTACCTACTGCCGGTGGTGGCCGTGGGATTGTTCGGGGTGGCCTGGGTGCTGGATTGGCTGTATACCGCCGTGCCCAACCTGCGTGGGGGCGGTATCCCTACCTCCATCGCCGTGCTGCGTGGGTTGCTTCCCTTCCGCTGGCTACGGAATCTGGTGGGTATATTCGGTTTGTCCCTGGCCACCTTTGCCATGGGCGTGCCCCTGGGCAATGAGGGCCCGGCGGTGCAGATGGGCACTGCCATCGGCCGGAGTGTGGTAGCCCCCTTTGCCAAAAAGCACGGGGCGTGGGGCCGGTATTCCATGACCGGCGGCGCCTGTGCCGGCTTTTCAGTGGCGACCGGCGCCCCTATTTCCGGCATTCTGTTTGGCATCGAGGAGGCGCACCAGCGCATCTCGCCCATGATTATCATCGTCTCCGCTACGGCGGTGCTGTTTTCTCACCTGACTACCCAACTGTTGGCCCCTCTGTTTGGGGTGAGCACCACTCTATTCCCGGCAATGGAGTTGCCTGCCTTGGGTGTGGGCGAGGTGTGGATTCCGCTGGTGGTGGGTGTAGCGATGGGCCTGTTTGCCGTGGCCTTTTTGCAATATTACCGCCTGATTAGCGGCTTTTTCAGCCGTACACTGCGCCGGATGCACAGCCGGTACAAGCTGTTTTTGGTGCTGGTGGCGGTGCTGGTGCTGGGCACCCTGTCCTTCTCTTTTGTATCCACCGGCCATGAGCTGATTTTGACCTTGTTTGAGGGAAATACGGCGGTGTGGTTGCTCCTGCTCATCCTGGTGTTGCGCTCCACCGGCACATTGTGCGCCAATACGAACGGCATCACCGGCGGTATATTCCTGCCCATGCTGGCATTGGGGGCAGTGCTGGCCTCCCTGTTGGGCAAGGGGCTGGACAGCTTGTTCGGCCTGTCTCCGGCCCAGTATACGCTGGTGCTGGTGCTGGGCATCACCGCCTGTATTTCCGGCATGATGAAAATGCCGCTGACTGCCATCATTTTTGCTGTGGAGGCGCTGTCCTGCCATGAGAACGTGATTTATGTGGTGTTGGTGGCCACGGTGTCCTTCGCCATCACGGAGTTGTTTGATGTGAAATCCATCAACGACAGCGTGCTGGACAGCCGTCTGGAGAAACTCAACGAGGGCAAGACCACCCGGGTCATCGACACCTTCGTAACGGTGCAGAAGGGGGCTTTTGCTGTGGGCAAGCAGATCCGGGACATTTTCTGGCCGGCTAATTTGTTTGTGCTGTCCCTGAAGCACAGCCCCGACCGGAGTGCCGAGGTCAACCAGCATGGAGAAAAGGCCATTGCGGAGGGGGATG
This sequence comes from Clostridia bacterium, assembly GCA_017471765.1. GTDB lineage: Bacteria > Bacillota > Clostridia > Oscillospirales > Acutalibacteraceae > UBA5905. The sequence continues at coordinate 12,799 of JAFURT010000003.1, forward strand.
TCCTGCATGTGCGGTACCTGACCTATGACGAGGCCCAAACCAAGGAGGAACTGATGGCCATCGTAGGAGCACAGGACTATGCCGAGCAGGAGGACGATGTGATATAAAGGAACGGCAATAGGAATGGAATATTCGAGACGAAAGCCAACAAGGTTACGATGCTATAATTACAGCAACCCCGGCGGGTATTTTGTCACGATCTGCACCAAGGGGAAGAAGAAACTGTTTGGCGAGGTTGTAGGGGGCGGCGCCCTCGACGCTCCGCAAATGGTTTTGTCCGAAATCGGCAGAGTAGCCGAGCAGGAGCTTCTGAGTATAGAAAACTATTACGAAAACGTAACCATCGACAAATATGTGGTTATGCCTAACCATATTCACCTGTTGATACGGATAACGGAACGGATAAATCCGTTCCCTACAAAGCAGTACGATATTCCAAATGTGGTGGGCAAATACAAAGCCGCAGTAACCCGCCACGTAGGGAATGCATTTATGCATTCCGTCAAGTTATGGCAGACCTCTTACCACGACCACATTATACGCAATGAAGCCGATTATCGCCGGATATGGGAATATATCGACACCAATCCTGTCAAATGGAAAGAAGACTGTTTTTATGTGGCAGAAGAATAGAAGAGGCTGTGCCGGATGGCACAGCCTCTTACAATTTGTGTCGATATACGTCCAAATCTGCCGACTTTTCAGGTCATTTTTTCCTGTTTTACCTTTTTGTCAATGACGTGGCGGGAGGCCAGTTCCCGGTGGATATCCTCTAAGGAGATGCCCGCCTCGATCATCAGCACCATCACGTGGTACGCCAGATCGGCAATCTCGTAGATGGTTTCTTTTTTATCCTCCGCCTTGGCGGCGATGATGACCTCGGTGGTTTCCTCGCCCACCTTCTTGAGAATCTTGTCCAGACCCTTCTCAAAGAGGTAGGTGGTGTAAGAGCCCTCCTTGGGGGTCTCCTTCCGTCCTACCAGCATATCCATCAGGTCCTGCAGAGCGAACTCCTTTCGCTCCTCGCTTTCCCAGATGGGGTTGTGGAAGCAGGAGGTCTCCCCCAGATGGCAGGCAGGGCCTTCCGGCTCTACCGCTACCACCAGGGCATCTCCGTCGCAGTCGGCGGTGATGGACACGATGTGCTGGTAGTTGCCGCTGGTCTCGCCCTTGAGCCACAGCTCCTGCCGGGAACGGCTCCAGAAGCAGGTCAGCCCCTTCTCCATGGAGATGGCCAGGCTTTCCTTGTTCATATAGGCCACCGTCAGTACTTTTTTGGTGATGGCATCCACCACCACAGCGGGGATGAGCCCCTTATCGTCGAATTTAAGCGAATTTACATCAATCATGGAAAAAACTCCTTTCACAGTCGTGTGGGAATGCCGTCTGCCGCCATAGCGGCTTTCAGGTCTTTAATGGCTACCTCGCCGAAGTGGAAGATGGAGGCGGCCAGACCTGCATCCACCTTAGGCCGGGTGTGGAACAGGGTGAGAAAGTGGTCGATGCAGCCGGCACCGCCGGAGGCGATCACCGGTACGTCTACGGCGTCACACACCGCCTCCAGCATGGGAAGGTCAAAGCCGCCTTTGACGCCGTCGGTGTCGATGGAGTTGACCACCACCTCACCGGCACCTTCGCCTACGCAACGGCGAATCCACTCGATGGCCTCCATCCCGGTGTTCTCCCGGCCGCCCTTGGCGAATACCCGGAAAACCCCGTCCACCCGCTTGATGTCTACCGACAGCACCACGCACTGGTCGCCGTACAGGCGGGCGGCCTCTCCCACCAGAGCGGGGTTGCGGATGGCACCGGAGTTGACGCTCACCTTGTCGGCGCCGCACCCCAGCACCCGGTCAAAGTCGGCCACCGTGTTGATGCCGCCCCCCACCGTCAGGGGGATGAACACCTGCCGGGCGGTCTCGGTGAGAATGTCGGTGAACAGCCGTCGCCCTTCGGCAGAGGCGGTGATATCGTAGAACACCAGCTCGTCTGCACCGTGGTCGCTGTAATATTTCGCCAGCTCGATGGGGGAGGCAACATCGCCCAGCCCCTCAAAATTGATTCCCTTAACCACCCGGCCGTCCTTCACATCCAGGCAGGGGATGATGCGTTTGGTAATCATTTCGCCACCTCCAGAGCCTCAGCTAAGTCGATGGCGCCGGTGTAGTAGGCTTTGCCGATGATAGCACCGTACAGGTTGGTGGCCGCCAGCCGCCGGACGTCCTCCATCGAGGACACGCCGCCGGAAGCGACGATCTGCAGAGAGGGGAACTCCGCCTGCAGCTGCCGGTACAGGTCGTGGTTGGTGCCCTGCATCGCCCCATCCTTGGAGATGTCGGTGACGATGAGGGTACGCACCCCCATATCCTGCATCTGCCGGCAGAAGGTAACCGCATCCAGAGTGGATTTTTCTGTCCACCCCTTCACCGCCACATAGCCGTCCTTCAGGTCGGCGCCCACGGCAATCTTGTCCCCATAGGCTTCCACCGCCGCCTGCACAAAGGCGGGGTTTTCCACCGCGGCGGTGCCCAGGATGACCCGGTCAAGCCCGGCATCGATGTAGGTTTTTACCACGTCCATGTTCCGCACGCCGCCGCCAATCTCGCAGAACAGACCGCTTTCTTTTTTGATGCGGCAGACGGTGTCCAGGTTGGGGGTGGTGCCGCTTTTGGCTCCCTCCAGGTCTACGATGTGAATAAATTTTGCTCCCGCGGCGGCGAAAGCACGCCCAATCTCCGCAGGGTTGTCGCTGTACACGGTCATATTGGCGTAATCGCCTTTGTACAGGCGCACCGCCTTGCCCTCGTACAGGTCAATGGCAGGAAATAAATGCATAGCCGTACTCCTTTTTATTGTTCGTCAACCACGGGGGTGACGATGGGTTTGCCCATCGCATCCACGAGTACTGTCAGCCCACCGCTGTAGCCGGAGGCGACGTAAAGGTAGTTAACCCCCGTTTGCCTGTCCACCAGCACCGTTTGGGAGGTGGCAAAGCCGCTTTGCTGTTCCTTGACGATGAAACGCTTCTCTTTCTTAGCCATAGTCGTCACTCCTTACATTTCGCAGAAAGCACGCAGGATATTTAGCCCTACCGTGCCGCTTTTTTCAGGGTGGAACTGGCAGCCCATTACATTCCCCTTGGCTACCGCCGCCGTCAGCTCGGCGTGATACTCGGTGGTGGCAATCACCGCCGGGCAATCGGTGGCATAGTAGGAGTGGACGAAGTAAACGCAGTCCCCTTCGTTGATGTACTTAAATAGGGGGTGTTTCCCGGCACCGAAATGCAGAGCGTTCCATCCGATATGGGGCACCTTGTACTCCGCCGGCACCACAGGGCGAATGGGGCTGACGTTGCCGGAAATAAGCCCCAGTCCGGCATGCTCGCCGTATTCATAGCTTTTATCCAGCAACAACTGCATCCCCAGACAGATGCCCATAATGGGCTTGCCGGTGGCGGCCAGCTCGATGAGCAGGGCGGCCATGCCGCTGTCCCGGAGTTTGCGGGCGGCATCTTCAAAGGCCCCCACGCCGGGGAGCAGGATGCGGTCGGCGACCCGGATGACCGCCGGGTCGGCGGTGACTACCGCCTCGGCGCCGATGGCGGCGAAGGAGCTCTGTAAAGAGAACAGGTTGCCCACGCCGTAGTCAATAATCGCAATCATTGGAGAACCCCCTTGGTGGAGGGAATCGCATCCGCAAAGCGGGCATCAATGGCTACCGCATCCCGGAGGGTGCGAGCTACCGACTTAAAGGTGCCCTCGATGATGTGGTGGGAGTTGGTGCCGGTCAGCAGACGGATGTGCAGGGTGGCGCCGGCGTTACGGACAAAGCCCAGCCAGAATTCTTGTACCAGTTCGGTATCAAAGCTCCCCACCTGCTTGGTGGGGATGGGCAGGTCCATACTCAACCCATCGTGGATGTCCACCTTCTCGTCCGGGATGGGTAGCGCATAGCCCAGAAAATCCCGGCCGGACAGGTCTACCGCCGACAGAATCAGCGCCTCGTCCATGGGCAACACACAACTGCCGTACCGGGTGATGCCTTTTTTATCGCCCAGCGCCTGGGCAAAGGCAGAGCCGAGGGCAATGCCGATATCCTCCACCGTGTGGTGGTCATCCACATAGGTGTCTCCGTCACAGGTGAGGGTCAGGTCGAAGCCGCCGTGCTTGGCAAACAGGGTCAGCATATGGTCGAGAAAGCCGCAACTGCTGCGGATGTCCGATTTTCCCTCGCCGTCCAGATTGAGGGTGAGGTGGATGTCTGTCTCCGCGGTTTTGCGGGCAATAGTGACAGTACGCATAGGTTATTCCTCCAGAATGGCTTGTGTGGCGGCCAGCAGAGCGTCCATCTGCTCCCGACTGCCGATGGTGATGCGGTTGTAGGCGGTGAGACGAGGGGTATCAAAGTGACGCACCAGCACGCCCCGGTCTTTTAGCTTGAGATATAAGTCCTTACCGGTGATGGCCGGGTGGGAGGCAAAGAGGAAGTTGGTGCAGGAGGGAATCACGGTAAAGCCCATCGCCGTAAGCTTTTCGGCGGTGTACGTCCGGTTTTCCATCACCGTGCGGCAATTTGCCCGGGTGGTGTCCTCGTCGGCCAGCTGCCCAAGGCCTGCCGCCATGGTCATCCGGTTGATGTTGTAGGGGTTGGTGGAATAGCGCAGGGTCTCCAGATCCTGTATCAGTGCCGGGCAGGCGAAGCCAAAGCCCAGTCTGGCTCCTGCCATAGAGCGGGATTTGGAGAAGGTGCCGGTAACCAGCAGGTTATCGTATTGCCGGATAAGCGGCACACAGCTCTCTCCGCCGAAATCCACATACGCCTCGTCGATCACCACGATGCTGTCCGGGTTGCTTTTCACGATTTCCTCCACCTGCGCCACCGACAGGGCCAGCCCGGTGGGGGCGTTGGGGTTGGCGAGGAACACCGTCTTGTGACAGCCCATATAGTCCTCTATCCGCACCGAGAAATCCTCCGCCAGAGGACAGGTGGTGTAGGGGAGGCTGTACAGCTCGGCAAACACCTTGTAGAAGCCGTAGGTGATGTCGGGGAAGAGTGCCGGGCGGGTGTCGTCACACCAGGCCATGAAGGCGAAGTTGAGCACCTCGTCGGAGCCGTTGGTGAGAATGACCTCCTCCGGGCCTACCCCATACAGGGCGGCCAGCTTTTCCCGCAGTTCCTTGCAGGTGGGGTCGGGGTACAGCTGTAGCCGTGCCGCCGCCTCAGCCGCCGCCGTCTGTGCCTTCTCCGAGGGGGGGAAGGGGGATTCGTTGGTGTTCAGTTTGATATACTGCTTGTCCTGGGGCTGTTCTCCCGGTGTGTAGGGGGTCAGCCGGTCAAACTTATGGCTGAAAAAACGGCTCATGTTTCATCTTCCAATCTGACGACAGCGCTCTTGGCGTGGGCGGTGAGCCCTTCCTTTTCCGCAAAGAAGGCCACATCCCGGGCCACCCCTTCCAGTGCCTGTCGGGTGAAATAGGTATACTGGGTTTTCTTGACAAAATCGTCCACCGAGAGGGGGCTGGAGAATTTGGCGGTGCCCCCGGTGGGCAGGGTGTGGTTAGGGCCAGCCAGATAGTCGCCTAGGGCTTCCGGGCAGTTCCGACCCATGAAGATGGAGCCGGCGTGCCGGATGGCATCCAGATAGTCAAAGGGGTTGTCTACGCACAATTCCAGGTGCTCCGGGGCAATCTCGTTGGAAATCTCGATGGCCGCCCATAGGTCGTCGGCTACAATGATTTTTCCATTGGAGTCAATGGAGGCCCGGGCGATCTCGGCCCGGGAGAGCTTTGGAATCTGCACCTCCAGCTCCGCCTGCACCGCTACCGCCAGCTCCATGGAGTCGGTGACCAGTACGGCGCTGGCCAGCTTGTCGTGCTCTGCCTGGGACAGCAGGTCGGCGGCCACCGTGCGAGGGTCAGATTTGCCGTCAGCCACGATAAGGATTTCACTGGGGCCGGCGATCATGTCAATGGACACCACGCCGAACACCTGCTTTTTAGCCTCTGCTACGAAGGCATTGCCGGGGCCTACGATTTTATCTACCTTAGGCACGCTCTCGGTGCCGTAGGCCAGGGCGGCGATGGCTTGTGCGCCGCCTACCTTGAAGATTTTATCTACCCCGGCGATGGAAGCCGCCGCCAAGATGACCGGGTTTACCTTGCCGTCCTTGCCGGGAGGCGTCACCATTACCACCTCCGGACAGCCGGCAATCTTGGCCGGGATGGCGTCCATCAGCACGGTGGAGGGGTAGGCGGCGGTGCCACCGGGGACGTACAGACCTGCCCGGTCAACGGGGATGACCTTCTGCCCCATGACGATGCCGGGGCGGTCGTTGAGGATGAAGGAGTTGCGCACCTGCTTTTCGTGGAACGCCCGGATGTTGGCGGCGGCTGTTTTCAGTACTTCGATGAATTTCGGCTCCACCGCCGCCACCGCCTCGGCGATCTCCTCGGGGGAGACCTGCAGGCTGGTCAGCCGGGCACCGTCGAATTTTTCGGTATAGGCATACAGGGCCGCATCCCCCTCGGCACGGACGGTGCGGATGATATCCTCTACAATTCCGGTGACATCCACCGTGGGGACCACCCGGGCAAAAATATCCTCTGCGGCCACCTGGCCGTATGGCAGTATCTTAATCATGCTTCTGCCTCCTGTTTCATCAGGGCAGCCATCTGCTGCCGGATTTTCTCAATAGATTCGTTTTTAAACTGGAATGCCGTCTTATTGGCAATCAAGCGGGCGCTGATGGGGACGATGGTCTCCTTGACCTCCAGGTCATTTTCCTTGAGAGTGGTGCCGGTCTCCACAATGTCCACGATCACATCGGACAGCCCCAGGATGGGAGCAATCTCAATGGAGCCGTTCAGATGGATGATGTCAATATCCCGGCCCAGCCCGGCATAGTAGGTGCTGGCGATACGGGAGAACTTTGTGGCCACCCGCAGGGTGCGTGCCGGGTTGTCCCGAAAGGCCTTGGGGGCGGCAACCGCCATGCGGCATTTACCCAGCCCCAGGTCTAACAGCTCATACACCTGCGGTGCATATTCCAGCAGGATATCCTTGCCGGCCACACCAATGTCGGCGGCGCCCCGTTCCACGTAGATGGCTACGTCGGAGGGCTTGACCCAGAAATACCGCACCCCGGCCTCCGGGTTTTCAAAAATCAGCTTGCGGTTATTTTCCTTAATAGAGGGGCAGGGGAAGCCGGCCTGCTCAAACAGGCTGTATACCTTCTCGCCCAGCCGGCCTTTCGGCAGGGCCACATTCAATAGCTTACTCACAGGGTGTCACCTCCCCATTGATATAACGGAGCATCCGGCGGCAACGCAGCTCCGCAGGAACCTGCTGTTGTACCGAAACGGTGCCCTCCTGCCGCAGTGCGTCGGCGGCCTTTTTCAGCCCGGCCAGGTCACAGCCCGGCTGATACAGCAGCAAGGTATCGACATCATAGCCGGGGTCAGCCTGCTCCAGGCGCTCCAGCTCATCCAGATACACCGCAAAGCCAACCGCCCCACGGCTACGGCCCATCCGCCGCATCAGTTTATCGTACTGGCCACCGGAGAGTACGCTATCCGGCACGCCGTTGACGAAGCCTTTAAAAACAAGGCCGTTATAATACCGGCTGTCGCTGACCACGCTGAAATCTACCCGCAGGCGGTCTGCCACCGCTGTGCCGGCAAAGGGGGTCAGCAACGTTTCCAACTGCCGGATGGCCTCCACGGCGGCGGTGTCCGCCAGTGCCTCCTTCAACAGCGGCAGCACCTTGTCCGGGTGGCCGTAGGTGGAGATAAGCAGACACAATTTGTCGGCAGTCTCCGTGGCCACCCCGGCCGCCTCACAGCGGCGGCGCAGTTCATGGGGATTCTTTTCTCCCAGGCAGGCCAGCAGGTCGGCACTGACCGCCGGGCTCAGACCGGCCAGCAATGCTTCCGGTACACCTAAATGGGACACATCCAGCACCCAGTCGCTGTGGATGCTGTCCAGGCTGGCGGCGGCCAGCACCAGCACCTCATGGAGCTGTACCTCGTCAATGTCTCCCATGCACTCCAAGCCAGCCTGGAGGATCTCCTTATACTGATGGGCGGCGGCGGATACCCGGTAGACGTTCTCGGTGTAATACACCTTCTGCACACAGCCGGGTTGCTCCTTGCTGTTTTTGATGATGGACAGCGTCACGTCCGGCTTGAGAGCCATCAGCTTGCCGTTGGTGTCGGTAAAGGTGATGACGCTGTCGGAAATGAGAAAGTCCTTGTTCTGTACATACAGGTCATATTCCTCAAACTTGCTCATCTTGTAGGGCTGATACCCATACTGACTATATACCTGCCGCAGGGCGGATAGCACCTGCTGGTCTTTTGGCTGTGTATTCATGCGTCTGCCTCCTTCATTTTTGCCAGAGCCTCCCGGTAGCCACCGCTACCGTAGTTGAGACACTTGCTCACCCGGCTGATGGTGGCGGTGGAGATGCCTACCTGCTCGGAGATGGTCTGATAGTTGACCCCCTGGTCCAGCAGGACGGCGGCATCCAGCCGCTGGGCCATGTCCTGCACCTCCTTGATGGTGCAGATGTCCTCAAAAAATTTGGCGCAATCCTCCCGGGTCTCCAGCCGCAGAATGGCGGCAAACAGCCGGTCAATGGAGGGCGTGTCAAACGGTGCCATAGGGCATAACCTCTTCCTTAAATCGTGATATGGGGCATTTTACCACTTTATCAAAGTAAAGTCAAGAGGAAAGTGCCAGAAAATCCTCTTTTTTCCGCTTTCTTGCGGATTTCAGGGAACGGGGAAACAAAGGATGGCCCATCTGCTAACAGATGAGCCATCCTGCTTGTATAATTCGGTTTAAATAATCCTGTTTGTATAAATTTTACTTTGCTTTTGTGGTGGTGGCTGTGCCGGCGGTGGTGCTACCGGTCGTTTCCGTTCCTGTGCCGGCGGTAGTGCTGGCCATGCCGGTGGTCGTAGTGGTTACCGGGGCGCGGTTACCGCCGGTAATCTGCCCCAGAGCCGCCTGAATCTGCACATCCTCCTCCGGGGTGAGCAACTGATAGATAGCCGCCTGCTCGATGGGCAAGGCCACCTCGTGGGAGGGGAGGATGCCCACACTCTGCCAGGAGCCGGCTTTCAGCAGGCCGTATTCGCCCACCGTCAGCTTGACAGCAGAGGAGTCGGTCTCCAGCACAAAGTATTCCTGGTATTTCGCCTTGCCGGCGGTGGTCTGCCCCACAACAGTGGTCAGGCTAAATTCCTGCAGTACACCGGCAAAGAACTCCGCCTCTCCGGCGGTGCTGCTGTTGACCAGCGTCACGGTGGGCACACCCAACTGATTGTTCACGGTGGAAGCCAGCTTGTTTACCAGGCCGGTGGTATCCTTGGTGGTGCCATAGGAGCCGATGGGCATGACGTAGGACAGAATTTCCTGCACCGCAGAGGGCAGGCCGCCGGCGTTATTCCGCAGGTCGAAGATGATGCCCTGTGCGCCCTGGCTCTTTAAGGAGTCCACCGCCGCCCGGAACTGGTCGGGGGTGTTTTCGTAAAAAGCGGTGATCTTGATATAGCCTACGGTGCCCAGCATGCTGGTCTGCACCGTGCGGACGGTGTACTGATAGGCCGACATTTCGTAGGCCAGGGTTTCCTCTCCACGCTGGATGCTGATAAGCACCTTTTCGGCGGAGGTGACCAGGGTCTGCAGCTCGGACAGGCTCTTACCCTCAATGGGCTGGCCATCCACAGCGGTGAGCACGTCGCCCACCCGGACACCGGCTTTGCCGGCGGCAGAGTCGGCGTGGACACGGCCGATGGCAATCTTCCCCTCGGCATTCAGGCACAGGCTGATCCCCACATTGGCGGCTTTGCCCGCCAGCTTCAGCTGTTCGGCGGCAAAGCGGGTGGGGGTATAGTAGGCGGCGTAAGTATCGCCGATGCCGTAGATATACCCCTGGGCAATCGCCTGCCGGAGAGTCTCCTCATCCAGGTCAGGATAGTATTTCCGCACGGTCTTATCCACATCGTTGATGTGGGTGTACATGGCTTGCCGCTGTCCCACCATCTGGAGCTGATTGTTGAACTGGCGCATAGCCAGCATCATGGTCAGGGAAACCGTCAAAGCAATGGCCAGCAGGATAAGGGTGATGGCCGTGCTGATACTGATTTTTTTCTTCATAACATTCCACCTCGTTTAGTTCACGTTGGGGTGAACATAGGTGCCGTAGGGATTCACCCGGACACCGTCTACCCGCACCTCAAAGTGCAGGTGTGGGCCGTTCACGTCGCCGCTGTTGCCCGCCTGAGCCAGCACCGTCTTGCCGCCCACCACCTTGTCACCCACCCGGGCAAACATCTTGGAGGCGTGGGCATACATGGTGTGGATGGAACGTCCCTTGCTGTCTACGCCGTGGTCAACGATGACGCAGTAGCCGTAGCCGTAGCTCCAGCCGGTGCCGTACCAGCTGGTGTAGTTGACGGCAATGACAACGCCGTCAGCGGCGGCCACAATATTCTGCCCGTAGATGGGGATGGGGCCGTTGGCGATGTCAATGCCCCGGTGTATCGTGCCCCAACGCTCGCCGTAGTAAGAAGAGATGGCACGCACCGTGGGCACCGGCCAGTACATCATGCTCTGGTCGTATTTGCCTACCGATTGGGTGGACTTGATGAGAGCCTCGATGGCGGCATCCGCCTCCTCGATCTTCTTCCGGGTCTCCTCCAACTTTTTATTATAAGAGGAGACGGTGGACTGGAGCTTTCGCACCTCCGACTGGGCGGCCGCATACAGGGTATCCAACTGCTTCTTTTTGCTGTCGGATTTGGCCTTAAGGCTTTCCAGACTGGCTTTTTCCTGCTCAATGGCGGCTTTCTCCTGTTCCAGCAGGCCCTTTTGGCGGTTAATCTCCGCCAGAGCCGCCTCCAGCTCGTCCATGGTCTGCTGGTCCTGGCGGGCGATACATTCCGCCGCCTTAGCCTTCAGCAGATAGTCGGTGTAGTTGTCGGTGTTCAGCAGACGCTGGATGGCCGACAGGTTGCCGGTCTTGGCAATGGCTCGCAGCCGTTGCCCCAGCAGATCGTGGGTGGCGCGGATGGCGTCTTCTTTCGCCTTGATATCTGCCACCGCCTGCTCAATCTCCGCCTGCTTGTCCCGGATGCTCTTGTTGGTGGTGGCCAGCTGGCTTTCCAGCAGGTCAATCTGCTCGGTGACATTATCGATTTGGGAATCCAGCAGGTCCTTGCGCTCCTGGCTGGCCGACAGATCGGTGTTGGCGCTGGCCAGGTTGTTTTTTATTTCTTTTTCCTGCTTTTCCAGCTTCTCCAGCTTGTTTTCCAGCTCACTCATGGTGGCCGCTTCGGTGGGGACACTGCCCACCATGCCGATCAGCAGAGCCCCCAGCAGGAGCAGGGACAGCAGTCGATGTTTACAGGTCATATTCATGAGCGTAGCCCCCCTTCCTGCTTCAGGTATTTACTCATGGAGATGATACTGCCGCACACGCCCACCAGCGTACCGCCGGCCAGGAAGCCTACCAGCAGGGGGAGCCATTCCTGGGAGAAGGGCACCAGAGAGAGCAACGGATTATCAAAGGAGAAGTGGCTGTACAGCACCTTGTACAGCAGGGAGATCAGGCCGAAGCCCACCCCGCCGGCGATGAGCCCCAACAGCATACCCTCCACCACGAAGGGGAAACGGATAAAGCTGTCGGTGGCGCCTACGGATTTCATGATATAGATCTCCAGCCGGCGGTTGTACACCGTCAGCTTGATGGTGTTGACGATGATGAACAGGGACACCGCCAGCAGCACCACGATGATGCTGCCGCCTACCACCAGGACCACCTGGCGCACCTTGGTCAGGGTGGCGGCGGTGTTGGCGTCGTAGGAGACCTCCTCCACACCGTCGATGGCGGAGATGGCGTCCAGCGTCTGCTGGAACAGCGCCAGGTCACGCAGGGAGACGATGTAGGTGTCCGGCAGAGGGTTGTTTTCCCCCTGGAAGCTCTCCATGGTGTTGTCGGCCAGCGCCTCGCCGTACTGGGCGAGGAACTCCTCCTTGGACAGGAAGGACAGGGAGGCTACGTTGCTCATGCCTTGCAGGGTATCCCCAATGCGCCGGACGGCTTCCTCGTCCTGGTCGCTGTCCAGATAGACCGCCATCACGTTCTGCTCATAGGCGTTCTGGAACATGTGGTCCACATTGACAAACAGCAGGTAGGAGAAACCGGTGAGTAACAGACAGCAGATGAGCACGCCTACGGAAGCGAAGGCCATCAGCCGGTTCTGCCAGGTATTGCGGCACCCCTCTTTGATGAGGTAGCGTATGACATGGGGCTTCATAGCGTGTCACCTCCTGCCTCGGCGGCCAGACTGCCCAAGGACACGGTGGCCGGGCGCATAGGCGCTCCGGTATCGGAGACAATATGCCCCTTTTCCAGGGTAATGACCCGGTGGTCAAACTGATGCACCAGCTCATGTTCGTGGGTGACCATCAGCACGGTGGTGCCTTTTTCATTGATTTGGGTGAGCATCTCCACGATGTCGTGGGACATCTGCGGGTCTACGTTGCCGGTGGGCTCATCGGCAATGATGAGGGCCGGCTTGTTGACCAGTGCCCGGGCGAGGCCCACACGCTGTTGCTCGCCGCCGGACAGCTCCAGGGGGTAGCGGTTGGCCTTTTCGTGCAGGTCCAGCACACGCAGGACATGCTTGACGGTGCGGTCGATCTCTTTCTTTTTCTTGCCGATGACCCGCATGGAAAAGGCCACATTTTCAAACACCGTCATGGTGTTGATGAGCCGGAAATCCTGGAACACGATGCCCATGGTGCGCCGGAAATACGGCACCTGGTTGCGCTTGAGGCGGGACAGGCGGTAGTTGTTGACAATCACCTCACCGGCGGTAGGGGTTTCCTCCCGCATGATGAGCTTGAGAAAGGTACTTTTACCGGCGCCGGAAGCGCCGACGATAAAGGCGAACTCGCCGTCATCGATGTGCAGGTTCACATCCTCCAGCGCATGGCTGCCGGTTTGGTAGGTCTTGTAGACCCCTTGAAACTCGATCATTCGATACGCCTCCTTTTTGCGTACTGCCGCCCAGTGCGGCTATCCAAGGCACGGGTGTGCCGAAATCAGCAAACGGATATATGTCGCTGCCGGTGCCCCCATCACGGCGCAGACACTAATACGAGTATAACAGGTGTAGGGAGGGGGGTGCAAGTGAAAAATCCTGCCAGTTGCAGGGCGGGAAGGCCGTGCAGACGAGGCCGGATATAAGCAACCACAGCCGTCGACAGGGTTCTGCCGACGGCCGCTAATATACCAAATTAGTATTTGACCGGGTTTGCGCTGAGATACTTTTTGACCATCAAAGCAACCTTGAAGACAATGGCGTCATCAAACTCACGCAGATCCAGACCGGTCAGCCGCTTAATTTTCTCCAGGCGGTACACCAGCGTGTTCCGGTGGACGAACAGCTTGCGAGAGGTCTCGGACACGTTCAGGTTGTTCTCAAAGAATTTCTGGATGGTGAACAGGGTCTCCTGATCCAGCGAATCGATAGAGCCCTTCTTGAACACCTCACGCAGGAACATCTCGCACATGGTGGTGGGCAGCTGATAGATCAGACGAGCCACACCCAGATGGTCGTAGCGGATGATGGGATGCTCGTTGTCGAACACCTTGCCCACCTCCAGAGCCACCTGTGCCTCCTTGAAGGAGCCGGCCAGGTCCTTGATGCGCTCTACCGCTGTACCGATACCCACGGTGGCCTGGGTGTAGAACTCGCTGCCCAGGGTATCCACGATGGAACGAGCCAGCTTTTCCAGGTCTTTGGAGTCGATACCGGAGCGGATCTCCTTGACCAGGGCGATGTCGCTCTCGTTGATGTTGATAACAAAATCCTTGGACTTGTCCGGGAAGAGGTTCTGCACCACATCAAAAGCGGAAATCTCGGTGTGGGTGTGCACACGGATGAGCAGCACCACCCGGCAGACATCGCTGTTGAAGTGCAGCTCCCGGGCCTTCAGATAAATATCACCGGGCAGGATGTTGTCCAGGATGACGTTCTTGATAAAATTGCTGCGGTCATACTTCTCGTCGTAGTACTGCTTGAGGTTGGACAGGGTGACAGCCAGCAGGGAGGCGTACCGTACAGCGTTGTCATCGGTGCCCTCCACGAACAGCACATACTCGCAGTGGGGACGGGTGCCAAAGGGCATATACGTATACCCATCCTGCACGAAGCTGTCTGCGACGGTAAAGGCATCGGTGCTGATAGCGGCCGGTGCACCCACCCGCCCCAGGTCACTGCAGGCGATGACGGTCAACCCCTCGTCAATGATACCGACGGTGCGGTCGATGGCCTCTCTCGTTTGGTGGATGATTCCCTGGAACATGCGGTTTGACATGAAAAGCACTCCTTTTTGCTAAACATAAGTCGCCGTGGAAAAGCGTATACCACCCCCACAGCGAGCCCTGTACGGCAACAGCAGCGTGTATACACTCTCCGCAACAAGGCGGCGGTTTTGTGGCTTTGTGGATTTGGAACAAGGGGGGGAGCCCCCTCTGCCTCTGCAAAATCCCAAATACCCTCCCTATTTTACACAAATTTTTTCGATTTTGCAAGGCATAATGCTAAAAAAATGAAAAAATTTCCGAAAATTTCCGGTTTTTTGGTTTTTTCTCCGGCTTTGGTGTCGAAGGGGCAACAAAAACTGCCGCCGGACAGAAAGCCGGCGGCAGGGGAAGCGGATTATTCCATCACCAGTCGATCCTGCAAGGATACATAGGGACGGTCGTCCTTGACGTTGATATAGGCAGGGCGGATGATCTTACCGGCGTTCTGGATCTCCTCGATGCGGTGGGCACTCCAGCCGGCGATGCGGGCCACGGCAAACAGGGGGGTGAACAGCTCACAGGGCAGCTCCAGCATCCGGTAGATCAGACCGGAGTAGAAGTCCACATTGGCGCTGACGCCCTTGTACATCTTCCGCTTTTCGGCAATCAGATCGGGGGCCATCCGGGCCACCTTCTCATACAGGGTGTATTCCTCCTCGCAGCCCTTCTCAATGGCCAGGGTCTTGGCGCACTCCTTGAGCACATCGGAACGGGGGTCGGACAGGGAATAGACGGCGTGGCCCATGCCGTAGATAAGACCTGCCCGGTCAAAGGCGTTCTTATCCAGCAGGCGGCAGAGGTAGTCCCGGATCTGCCCGTCGTCGGTGGGGTCGATGGTCGCTTTCATGTCGTCGAACATCCGCACCACCTTGATATTGGCACCGCCGTGGCGGGGGCCCTTCAGAGAACCCAGCGCCGCCGCCACCGCCGAATAGGTGTCGGTGCCGGAGGAGGTGACCACATGGGTGGTGAAGGTGGAGTTATTACCGCCGCCATGCTCGGCGTGGAGCACCAGCGCCAGGTCAAGAATTTTCGCCTCGAGGGGGGTGAACTGGCTGTCCTCACGGAGTAGGTGAAGCAGGTTTTCTGCCGTGGAATACTCCGGTCGGGGCAGATGGATGAACAGGCTCTTGTCCTGGTGATAGTGCTGGTAGGACTGGTAGCTGTACACCGCCAGCATGGGGAAGACGGAAATGAGCTGCAGACACTGCCGCAACACATTTGCCACGGAAATATCGTCCGGATTGTCGTCATAGGCGTACAGCGCCAGCACGCACCGGGAGAGGATGTTCATCATGTCCTTGCCGGGGGCCTTGAGGATCATATCCCGGACAAAGGAGGGGGGCAGACTGCGGCAGTGAGCCAGCTCACGCTTGAAGCGCATCAGCTCGCCCTCGTCCGGCAGCTCGGAGAATAACAGCAGATAGATGGCCTCCTCGAAGCCAAAGCGATTATCTTTCTGGAAGCCGCCCACCAGGTCACGGATGTTGTAGCCACGGTAGCACAGCTCGCCCTCACAGGGCTGGAGACTGCCGTCCGGGCCGGGCTTGCGGGCGGTGATGCGGGACACCTCGGTCAGACCGGTGACTACGCCGGCGCCGGTGACATCACGCAGACCACGGTATACCTGGTGCTGGGGATACATATCCGGCCGAATGCCGTTTTTCTCGCAGGATTGCTGTGCCAACTGGGCGATATAAGGGGTGATTTCAGAATAGGAAGTTTTCATGGGGTACCTCTTTCATCAGGGGTTTTTATCATATACAGATTTAGTATACCACAGTTTTCACCCCTTTGCAACGATAAAGTGGAAAATTTCACAGTCTTTTTAATTTGAACTCAATTTGCACCAAAAACCAAAGTTCAACATATTTTTGGAGAGCAGAGCAATTTTGGTATGCCTATCAAAATTAGAGAGTGATATGTAAAGTGATATTTGACACCTGGCAAACAGTATTGTATTGCTTGCAATCATATTTCATTTTAAAAGTAAATTCACAGTATAAATCTCCCCAAAATACAGATAATAACAACACAATTTGAAAATTTTGTTATGTAGGGCAGGGGTTTACTCCTGCCGCCAATCCCGTACAAACTAACGGCGGGAGCAAGCCCCCGCCCTACGATGTTATTTGAGAAGGAGAATTTATATATGAAAGCAACCGGAATTGTTAGAAGAATTGAGGCTTGTGTTATAATGGGGCAAACCGCCTGAAACCCGCATAAAAACTGGGGTTTTCGCTGGTTTGCCCCATTGAACGCATTGGTGTCAAAAAACGGGTTTTAAGTGTTTTTTTACATGGCAAAAGCGGAGTGAAATCACTCCGCTTGAGTTTTTATCTTGCGTATTCTTTTAGCTTTATTTCAATTTCAACAAATCGTTTATCGTTACGAATCGGGTCGTATCTCTTGTTTTGTAAGTGATCGAGCATATACCAGCACTGAGAATGCTCTTTTAACTCGTGGAAATCTTTGCTCGGTTCAGAATAAACAATCTTATCAACAAGAATTGATGTATAGCGCTTGCCATGGTCATTTTTATATGACAAATCGTATGCAACCGCGTGCTTACACATCTTTTCAAGAGAAGACAGTGTTTCTTCGATTTTCCCCTGCGACATTTGATATGTGGAAATAATCCAATAGTTAAATGCTACTCGGCAATGATAAAACATTAAATTATCGCCGTATATCATAAAATAAAGCTCATTTGATATCTCTAACATTTTGATTTTCTTATCCCAAGTGGATGAATCATTTGGTAGTTCATCATCAAGGGTGAGACTGCTTATTGATGTACCTAAACAATCTGTCAGCTTGTCTATTTCATCCTGCTTGTATATTTCATTATTACCGTCACCTATACCAGACGATTTTGCAAATTCTCGACAGTATTTCATGGGTGTCAGCAAATTAACCATTTCTAGTGCTTTCGCTGTGTCTTTGGTTGCAGAATAGATGCTTATTAATGTGTTGATTGCATCGTAACGGATATCTTCATCCTTGCAATTCTCAATGACATACAAAGCAAGGCTTTCTGCTTCGGGTAGTAGTGCTTCGTTTTTTGTGTCAATATACATATGATATAAGCATACCGCAAGATTTTCTTTAATTTCACAGTCAGATGGATATTTTGACAATGCTATCCTTGCAAAGTTGATTCTTTCTTCAATTGTCCCAATTTCTGCAAGTCTAGACATTTCAGTTTTTATTTCTGCAAGCCTCTTTTCGCGTTCGGACATTTTATAACCGAGCAGCTCATCAGTGCTTACTGAAAAGAAATCGGCAATAGCAGGGAGTAACTCAATATCCGGATAACCTCCCTCTGCTTCCCAACGAGAAATTGCTTGTGGTGTAACACCGATAGCGGTTGCAAGGGCGTCTTGAGTAACATTGTTTTCTGTGCGTAGTTTTTTTATAATAGCACCAATTTTTATAGTCATTATGGCACCTCCAAAATTTGTTTTTGTAAGCTTACAATTTCATTATATGGATTTTTGTATGTTTTTCAATTATCAATTCATTGTTAAGTATATCAAGCGATAGTTGATGAGTTATAAACAGTCCAAAAAGTAAATCTTGCGGTATATTTCTCCCAGAAATACAGATAATAACAACACAATTTGTAATTTAAGGAGAAATGTATATATGAAAGCAACAGGAATTGTTCGCAGAATAGACGACCTGGGTCGTGTGGTGATCCCTAAAGAAATCCGTCGCACGATGCGCATCCGCGAGGGAGACCCGTTGGAGATTTTTACCGAGAAGGATGGGGAGGTTGTATTCAAAAAATACTCCCCGGTGGGGGAACTGTCCCCTTTTGCGGTGCAGTATGCCGATGTGCTGGCACGGGCGTGCAACATGACGGTGCTGGTATGCGACCGGGACCATGTGATTGCCGCTGCAGGCGCTAACCGGAAAGAGTTTTACGAGCAGCGTGTCTCCTCCCAGCTGGACGAGGTGATGGAGGGACGGCAGACCTACGTGGCGCAGGCGGCTGGGCAACGGGTGCAGCCGGTGGAGGCGGTGAACCGTTATGCGGCGGTGGCGGCCCCCATCTTGGCCGCCGGGGACATCACCGGGGCGGTGTGCCTCATTCAGCCGGAGACCGGCTCTCTCCCCGGTGAGGGGGATGTACGGCTGGCGCAGGTGGCCGCCGCCTTCCTGGGCAAGCAAATGGAGGAATAAAGAAAAAAGCACACAGCCGGCTGGCTGTGTGCTTTTTGTTTGCATAAGTTCGGTAGTTCGTATAGGGATTCTTTATCCTTTAACAATCTTCATAACCCTAATTACTCTATGTTTAAGGAAAAGAGTCATAATGCTTATATTAATCATGATGATTAATAAGAGTCTTATATAAAGAAAAAGAGTCAAAAGATTGAAGTAGATTGAAAAATTAATAATTTTGTGATATACTAAATGAAATGATAAGCAAGAATTTGGCGAGGTGTGGAATATGGAAACAATCGAAATCGTAGGCGATAATTATTTTGGTGCTTGGGATAAGGTAAGAGTTGCCTGCCGTGGCATCGTAGTCAAAGACGGCTTGATATTGC
>JAFURT010000023.1 GCA_017471765.1 Clostridia bacterium
CGTGCCTCCCCTGTGTTCGACATTCGCTGTGGCGAAGTCGGGGAGGGGGACCGCCGAACGGCGGTGGAGGGGTTGTGTTCTTATCGAATCCCCTCAGTCACGGCTAACGCCGTGCCAGCTCCCCTTGCGTCCTCAAGGGGAGCCCTCCATGGTTTCAGCAGGCCTTTCGTATGCAAGTGACGGCAAATTAAAGCGCCCTTGTGCGCCGCCAGTAGCATAGGGCTTTGCCCGCATATGGAAAACCCCCGGCTTTGCCGGGGGCTTTTTATTGCAAAAAAGCACATGCAAGGAGACTTCTTAGGCGCAGAAAACGTCTGTTTTTGTTTAAATTAACTAAAACGGCGCATAATACCGGTGCAAACTGGAAATTTTTTGTTCATTTTCAATTAACTATTGCATTTTTTAGGTGTGTAGTGTATACTGAGAATGAAACCATCCGTAAGGAGGCAATATCCATGAGCAAAACCACCCCTACTGAAAAGAAACAGACAGCGGCCAAGCCTGCCGCTACCAAAACGGCCAAGACAAGCGAGCGCACCAAGCTGAAAAAACAGCTGGAAGAGAAGCTGCTGCACAGCTTTTCCGTCTTGCCGGCGGACGCCACCAATGAGCATCTGTATAATGCTCTGGTGCTGGTGATGCGTGACCGTCTGCGCCGCCGTCGTGTGGAATACATCCACGATACCCATGTGCAAAACGCCAAGCAGGTCTATTACATGAGCATGGAGTTCCTCATGGGCCGCTCTTTGAAGAACACCCTCTACAACCTTAACCTGACCGAGGATGCCCGGGCAGTGATGAAGGAGTACGGCGTTAAGCTGGATACCCTGTTTGAGCTGGAGCCGGATGCCGGCCTGGGCAACGGCGGCCTCGGCCGTCTGGCGGCCTGCTTCCTGGATGGCCTGGCCACCGAGGCGATTCCTGCTATCGGCTATTCCCTGCTGTATGAATACGGCATTTTTCGGCAGAAGCTGGTGGACGGCTGGCAGACCGAACTGCCGGACTTCTGGCTGCCCGGCGGCGAGAGCTGGTTGCTTCCCCGTCCGGAGCTGACCAAAGAGGTGTGCTTTGACGGCCATATCAATGAGTGGTGGGATGACCATGGCTTCCACCACATTCACCACGAAAACCCCACCACCGTTATCGCCCAGGCCTATGACCTGATGGTGGCCGGTAAGGACGGCCGGGGTGTATCCACCCTGCGGCTGTGGCGTTCCACCGCCCCCGGCATGGATATGTCCCTTTTCAATCAGGGCGACTATATGCGTGCCATGGAGCAGAAGGCCATGGCTGAGGTTATCACCCAGGTGCTGTACCCGGCGGATAACCACCGGGAGGGCAAGAGCCTGCGGCTAAGCCAGCAGTATTTTCTGGTGTCCGCCTCGGTGCAGGATATCGTCCAGCGCCATCTGGAAAAATACGGCACTATGGACAATCTGCCGGAACTGGCGGCGGTGCATATCAACGACACCCATCCCACCCTGGCCATCCCTGAGCTGATGCGTATCCTGCTGGATGAGTGCGGCTACAGCTGGGAGGCGGCCTACGATATCGTCCACCGCACCTTTGCCTATACCAATCACACCGTCATGGCCGAGGCGCTGGAGTGCTGGCCGGAGGATCTGTTCCGTCAGCGCCTGCCCCGTATCTATCAGATCGTGCAGGAGCTGAACCGCCGTCACAGCGAGGCGATGATGGCCGCCACCGGCGGCGACAGCGAAAAAGTGAGCCGCATGGCCATCATCAGCTATGGGCTTATCAAGATGGCTAACCTGTGTGTGGCTGTCTGTCATTCTGTTAACGGTGTGTCCCAGTTGCACAGCGAGATCGTCAAGCACTCGGTGTTCCCGGAGGCCTACCAGGTGCATCCGGAGAAGTTCACCAACGTCACCAACGGTATCGCTCACCGCCGCTGGCTGTGCCAGGCTAACCCGGCCCTGACGGAGTTTATCACCGATAAGATCGGTGACGGCTTCATCCTGGATGCGGCGGAGCTGGCAAAACTGGCGCCTTATGCTGACGATGCCGCCGCCCGGGACGTGTTTATGGCCATCAAGCAGCAGAACAAGCAGCGCCTGGCTGATTATGTCAAGAAGCAGACCGGGGATGTTCTGGATGTGAACAGCCTCTTTGACGTGCAGGTGAAGCGTCTGCATGAGTACAAGCGCCAGCACCTTAACGCCCTGCATATCCTCAGCACCTATCTCAAGCTGAAGGATAATCCCAACATGGACTTTACCCCCCGCACCTATATCTTTGGCGCCAAGTCGGCACCCGGTTATTTCCTGGCCAAGGAGATCATCCAGTTTATCTGCAACCTGGGCAAGCTCATCGACAGCGACCCGGCGGTGCGTGACAAGCTGAAGATTGTGTACATCGAGGATTATCGTGTTACATTGGCGGAACTGCTGATGCCGGCCGCTGATATCAGCGAGCAGATCTCGCTGGCCGGCACCGAGGCTTCCGGCACCGGCAACATGAAGCTGATGATGAACGGTGCGCTGACCCTGGGCACGCTGGATGGAGCGAACGTGGAGATCTGCCAGGCGGTGGGCGAGGACAATATGTTCCTGTTCGGTATGCGTACTGAGGAGGTAGAGGCCCGCAAGGCGATGGGCTATGACCCCCGTGCCATCTACAACCAGAACCAGGATATCCACCGGGCCATCGACGAGATGTACCGGGGCTTCATGGGGCGGCAGTACAGCGAGATTGCCGGCTCCCTGACCGGTAAGGATCCCTACATGGTGCTGGCAGACTTTGCGGACTATTGCCGTGCCCAGACCGAGTCCGGGCTGCTGTACCGCAACCGGGAGGAGTGGGCCCGCAAGGCCATCCTCAACACCGCCGGCAGTGGTGTATTTGCCTCCGACCGGTCCATCCGGGATTATAACGACCGCATCTGGCACGCAAAGAAAGTGAAATAAACCATCCAAAGCCAGGCGCCTGTTGGGCGTCTGGTTTTTTGTCATGAATTGTTTACATTTCCACCCTTGCGAAATCCGGCAGGGCGTGCTATACTGGCCATATACCGAACTGTGTGCAGAAAGGACAAGACATGGCAAGAGAATTTTTATTGCGGGGCGTTGACCCGGAGGAGCTGAAACCGATTCCCAAGGCAGAGCCTCCCAAGACCCCCCAGGGAAAGTGGGAGAATTTTTGGTATCACTACAAGTGGCACTTTTGGGGCGGCTTGTTTGCAGTGGTGGTGCTGGTGGTGCTGGTGGTGCAGATGTGTAGCCGCAACCCGGCAGACTACGAGGTTATGCTGGTGACAGAGAAATCCCTGCTGGACAGCCAGCTGGCTGTGCTGGAGCAGGAGCTGGCCGCCTATGGCGAGGATTTGGATGGAGACGGTACGGTGGAGGTGAACATCCAGAACTGCTATCTGAGCAACCCCGGCAGTCAGCAGTACTACACCAACCAGCAGGTGCTACAGTCCCGGCTTTTTGCGGGGGATGTGATGCTGTTTATCTGGGAGCCGAAGTATTACAAGGAGTTCATGGAGAATATCTCCTCCGATACGGCAGAGGATGTGGTATTCCTGGACAAACTGCCCATCACCGGAGAAGCACTGGCCGAGGACGGCACGGTGTATGTGTGGAATACCACCTCTTTGCAGAAGGAAAACCCGGCTATGATGGACGCACCGAAGGAGCTGTACTGCGGTGTGCGAGCCGGCAGTGGCACTGCCTCCAAGAAAACGGAGTTGCGTGAGGCTTGTCTCAAGTTGCTGACCGCCTTTGCTACCGGTGAAAAGACCCAAGGGGAATAACTGTATAAGCGGAAGCCTCGGCTGTGTGCCGAGGCTTCTTTTGCGTGTGGAGGATCGGCTATGCCGGAGCAGGGCGGGCGATTCATGAATTGCCCCTACGGGGTTGTTTTTGTGACCGTGGGAGATTGCGGGCGGATGTGGGCATCCGCCCCTACGGATACATCCAATGTGGGAGACGGAAACCCCGTTCCCTACGTGCTGTGGGGGGAGGAGGGATTGTTCCTTCCCGGTGTATTACCCCATGACCATCTGTACCAGCCAGTACAGACCGGCACCGCTGCCGGCACAGGCAAGACCGTACCCGATTCTTTGTAGCCACTGCCGCCGCCGTTGCTGTTTCAGCCCGGCATAGGTGTCTGCCTGTTGTACTACCTTCTCTGCCAGGCGGTGCAGGCTGTCGGCCGGCGGTACCTCTCCGCCGGAACGCACCACCAAAAAGGCACGCTCAAAATAGGGGCTTCCGGTGTGGGTGACCTCGATCATCTGTCGGTTGACGCCTTTTATCATGGTCTTTTCTCCTTGTCTTTTATCTGCGTTTTCAGTATGGGCGCAAGGAGAGAAAAATATACAATATTACAGGGAGTAATCATTCCTGGGACGGTTTTCCCCACGAAACTTCCCCAAAAGTGGTGGAAAACTCGGTGGAAAATGTGAAAAACCTAGTATTTATAAGGGCTTTTTCATTTTGCGTGTTGTGAAAACACCCGAAAAAAGTCGAATGGATTAGGGCAAATTGCAATACGGGAAGTTATATCCCCCTTACACCGGGGGCATCGGGGTGGAAAATGCAAAAAAAATTACACTTTCTACCGGGAACTTTGCAATAAAGGTTGAAAATCCCCACAGAATAGAGTATAATACTATACTGTCTAATTGTGTGTAAAATTTCCCTGAAAGAAGGTTAAAGTCATGGCAGACAACAAAAAAATGGTGGAGGCCATTACCTCCATGGATGAGGACTTTGCTAAATGGTACACCGACATCGTGAAAAAGGCAGAACTCATCGAATACACCAGCGTGAAGGGCTGTATGGTCATCCGTCCCTACGGCTACGCTATCTGGGAGAACATTCAGCGTATTCTGGACGGCATGTTTAAGGAGACGGGGCACGAAAATGTAAATATGCCCATGTTTATCCCCGAGAGCCTGCTGCAGAAGGAGAAGGATCATGTGGAGGGCTTTGCCCCCGAGGTGGCCTGGGTCACCTACGGCGGCAGTGAGAAGCTGGAGGAGCGTCTGTGCGTGCGCCCCACCTCCGAGACCCTGTTCTGCGAGCATTTTGCCAACATCGTCCACTCCTACCGTGACCTGCCCAAGCTGTACAACCAGTGGGTCAGCGTGGTGCGGTGGGAGAAGACCACCCGCCCCTTCCTGCGCTCCCGTGAGTTCCTGTGGCAGGAGGGTCACACCATCCACGCCACTGCCGAGGAGGCGATTGCCGAGACCGAGCAGATGCTGAATGTGTACACCACCTTCTGCCAGGACTATCTGGCGATGCCGGTGGTGCAGGGCCGCAAGACCGACAGCGATAAGTTCGCCGGTGCGGAGGCGACCTACTGCATCGAGGCGCTGATGCACGACGGTAAGGCACTGCAGGCCGGTACCTCCCACTATTTCGGTGACGGCTTTGCTAAGGCGTTTGACATCACCTTTACTGACAAGAACAATAAACAGCAGTATGTCCACGAGACCTCCTGGGGCGTGACCACCCGTCTCATCGGTGCCATCATCATGACCCACGGTGACGACAGCGGTCTGGTGTTGCCTCCTGCGGTAGCGCCCATCCAGTTGGTGATCCTGCCCATCGCCGCCCACAAGCCCGGCGTGCTGGAAAAGGCGGCCGAGCTGAAGGAGAAGCTGAAGGGCATTGCTCGGGTGAAGCTGGACGACAGCGACAACAGCCCCGGCTGGAAGTTCGCCGAGTATGAGATGAAGGGTGTGCCCCTGCGTCTGGAGA
This sequence comes from Clostridia bacterium, assembly GCA_017471765.1. Taxonomy (GTDB): domain Bacteria; phylum Bacillota; class Clostridia; order Oscillospirales; family Acutalibacteraceae; genus UBA5905. Next base: position 5,733 of record JAFURT010000023.1, read on the forward strand.
TCGGTCCTCGTGACATCGAGCAGAACCAGTGCGTCATCGTCCGCCGGGACAATGGCGAGAAGCTGGTGGTCAGCCTGGATGAGCTGGAGGAGAAGGTGCCCCAGCTGCTGAAGGCGGTGCATGACGGCCTGTTCCAGAAGGCGCTGGCCAACCGGGAGAAGCGCACCTACGCCTGCCGGACCATGGAGGAGATCACTGCCGCCCTGGAGCAGAACGGCGATGGCTTTATCAAAGCTATGTGGTGTGGCGACGAGGCTTGCGAGGACAAGGTGAAGGAAGTCACCGGTGTGGGCTCCCGTTGCCTGCCCCTGGAGCAGGAGATTATCGGGGATACCTGTGTCTGCTGTGGCAAGCCGGCCGACAAGCTGGTGTACTGGGGCAAGGCGTACTAAGAAACACTCGCATTTCTTAGCACATCGACATCATTCCTTGCCGACTGAAACAGCCGGCATTTCGCCTGCAACGAAACCGGAATGAGTTGCGCTATTGCGTACCATATCACAACATGAAATTATGGAAAGGAACATAGATATGAATCAGTTGAGCTTGCCCACGCAGGGCGATGTCGTTGCGATTATGCACACTTCTATGGGGGACATCTCTATCCGGCTGTTCCCGGAGCATTGTCCCAAGACGGTGGAGAATTTCACCACCCACGCCAAAAACGGCTACTACGATGGCATTGTGTTCCATCGTGTCATTAAGGATTTTATGATTCAGGGCGGTGACCCCACTGCCACCGGTTGCGGTGGCGAGAGCATCTGGGGCCGCAATTTCCAGGATGAGTTCTCTCCGGAACTGCACAACCTGCGTGGTGCCTTGTCCATGGCCAATGCCGGCCCCGGCACCAACGGCAGCCAGTTCTTTATCGTCCAGGCGGACAGCGTCCATCCCTCTCTGCTCCAGCAGATGAAGGACCCCCGTCTGGCTGAGTCCTTCCCGGCAGAGACGGTGGCCGGCTACGAGCAGGTGGGCGGCACGCCCCACCTGGATTTCCGCCACACCGTGTTCGGCCAGGTGTATGCCGGCATGGACGTAGTGGATGCCATCGCTAATGTGGCCACCAACGCAAACGACAAGCCCTTGGAGGATGTGACCATCCTGGGCATTGATGTGCAGACCTATGCCTGAGGCGATTGAACGGGCCCGGGCACTGCTGGAGGAGATAACCCCTCTGGCCGAGGACTGTGGACAGGTATGCGACGGCCGATGCTGTCAGGCTACGGCGGAGAGCGTCGGCATGTTGCTGTTCCCCGGTGAGGAGGCACTCCCTATGGATGAGGGCTTCCGTTTACAGCCGGCGGAGGGCGGCGGTACGCTCCTGACCTGCGCCGGTCACTGCGACCGGGCTTTGCGGCCGCTGGCTTGCCGGATGTTCCCCCTGTTCCCCTATGTGGGGGAGGATGGCCGGGTGCGGGCGGTATACGACCCCCGGGGCTGGCGGCTGTGTCCGTTGGTACGGGAATGTGCCCACGTGCCTCTGCAGAGAGAGTTTGTCCGGGCGGTGCGCCGTGCCGGACGGATTCTCATGGAAGACCCGGCCTGTGCAGCCTTTTTGCGGCAAAACAGTGCGGAGATTCGGGAACTGGATCGGTTGACAGGGCTGGGGGAGGAGCGTCCTCCCATCGCCCGCCGCCGTCCATGAATAAGCATAAAGGAGAAACAACGATGAAACTGACGAAAAAATGGCTTTCCCTATTGCTGGTATGTGTCCTGCTGGTAGGCTGTCTGTCCGCCTGCGGCAACAAGACAACCTCCGGAGACGACAATAACAGTGGCTCCGGCAACGGCAACAGCGCCGCGGTCAATAAGCCCACCGATGTCTACGCTGATGCGGCCTATGACCAGCAGATGGCGATGCCCTCCGCGGGGGATACGGTAGCCATCATGCACACCTCCATGGGGGATATTTCTATCCGGTTGTTCCCGGAGGCGGCCCCCAAGGCGGTGGAGAATTTCACCACCCATGCCAAGAATGGCTACTACAACGGCCTGACCTTCCACCGTGTCATCAAGGATTTCATGATCCAGGGCGGCGACCCCAAGGGTGACGGCACCGGCGGTGACAACATCTGGAAGTCTGAGGGCTTCGAGGACGAGTTCGATAAGAAGCTGATGAACATCCGTGGCTCGCTGGCCATGGCCAACTCCGGTGCCAACACCAACGGTAGCCAGTTCTTCATCAACCAGGCTGGCCCTACCGGTGACACGGCAGATAAGCTGAAGGAAAACTACGATTACGATACGCTGGTGAAAAACTACACCGAGGCGTATAACTACTACGTGCAGATGTACGGTAAAGAGCAGATGGAGATGTACTACGGCTCTCTGCAGGATTTCATCAACAGCTCTGTCAGCCCGGTATCCACCCTGGTGCCGGATGAGGTGTGGGAGCTGTATGCCAAGGTGGGTGGCAACATCCATCTGGATGGTGCCTGGCGGTATACCGGTGGCCACACTGTGTTTGGTCATGTGTACGCCGGCATGGATGTGGTGGATGCCATTGCGGCGGTTGAGGTAGATAAGGACTCCAGCAAGCCGGTGAAGGCAGTGACCATCACCTCCATTGAGATTATCGAATACGCCGGCGACGAGAAGTAATAAGCAAAAGGAGGAACACCCCATGACGGTGGAGATACAAGGCCGGCCGGTATCCTATATGGATACCGACCCGGAAAATACAGGAAACCGCCCGGTGGTGTTGTTCCTTCATGGTTGGGGCGCACCGGCAGAAACCTATCGGTTGCTCATCGACCACCTGGCCGGCTATTGCCGGGTGGTAGCCCCTGACCTGCCCGGCTTCGGTGGCTCTGCCGAGCCGGAAACCCCATGGTGCGTGGACGACTATGCTGATTGGACGGTAGCCTTTGCCGCCGCTCTGGGGCTGACCAAAGTGATTTTGATGAACCACTCCTTTGGCGGCCGCATCAGCATCAAACTGCTGGCCCGCCGCCCGGTGCCGCTGGCGGTGGAGAAGGCGGTGTTTATGGACGCCGCCGGTATCCGGCCCAAGCGGTCGGCAAAGTATTACATCAAGGTATACAGCTACAAGGCGGCCAAACGGCTGTGTCCTCCTCTGGCGAAGAAAATGCAGGGGAAGACCGGCTCTGCCGACTACCGTAGTGCCAGCGAGGGGATGCGGAGCACCATGGTGCGCTGTATCAATGAGGACCTGACACACCTGTTGCCGGAGGTTGGGGTATCCACCCTGCTTATTTGGGGGTCAGCGGATACCGCTACCCCTCTTTCCGACGGAAAGATGATGGAGCAGAAGATTCCCGATGCCGGGCTGGTGGTTTTGGAAGGAGCAGGGCATTTTGCCTTCGCCGAGCAGTGGGGGCTGTGCAGTCGTGTGCTGGACAGCTTTCTCAAACCGCAGAAATAAGGGGGATAAACCATGGAATTAGCCATGAAACTGATCATGCTGGTGGCAGCGGTGCTGAATTTCGCCCTGCAGGCGTGGTATTTCACCCACATGTTGCAGCTCAACTCCTACCGCACCGAACGGTATAAGAAATGGTGTGTGGATAACGAGAAAAAGCTGGTGAATATCCCCCGGATGCTTCCCTTCCTGTGTGTTCTGCTGTTGTATCTCAACGGACGGACACCGGCGGCCTTCATGTATGCCGGTGGGGCGGTTATTCTGTTGCTTACCGCCATTCTGAACTGGCCGAAAAAGGCGAAAAAGCCGCTGGTCGTCACCGCCCGGGTGAAACGGCTGTTTGTGACCCAGGGGCTACTGCTGGCGGTGTTTGGAGTGGCCTACTGGTTTTGGGGTGTGCGGGGATTTGCCCTGCTGGGCATCATCAATATCATTGTGTGGCTGTTCACCGGTGTGGCGAATGTCATCAACACCCCCATCGAGAAGAAAATTGCTGACGGCTTTGTGGCTGATGCCCGCAAGCGGTTAGCGGAGCGTTCCGATCTGACGGTGGTGGGTGTTACCGGCAGTTACGGTAAGACCAGTGTCAAAATGTTCCTGCACGCCCTGCTGTCGGCCAAGTATAACGTGCTGGCTACTCCCGGCAGCTACAATACCACGATGGGTGTGGTGCGGACGGTGCGGGAGATGCTCCGCCCCTCCCACCAGATTTTCATTGCTGAGATGGGAGCAAAGCAGGCCGGCGATATTAAGGAGATCTGTGACCTGGTGCACCCCGCCTACGGGATTCTTACCTCTATCGGGGAACAGCATTTGGAAACGTTCGGCAGTATTGATAACATTATTGCCACGAAGTTTGAGTTAGCGGATGCCATCCCGGCAGATGGGGCGGCGTTCCTCAATGTGGATAATGCTTATATCCGGTCGCACCCTGTCCGGGTACCGTCGGTATCCTATGGCGGGCCGGATAGCGGGGCAGACTATCGGTACAGCGACATCACCGTGGACACCCACGGCTGTCAGTTCACTCTGACTGCCCCGGATGGGGAAAGCTGTCGTTATGCCACCAAGCTGTTGGGTGCCCACAATGTGCAGAATCTGGCCGGTTGTATGGCGCTGGCGCACACGCTGGGCATCTCGCTTAAGGAGATGGTGTACCCGGTGCGTCTGCTCAAGCCGGTAGAGCACCGGCTACAGTTGTTGCCTAATGGCTATATCGACGATGCCTACAATTCCAACCCGGCCGGTTTCCGCAGTGCGCTGGACACCCTGGCCGGCTTTGATGCCCAGCGGGTGCTGGTGACTCCCGGCATGGTGGAGTTGGGCGAGCGTCAGGCGGCACTCAACCGGGAGCTGGGCGAATATGCCGCCACCCGGTGTGACTGGGCGGTGCTGGTGGGAATCCGGCAGGCGCCGCCGCTGAAGGAAGGCTTGCTGGCCGGCGGCTTCCCCGAGGAGCGTATCTTTGTAGCGGCAACCCTGCAGGAGGGCTTGCAGTTTGTCAACGGTCTGCCGGCGGAGGGCCAGCGTATTGTATTGCTGGAAAACGACCTGCCGGATAATTTCTGAGCATATCTTTTATGAAAGGGTGACAGGCGATGAAAACAAGAGTTGCCGTGATTTTCGGTGGACACAGCGTGGAGCATGAGGTGTCCATCATCTCCGGTCTGCAGGCGCTGGCGGCGCTGGATGCCGGGAAATATGAGGCGTTTCCGCTGTACATCTCTAAGGATAATCGCTTCTATGTGGGGGATAACCTCAAGGAGATTGCCTCTTTTCGGGATATGAAGACCTGCCTGGAGGAGGCTACCCGTGTCCTGCTCATTCCCGGTGACCAGGGGGTGGAGCTGGTGCGCTATCCGATGAAAAAGTTTGGCAATAACGTGGTGGGGGGCTTTGACGTGGCCATCCCGGTGGTGCACGGCACCAATGTGGAGGACGGCACCCTGATGGGGTATCTGGAGATGCTGGGTGTGCCCTATGCCTCCTGTGATGTGACCTCCTCCGCCCTCGGTATGGATAAGTACGCCATGAAGGCCGCCTTGCGCCAGGCCGGTGTGCCGGTGCTGGAGGCGAAACTGTACACCGGCAAGGAATATGCCGTGGACAACGACCGGGTGGTGGCAGAGATTGAGGACGCTATCGGCTATCCGGTCATCGTCAAGCCGGTCAACCTGGGCTCTTCGGTGGGTATTTCCAAGGCGAAAGACCGGGCCAGCCTGGTGGACGCTCTGGACCTGGCGGTGAGCTTTGCTGACCGGGTGCTGGTGGAGCGTGCCGTGCCTAACCTGCGTGAGATCAACTGTGCGGTGCTGGGTGACTACGAGACCGCCCGCCCCTCGGCCTGCGAGGAGCCGCTGAATGCGGAGGATATCCTCACCTTTGGGGATAAATATCTGTCGGGAGGCGGCGGGAAATCCGGCGGCTCCAAGGGTATGACCGACCTGAAGCGCCGTTGCCCGGCGGAGCTACCCGATGGCATGACCGAGCAGGTGCAGGCGCTGGCGGTGCAGACCTTCAAGGCACTGGGGTGCCTGGGTGTGGCCCGTATTGATTTCCTTAACGATAAGGAGACCGGCGAGCTGTGGGTCAATGAGATCAACACCATCCCCGGCTCTCTGTCCTTCTATCTGTGGCAGGAGGTAGGGGTGTCCTTCTCCGCCCTGATGGATGAGCTGGTGAGCCTGGCCTTCAAGCGCCAGCGTGAACGGGAGGCACTGACCTTTACCTATGAGAGCAATATTCTCTCCGGCACCAGCTTTGGTGCAAAGGGGAGCAAGGGCAAGGCATAAGAGGTAGGGAAGGTATGTATGCCTTCCGTCCTTGGCGGAACGGATAAATCCGTTCCCTACCGTTTTGAAAATGTATCAAGTCAAAAGGAGCAACCCGACTGGGTTGCTCCTTTTTTACTATGCCGTTCCCTTTTCGGGAGGGCAAGGACGAGCCGATTACCTGTTAAATTTTTATATTGATTATTTCCCCCATTTGTGATACACTAAAAGAGCCAAACAAAACCTAATAAGCAAACGCAGGATAACATTCCCTTTCGGGGGAGTGTATGTCCTTGTTGTTATTGTGCAAAACAGTCTTGAGAATTTGGTAAAAACACAAGTTCCCAAGAGGCTGTTTTGTGTGGCTTTTGCTATGCGTTTGCTTCGGTTTTGTTTGGCGACAATCCGGGGATTTGTGCTTTTCGGTGCGATGGCTTCGGTTGTCGCACTTTTTTTATTTGTGGGGGATCACGATGGCCAACGCCAAGCTATCCGAAGCCAAAAACGCCAAGAATGACGAGTTCTACACCCAGTATGAGGATATCCAGCGGGAGATCAACGCCTATCTGGAATATGACCCGGACGTATTCCGGGGTAAAACAGTGCTTCTGCCCTGTGATGACCCGGAATGGTCGAATTTCACCCGCTTTTTTGCCCAAAACTTTGAAAATTTCGGCTTAAAAAAGCTCATCAGCACCAGCTACGCCTTTGAAAGCAAGCATCTGACCAGCCTCGGCTATCAGTTATCCTTTTTTGAGGAACAGTCGCCGCAGTTTGATGCGGATAAGACCAAGACGCACGGCAAAATTTTCACCCTGACGAGGGACAGCAATCAATCCGGCGTGATTGACATTGACGATTTGGAATGGCGGTATTTGGAAGGGGACGGAGATTTTCGTAGTGACGAGGTGAAGGCTCTGCGGGACGAGGCGGATATTATCGTCACTAATCCGCCGTTTTCGCTTTACCGTGTTTTTATGAATTGGCTATTTGAAAAGGATAAAAAATTTATCATAATTGGCAACAAAAACAGTGTTACGTATAAAGAGGTCTTTCCGCTGATTATGACGAATAAGCTATGGTCTGGCAAAACGGGATGGGGCGGTGGAATGTGGTTTGAGACACAAAATCCCGACGATATTGACAAGGTCATCGACGGCGTAAATATGAAAAATGTATCGTCCGTCTGGTTTACCAATATCGAACACGGCAAACGCCACGAGCCGTTGCAACTGATGACTATGGCGGACAATCTGAAATTTAGCAGACACAAAGAAATTATAGAAAATGGCTACCAGAAATACGATAATTATGATGCCATCGAGGTGCCCTTTACCGATGCGATACCCAGTGATTATGACGGTGTGATGGGGGTGCCGATTAGCTTCTTGGAGAAATACTGTCCCGAACAGTTTGAGATTTTGGGGGCAACAGAAAGTGAGGGCAAAGGGTTTTCGGGTGGTTTATGGATTGAAAGTAGCGGCGTTTCGCAGCCCTTGGTAGGAGGAAAAAGGGTTTATAAAAGAATTTTCATTAGAATGAAATAAACTGCGGAACCATAAAAGCCCTTTGCAACCCCTATCGTAGGGAACGGATTTATCCGTTCCGCTTTACGGAAGGCATAAATGCCTTCCCTACGCACGGCTTGCGGAACTCACCGTAGGGGACGGCGCCCACGACGTCCCGTCGAGGCTTCTTCAATGAGGGAGGCCTTTATGAAAAAATCAGAAAAGAAGGTGTCGCCATGATTACGACCCTAAGAACCGACATCACCGTTGCCGACATCTGCAAGGGCTTTGTCTACAATGAGTATGAGGGCAAGGGCCTGTTTGGCCTTTCGGGTAGGCTGACCATCCAGCCGGAATACCAGCGCAACTACATATACGCCGACGGTAAGCGGGATGTGGCGGTCATCGACTCCATCCTGAAGGGCTACCCATTGGGACTGCTCTATTTCACCAAGGTTGACGAGGACAAATATGAGGTGCTGGATGGGCAACAGCGCATCACCAGCTTCGGGCGGTATGTGACAGGCAAGTTTGCCATCAAGGACGCAGGCGGCATACCACGCTATTTTTCCGGCCTGGCCGCCGACCTGCAGGACAAGATCATGCAAACGCCCTTGACCGTTTATATCTGCGAGGGGACAGAAAGCGAGATCAAGGAATGGTTTAAGACCATTAATATCGCCGGTGTGCCTCTCAACGAGCAGGAGCTGTCCAACGCCATTCATTCCGGGCCCTTTGTCACCAAGGCAAAGGAGGAATTTTCCAACAGTCAGAACGCCAACGTGCAAAAATGGAGTGCCTATATTGCCGGCAATGTGCTCCGCCAGGACTATTTGCGGACGGCGCTGGATTGGGTGAGCAAGGGGAACATTGACGACTATATGAGCCGCCACCGCTTTGATGACAGCATCACCGAGCTGAAGGCGTATTTTACCAGCGTGATCGACTGGGTGTCCAGCGTTTTTATCGACTTGGAGGGGGAAATGAAGGGCCTGCCATGGGGGGAACTCTACGAGCGCTACCACCAGAACGCTTATGCGCCAGACGAGGTGTCTGCGAAGCTACGGGAGCTGTACGCCGATTTTTATGTAAAGGACAAAAAGGGCGTGTATGCGTATATTCTCGGTGGCTGTACAGACCATCGGTTACTGAATATACGTGTGTTTGACGAGCCGACCAAAAAGGCTGTATACGCCAGGCAGACGGACAGGGCAAAAGAGAAAAACAGGTCAAACTGTCCCTTGTGCGCCTTGGGGAACGACAACAATAGAACACGTATCTGGATAATGGCCGAAATGGACGCCGACCACGTGACTGCGTGGAGCAAGGGCGGCGCAACCGACATGGAGAACTGTCAAATGCTTTGCAGGACGCATAACCGGGCTAAAGGAAACCGATAAGAAGGGAACAAAAGAGATATGAAGGTTGCGGTGATCGGCTCCAGGGGAATAAAGGATGTTCGGTTGGATGAATACATCCCTAGAGGGGTGACGGAGATCATTTCCGGCGGCGCAAAAGGGGTGGATATGTTGGCCAGGGAATACGCCCTGCAAAATGGGTTGGAGCTTCGGGAGATCCTCCCGGATTATCAGCGATACAAGCGTGCCGCCCCACTGCAGCGCAACAAGGAGATCGTGCAGGTGGCAGACTGTGTGGTGGCGCTGTGGAATGGGGAGTCCCGGGGGACGAAGTTTGTTATTGACTGGTGCAAAAAGTGTGGTGTCCCTTGCCAGGTGTATATACTGTAATGAAAAAGGAGCGACCCGGTTGGGTCGCTCCTTTATTGTATTTGTGGTATAGACAGTATTCGCCTTAGTCTTCAGCATCTGCAAAAATAACGGTCTGATTTTTGCCAGCAAAATAGCGGACAGCCTTTTCTTTGAGTGTGGCTCGGTCTGCTTTGGAAATTCTTTGCTGTTTAGGATACTCCCAGGTTTCGCTGGGGAAAAGGACGATTGCTTCCGCCTCTTTATCCATTAAAAACGTGGTAACACGTCCATTATACTTAATGAACAGCAGGTCTTCCTTTTCCAGCACCTCGCCGCCGTGCATACGGGCGGCGATTTTGGCGGTATCGTTCTTATCCTTTCGCCATTCTCGCCAAAATTCCTGAAAATACTCGATTAAGGTAGTTTCCGGAAAATCCGGCTCCATACAGCTGTAATCAAAGGCGTCGTTTCCTTTTAGCGGAAGATGTCCTCCGAACACCACTTTGACAATGAGATCGATTGCACGATTTTTTGCCGGGGTGGGGAGACTGCCGGCCATATACACCTCACGCTTTCCGTCAAACCAGCATCGCCGGGAGCTTAATTCTACCACGCAAGGGAGAATGGCGGTGTCGTTGTATTCCCGTTTTTTTCGCACCAATGCCGGGATGTCCGGCTCGGCGATATTGGTCAGAATGATGACTGCCACCGCCCGACAGGTCGGCGCATGCTTCTCCTCTTTGGTTAGTAGCATACCTGGGCGGCTTTTTTTCTTCAGCTGTGCAGTGATTTGCTTGGAGGATTCCAAGATGCTTTGATAGGTAGTCCTATCAAGCTGTGCTACTTCGTAAAGGTGAATGATCTTTTCTGAAGAGGAATACCAAGAAGAGAGAGAACCGTATCGCCGATATTGCACCTGTGCAGGCTTTATCCGGGATACGGCAAAGTCGGTGCAGGGTTCACCATGCCGGGCAATATGCCGGAGAAGCGTTGCCCGAACAGCCTCCGGGCTATCTCCCAAGGAATGCAGAGAAAACCATAATCGATTCTTCTGGTGATAGCGGATTTCCTCCAGCACGACCTCGGTGCCAAGTATAAACGGAAAAAAGAGAAGCAGGTAGGCTAGAGCCGAAAGCATACACAAAAAGAAGAGAAGAATGTTAAACCAAGTTTCGTTCATTGCCAGAATAGAAAATCCCAACGCAAGCAAAAGAACGGCTGGCAGGAACAGCAGAATTTGGCAGAGCCAAGTATGTTTCAGGCGCAAGTGCTTCATCGCTCTCCCCTCCTAATCCTGTAGACAGTATACCATAGTTGAGGAGGAAAAACAAGAGGCGTAGCAAAATCAGGGAAAAGTTACACCGTCAGCTTCTCTCGCAGGGAGAGGAGGAGGGCTTTTTCTCGCCGGGAGACCTGCACTTGGGTCATTCCCAGCCGTTTGGCGGTGGCTTGCTGGGTCTGCCGCCCCAGATATCGCAGGCGGATGAGCTGTCTGTCCCGTGGCTCCAACTGTGCCAGTAATTGCTCCAAGGCCAGCCGGTCGGTGATCTGCTCCTCCGGAGAGGGGGTGGGTAGGTCAAGCTGTTCGTCGGTGTCCTCGTCCCAGCGTGTGAGGGAGAGAGGCGCCATCCCCACGGCGATGGCCTGGGCGGCTACGGTGGGCTCCACCTCCATGGCGGTGGCCAGTTCCTCCACGGTGGGCTCTCGCCCATGGAGGCTGGCTAGTTGCTCACGAAGCCTGGAAGCCTTGAGTGAAAGCGCTTTCATACTGCGGCTGACCTTGACAGCGCCCCCCTCCCGGAACAGGTGGCGCATCTCCCCCAATATCAGTGGCACCGCATAGGTGGAGAAGCATAGACCCCGGTCGGGGTCGAAGCCATCTGCCGCTTTGATAAGCCCGACACAGCCTGCCTGGTACAGGTCATCGTATTCGATGCCCCGTCCGGCGAAGCGACGGGCGCAGGTATGGACGAGCCCCAGGTTCTGGCAGATAAATTCTTCCCGGCTCATGGGCGTGCTTTTGCTCGCAGGGCTATGTATTTATCCATAGTAACGGTGGTCCCCTTGCCGGGGGTGGAGCGCACCCGTACCCGGTCGGTGAAGCTCTGCATAACGGAGAAGCCCAAGCCGGAGCGTTCCTCGCCACCGGTGGTGAACAGAGGCTCCATAGCCTTTTCCACGTTTTCAATGCCCCGGCCTTTGTCCCGCACCCGCAGGGTGATGCGGCCGTTTTCGTACAACTGTACGGTGAGGGTCACCGGCCCCAACTCGTCGGGATAGGCATGGACGATGGCATTGGTCACCGCCTCGGACACGGCGGTACGCAGGTCGGCCAGCTCGTCCACCGCTGGGTCAAGCTGGGCCGCAAAGGCGGCCACCGCCGCCCGGGCGAAGGCTTCGTTGGCGGAACGGCTGGGGAAGGTCATGCGCAGTTCATTGATGGGTTTCATGGTCATTCTTCCTTTCATTTTTCTCATTTTCCGGCCAGATCGGCAGCTTGTCCAATCCGGCCAGCCGGATCATCCGTTCCAGCCGTGGGCCGGCTCCCTGTATTTGCAGGCTCCCTCCCATGGTCTGCATCAGCCGATAGCGGCCCATGATCAGCCCCACGCCGGAGCTATCCATGAAGCTGATGCCGGAAAAATCCAGCACCAGCCGACGACAACGGCCGGACAGGGCGGCCGCATCGATCTTTTCCCGCATATCCCCGGCAGTGTGGTGATCCAACTCGCCGGTGAGGAGGGCGGTCAGCGTGCCGTCTTCATGCTTCAGGTCGATTTTCATTATACACACATCCTTTCTGTCATAAGGTTTCCGTATTTTTCCAGGCTATACCAAAGAAAAATAAAAAAAGCGAAGCCTCTATCCCATAGGATAGAGGCTTCGCTGAGAGTTTGCACGAAAACGGTGGTGTCGATTGGGAGAGATTGGCGGTGTATTCCGCCAGCTTCTGTCGAGTGAAGAAAAAATGGGCGAAAAAGGGCGGTTTATCGGGTCAGCAGGCATACCGCGTGGGCGGCGATGCCTTCACCGCTACCGGTAAAGCCCAGCCCCTCCTCGGTGGTGGCTTTCACGCTGATGCAGGCCTGCTCTAGGCCGCAGGCGGCGGCCAGCTTTTCTCGCATGGCCGGGATGTGGGGGGCCAGCTTGGGGCGCTGGCACAGCACGGTCACATCCAGATTGCCGATGGCATAGCCCTCCTCCCGGATGCGGGCGGCCACCCGTTCCATCAGCCGGAGGCTGTCTGCCCCGGCATAGGCCGGGTCATTGTCCGGGAACAGCTTGCCGATATCCCCCAGGGCGGCGGCGCCCAGCAGAGCATCCATGGCCGCATGGGTGAGCACATCGGCATCCGAGTGGCCCAGCAGGCCTTTTTCATAGGGGACGGTAACGCCACCCAAAATCAGCGGCCGCCCCTCCACCAGGCGGTGTACATCATAGCCGTGTCCGATACGCATGGGGGGTTCCTCCTTTGTTCCCAGTATAGCCTGTGCCAGCCGGATATCCTCCGGGGTGGTGAGCTTTAAGTTGGTGTCCAGCCCCGGCACCAGGTGTACCGGGTGGCCTGCCTGCTCCATAAGCTGGCAGTCGTCGGTAAAGTCCTGCCCGGATGCGATTGCCGCCTCCATGGCGGCGCACAGGGCGGTGCGGGCAAACACCTGGGGTGTCTGTACACGCCACAGGTTGGTGCGGTCAGGGGTGTCCAGGATAACACCCCTGTCGTCAGTACGCTTGAGGGTGTCCTTGACCGGGACGGCCACAGCGGCGGCTCCGGTGCGGTCAGCGGCGGCAATCACCGCCTCCACTACCTCCGGGGTAATGAGAGGCCGGGCACCGTCATGGATGCCCACCAGGGTGGTCTGCGGCGGCAGGGCGGCCAGACCGTTGGCCACCGACTGCTGACGGGTGGCACCACCGGGGACGACGGTATGCAGTTTGGTTATCCCGGCATCGGCGGCCAGGGCGGCGAAGTGGTCGATATCCTCCGGGCGTGCGATAAGCAACAGTTCATCGATGCTCTTCACCGCCTGCAGAGCCAGCAGGGTGTGCAGAAGCACAGGCTTGCCCCCCAGCAGAATATGCTGCTTCGGCTGTCCCATCCGGGTAGAGCTACCGGCCGCCGCCACCATCATCACAGTATAGGCCATGTGTATCACCTCTAGGTTGTGTTTGTTTATTTATTATACCATACTTGTTGTGAAAGCACAACTGCGAATAATTTTTGAGTTTTTATGTGCAAATTCTTGAAAAATACACTTTCCTTTGTTACAATTAAATGCAATGAACAAAAAGGAGTGAACGCTATGGGTCCGGGAGGTATGGGCGGCGGACGGCCGCCGTGGGAAATACGGGATAGCCTGAAACCGCCGAAGCCGAAAAATCTGCGGGATGTGCCCCGGTATCTGTCACAGCTGATAGGGGGCTTTTTCAGCCGCTTGTTCTACATATTCCGGTTGGCCTGGGAGGCAAAGCCGGCCCTGCTCATTTTGATGGTGCTGATGGCCCTGCTGAATGGTGCTCTGCCGGTGGTGGGGGCGTACATCAGCGCCTATCTGCTGAATGTGTTGGAGAGCTTGTTCCGTGGTGACCGCACGCTGGAGGCGATGGAGCTGGCTCGGATGATCGTGTTGCCGCTGGTGTTGCAGTTCGGATTTTTCTTTGCCAGCCGGCTGGTGGGGTCGGTGAGCGGCATGGTGACCACCCTGGCCGGTGAGCGTGTATCCAACCATGTAAAGGTCAAGATCATGACCAAGGCCAGGGAGATCGACCTGGCCCGGTTTGATATGCCGGATTTCTATGCTAAGCTGGAAAATGCCAACCGGGAGGCAGGGATGCGGCCCATCCACATCCTCAGTGCCACCTTTACCTTGGCGTCCAATCTTATCAGCATGGTGAGTTTTGTTGCGGTACTGGCGGCGATCAGCCCCTTTGCACCACTGGTGGTGCTGGTGGTATCGATTCCCAGCGCCATCATCACCTTTATCTACCGCAACAAGAATTTCCGCTATATGCGTTTTCGCTCCAAGGAACGGCGGCAGATGAACTACTACTCCGAGGTACAGGTGGATAAGGACCTGGTCAAGGAGGTCAAGCTGTTCGGTCTGTCGGATACCTTTGTGGAGCGGTACAACAACGTGTTCACCAGGTATTTTAAGGGCATCCGCAAGCTGGTGCTGGAGGAGGGTACCTGGAGCATCATCACCTCCCTGGTGGCCGCCCTGGTCAACGGACTGCTGTTCTTCTACATCGCCTACACCGTCTATCGGGGGGAGGGGCGCATCGGTGACTACTCGCTGTACAGCGGGGCGCTCACCTCCATCTCCACCATGGTGGGGGCACTGGTGACCCACATTTCCTCGGTGTATGAAGGGTCGCTGTTCATCGACAATCTGCTTGTGTTTATGAAGGAAAAGACCGGCATTAAGTCGTTGCTTCCCGCCCCGGCGCCGCTCAAGCGTCATATCGGGCACACGCTTGAATTGCGGGATGTTTCCTTCCGTTATCCCGGTACTGACCGGGATGTGCTACGGCATATCAGTGTCACTATCCGGCCCGGCGATACCGTGGTGATGGTGGGCCTCAACGGTGCAGGCAAAACCACCCTCATCAAGCTGCTTACCCGGCTATATGACCCCACCGAGGGCGTGATTCTGCTGGATGGCCGGGATATCCGGGAATACGATGTGGGTGAGCTGTATAAGATGTACGGCATCATCTTTCAGGATTTCGGCAAGTATGCGGTGAATGTGAAGGAAAATATCGCCTTTGGCGATATTGACAAGGGCGTGGTAGAGCAGGAGGTCAAAGCGGCGGCCGAGGCCAGCAATGCCGCAGACTACATCCAGTGCCTGCCCCGGCAGTACGATACGCCGCTGATGCGGTATTTTGAGGACGACGGCATGGAGCTGTCCATCGGCCAATGGCAGAAGCTGGCCATCGCCCGGGCGTTTTACAGCGATTCGGACATCCTCATCCTGGATGAGCCCACCGCCTCTTTGGATGCTATTGCGGAGCAGGAGGTGTTCTCCCAGTTTGACCGGCTACGGAAGGACAAGACCACCATCTTCGTCTCTCATCGCTTGTCCAGTGCTACGGTGGCGACGAAAATTTTGGTGCTGTCCCAGGGGGAACTGATTGAAACCGGCACCCACGAGGAGCTGATGGCCCAGCGTGGGGAGTATTACCGGCTGTTTTCCACCCAGGCGAAGCGGTATATCTCCAGTGCGGATGAGGTGGTCAATGGGGAGGTAACGGCGTAATGGCAATCTACGTGACCTCCGACCTCCACGGCCTAATGTTGGCTGACCTGCAAAAGCTATTGGACAAGGCCGGATTTGGGGAGGCGGATTGGCTGTTCATCCTGGGGGATGTGATCGACCGGCAGAATGACGGCGGTGTCAGCGTCCTGCGGTGGCTGTTGTGTCAACCCAACGCCCAGCTGCTTTTGGGGAATCATGAAGCTATGCTACTGTCCTGTGATTTTCTGTTTGAGGAGATTACCGAAGACAGTGTGGAGGCGTTCAGCGAGGAAAAGATGCAGTTGTGGTACAACTACACCCAAAACGGAGGCGACGTGACCCTGAAGGCACTGGGTGCCCTGCGGGAGACCGACCCGGAGGCGGTGGAGGATATTCTGGCTTATCTCCGGGAGGCACCGCTGTACGAAACGGTGGAGGCCGGCGGTCGGCATTTCCTGCTGGTGCACGCCGGGCTGGAGAATTTCTCGCCGGATAAGAAACTGAGCGAGTATACCGCCGACGAGCTGTTGTGGGCGTGGCTGGAGCCGGACACGGTGTATTTTGACGGGGTGATGACGGTGCTGGGCCACACCCCCACGTTGGCTTTCGGCCGGGAGCATAAAGGGAAAATTATGTTCAAGCCCACCTGGATCGATGTGGATGTAGGGGTACACTGCGGAAACCCGCCCGCCCTGCTCCGGTTGGATGATTTGCAGGAATTTTATTTATAAAAAACAGGCGTATGTGGCTATGGCCACATACGCCTGTTCTCTGTTTAGATGGAAATTTCCTTGGCGACCTGATATTTATTCATGTTCAGGCTCTTTTTCATGGCCAGTGCCTCGTTGATGTCGAAATCCACCAGCTGACCGGACTGGGTGGCCACCACCCGGTTGCTCTTGCCTTCCATCAGCAGGTTCACCGCATAGCTGCCCATCTGGCTGGCCAGCACACGGTCACGGGCAGAGGGGCTGCCACCACGCTGTACGTGACCCAGCACTGTGGCACGGGTCTCTACGCCGGTGGCCTCCTCGATGCGTTCGGCCAGCTCGTTGACGTGGCCCACACCCTCGGCGACCATGACGATGAAGTGGTGCTTGCCGGTGGTGGAGGTGTTCCGCATCCGGTCAACGATATCCTTATCAAAATGGTAGGGAATCTCCGGCACCAGGATGCTGGTAGCACCCACGGCCATACCGGCGGTCAGTGCCAGCCAGCCGGCGTGACGCCCCATCACCTCTACGACGCTGCAACGGTCGTGGGACTGGGAGGTATCCCGCAGTTTATCCACCATATCCACGATGGTGTTGGCGGCGGTGTCATAGCCGATGGTGGCTTCACAGCAGGCGATGTCGTTATCGATGGTGCAGGGGATACCGATGCAGGGGATGCCGTGACGGGTCAGATCCTGTGCGCCCCGGAAGGAGCCGTCACCGCCGCAGACCACCACGCCCTCGATGCCGTGGCGGTGGCAGGTCTCTACCGCCTTTTGCATACCGGCCTCGGTGCAGAATTCAGGGCTACGGGCGGTATACAGCACCGTGCCGCCCCGGTGGATGATATCGGAAACCGAACGCAGCGTCATGGGAATCAGCTCATCCCGGATGAGGCCGTTGTAGCCACGAATGACACCGTATACCTCCAGCCCCCGGTTGATAGCGGTACGCACCACAGCGCGCACAGCCGCATTCATACCCGGGGCATCGCCGCCGCTGGTCAGAATTGCAATCTTTTTCATAGGGAACGCTCCTTTTCGTTAGTCACGGTTGGCTGAAAATAGCCAAACTTCTCATGATATTATTCTATCCCTTGTATCCGGGAATGACAATGGATTATTTTGGCAGGAGGATGGAATTTTGTTGCATAATTCTGTCATGTTTTTGGGCTTTGGGCGGTAGTTTATGCAAAAAGAGAAAGATTTATAGTAAAATCTCTGTACAAGCTGGTAGAGTTTTGCTATAATAATGCTGTAAAAATGGTTTATCAGCGATAAGGAGGAATAGTGCATGAAACGAGGAACCATCATCACCATTGGACGGCAGTGCGGCAGTGGCGGCCATGAAATTGGCCTTAAGCTGGCGGAAAAGCTGGGTGTTCCGTACTATGATAAGGAGCTGTTACGGCTGGCCGCAGAGAAAAGCGGCCTGGCTCCGGAGAATTTTGAGCTATACGATGAGGTGCCCACCAGCAGTCTGCTGTATTCTCTGTCCCTGGGCAATTACGGATTTGCTGCCCACTCGCTGGATATGCCGATCCACCAAAAGATCTTTCTGGCGCAGTTTGAGACCATTCAGGCACTGGCAGACAAGGGAGAAAGCTGTGTCATTTTGGGCCGGTGTGCGGATTACGCTTTGGCGAAGCGAGAGCAGGTGGTCAAGGTGTTCGTCCGGGCTGACCCCAAGGCCCGGGTACAGCGGTTGGTGGCTCAGTACAGCGACCTCAACGAGAAAAAGGCCGCCGACCAAATGGTCAAGACGGACAAACGCCGGGCGAACTACCACAATTTCTATGCGGAGACCCGTTGGGGCAGCAGTGACAGCTATGACCTGGTGGTGGACAGCCTGAAGCTGGGCATCGACAACACGGTAGACCTCATCGCCGCCTACGCCGCCATGCGCTTCCCGGAATAAGCGGTGTCTATTCATTGAAGAAAAATAAAGGACGGAGATAACCATGAAATATGCATCCCTGGAGATCTCTCTGCTGGCGCTGGTGCCGGCAGTGCTACTGTGTGTATACATCTACAAAAAAGACCGGGTGGAAAAGGAGCCTTGGTGGCTACTGGGACTGCTGTTCCTGGTGGGGGGTGCTCTGTACATCCCCACGCTGCTCGGCGAGGGACGGGTGACCGGATGGTTTGATACTCTGTTTGCCGCTTATCGCAACCATGATATGATGGGCGTGGTGGTGTTTGATTCCCCGTGGATGGAGGCGTTGCACGGCGGCCTGTGTGCCTTTTTGGGCGTTGGCCTGGTGGAGGAGTTTGCCAAGTGGGCGGTGCTCATCGTGCTGACCTACCGCAGCAAGCATTTCAACAGCCTGTTCGACGGGGTGGTATATGCGACTTTTGTCGCATTGGGTTTTGCGGCGGTGGAGAATATCCGCTATGCCTGGATCACCGGATGGGATACCTTACTTCTCCGGGCAATGACTTCGGTGCCGGGGCATCTGTTCTTTGGCATCGTCATGGGGTACTGCTACACCATGTGGAACAAGTGTGCCACCGCCAATGATCTGGAAAAGCCCCTGTTTCTTTCCGGTGCGGTGACCCGGCGGCGGTATCGGGGGGCCTGGCTGTGGCTGGCGGCGGCGCTGGCGATCCCGGCGCTGGTGCATGGGCTGTACATGTTCGCCTGCTCCTACCGCACCCCGGTAGGCGAGGCTGGGTTCTACCTGCTGATGGTGGTGCTGTATGTGCTGTGCTTCACCCAGGTCAATCGGCTGTCGGATGCTGATGGGGCGGTACTGGGTGCCGCCCGTGCCAGTCTGCGGAAGGTGCACCCCACGCTGACGGACGAGCAGTTGGGGCTTGTTTCGGCAGAACAGCCGGAGGAGAAGGGGGGCACCGCTGATGAGTGTTAAAAAGGGCGAAAAGGGCGGTTGCCTCGGTGGATGCTTCAAGTATCTCGTGATTATCGTTGTTATCGTTGCTGTGTGCAATTTTATCGCCAACCTGGATATCGACTCCGGCATTAAGGGCAACACCACCACCAATGTGGTGCTGAATACCGACGATACCTACTGCGCCTATTATGAGGTGCTCAACCCTACCGAGAAGCACATCTATGAGGAGCTGCTGGCGGCGGTACGGGACGGTAAGATGGAGTGCCGCATCGAGGGTATCGACTATGACCTGTATTCGCAGAACTGCGGCCGGGCGGCTATCGCCATGACCTACGATCACCCGGAGCTGTTCTGGGTGCAGGGGAGCAGTAGCTGGCGCGGAAACCGGGGCCTGCTGGGAAGTGGCAGTTATATCGAAATCAGTTTGGTAAGCTTCGAGTATTGGCAGTATACCGTCAACCCGGACAAATACACCTCGGCCATGTCGGCTGAGGTGAAGCGGGTGGCAGATATGGCTTCTGCCTATTCGACCGAGTACGAAAAGGCGAAGTTTGTCCACGATTATCTGGCCAACACCATCCTCTATGACCACGATGCCTTGGCGGAGGCAGAAAAGACTGTCCACGATGCCGATGTGGAGTACATTTATTCCGCCTATGGCGCTTTGGTAGATAAGAAAGCGGTGTGTGAGGGCTACGCCAAATCCTTCCAGCTCATCATGAACGAGCTGGGCATCCCTTGCACCATCGTCAAGGGGGACAGCCGGTCCACCGGCGGCTATCACGCCTGGAACCGGGTGGTCATGGGAGGCGAGTCCTATTACATGGACGTGACCTGGGATGACCATGACCTGCTGGATGATTGGGGGCGGCAGATGTATCCGGAGGAGACCTGCTACGACTTCTTCTGCCTGACCACGGAGGAGCTGGAACGGGATCATATCATCGAGGAGATTTATTTTGAGGATGTCCCCTGCAACGGCACCCAATACGATTATTTCGAGTACAACGACTACGAGCTGAGCACCTATACGCTGAAAGGGGTAGCGGAGATCTTCGACCGGCAGGCGGCGCAGGAGATCGTCAGTGTCCGCTTTACCAACAAGGCGGCCTACGATAAGGCTATGGTGGCGCTGTTTGACAAGGACGACCCGGAAATCAACGACATCGCTTCCCTGAAGAATTGGAAGCGGTATGGCTGGAACGGTGACCAGTACATTATTACGGTATACAAATAAGTACATAAAGAGAGCGCCCCATCCAAGCCTGTGCTTGGATGGGGCGCTTTTTGCTCCGCGTATTATTCAGTGCGCAGTGCCACCACAGGGTCTTTCTTGGCGGCAGACCGGGAGGGAATGATGCCGGCAAACAGCGTCAGCACCACGCTGATGGCCACCAACAGCACTGCCACCGGGAGGGGCAGGACAGCATCCAGGTTGCCGATGCCGGTGAGGGCGTGGATCACCATGTTGATGGGTATGCACAGCAGATAGGTGATGCCCACACCCAGGGCGCCGGAGGTGAAGCCGATAATCACCGTTTCGGCGTTAAACATACTGGATACGTTCCGCTTGGAGGCCCCGATGGCCCGGAGGATACCGATCTCCTTGGTGCGCTCCTGCACCGAGATGAGGGTGATAACACCGATCATAATGGAGGACACCACCAGCGAAATAGCCACGAAGGCAATCAGCACATAGGTGATGGCATCGATGATGGTGGTGATGGAGGACATCATCAGCCCCACGTAGTCGGTGTAGACGATCTTTTCCAGCTCGTCCTTGCCTTCGTTGTAGTTGGCGATGGCCTCCTCGATGCGGTCTTTATCCTCAAAGGAGGCGGCGTAGATGTTGATGGCCGCCGGTTCATCCAGGTCAAGACAGCCCAAGGCGATAAGGTTATCCTCATAGGTGGATTCGGAGAACTCCAGCACCTCGTCGTGGTAGGTGGCAAACTGCTCGGGGGTGTAGGTGTCCAGCGCCATGGTCAGCGCCATCGCCTGCTGGGCAACCGGCACCGCCGCCATCTGTGCCTGCACACCGGCGGCGTACTGCATCTTGGCTTGTTCTTCTACCATCTTGGTGTACAGGGTGGTCATATCCTCGTCGGTCATGGAGGTGAGATAGTCCAGTATCTCTTTTTCGCCCATGCCCATCTGGGCGGCCAGCGCCTGGCTCAGGGTGGTTTCCATGTCCTTCCTGGTCAGGCCGTTCATGGCCTGCTTGACCATCCCATCCAGCTGTTCTGCCGAGGGGATGGACATGATCTTCACATAGGCTTTCGCCTTGCCGTTTTCATCCAGACCGGCGATGTAGTCACGGAACTCCTTTTCCTTCTCTTCATTGGTCAGGGAGCCGGTATTCTCCCGGAAGGGGAGGCCGGTGAAAATATCGGTGGCGGAGTTGGTCAACTGCTGTTCCACAGCCGGGGCGGCTTTCGCTTCGTTGATGATATGCGCGGTGAGCGCGGAGGTATAGGCAATGCTTCCGGTGAGCATAGAGGATACCGCATCCTCCTTGGGCCGGACGATGCCGGTCACCTTCAGGCTGATACCGTTATCGTAGAGGTATTTCAGTCCGGTTTGGCTCTCCCGCAGGTCGGTATATAGCCCGGTGGTGGGGTCGACGGTGTAGCAGGCGGAGGGGAGGACAGCACGGAAGGTCATCCCACGGATCTCCTCGTAGCTCCAGCTTTCCCGCTTTACGTCTACCTCGTTCTTGTCAATGGCGGCGCTGGCCAGCTCGTCGATGTCCTCCTTGGACTTAAGGCCCAGGGCGTAGAGGGTCATATCGTCGATCTCGTTGTTTTCGTCCACCACCAGCACGATCTCGTTATAGGCGGCAGGCCAGCGACCGCCGTCGATAATGTCATACTGCTTCTGCACCAGCGGGTTGATCAGCTCGCCGTCCTTGCCAGGCAGAATCTCCTGCCAGGTGTTGACCCCACTACCCATGGTCATGCCGCCGAAGCCGTAGGATTCGCTCATGCTCATCATGGAGGACATATCCATACCGAAATACTCCACCAGCAGATCCTGCAACAGTTGCTGGGAGTCGGAGAGGATAACGGTGCCATCCACGTTTTCGGTGTAGATGGGCAGATTGAGGTTATAGCTGTATTGCACACCGGTCAGGGCGTCCCGCAGAGTGTCATCTCCATCGGTTTTCGCCAGTTCCTGCTCCAGGAAGGCTTTGAAGGATTTCAGGTCATTTTCGCTGGTCTCCATATTGTTGAGTGAGTTGACCAGGTCGTAGAACATGGTCTTTTGATACACCGCATCCTTTTCGTGGTCGCCGTAGGCTTCCGCCTGTCCTATGAAGGTGGTCAGCAGAGAGCCCATATCCACATGGGTGGCCTCCAGTGTCAGCGGGTAGGAGGCCAGGGTTTCCTCCTGTACGGTGCTAATGAAGGTGGAGGTGCCTTGGGACACGGCATAGATAAGGGCGATGCCGATGATACCGATACTGCCGGCAAAGCTGGTAAGGATGGTGCGCCCCTTTTTGGTGAACAGGTTTTTCAGCGACAGGCCAAAGGAGGTGAAAAAGGACATGGAGGGCTTTTTCTGCTTTTTCTCCCGCTCTGCCTTTTCCTGCTCCAATACCTGCTCCTGGGCAATCTCTTCTTCGGTAAGAGGGGCGGTATCGCCGGTGACCTTACCGTCCAGCATCCGGATGATGCGGGTGGAATACTGCTCCGCCAGGTCGGGATTGTGGGTAACCATCACCACCAGGCGGTCTTTGGAAATTTCCTTGAGGATTTCCATGACCTGCACGCTGGTTTCGGTATCCAGTGCACCGGTGGGCTCATCCGCCAGGATGATGTCCGGGTTATTCACCAGCGCCCGGGCGATGGCTACACGCTGCATCTGTCCGCCAGACATCTCGCCCGGTCTCTTTTTGAGCTGGTTGCCCAGGCCCACACGCTCCAGGGCTTCCTTAGCCCGGCGGCGGCGCTCCCCCTTGCCTACGCCGGACAGGGACAGGGCCAGCTCTACATTCTGCAGTACCGTCTGGTGAGGGATGAGGTTATAGCTTTGGAACACAAAGCCGATGGTGTGGTTGCGGTAGCTGTCCCAATCCCGGCTGCCGAAGGTGCGGGTGGATTTGCCGTTGATGACCAGGTCGCCGCTGGTGTAGCGGTCCAGGCCGCCAATCAGGTTGAGCAGGGTGGTCTTGCCACAGCCGGATTGCCCCAGGATGGACACAAATTCGCTGTGGCGGAATTGCAGGCTGACCCCATCCAGGGCGGTGACCGCATTTTCGCCGGGGGAGTACACTTTGGTGATGTCTTTGAGTTGTAGCATACAGCTTCTCTCCTATAAGCAAGAATAGTACAATTATTACAGTATACACCCATATTTTACCTTTACGCAACGCCCTGTGTGTGAATAGAGTGTAAATTCGGTACAGGTAAAATGGGTCTTTACTTTTCACATAGAGTATGGTACGATTTTCACGAAATCAATCTGTGCAAGGGGAGAAAACCATGTGTAACATCGCTGGGTATGTGGGTGACCGTCCGGCGGCGCCGCTTCTCATCGAGATGATGCGCCGGCAGGAGGGGCTGTGCGGGGGGTATTATACCGGCATAGCCACCCTCCACGAAGGGAAAATCTACTACGCCAAGCTGACCGGGGATTTAAACCGCTTGCTGGATACCATGGATGCGGCCGGTCTGCCCGGCACCATTGGAATTATCCACAGTCGGTCTAAATCCGGCGGTGGAGACAAATGGGCGCACCCCTTTGTGGGGGAGCACAACGGTGAGGTGCAGACTGCCTATGTGGCCAATGGGGAGGTAGGCTGGTTTCAGCCACGCATGGCAGAGTATAACCGTCTGGCAGAGGGCCTGCTGGCAGAGGGGTATACCATGCATTCCCGTGTTACGGCAGAGAGCGATGCCTATAATGTGCTGTCCGACGGTACAGCGGTGCACATGAGCGATGTGATGAGCCAGCTTGTCCTGCGGAATATGGACAAGGGGGCGGATGCCGCCACCGCCATGGGGGAGGCCTACTGTGAGATGCCGGGGGAGATTGTGGGGCTGTTGCTGTCCCTGGCAGAGCCGGACGGCATTGCGTTCAGCCGTATCAGCTACCCGATGGCGCTTAGTTTTGCCTCTCATGGGGCGTATTTGGCCTCCACGGCTATGGCTTTTCCGGAGGATGCCGGAGAGCCGATGCTGTTGCCGGCATGTAGCTGTGGCACGGTGACCTGCGACCGGGTGAGCATCACCCCCTATAAAAATCATCCCTGTACCGTTGCGCCGCTGGATGCCGCCCAGATGAAACGGGTGGAGCAGTGCCTGTATCCGTTGCTCGCAGAGGGGGATAAGACCATGAGTGATCTGGTCATCGCTGCTCTGGACACCTTCCCGGCAGTGGATGTCAAGGTGGCTGACCTGGCGGTGTATGAGGTACTGCGCGCCTTGCGGCAGGAGGGCAAGCTCCGGATAGAGAGCCGCCCGGTACCGGGTGCTGCCGATGGGCTGACCGCCCCCAAATTCTATATGAGCCTGGTGTAAGATGATGGAGATACAGACATTTATTGAGCAAAATGAAGCAGAGCTGTTGCAGATATTGCGTGAGTTGTGTGCCATCCCGGCCCCCAGCCACGAGGAAGGGGAGCGGGCCGCCTACTGTCTGCGGTATCTGGAGGGTATCGGGGCACAGGGCGCCTATATTGATGCGGCGCAGAATGTGGTGTTTCCCCTGCACTGCGAGGGGAGTAACACCATGACGGTGTTTGCCGCCCACACCGATACGGTGTTCCCCGACAGGGAACCATTGCCGTATTACGAGGACGAGGCGGTTATCCGCTGTCCCGGCGTAGGAGACGATACCGCCGGCGTGGCGGTGCTGTTGCTGATGGCCAAGTATTTTGTGCAGCAGGCGCTCTGTCCTCCGGGCGGTATCCTGTTCGTGTGCAATGCCTGCGAAGAGGGGCTTGGTAACCTGAAAGGGACCCGACAGCTGTTTGCCGATTATGCCGGCCGTATCCGGCAGTTTGTCACCTTTGACAGTACCAGCTTTGCCGGTATGGTGGATCGCAGTGTAGGCTCCCACCGCTACCGGGTGACAGCCCGCACGGCCGGCGGCCACTCTTTTAATGCTTTTGGCAACCGGAACGCCATTGAGGTGCTGGCCGGCATTATTCAGGACCTGTATGCTATACCGGTGCCGCAGAAAGAGGGGAGCAAGACCACCTATAACGTGGGCCTTGTGACCGGGGGCACATCGGTCAATACCATTGCCCAGGAAGCGTCTATGCTGTGTGAGTACCGGTCGGACGACCTTGCCTGTCTGCGCCAGATGGAGAAAACCTTTGCCTCGGTGTTTGGGGCGGCCGGTGGAGAAGATGCGACGATTGAGGTAGAGCGCATGGGGGAGCGTCCCTGTGCCGGAGAAGTGGATGCGGTTGCCCAGACGGCGCTGACGGAGCACTGCCGGGCGATTATCCGGCAGGTGTGCCGGGTGTCCCCGGTGTGCCATTCCGGCTCTACCGATTGTAACATCCCCCATTCGTTGGGCGTGCCGGCGGTATGCATCGGTGTGCTGGAAGGGGGCGGCGCCCATACCCGGGAGGAGTGGCTGAATAAGGCTTCCCTCACTTCCGGGTTGGAGGTAGCACTGCGGACGGCTCTGTCTTTGGGCTGTGATGAAAATTGGGATTGACAAGGGGCGGCATGCCCTTTATAATAAAAGAAAAGGATGTCACCCATGAAAGGATGCGTGAATAGCATGGAGAATGAGAAGAACACCGGACGGGTATGGTTGATTATACTGGCTGTGCTGGCCGTCCTGGCGGCTGTGCTGGTGGTGCTGTATCGGCTGGATAAGCGTGTGCAGCGGTTGTATTACCAACTGGGCTACAAGCTGACCCCCAAAAAGAATGCCCCCATTGAGGTGGAGCTGTAAAAATTTACCGATTTAGCGCTTTTTTGTAAAAAAGCGCTTGACAAATGAAATGAGCAATGCTATAATGCTCAAAACTAAACAAAGGCTGTGACGAAGACGGTCGAAAGCAGAGGCTTTCAGAGAGCTGACGGGTGGTGCGAGTCAGTAGCGGATGTTTTCAGTGACCCATCCCTTCCGAGCCGGAACGGCGAACCCCTATGTGGTCAGTAGCTGCTCCCGTGATTGCTGCGTCAAGGCATAGAGGCTGTTGGGCCTCGAGAGGGGCTATCCGTTTCGGGTAGCAAGTTGAGTGGTACCGCGAGTGTTTTGTACACCCGTCTCAATGTAGGTTGAGACGGGTGTTTTATTTTATCATAAAAAAGGAGTGAAGAGTCATGGTAACCGCAGAAAACAACAAGCTTTTAGAGGTGGCAGTCCGAATTCGGGAGATGCGTGAGATTTTGGAACTGTCAACAGCGGACATGGCGGAGAAGACAGGAGTCAGCGTCGAGCAGTACGAGCTGTATGAATCCGGTGTGACGGATTTTCCCTTTAGCTTTATCCACAAGTGTGCCCTGGCCTTCGACCTGGATATGACCGACCTGCTGGAGGGCCGTAGCTCCAATCTGCTGTCCTCTTACACGGTCACCCGAAAGGGGCAGGGCCAGCAGACCGCCAAGGAGGACGGCATCGACATCGCCCACCTGGCCCCCCGTTTCCGGGATAAGATCGCCGAGCCCTACTGGGTGCGGTATGAATACGACCCCTCCCAGCAGAATAAGCCCATTCATCTGGCTACCCACAGCGGCCAGGAGTTCGACCTGGTTATCAGCGGAAAGCTAAAGGTGCAGGTGGGCAGTCATGTGGAGGTGCTGGAGGAAGGCGACAGCATTTACTACGATTCCTCCGCCCCCCACGGCATGATCGCCGTAGACGGACAGGATTGTGTGTTCTGCGCCGTGGTGTTGCCCGGCGAGGACACCAAGGAGGAGGAGGTACGGGCCAGCCTCGTCACCGCCAAGTCCTCTGAGCCGCTGGTGTGCGAAAAGTTTGTGGACACGGTGGAGGACGAAAAGGGCGCCCTGCAGAGCATCCGCTTCAAGAACACCGATACCTTCAACTTCGGCTTCGATGTGGTGGACGAGATTGCGGAGCGCTATCCCGACAAGCTGGCGATGCTGCACCTGGACGTCAACCGGACGGAGCGCCGCTTCACCTTCAAGGACATCAAGCAGTATTCCAACCAGGCGGCTAACTATTTCACCTCCCTGGGCATCAAACGGGGAGATAAGGTGATGCTGGTGCTCAAGCGGCACTACCAGTTCTGGTTTGCCATGGTGGCTCTGCACAAGCTGGGGGCGGTGGCCATCCCTGCCACCAACCAGCTCAAGGAGCACGACTTTGAGTACCGCTACAAAGCCGCCGGTGTGTCCGCCATCGTGTGTACCGCCGACGGGGACACCGCCGACATTGCGGCGGCCGCCGCCGCGAAATGCCCCCAGACCATCACCAAGGTGCTGGTAGGTGGCAAAAAGGATGGCTGGCATGATTTTGATGCGGAGTTCAAGCTCTTCTCCCGGAAGTACGAGCGTCCCGAGGATGCCTCTGCCGGTGACGAAACGGCGCTGATGTTCTTTACCTCCGGCACCACCGGCAACCCCAAGATGGCGGCCCACAAGCACACCTATGCGCTGGGGCACTATGTCACCGCCAAATACTGGCACTGCTGTGAGCGGGACGGTCTGCACCTGACTATCTCCGACACCGGCTGGGGCAAGAGCCTGTGGGGTAAGCTGTACGGTCAGTGGCTGTGCGAGGGAGCCGTATTCGTCTATGACTTTGATCGGTTTGACGAGAATGACATCCTGCCCATGTTCGCAAAATACAACATCACCACTTTCTGTGCGCCCCCCACCATGCTGCGTATGCTTATCCGGGGCGACCTGAGCAAGTATGATCTGTCCTCTATCCATCACATGACCACCGCCGGCGAGGCTCTCAATCCCGAGGTGTTCAAGAAATTTAAGGAAGCTACCGGCCTGGAGATCATGGAGGGCTTCGGCCAGACCGAGACCACCCTGGCCATCGCCAACCTGGTGGGAACCGCCCCCAAGATCGGCTCCATGGGTAAGGCGTCTCCCCAGTTTGACCTGGATATTGTGGACCCCGACGGCAACAGCGTTGCCACCGGTGAGGTGGGGGAGATCGTCATCCACACCGATAAGGATGTGCCCTGCGGCTTGTTCCGGGAGTACTATCTGGATGATGAAAAGACCACCGAAGCATGGCACGACGGACTGTACCATACCGGCGACACCGCCTGGCGTGACGAGGACGGCTATTTCTGGTACGTGGGCCGTGTGGACGATGTCATCAAGTCCTCCGGCTACCGCATCGGGCCCTTCGAGATCGAAAGCGTCATCATGGAGCTGCCCTATGTGCTGGAGTGTGGCGTGTCTGCCGCCCCCGACGAGGTGCGTGGGCAGGTGGTGAAGGCCAGCATCGTGCTGACCAAGGGCACCCAGCCCACCGAGGAGCTCAAGAAAGAGATCCAGCAGTACGTCAAGGCACACACCGCCCCCTACAAGTATCCTCGTATTGTGGTGTTCCGGGATAGCCTGCCCAAGACCATCAGCGGTAAAATTCAGCGCAATAAACTGTAAAAATTTGCATCCATAAAGGTATTGACAAACAGGCGTGTACGTGGTACAATACAGTTCAAATTAATATAAAGGCGTTGACGAAGAGGGCCCTTTTCACAGCCTCCCCAGAGAGATGGCGGCCGGTGCGAGCCATTGTGGCAGGGATTGGGTTTGTAGCTTCCGAGCCGGGAGAAAGAAAGCCGTAAGGTGAGTAGAGCCTCCCCGTGATTGCTGCGTAAAGGCATAGGGGTTGCTTGACCCCGAGAGTGGTTATCTTCACAGATAGCAATTTGAGTGGTACCGCGGGTGCTGTAAGGAATTTACGACACTCGTCTCAAAGTCATTACTTTGGGACGAGTGTCTTTTTCGTCCCGGAACGGAGAATGATATGGAACAGATTACAGGACTTGATTATAAAATCAAGGAAATGGCCGGGCGCATCCGGGAACTGCGGGAGCTGGAAGGGCTTACAACCGAGGAAATGGCGAAAAAGACCGGCGTTTCTGTAACGGAATATCTGGCTTGTGAGTCGGGAGAGAGCGACCTGAACTTTGCGTTCATCTATCGCTGTGCCTTGGCACTGAATGTAAACGTCACCGATATTATCGAGGGTAACAGCCCTAAGCTGACCGGGTTTACGGTCACCCGTGCCGGTGCCGGACAGAAGGTGTCCCAGGCTCACGGCATGACCTACTACAACCTGGCCTATGCCTTCCAGAACCGTATCGCCGAGCCGCTGTATGTGCGCAGTGTGTATGACGAGGCCGCCCAGCAGCGGGATATCGAGCTGACCACCCACGCCGGCCAGGAGTGCGACCTGATCATCGAGGGCAACCTGATGGTGCAGATCGGTGAACACCGGGAGGTGCTGGGCCCCGGCGACAGCATCTATTTCGACTCCGACACCCCCCACGGCATGATTGCCGTCGGCGGCCGGGACTGCGTGTTCTACGCCATCGTGCTCAACCCCACCGGCGAGCCCATCCCCGAGCTGTCCCCGGCCAAGACCATCCGGGAACGGCCGGCGGTGGTACGGGACGACAAGGAGCGCATCTACAAGCAGTATATCGATGTGGAGGAGGACGAAAACGGCACCCCCACCTCCATCAAATTTAAGAATATTGAGAATTTCAACTTCGCCTTTGACCTGGTGGATGAGCTGGCAGAGTGGCAACCGGAAAAACTGGCGATGCTACATATCAGCCGGGACCACATGGAGCGCCGCTTCACCTTCAAGGACATGAAGAAGGCCTCCAATCAGTGTGCTAACTACTTCAAATCCCTGGGCATCAAGAAGGGCGACCGGGTGATGCTGATCCTCAAGCGGCACTACCAGTTCTGGTTTGCTATGCTGGGTCTCAACAAGCTGGGCGCCGTGGCGATTCCTGCCCCCAACCAGCTGTTGGAGCATGATCTGGAGTACCGGTTCCAGGCGGCCGGCGTGACGGCGGTGCTGTGTACCGCCGATGGGGATGTGGCCCATCAGGTGGAGCTGGCGGCGGCAAAATGCCCCGGCTTACAGCATAGGCTGATTGTGAACGGCACCCGGGAGGGCTGGCGTAGCTTCGATGAGGAGTACACCCTGTACTCCACCCACTATAATCGCACGGAGGATTCTCCCGGCGGTGATGACTTGATGCTGATGTTCTTCACCTCCGGCACCACCGGCTATCCCAAGATTGCCGCTCATAATTATAAGTATGCACTGGGGCACTTCCACACCGCCCGCTACTGGCATAATGTGGACCCGGATGGCCTGCATTTCACTATCTCCGACACCGGCTGGGCCAAGGCCATGTGGGGCAAGCTGTACGGCCAGTGGCTGTGCGAGGCGGCCACCTTTGTGTACGATTTTGACCGATTCGATGCGGCGGATATCCTGCCCATGTTTGCTAAGTACAAGATCACCACCTTCTGTGCGCCGCCCACCATGCTACGCATGATGATCAAGCAGGATATTTCTAAATACGATTTCTCCTCTGTCAAGCACATGACCACCGCCGGTGAGGCTCTCAACCCCGAGGTCTACCGGCAATTTGAGAAGGCTACCGGCCTGCAGATCATCGAGGGCTTCGGCCAGACCGAAAGCACCATGATTATCGGCAATATGGTAGGTGCCGGTCATAAGATCGGCTCTATGGGCAAGCCGGCACCCATCTACGATGTGGAGATTGTGGATCCCGACGGCAATCCTGTTCCCGCCGGTGAGACCGGTGAGATTGTGGTGCGTGTGGCGGACGGCGCCCCCTGTGGCTTGTTCACCGGTTACTATAACGCCCCCGAAAAGACCGCCGAGGTATGGCGCGACGGTTACTATCACACCGGCGATACCGCCTGGCGTGACGAGGATGGATTCTTCTGGTATGTGGGCCGTGTGGACGATGTCATCAAGTCTTCCGGTTACCGCATCGGGCCCTTCGAGATCGAGAGCGTCATCATGGAACTGCCCTACGTGCTGGAGTGCGGTGTGTCTGCTGCCCCCGACGAGGTGCGTGGCCAGGTGGTGAAGGCCAGCATTGTGCTGGTGCCCGGCGCCGAGGGGACAGAGGAACTGAAAAAGGAGATCCAGAACTACGTCAAGGAGCATACGGCGCCCTACAAGTATCCCCGTATTGTGGTGTTCAAGGATAGCCTGCCCAAGACGGTCAGCGGCAAGATCCAGCGCAACAAGCTGTAAGGCGGTGGATATATGCATGAGAAACGTTTAACCATCCTGTGTGGCCACTATGGCACCGGTAAGACCAATGTTGCGGTCAACCTGGCTCTGTCCATGCGGCAGCAGGGACAGCCGGTGACGGTGGCTGACCTGGATATCGTTAATCCCTATTTCCGCACTATGGACAGTGCAGATGCTTTTGAGCACGCCGGTATCCGGCTCATCTGCTCCCGGTTTGCCAACAGCAATGTAGACATTCCGTCCCTGCCTCCTGACCTGTACGCCATCACCGACGATAAACAGACCCGGATGGTGCTGGACATCGGCGGAGACGACAGCGGCGCCACCGTGCTGGGGCGGCTGGCCCCGGCTATATTGGCGGAGGACAGCTTCGAGATGTGGATGGTGGTCAACCAGTACCGCCCCCTGACCCGGGATGTGCCTTCCACCATCGAGGTGATGGAGGAGATTGCCGCCGCGGCAGGGCTTCCCTTTACCGGCGTGGTGAACAATTCCAATCTGGGGGAGGAGACCACCGCCGCCCATGTGCTGGCCACAGTGGACTATGCCGAGGCGGTTGCTAAGGCCGCCGGCGTGCCGGTGGTGCTGACCACCGCAGATGTGGGGCTGACACCGGAACTTACAGGGAAAGTACCTAACCTGTTCCCCCTGGAACTGCAAAAAAACAAGCCGTTTTAAGAATTTTACATAGAATGAGGGTATGAACATGGCAAAACTGACATTCAAGACCGACCGTTGTAAGGGCTGTGGGCTGTGCGTAAATGCCTGCCCTAAGAAGCTGTTGCAGCTGGCTCCGGACAAGATCAACAAAAAGGGACACCATCCGGCGGAGATCACCGACCAGGATGCTTGCGTGGGCTGTGCCGCCTGTGCAATGATGTGCCCCGACTGCGTAATCAAGGTGGAAAGGTGAGTGAACAGTATGGCTGAAAAGGTTTTGATGAAGGGCAATGAAGCGATTGCCGAGGCGGCCATCTGTGCCGGTTGCCGCCATTATTTCGGTTATCCCATCACCCCCCAGACGGAGATCGCCGCCTATATGGCCAAGAAGATGCCGAAGATCGGCGGTTGCTTCCTGCAGGCGGAGAGTGAGGTTGCCGCTATCAACATGGTGTATGGCGTCGCCGCCACCGGCAAGCGGGTGATGACCTCCTCCTCCAGCCCCGGAATTTCCCTGAAGGCAGAGGGCCTGTCCTATATGGCCGGTGCCGACCTGCCGGCGCTGATCGTCAATGTTCAGCGTGGTGGCCCGGGCCTGGGCGGTATCCAGCCCAGCCAGTCCGACTACTTCCAGGCTACTCGTGGCGGCGGTCACGGCGATTACCGGATGCTGGTGCTGGCTCCGGCTTCTGTGCAGGAGATGGCCTCTCTGACTGTAAAGGGCTTTGACTTGGCAGACAAATATCGCATGACGGCCATGATTTTGGCAGACGGCACCATGGGGCAGATGATGGAGCCGGTGTCTCTGGAGTTCCCGGAGGCCGAAAAGGTGGAGAAGCCCTGGGCGACCACCGGTACCGATATGGCTCGCCCCCACAACATCGTCAATTCTCTGTTCCTCCAGCCGGACGAGCTGGAGCGTGTCAACTTCGAGCGGTATGAGCGCTACGCCTATATCGAGGCGAACGAGACCATGTACGAGGAGTACCTGATGGAGGATGCGGAGATCTGCGTCGCCGCCTTCGGTATCGCCTCCCGTGTGGCTAAGAATGCCATCAACGAGGCACGCAAGCAGGGTATCAAGGTGGGTATGATCCGTCCCATTACCCTGTGGCCCTTCCCGGTGGCTCCCTTTGCGGCGGCCGCTGACAAGGTCAAGAGCTTCATCTCGGTGGAGCTGTCTATGGGCCAGATGATCGAGGATATTAAGCTGGCCACATCCTGCAAGAAGCCGGTTACCCTGTGTAACCGTGCGGGCGGTATCATTCCGTCCCCGGAGCAGGTGTTGGAGGCTATTCAGAATGCGGCAAAGAACGGAGGTGCCGAATAATGGCTGTTGTATTTGATAAACCCCATGCCTTGGCAGATATGCCGATGCACTATTGCCCCGGTTGTACCCACGGCATCATCCACCGTCTGGTGGCGGAGGTCATTGACGAGCTGGGCATTGAGGGCCGTACCATCGGTATTGCACCGGTTGGTTGTTCGGTTATGGCGTACGACTACTTCAACTGCGATATGATCGAGGCCGCCCACGGCCGTGCCCCGGCGGTGGCCACCGGTGTCAAGCGTGCCGACCCCGACAAGCATGTTGTCTTTACCTATCAGGGTGACGGCGACCTGGCTTCTATTGGTATGGCGGAGACGGTGCACGCCGCCGCCCGCAACGAGAACATCACCGTGATTTTCGTCAACAACGCCATCTACGGTATGACCGGCGGTCAGATGGCGCCTACCTCTCTGCCGGGGCAGGTCACCCAGACCTCTCCCTACGGCCGGGATACTAAGCACTGCGGCTTCCCCATCCGGGTGTGCGAGATGCTGTCCGAGCTGGAGGGCCCCGAGTACCTGGAGCGTGTCACCGTCAACAGCGTGGCCAACATCCGCAAGGCGAAAAAGGCCATCAAAAAGGCTTTCCAGAACCAGCTGGACGGCAAGGGCTTCTCGCTGGTGGAGGTAGTGTCTACCTGTCCCACCAATTGGGGCATGACGCCGCAGGATGCCCTCAAGTGGCTGGAGGAGAATATGCTGCCCTACTATCCGCTGGGCGTGTATAAGGACAGAAGCGCAGAGGAGGGTGACAAATGAGCCAGACACAGTTTTTGTTTTCCGGTTTCGGCGGCCAGGGCATCCTGTTCGCCGGTAAGTTCCTGGCCTATAAGGGGCTGATGGAGGACCGGCAGGTCAGTTGGCTTCCTTCCTACGGCCCGGAGATGCGTGGCGGTACCGCCAGCTGTAGCGTTATCCTCAGCGACGAGCCGGTGGGCTCGCCTATCGTCACCCGGCCGGACGTGCTGGTGGCGATGAACCTGCCCTCTTTGGATAAGTACGAGGATGCGGTGGCACCCGGCGGCATCATTTTCGCCGATTCCACCCTCATTGAGCGTAAGGTCAACCGCACCGATGTGACCACCTATTACATCCCTGCCACCAAGTTGGCCGGTGACAACGGCATCCCTACCCTGGCCAACATGATCATCGTCGGCAAGCTGCTGGCGGTGCTGGGCGAGTACAAGACCGAGGCTATCGAGACGACGCTGGGCAAGGTCATCTCTGCCCGCAAGGCCGCCATGCTGGAGGCCAACTACAAGGCACTGCAGATCGGTGCCGATTTTGAGTAAGGAGTGACAGATATGCAGATTTCTGTGACCAAGACCACTGCGCCGAAAGAAAAACCGGCCAGCGATATTCTGGGCTTCGGTAAGTACTTTACCGACCACATGTTTATGATGGACTATTCCGCCGGCGAGGGCTGGCACAATGCCCGCATCGTGCCCTTCGGCCCCATCGCCCTGCATCCGGCCTCTACGGTGCTGCACTACGGCTCCGAGATTTTTGAGGGCATGAAGGCGTACCGCCGTGCAGACGGACAGGTGCAGTTGTTCCGCCCGCTGGAGAACATCCGCCGTATGAACCGGTCTGCCGAGCGTATGTGCCTGCCGCCCATCCCGGAGGATGTGGCGCTGGAGACGCTGACGGAGTTTGTGCGGATGGAGCAGGAGTGGACTCCCTCTGCCCCCGGCACCTCCCTGTACCTGCGTCCCTTTATGTTCGGTAACGACGAGACGCTGGGCGTGCACGCCGTGCACAACGCCACCTATGTTATTATTGCCTCCCCTGTGGGTAGCTACTACAAGGAGGGCATCAACCCGGTTAAGATCATGATCGAGACCGAGGATGTCCGTGCCGTCCGTGGCGGTACGGGTGAAGCCAAGTGCGGCGGTAACTACGCCGCCTCCAACCGGGCTGGTCAGCGTGCAGAGCAGCAGGGCTATTCCCAGGTGCTGTGGCTGGACGGCGTGGAGCGCAAGTACATCGAAGAAGTGGGCGCTATGAACGTCATGTTCAAGATTGCCGGCGAGGTGGTCACCCCCATGCTGGCGGGCTCCATCCTGCCCGGCATCACCCGCAAGTCCATCCTGGAGGTGCTGAAAGCGGAGGGTATCCCTGTCTGCGAGCGCCGCATCAGCATGGATGAGCTGGCCGAGGCCATGGAGAACGGCACGTTGGAAGAGGCGTGGGGCTGTGGCACCGCCGCGGTGGTGTCTCCCATTGGCGAGCTGAACTACAACGGCAAGAAGTACGCCGTCAACGGCGGCCAGATCGGCCCCGTGACCCAGCACCTGTACGATACCCTCACCGGTATCCAGTGGGGCAAGATCGAGGACACCTACGGCTGGACGATGGAGCTGTAATAGAGAGAAAGGCTCACAAGGCAGTTGCCTTGTGAGCCTTTTTGCATCGTGGGATAGAGCCAAGGCTCCCCCTTTTGAGGGTGTTTTTTCGCACCGATATTCTGCGTGGATAACTCCCTCCGTCATTTGCTACGCAAATGCCACCTCCCTCGAAGTGGGAGGCTTATGGAGAGTACAGTTGTAATTGAGCGTAAAAGAGACCCCGTGACGCTTATTGCGTCACGGGGTCGATTTGTTAGGTTAGGTGCCTAATTTTGAGACTTCAAATCATCATACAATTTCTCATAGAAAGCGATCAACCGCTGATTGGTTGTTTCTCTGCACCGCACAATATCGGCAATGGCTTTGGTTTGCTCTTGAGTTCCCACATCACCGGGGCCGGTGGATCTGATTTTGCTAATGATATCGATAGCCTCGTGTATATGGGAAGTGTCATTGGCAATCTCTTCGATCTTCCCCAGCACGTACTCCATCGTTAGGACAGGTTGTTCGGTCGCAGTGGCCTCAACGACTGTCTGCTCAGTCGCAGTAGCCTCGGTGACTTCCTCGGGAACATGGGTGTTAACGGTTTTATTTTCTGACATAATAGTATCCTCCAATTCTGTATGTGGAGGGCACGCAAGGCATATTTTGTTGTCATCTATGAAGCGTGCCCTGCCGTTTTTTACAAGACCTTTTGCCCGTTTCGGGTAGGTCGCCTCATATTCGTTTCCCTGTTCATCTACAACAATGATGTTTTTTTCGATGGGTGTCATCCCCTTTGCTGTAAATATTCGGTTTAGTGAGTCTGTTTTTTTGTTATGGGTGCCGTCCCCACTCACGATTTTAGTATAGCATAGGAAAGGATAGATTGCAATAGTTTTCTATTCCGCATAATACCTGTCCAACGCCCATTTCTGCGGATTGTTTTCGATGTAGTCCCAAATTTCCGCATAATCCGTTTCATCCCGCACAATGTGGTCGTGGTAGGAGCGTTGGAAGATGGAGGTGCCGATTTCTTTGGTGGTAAGAATTTTAAGAGAGCGTACAATATTCGGCACCGAAACCGTAGGGGCGGATGCCTTCATCCGCCCGTTTTCAATACGGATGAGCAGATGGATGTGGTTGGGCATGATAACATATTTCTCGATTTCGGGAACATTTCTGATATATTTTTCAACCACTATACCGATTGGCTTCGGGACGATGTGGGCATCGTCCCCTACGGTATCGTTTTTACACGATACGATATTGCACAGCAGCGGTTTTCTATTCTTGGTGCAAATCGTCACGAAATACACCCCTGCTGTGTTGTAATCGTAGTTCTCCAACCGATTATTCTTTCGCTTGGGTAATTCCATATCCCATCACTTCGGCAGGTACAGGATGCGCTCCAGGGTGGGGAGCATTGCCCGATACATCCGATAAAAGCCCAGATCGTTGGGGTGGCAATGGTCCACGGTGCAGGAATCGGCCTGATCCCCGGCGAACAGCATGGCGCCGTCTACAAAATACACATTCCGGTCGCCGGCCGCTACCGCCCGGATATAAGATTCCATGATAACCGCCCGACGCTGGGCGTTGGTGAAATAATAGTCCGGGTCAACCTGGTCGTAATCCGGCTTGGTGACCATGACGTACGGCAGGTCAGGGTGCGCCGCCCGGATGGTTTCGTACAGGCGATAATGGGTCTGCCGGAGATAGTCCACGTCCGGGGCGTTGTGGTCATAGTCGCTGACAAAGACGGCCAGTTCCAGTCCGGCCATATAGTCAGCCATGGGCTGTTCTGCTTTGCCATTGCCGGAGAAGCCCAGATTGATGTAGTCTATGTTCAGCCGGCGGGAGAGCATATTCTGATAAGTGTTGCCGGGGCGAGAGGCGCATCCCCCTTGGGTGATGGAGGAGCCATAGAACAGTACCGGGGCGGTACCGAAATAGGTATCCGGTTGTTCGAAGCGGCATCCCTCCTGCACACCGATGTACAGAAGGCTTACCTCACAATAGGAGGGGAAGTTCAGTATATAGTCCTGCATGGAGTCGCTGACATCCACCACGCTGTCATACCCGGTGTTGGCATCTGCCGGCGGGACGAAGGTGTTGACGTAAAAATACCGCCCATTCTTTTCGGTGTAGAGGTCAAAGCCACAGGAGCCGGTCAGCGGCATGTGAGAGAAAGGATACAGGGCGCTCCACTCTGCGTGAATGGCGATATAAGGGGAGTCTGTGCGAAACCGCACACGGATACCGGCGGTATTTCTCGAGAGCCAGTATACCCCTTCGCTGGCGGCAGTGGCGGCATCCTCCGGCATGCGGAGGTAGGGGTTTTTGGTGGCGGCCCCATAGGTAACAAAGGGTTCCTCCGCTGCATCCAGCCACACAAGGCTGGGACGGTCTACCGTGGTGGTGATGGACAGATTTTTATCCAGTTTTGCAATATCCATGGGGACAGACCTCCAATCATAGTGATTGCCGCCATTATACCACCCGGCTTTTCCCCTGTCAATTGTTGGTGGGATGTATTGTCAGCCGGAGAAAAAATACTTTATCAATTTTACGATTTATCTTGACAAAGCGCTTTTAACGTGCTATAATACAACGCAAATTCACATAAACAAATGCGTTGAGGGAGAACATCTCGTTCACAGACCGTTTCAGAGAGCCGCCGTTGCTGGGAGGGCGGTACGGGAGGGTGCGGGATTCTGGCTCCGGAGCAGAGTACCGAAATCCGCAGGAAAGTAGGCTACTACGGCTTGCCCCGTTACCATGGCAGAAGGCTTGTTGGAGCCTTGCAGAGTGACCGTATTTACGGTAATTAGGGTGGTACCACGGAAGATAGTTTCGTCCCTGAGGATGTGTATACATTCTCAGGGCTTTATTTTATTTGCCGCCGCCAACACGGGGCGCAGAAGGGAGCATATTTTATGAAAACCATCAAGATTGCAGACACGACCCTGTGCCGGGAGGGGGCTTTCACCTTCCGGGAGAAAATGGAGATTGCTCGCCAGCTGGAAAAGCTGGGGGTGGATGTGATTGAGCTGCCGGCCATCACTCAGGTGCGGTCGGATACCCTGCTTGTGCGTACCATGGCCTCCTTTGTCCGGAGGGCGACGGTGTCGGTGGCGGCCGGCATGAACGAGGAGAGCATCGAGCTGGCGGCGGCGGCTCTGGAGGGGATGGCACATCCCTGCATCCGGATCGAACTGCCGGTGTCCCCGGTGGGGATGGAATATACCTGCCGCAAAAAGCCGGATAAGATGCTTCAGTGGATTCCTGTGGCGGTGGCAACCGCCAAGGCGAAGGGCGTGGCGGTGGAATTCTGTGCCGTGGATGCCACCCGTGCTGACGACGGCTATCTGGAAAAGGCCATCAATGCCGCCGTGGAGGCCGGGGCAGATAGTGTGTCCGTGTGCGATTCCACCGGTCAGCGTTTGCCGGATGATTTCGCCGCCTTTATCGGGTCTCTGCCGAAGGCGGTGCCGCTGGGGGTCAGCTGTGAGGATAAGAACGGGCTGGCCTGTGCCCAGGCCATTTTGGCTGTGCAGGCAGGTGCCTCCTGCGTTAAGACCGCCATCGGCGGTACCACGGTCTCGCTGGAAACCTTTGCCACGCTGGTAAAGAACTGTGGGGATAATTACGGCTTTACTGCCGGGGTGAAATACACCGAACTGCACCGTATCATCAAGCAGGTAGCCTGGGTGACCGATTCCGCCCGGGGAGAAAAGCCGACGGTTGCGGTGTCTGCCCAGGAGGGTATCCAGCTGGATGCCAAGGACGACCAGGCGGCGGTGTCTGCGGCGGTGATGCAGCTGGGCTATGACCTCTCCGAGGAGGATCAGAGCCGTGTGTATGAAGAATTCTGCCGGGTAGCGGAGAAGAAGACGGTGGCGGCCAAGGAGCTGGAGGCCATTGTGGCCAGCGTGGCTCTGCAGGTGCCGGCCACCTATCGGTTGGTCAGCTATGTGATCAACAACGGCAACATCATTTCGGCCAGTGCCCAGATCTCGCTGGAAAAGGGAGATAAGGTACTGCAGGGGGTGTGCATCGGCGACGGCCCTATCGATGCGGCTTTCCGGGCGATTGACCAGATCATCGGCCATCACTATGAGCTGGACGATTTCCAGATCCAGGCGGTGACCGAGGGCAAGGAGGCTGTGGGTCAGGCTCTGGTGAAGCTCCGGGATAAGGGACACCTGTATTCCGGCAGCGGTATCTCCACCGACGTTATCGGCGCCAGCATCCGTGCTTATCTGAATGCCGTCAACAAAATCGTCTACGAGGAGGCGTAAGAGATGAAACTCGCTTTTTCTACCAAAGGATGGCATGATTGCTCCTTTGAGCAGTTCTGTCAGGTGGCAGGGGATCTCCACTTTGAGGGCATCGAACTGCACAACATCTATAACCGCCTCTTCACCGATAAGGAGGGGGCTTTCCACGATTATACCGCCGCGGCCACCCGCCGCCGTCTGTACGAGAATGGGTTGCATATCCCCTGTATTGACACGGTGTGCGACGCCGCTGAGGGGGATACGCCCCACAATGTGGCCGAGGTGAGCCGTTGTCTGGAGATTGCCGCTAACCTGAACATTCCCTGTGTCCGTCTGAAAGCCTATGCCGCCGCCGGGGACGAGGCGGCCGTGGAGCGTGTCTCTGCTTTGAT
The DNA here is from genome assembly GCA_017471765.1 of Clostridia bacterium. Classification (GTDB taxonomy): domain Bacteria; phylum Bacillota; class Clostridia; order Oscillospirales; family Acutalibacteraceae; genus UBA5905. The sequence goes on from JAFURT010000023.1 coordinate 46,110, forward strand.
TGCCGGGGTACTGCCCGAGGCTACGGACAAGGGGATTACCCTGCTGGTGGAAACCTCCGGCCTGTTTGCCAACACCGCTGTGTTGCGGCAGGTGCTGGATAGCTTTGCCAGCGATAACCTGGCCGCCCTGTGGAATCTGTCTGCTGCCTATTTTGCCGGCGGCGAGTCTCCCGATGAGGTCATCAAGAATCTGGGTGCCTACGTGCGGCACGTGCATATCAACGATGCGATTGCCGGCGAGAATGGGGCGGAATACTGCCTGATGGGAGAGGGAAGCCTGCCCATCCGGAAGATGATGCTGGCTCTGCGGTCGGTCAACTACGACGGCTATATCTCCCTCGTGTGGGATCCTGCCTGGTGTGAGGAGCTGGATGATATGGAAATTATCCTCACCCAGTTTGTCCACTATATGAAGCAGTTCGGGGATACCTCCCGGAACGAAAAGGCGCTGTACTATAACCGGGCCCATACCGGTAAGTTTGTGTGGGAGAAGGACCGCCTTATCGACTGCACCTTCTCTCAGGTGCTGGACCGGATGGTGGAGGAATTCCCCGACCAGTACGCCTTCAAATACACTACGCTGGATTATACCCGCACCTATGCGGAGTTCCGTGACGACGTGGATGAGTTTGCCCGGGTGCTGATTTCCCTCGGGGTGAAAGCCGGCACCCATGTGGCGGTGTGGTGCTCCAACGTGCCCCAGTGGTATATCGCCTTCTGGGCGACGGTGAAGCTGGGCGCCGTGCTGGTGACGGTGAATACCGCGTACAAGATTCACGAGATTGAGTACCTGCTCCGGCAGTCGGATACCCATACCCTCATCATGACCGAGGGGGGCAAGGATTGCCACTACGGCCAGATTGTAGCGGAGCTTTGCCCCGAGCTGGATACCCTCAAGCCCGGCCAGTCGCTTCACGCACGCCGCCTGCCCTTCCTGCGGAATGTGATTACCGTGGGCTACCGGCAGAAGGGCTGTATGGAATGGCATGAGGCGTTGGAGCGTGCCAATCAGGTGCCGGTGGAGGAGGTCTACCGGATGGCGGCGGCGGTGGACAAGGACGATGTGTGCAATATGCAGTACACCTCCGGCACCACCGGCTTCCCCAAGGGCGTTATGCTCACCCATTATAATGTGGTGAACAACGGCAAGTACATCGGCGACCAGATGGAGCTGTCCACTGCCGATCGGATGATGATTCAGGTGCCCATGTTCCACTGCTTTGGCATGGTGCTGTCCATGACGGCCTCCATGACCCACGGTGCCACCATGTTGCCGCTACCCTATTTCTCCCCCAAGCCGGCGCTGGCTTGTGTCCACAACGAGCACATCACCGCCTTCAACGGCGTGCCCACCATGTTTATCGCCATGATGCAGCACCCGGACTTCGAAAAGACGGATTTCTCCTATATGCGTATCGGCATTATGGCCGGCTCCAACTGCCCGGCTGACCTGATGAAGGAGGCCGCCACCGGCCGCATGGGGATGCGGGAAATCGTGTCGGTGTACGGCCAGACGGAGGCGGCGCCTGGCTGTACTATGAGCCGGTATTACGATAGCCTGGAGGTGCGCACCGAAACGGTGGGCAGTGCCTTTGCTAATGTGGAGTGTAAGATTGTGGACCCGGAGACCGGCGCGGATTGCCCTGACGGGGTGAACGGTGAGTTTGTGGCCCGTGGCTACAACATCATGAAGGGCTATTACAAGATGCCGGCGGCTACCGCCGAGGCCATCGACAAGGATGGTTGGTTGCATACCGGCGACCTGGCCTGCCGCCGTCCCGACGGCAACTACCTGATTACCGGCCGTCTGAAGGATATGATTATCCGTGGCGGCGAGAACATCTACCCCAAGGAGATCGAGGAGTTTATCTACACCTGCTCCAAGGTGCGGGATGTGCAGGTTATTGGCGTGCCGGATAAGCAGTACGGCGAGGAAATTATGGCTTGCATCATCCTCAAGGATGGGGAGAGCATGACCGAGGCGGAGATGAAGGAGTATATCGCCACGCACATGGCTCGTCACAAGGTGCCCCGGTACATCGAGTTTGTGGACAGCTTCCCCATGAATGCCGCCGGTAAAATTCTCAAGTATAAGATGCGGGAAGAAGCGGCGAAACGGCTGGGACTTGAAGGGTAAGTGAGCGCACATGATTAAGGGAAAATACCGGGTGATGGATGCCCACTGCCACGTGTACCCGACGGCGATTGCCGCCCGGGCGGTGGCCGGCACCGACCGGTTTTATGACCTCCACTCTGTCTATGATGGGACGGTGGATGACCTGCTGGGAAAAGGGACAGCCGCCGGTGTGGACCACTTTGTGGTGCAGTCGGTGGCCACCAGCCCCAAGCAGGTGCGTAGCATCAACGAGTTCATCGCCACAGCGGTGGCAGAGGCAGGGGGGCGATTTACCGGCCTGGGAACCATGCATCCCGACAGCCCTGACCTGGTGGCGGATTTTCGCCACATACAGGAACTGGGGCTCAAAGGGGTCAAACTGCATCCGGATATTCAGCAGTTTAAGATTGACGATTACCGCTGTCTGAAAATCTACGAGCTGTGCGAGGCGGCGGGCATCCCCATCCTGCTACACACCGGAGACAGTCGGTACGACTATTCCAACCCCAACCGCCTGTTGCCGGTGATGGAGATTTACACCGGTTTGACGGTAGTGGGGGCCCATCTGGCCGGCTGGTCGGTGTGGGAGGAGGCCTGCGACAAGCTGGGGCACCTCCCCAACCTGTATATGGACTGCTCCTCCTGTTTCGCTTTTATGTCCCGCCAGCGAGCGGCGGACATTATCCGCCATTTCGGCACCGAGCGGGTGCTGTTCGGCACCGACTACCCCATGTGGCCGGTGGAGGAAGAACTGGCTGTTCTGCTGTCCCTCGGCTTCACGGAAGAGGAAAATCGCCGTATGCTGTGGGACAACGCCTATGAGATTTTTGTGAAATAATAAAACCGCTGTGACCACGGTCACAGCGGTTTTTATTATAGCAGCGTTTCTTCCATTTTCTCTTTTGCCCTGTCGCTGAGTGTGGCTGTGTTGTTTTCTTCTACAAAGGCTTCTTCCATCACATCTACAATGTTCAGGTGAACCACCTTGCCCAGCCAATGCTTCTCATACCGGATGGTGGCCACCACGATGGGACAGCCGGCCAGCTTGGCAATCTTAAAGGAGCCGGCATGGAAGGGGAGGAGCTCGTCGCCAGTTTTATTCCGTGTTCCTTCCGGGTAGATGCCCACGCACAAATTCACATCCCGGACGAGTTCGGCGGCCCGCTTGATGGTGGTGACGGCGTTGCGGGCGTTTTCCCGGTCGATGGGGAGAAAGCACAGCCGGTGCAGGATGGTGCCGATGACAGGGATGCGGAACACCCCCGGCTTGGCCACAAACACCATATCCACATCGGTCAGTGCCGCCACTGTGCAGAGGGGGTCAAAGGCGGAACGGTGGTTGCATACCAGCAGATAGGGGCGGTGAGGGAGTTTGTCTCTGCCCTCCACTTTGGTGCAGTAGCCCAGCATCAGCAGTACCCAGGCGAGGGTCCATTCGATCAAACGGTGGGTGATGTGGCGCGTGCGAGGGGAGGGGTCTGCCTTCGGAAGCCACAGAAAAGAGCACACCAACAGCAGAATGTACACAACCCCTATGGCTACATACGTTCCCAGCCATAGCGGCAAGTGCCACCACCAGGTGAGGGAGGGGCACAAGGCGTATAACAGCGTGACAGCCAAGCCGCTAAGACTGGCAAACAGAACGAGCAGTAACATTGTCCCCCTCCTTTTCTTAATATGGGTTCTATTTTACCATATTTTCCGGTTTCGTCAAGTGCAGACATGAAAAAAGCCGTCTGCCAGCGGCAGACGGCCTTTTTTCAGACTCGATTAGTTCTCGCCTTTCATGCTGGCGAAACACTCGCTGCAGTACACAGGGCGGTCCTCACGGGGCTTGAAGGGCACTTTGCACTCCTTGCCGCAGTTGGCGCAAACAGCCTCGTGCATCTCACGCTCGGGACGGCCAGCGTTCTTGCGGGCGTCACGGCAGGCCTTGCAGCGCTGGGGCTCGTTAACGAAACCCTTCTCAGCGTAGAACTCCTGCTCGCCGGCGGTAAAGATGAACTCATTGCCGCACTCTTTGCATACTAAAGTCTTGTCCTCGTACATGTGGTCTAACCTCGCTTTGAAAAAATTGATATTGCAAACGGCCCTATGCCGTTGTTGCCGAAACTTGTTTGGGCACAGCGATTATGCTCTGCCTGATAGGGTGGCCGATAACTTGCGCCGCAGACGCTGTACCGCATTGTCCACTGCCTTTTCGCTGACCTGCATCCGGCAGGCGATCTCCCGATAGGAGAGATTGCTGAGCCGCAACAGAAGCACCTTGTATTCCAAGGGTGTCAAACGCTCCTGCAACTGTTGCAAGAGAGCAGTAGCCTCCTCCTGTGCCTGCACACGCAGGGCTGGGTCACCGGTGACATCGGCCAACTCCGGCTCTTCCTCTAATGGGTGCTCACGTAACAGGCGGTCGCCATTCTGCCGCACGACTGAGGTGAGACGATGGCGGATACAGGCGGTGGCATAGGTGGTGAATACGGCGCCACCCTCCGGCCGGAAACTGCGCACCGCAGCCAGCAGTCCCAACAGAGCCTCCTGCGCCAAATCCTCATCCTCGATGCCGATACAGCGGAAATGCCGAACCTGCGCGTGAATCAGGGGCATCATGCGTTGCACGATGTGGGAAAATGCTTCCTCGTCGCCGGCCGCCGCCTCGCAGAGGGGAAGCTGACCGTCCCATAACTGGTTGTCCAGCATCATCACTCCTTAACGCTAACCCGGCAGACAGGCGCACTTACCCCCATCAGCATTCATTGCACTAACATAGTATACTTGACTTTTTTTCACTTGTCAACACCTAATTTTACGCAAACACAAAAATTGTGAAATTGGTGAATAAAAGTTTGTCGTTTTTAAACAATTTAACGAAGTATTTGTCGCCGAAGAGGACTTGCTCCATAGGAGAAAAAGGATATTCTTCCCTTACAAAAGCGGAATATGGTTGACTTTTTTGTTATTTCATATTAAAATAGGAAAATGAGTTATTTGTAGGAGGCATTGCCATGAAAAACACCGAAAAAACAATGGAAAAAATCGTAGCCCTGTGCAAGGGCCGCGGCTATATCTTCCCCGGCTCGGAGATCTACGGCGGTCTGGCCAACACTTGGGATTACGGCCCGTTGGGTGTGGAGCTGAAGAACAACGTCAAGCGTGCGTGGTGGAAGAAGTTCGTGCAGGAGAACCCCTATAACGTGGGCCTGGACGCCGCTATTCTGATGAATCCCCAGACCTGGGTGGCCTCCGGTCACCTGGCCGGCTTCTCCGATCCGCTGATGGACTGCAAGGAGTGCAAGGAGCGCTTCCGTGCGGACAAGCTGATTGAGGATTGGTGCGCCGAGACCGGCTACGAGCTCCCCAAGCCCATCGACGCTTTCTCCCAGCAGGAGATGAAGGATTTTGTGGAGGAGCACAACATCCCCTGTCCCACCTGCGGCAAGCATAACTTTACCGACATCCGTCAGTTTAACCTGATGTTCAAGACCTTCCAGGGTGTTACCGAGGACGCCAAGAACACCGTGTACCTGCGTCCCGAGACAGCCCAGGGTATCTTCACCAACTTTGTGAATGTCCAGCGCACCACTCGGCGTAAGCTGCCCTTCGGTATCGGTCAGATCGGTAAGTCCTTCCGTAACGAGATCACCCCCGGCAACTTCATTTTCCGTGTCCGTGAGTTCGAGCAGATGGAGCTGGAATTCTTCTGCAAGCCCGGCACTGACCTGGAGTGGTTCAGCTACTGGCGTGAGTTCTGCCACAACTGGCTGTTGGCCATCGGTCTGAAGGAGGAGAACATCCGCCTGCGTGACCACGATCCCGAGGAGCTGTGCTTCTATTCCAAGGCGACCACTGACTTCGAGTTCCTGTTCCCCTTCGGCTGGGGCGAATTGTGGGGCGTGGCGGACCGTACCGACTACGACCTGACCCAGCATCAGAACACCTCGGGTAAGGATCTGACCTATTTCGATCAGGAGACCGGTGAGCACATCATCCCCTACGTGGTGGAGCCCTCTCTGGGTGTGGAGCGCACCGTGCTGTCTGTGCTGTGCGACGCCTATGACGAAGAGGTTGTGGATGCCGAGAAGAACGATGTCCGCACCGTCCTGCGCCTGCATCCGGCCTTGGCCCCCTTCAAGTGTGCTGTTCTGCCCCTGTCCAAGAAGCTGGGCGACAAGGCGCTGGAGATTCAGGCCGAGCTGTCCAAGTACTTTATGGTGGACTACGACGACGCCGGCTCCATCGGTAAGCGGTATCGCCGTGAGGACGAGATTGGTACTCCTTACTGCATCACCGTGGACTTCCAGACCATCGGCGATGAGAACACCCCTGCGGATAACTGTGTCACCGTCCGTGACCGTGACACCATGGAGCAGGTGCGTATGCCCATCAGCGAGCTGAAGGCGTATCTGGAAGAGAAGATCGCATTCTGATAACACATTCACACGGGACGGTCAGTTTGACCGTCCCGTGTTGCTAGGATGGTGACCGTATGAAAAGGATTCCTCTGGGAAACGAGCGGATAAAAAGCCGTTTGTTTCGCTGCAGTATGGTTTTGGCTGTGTTGATGCTGTGCTTTCTCTTGAGCGTTTTGATATGGCCGCCGTTAGTGATTGGTTCTTTTCTAATGATTTTGGCGGAAGGAATATTGCATCTTTTTGCAGTGCATAAGGGATGGGATGAATTTTACGCATTCTATCCGGGAGGTATGACGGATTCTTTTCGCGTTCGGCACTGGCAAACCATTCTGTCAGGTTGGCTTTTCTTGTGCGTCGGTGTGGGAGGTTCTGTTTATTTTCTGTTGCTTTTCATAGAAGTAATCCCTATATAGTTCTTTCGTTAGCCTTCCCCCCAAGGGGAAGCCTTATGGCAAATTAGGAGTGATATAATATGGCGAAAACCAAATCTTCTGCCGCCCTGGGCGGCTTGCTGGTGGTGCTGGCGGGCATGCTGTGGGGCACCACGGGGCTGTTCATTGATAAGCTGAACGCGGCAGGGCTGTCCTCGATGCAGATCTGCGAACTGCGTGCCGGCATTACGGCGCTGGTGATGCTGTTGATGACGTTGTGCGTCAAGCCGGCGCTGCTGCGTATCCGCTTCCGGGATATGTGGATCTTCCTGGGTAGCGGCGTGGGGAGCATTTTGTTTTTTAATTACTGCTACTTCAACGCCATACAGGAGTCGGGCATGGCGGTGGCGGCCACGTTGCTGTATACTTCTCCGGTGTTTGTGATGCTGCTCAGTCTGCCTCTGTTCGGAGAAAGAATAACCGGCCGTAAGGTGGTATCCCTTATCATGACGGTGGCCGGCTGTGTGCTGGTCAGCGGATTGGTGACGGCAGGGGCCTCCTTTACGAAGTGGGGGCTTCTCTACGGCATCGGGGCCGGTTTTGGGTATGCGCTGTACAGCATCTTCACCCGGTTTGCCATCCGCCGGGGCTATGAGAGCATGACCATCACCACCTACACCTTTCTGGTGGCGGCGGTGGGGGGCCTGTTCCTGACGGATTTCCGGCAGATTGCCTCCGCTACGGTGGCCGGTGGGGCTGACCTGTGGCTGTTGCTGGTGGGGTATACGGTGGTCACCACCGTAGCCCCCTATCTGCTGTATACCAACGGTCTGCGGCACATCGAGAACTCCAAGGCCGCTGTCATGGCGGCGGTGGAGCCTGCCTGTGCCACTCTGTTGCAGATCGTGGTGCTACGGGTATTCCCCGGCCCGGTGGCGATGGTGGGCATCCTGCTGGTGCTGGTGGCCATTGTGGTGCTGAATACCGGTAACAAGCGGCGGTGAGGGATGGAACGGCCAAAACGAAAATCCCCTCGTTTGTGCGGGTATGATTACAGCACCTCCGGTGCCTATTTTGTGACGGTATGCACTTGTGAGAAACGGAAGATTCTGTGCGATATCGTAGGGGGGCGGTGGTCTCGACACCCCGCAGATGGTTTTGTCTGAAGTCGGCGATATAGCCGAGCAGGAACTTTTGCGGATAGAAAACCATTATGAAAACATACCCGTGGACAAATAGGTGATTATGCCGAATCACATTCACTTATTGATTCGGATAACGGAACGGATAAATCCGTTCCCTACGAAGCGGTACGATATTCCCAATGTCATCGGAAAATATAAGGCGGCTGTAACTCGCCGTGTAGGGAATGCATTTATGCATTCCGTCAAGTTGCGGCAGACCTCCTTCCACGACCACATTATCCGGGATGAGGCGGATTATCGGCGAATCTGGACGTACATAGATACAAATCCGGCAAATGGGAGCAGGATTGCTTCTATATGGCGGAATAACCGGATAAACAACAAGCCAGCCTCCCGACAGGGAGGCTGGCTTGTTGTTGCGTTATTTACATGACCGCCTGCATATTAACGGCGCGGAGACGGATTTCCTCTACCTCCTCCGGCACACCGTCCGGGTAATAGTGCAGGGCCCAGACATACTGCCAGAGGTACTTTTGGCCGGCAACACTGGTGTAGGATTCAGAGGTCTTGTTGCCGTACTCATCATAGGTGAAGGTGCGTGCTTCGCCGTTATTATAGGTCAGCGACAGCCGGTTTCCCTTCTCGTCATAGGTATAGGTGACGAAATACTCGCCGCCGGTGGTGTGGGTGGTGTGCTCGGTTAGCACGTTGCCGTCCTCATCATAGGTGTACTCGATGATGGAGCCGCCCGACTGGGTCTCCATCGTCAGCCTTCCGGCCTCGTCGTAGGTGTAGGTGAAATCGCCGTGGGACAGCAGATTTCCGGCCCCGTCGTAGGTATACAGCGTCTCATAGCTGCCACCGGTGAAATCCGAGCCGGTCTCCTGGGAGGGTTTGCCGTCGGCATTGTAGGTGAAGTGCCGTTCGTGCCAGGATTCGTCGGCATAGTCCACCCGTTCAAAGGTGGTGTTGCCCTTGTCATCGTACCGATAGGTGGTGAGGAAGGTGGTGCCGTCAGCGTCGGTCTGCTTGATAGAGGTACACCGGTTTTCGCTGTCATAGGTGTATCGGAAGGTGGTGACATGTCCATCCCGGTCTACCTTTTTTTCTGTGCGGTTGCCGGCCTCATCATAGGCGTAGGTGGTGGTGAAGGTCATGTCGGCGGCGGTCTCTTCCCGGATGGTCACCAGTTGGCCTTTTTCGTTATAGGTGTAGGCGGTGGTGAGGCTGGTATCGGCGAAAGCCTGCTTTTGTTCCAGCAGGTTTCCGTTTTTGTCGTAGGTGTAGGTGTAGCGGGAAACCGTGTTCTCTTCAAGCTGGGTAGCCGCTTCCGTGGGGACGAACACCAGCTTTTCCAGCGTCTCGGCGGCATCCAGGTTGTCGCAAACTGCCACATAAGCAGACAGATTTGTGTAAGCTGTGAGATAGTCCCCCTGCTCCAGGGCGGCTATGCCCTTATCGTAATACACCTCATACTCGTCGAATATGTCGTCAAGCGATGTGTCGCAGGCGGTGGTGCATAGCAGGAGCACGCACACACATAGCATAGCAACAATTCGTTTCATTTCAAGCATCTCCTTTTCATTTGAGATAAGGAGCTGGACTCCTTACGCACAGTGTACCACGTTCCGTATGGCGGTGCAAGAGATATGACAACATTGTAACTATTTTTTAAGCAACGACAGCATCAGGGCTTTTTTAACCAGTGGATATCCAGCGATTTGCCGGCTTTACGGGCATAGTTGATGGTAGAGAGGGTACCTCGGGAGACGCCATCCCACAGGGCGACCACCCGGTCGGCGTAGTCCACGATGGTTTCGTTGCGCTTGAGCGGAGCGGCGAAGCGGCCGTAGCGGCGGTAGTCCGGCAGAAATTCCGTCAGCTTTATTCCGTGGACGAGGGCGTAGTTTTTGGCACAGCTATCGATGCCTTTTGCACCGCCGGACACCAGCTCGGTGGTCTCCGGGGGCAGATAGGGAGACAGGTCATCCACACACAGACTACGGGAGCCAATCACAGCAACTTTCATAAAATCTTCCTCCATAAACATAAAATAGGCACAGAATGTGTTTACTTAACCCATTATAACACAAACTAAATCTAAAATAAACATAAAATATAGTTTATTTGGAGGCGGATTGCGTGGCGGTTAAAAGTTTATCTATTCGTATCGAGGAAGATATGTTACACAAATTGCACGTGGTGGCGGATTATGACGGCCGCAGTGCTAACAGCCAAATCCTCATTCTCATCCGGGATTGCATCGAGGAATACGAGAAAAAGAACGGCAAAATCGAATTGGGAAAGAAATAAATAAAACGCCGGGCGGCCGCCCGGCGTTTTATTTTACACGAATCCGTTCTGCTGTTTTGCCGCTGTGAGGGTGTTTTTCAGCAGCAGGGCGATGGTCATGGGGCCAACGCCGCCGGGGACAGGGGTGATCGCACCGGCTACCGGCTCCACGGCGTCGAAGTCTACGTCGCCGCACAATTTGCCGTTCTCATCCCGGTTGATGCCTACGTCAATGACGGTGGCGCCCGGCTTCACCATATCGGCGGTGACGAACTTGGCCCGGCCGACGGCGGCCACCAGGATGTCCGCCTGGCGGCACACTTCTGCCAGATTCTTGGTGCGGGAGTGGCAGATGGTGACGGTGGCGTTTTCATGGAGCAGGAGCATGGCCATGGGCTTGCCCACGATGTTGCTCCGGCCGATGACCACACACTGCTTGCCCTCTACCGGGATGTTGCTCCGGTGCAGTAGCTCCATCACACCGGCCGGCGTGCAGGGCAGGAAGCGGATGTCGCCAATCATGATATGGCCCACATTCTCGGCGTGGAAGGCGTCCACGTCCTTTTCCGGCGAGATGGCGGCGATGACCGCCTCATCATCCAGATGCCGGGGCAGGGGGAGCTGGCACAGGATGCCGTGGATGTCGTTGCGGGCGTTGAGCTCCGCTACCACCGCCAGCAGCTCCTCCTGGGTGGTGGTTTCCGGCAAATCAATCTGCTCGGCGTGGATGCCCGCTTCCAGGCAGGCTTTTTGCTTGTTCCGCACATAGGTGCAGGAGGCCGGGTCGTTGCCTACCAGGATGACCGCCAGGCCGGGAGTGACGCCTTTCGCCTTCAGCGTCTCCACCTCAGCGGCAATTTCGCCACGCAGGGCGGCGGCGATGGCTTTTCCGTCAATTTTCAGTGCCATGTTCCGTTTCCTCCTTGTCGGTTACAATGGTCTGCTCCGGGACGGCTTCTTCTGTGTCGGCAGGTGCCGCCTCGGTTGCTTGCTCGGTTTCTTCCGCTAAATTTTCTGTATCTACCGGTTTTTCCTGCTCCGGGGTGAGCAGAGTCAGTGTGCTGCCCAGCTCCTCTACGGTGGCCGGCAGGGACATAGCCCGGCGGCGGAACACGAAGAACAGGATGACGCCCAGCGCCACGGCCAGCACCGCTACCAGCTGGGAGGCACGCATGGTGCCGGCCATCAGGCTGTCGGTACGCAGGCTTTCGATCATGAATCGACCAACGCCGTACCACACCAGGTAACCGCAGAAAATCTGTCCCTTGAACTTGTAGGCCTTCTTGGAGAGGATGTGCAACAGCACAAAGCCCAGAATACACCACAGGGACTCGTACAGGAAGGTGGGGTGCACCGGTAATTCGGTGTCATAGCCCTTGCCGTTGATGCCGGAGGCGATGATATTGCCGGTCATGCCCCAGGGCAGGTCGGTATTGCCGCCGAAGGCCTCTTGGTTGAAGAAATTGCCCCAGCGGCCTACGGCCTGTCCGATGAGGAAGCCGAGTGAGGCGATATCGGCCATGGAGAGAAAACTGACCTTGAACAGCCGGCTGAACAGCAGACCGAACACAAAGGCGAAGATGATGCCGCCGTAGATGCCGAGGCCGCCGTTCCATACCTCCAGAATGCTGAGAGGGTCAGCCAGATATTCGCTGACGTTGTCGCTGAAGAAAACATAGTACAGCCGGGCGCCCACAAAGGCCATCACGGTGGTCAGCAGGGCCGTGTCCAGCATTTTGTCGGCATTAAGGTCAAAATCTTTTGCTCGCTTAAGGCCGTACAGTACCGCCAGCAGAAAGCCGATGGCGATGAGCACACCGTACCATTTGATGGAAAATTCGGTGCCAAAGAGGTTGAATTCGATGATGGTGCTGTCCAGAGAAAATTTCCAGCCCAGTTTCGGGAACTCGATGTAGCTGGAGAGCATGGTTGGGGACATGGTGCTTCTTCCTTTCTATGTAAGGGGGTTGCCCCCCGTGATTACATGGGACGGACCACCGACAGGGTACGGTTGTCCGGGCGTATGCGGGCACATAGCTGGCGGTGCAGTTCCTCCGCTGTCAGGGTGGACAGGGCGTCCAGCTCGCTGAGGGGTGGGACACCATCCAGCAGGTTGGCCAGCAAAACCTCGGCGCAGTCCTCGGGGCTGTCCAGATAGCGGATGAGGCGGCCGTAGGCACCACGGCGAGCGGCCTCGAAGGCCTCCGGGTCGATGCCCTCGGTCTGCAGACGGCGAATCTCCGCCTCGATGGCTTCGGCTACCTGCTCCGGGTGAACAGACTCACCGCCGAACAGCCACACGCCGTAGCCGGGGCCGCTGAAATAGTCGGCGCCGAAGGAGGCGTTGATCAGCCCCTTCTCCATTAGCGTGGTGTACAGGGGGCTGGATTTGCCTACCAATAAATCGGGCAGAATACGGGCAACAGCCAAAGCGGTGGGGGTGATGTCGCCCGCCGGCTCTTTAAAGCCCAGATAGAACAGGGGGGCGGCCACCGGCATGGTGTCTTCCACAAAGGCTTCGACTACCGTGTCCGGCTCATTGAAGGCCGGTGGAGCGACGGTATAGGGGGCGGCCGGCTTGAGCAGCCGGTCACAGGCTTCCTGCACCTGTGCCGGGGTGATATGCCCGGCGACCACCAGCACCATATTATGCAGGTTGTAATATTGTTCATAGCAACGGTACAGCAGCTCCGGCGTGATGTGGGAGATGCTCTCCACCGTGCCGGCAATATCTATGCGTACCGGGTGGGTGTGGTACAGACCACGCAGAAGATTAAACAGCACCCGACGACCGGGATTGTCCTCACCCATGCGAATCTCCTGGCCGATGATGCCTTGCTCCTTTTGCACCGTTTCCGGGGTGAAGTAGGGGTGCTGGACGAAATCCAGCAAAATGTCCAGGGAGGGCAGGATGTTCTCGGTGGCGTGGAACAGGTAGGCGGTGCGGTCAAAGCTGGTGTAGGCGTTGGCTGAGGCGCCGGTGGCGGCAAATCGCTTGAAGGCATCCCCCTCCTCGCTCTCAAACAGCTTGTGTTCCAGGTAGTGAGCGATGCCGGCCGGCACCTCCTCGGTGCCACCGTCGGAGGTGGGCAGGAGGTTATGCACCGAGCCGTAGCGGGTGGCGAACAGGGCATATACCGAAGAGGCATTTTCCATGGGCCACACCATCACCGGCAGGCCGGAGGAATGGGTGAAGCTGTACAGGGTGTCTCCCAGCAGGGGGTGAACGATCGGCATCATTGGTCATGCACCTCCTCGTCAGGCACCAGCAGGTATACGGAATCAAAGTGGGTCAGCCGGGCGGCCCGGCAAACCTCTTCCCGGGTCACATCCAGCAGACGGTTGCCCATCTCCTCAGGGGTCAGGCAGGCATCATACAGCGTCTGCATGGCATAGTGCTCCTCCAGGCTATCGGGGGTGTCGGCACAGGCTGCATAGTGCTGTACCAGACTGCGGCGGGCCGCCTCCAGCTCCTCGTCGGAGAAGTCGCCGGTGCGGATGGCCTCCAGTTGCCGGAGAATTTCTTTCTCGGTGCGCTCGGCGTTTTCTGCCTGCACACCGCTGTCCACCAGCAGGATGCCCCGGTGCTTGTCGTAGCTGGACATGCAGTAGTAGCAAAGACTCTGCTCCTCCCGTACGTGGGTGAACAGCAGAGAGGTGGCACTGCCGCCCCACAGCGCGTTCATCAACTGTGCCGCCGCCACCTGGTTGTCCGGCTCGGTGATGGCGATGCGGAAGCCCAGCACCAGCTTGGCCTGGTTGACCGGCATGGTGTCGGTCTGGCGGCTCTCCTTGAGCTTGAACGAGGTGTCGGTGGTCAGAGATACCGCACGGCGGTAGGGAAGCTGGGAAAAGCGCCGGGTCAGTGTCTCCGACAGGAGGTCCGGGCTCTCTGCGCTTTGGTATAGCCAATGGATGCGCGCCTCGGTGAGCAACCGCTCCCGGGCGGCGGCCGCCGTGACCGGGGTGAGTGCCTCCACGGTTTCGACCGTGCCGCTGGGGTTCAGGCTGAAGGGGTGGTCGGGACACAGCAGGCCGGTACAGCGGCGGATGGCGTACAGCCGCTTATTGTTGAGCTCGCTGTGGAGTTTTTCCAACAGGCAACGCTGTTCCTGGGCAAACACCTCTGCCGGGAAAGCGCCTTCCTCTACCACCGGGTCGAACAGCATATCCAGCAGGAGCTGGGTGCAGGCCGCAGTCAGGTCACTGCCGTCCAGCGTGTACCGGCGGTTAAGATAGCTGACAGAGAACAGCAGAAGCTGCCATTCCCCCAGCCGGGCGGTGTAGCCTTGTATGGTGGCACCGTACAGGGCATCCAGCTTTTGATTAAAGGCGGCCATGGTGGGGTATTGGCGACAGCCTCGGGTCAATAGTCCCGGCAGAATGGCGTAGCCGGCGGCGGTCTCCTTGCGTAGCGGTACGGCAAACACGCCGGTGAGCCGGTCAGTGCGGTAACGCTGGTGAGGCAGGTGTAACAGGGTCAGGTCGTAGGGGAGAGAGAAGGTTTGGGGGCGCATGATACACCCTCCTTTCACAGAATGGCTGTGCCGTCCAGGCATCCCTTGGCGGGAAGTGCCAGCAGGTTGGCGGGCGGTGGGGCGGACAGCGGTAGTCGGTCATAGGCGCACTCCTTTTTGTAAGCAGTGTACCCGATGTTTGTGGTGATTATGTGTTTTCAGCCGATTTTTGCCAGCAGGGCCATGGTGATGTCGCCGGCCAAAACGCCCACATACTGCTCCAGCTCGTCAAAGGAGACGTGGGCCTCCTTTTCGGCCAGGTCGGAGATGGTACGCAGAATGAGGAAGGGGATGCCGTTGGCTTCGGCCACCTGGGCGATGGCGGCACCCTCCATTTCGGCGGCAGCGGCGCCAAACACCGTGATGAGACGGCTTTTCAGGGCGCTGTCATCCACGAAGATATCCCCGGAGGCAACGGTGCCGGTAATGGCCTTGCTCCCGGCGGGCAGTACCTGGGCCGCCGCAGACAGCGCCAGCTCCACCAAAGTGGGGTCGGCGGCAAACAGGGTGGGCTTGCTGTCGTCCTCCCCATATAGGTAGCCGGGGGCATGGCCAAAGGCGGTCAGGTCAAAATCGTGCTGGAGGGCGGCGGTGGCTACCACCAGGTCTTTCACCTCCAGCCGGGCATCCAGTCCGCCCGCCATGCCGGTATTGAGCAGGGCATCCACCGCAAAACGGTCGATGAGCAACTGGGCGGTGATGGCGGCGGCTACCTTGCCGATACCGCTTTTGACCACCACGGCGGTCTTGCCGGACAGGCGGCCTATGTGGAACAGCCGGCCGGCCACTGTTTGGGTGGTGACCTCCTCCATGCGGGCAATAAGGTTGTCTACCTCGGAATCCATGGCACCGATGATGCCGATGCGCTTCATATTAAAACCCCTTTTATGTTCAAATCTTCCCCATTCTACCACAAATTGCCGAGTTGTGCAATCCTTTTTGCTCCAGATACTTGGCATTTTTGGAGAAACATGGTATACTGAAAACACTAAAGGCAAGGAGGGGTCGTCATGGCCAAACAAGCCAACCAAAAACTGAAGCTGTTGCTCCTGCGGGATATTCTGCGCCGGGAGACGGATGAACAGCATCCCATCACGCTGGAGCAGATGCGGGAACTGCTGGCCGCCCAGGGGGTGTCGGCGGAGCGTAAGAGCCTGTACGATGACCTGGAACAGCTCCGTTTGTTAGGAGAGGACGTGGTCACCGTCCGTGACCGGTCGGTGCGGTATTACATCGGCCAGCGGGAGTTTGACCTGCCCCAGCTCCGTCTGCTGGTGGATGCCGTGCAGTCCTCCAAGTTTATCACCCGGCGCAAGAGCGAACAGCTCATCCGGCAGTTGGAGGGTCTGACCAGCCGCCACATGGCGGGCCAGCTCCAGCGGCAGGTGCTGGTGTCCGGGCGCATCAAGAACATGAACGAGAGTATCTACTACAACGTGGACAGCCTGCAGGCGGCCATCGCCGACAACCGGCAGGTGGAGTTTCGGTATTTCGACTGGGGCGCAGACAAAAAGCAGCATCTGCGCCGGGAGGGAGCGGCCTACACGGTGAGTCCCTGGGCGCTGACCTGGGATGACGAAAACTATTACCTCATCGCCTACGAGGAGGCCTCCGACAGCATCCGCCACTACCGGGTGGATCGGATGCTGCGCATCACTGTTATTCACCAGCCCCGGCAAGGGGAGGCCCTGTTCCGCCAGCAGGATATGGCGGTGTACAGCCGCAAGACCTTCGGTATGTTCGGCGGGGAAGCGCAGGTGGTCACTTTGCGGTGTGCCGACCGTATGGCCGGGGTGGTGCTGGATCGCTTCGGCCAGGAAACCACCCTGTTTCCCCAGGAGGATGGCCATTTCACCGTCCGGGTGCCGGTGGCGGTCAGCCCCCAGTTCTTCGCCTGGGTGACAGGGCTGGATAACGAGGTGCACATTACCGCCCCGGCGGCGGTGGTGGAGGAATATCGGCAGTATTTGGCCTCCATCCTGCAGACGATGGATGAGGTGACGACATGACTGCCTACAAGCTCATCCGTTCCGATAGAAAAACGCTGAGCCTGGAGGTAACCCCCACCCTGGAGGTGGTGGTGCGGGCACCCCGGCGGTGTACACAGGCGCAGATTGATCGTTTTGTGGCCAGCCACGAAGATTGGATAGCCAAAAAGTTGGCTGTGCAGGAGCAACGGAAAAACGCGCCCATCCGGCGGCAGTATACCCCGGAGCAGGAGGAGAAGCTTCGCCGGATGGCCCAGCTGTATCTGCCCACACGGATTGCCTATTACAGCGAGATCATGGGAGTGACCCCCACCGGGTTTCGGGTCACCGGGGCGCAAAAGCGCTTCGGCAGTTGCAGTGGTAAGAACAGCCTGTGCTTCTCCTGGCGGCTGATGCTGTATCCGGCTGAGGCGGTGGATTATGTGGTGGTGCATGAGCTGGCTCACATCCGCCACCATGACCACAGTAAGGCTTTTTGGGCGCTGGTGGAAAAAACCATGCCGGATTATCGCACCCGCCAGAAAATGCTGAAGAAATGAAAAGTGTAAAGACTGAGTATCTTGTGTGAGGATACTCAGTCTTTTCTGTATGTTTATCGGTTGCCGGTCTCTTTGATGGTGCCCTGCTCGAATTCCTGTAGCAGCAGGGTCAGATCGGCTATTTTCTCCTGCAATACGCGGCCGGTATCGGTATCTCGCACACGGAGCTTACGGGCGGTGTGTTCGAACACCACTGTGTCCGACAGGATATCCGTGTTGTTTCGGATAGCGTCCTGGGTGCCGGAGAAGGGCTCATGGGCAGAGATGCGTATGCCCTCGGCGTTGTAAATGAGGGTGTAGCCGGCGATACCGGTGGCAGGCTGGTATGCCTTGCAGAAGCCGCCGTCGATGACGATGACCTTGCCGTCGGCTTTTACCGGATCCTCGCCCTGCTTGCGGCGCACCGGGATATGGCCGTTGACAATGTGGCAGCGATCTTCTGTCAGGCCGAACTCCTCCAGGATGCGATTGGCGATGGCGGGATCATCCCAGCAGCGGTAATAAGCATTTTTGGGCTCTTCCCAGGCGGCGGAGTCAACCACCAGCAATCGCTCGAAGGTGGCGATCTTTGTTCGGGCGCAGAGGGGAGAATTCCGCCCGCACCACAGGAACCATAGAAAATCCTTACCCTGTTGCCGGGCGGGGGTACCCTCCTTGGCGAAATATCCCAGCCGGGCGATCCGGTCACAGTAGTCCATGAGAGCTTTTCCTCTCTTGCCGCCAGCGGCGGCCAGAGGCATGAAGGCCCCCTCCTCTGTCAGCGGGATACAGCCGTGGAACAGCAGATTGCCGTTGAACACGGTGTACATTTCGCCCTTTTCAAAGAGAAAATGGGCATGGCGCTGTAGTTTTTCTGAACGCATAAAGGCGTTCTTGAGGTACTGCATGACCTCGCATTCCCGATCGGTAAGGGCGTAGGGATTCTCTGGGGAGACGGTGGGAAAGTCATGATCCTTTAAGGAGTACATATTTCCGTCTACGGTGACGGTGCCCGCGGTCGGGTCGATCTTATCCAGCAGCAGACGGCTCTCCATTCCAAAGTCCGGGTTTCGCAGAATCGTTTGTCCTTCCAATTTGAATTGAATGATACTGATAGCTTTATGCATCCGGGCAATGGCCAGGTCGTCATCGTGAGCCCAAAAATCGCCCTGGGTATTGCCCTTGGGCATGTAGCTGGAGACATCGGAGGCGGCGTACACCTCGTTGGCGAACAGAGTCAGGGGACGCAGAGAGATGCCATAGCCGATCTCCACTACGTCCAGGTTCTTGTAAGTGATGGAGTGGTTAAGTACCGTGGCGATGCAGGTGCGTGAGCCGGCGGCGGCACCCATCCACAGGACATCGTGATTGCCCCACTGGATATCCAGTGAGCTTTCTTTCATCAGCTCATCCAGAATAATATCCGCCCGGGGTCCCCGATCGTAAATATCCCCTACGATGTGTAGGTGGTCGACGACCAGGCTCTTGATAGCAGCGCACACTGCCACGATGAACTCCTCGGCGGCACCGGTGCGGATGATGGTATTGTAGATGTTTTCATAGTATTGATCCTTGTTGACGGTGTCGTAATCATTATTGAGCAGCTCGTTGATGATGTAATCGTAGCCAGCTGCTGTTCTGGCCAGGTGCTTGCGCACCTTGGAACGGGTGTATTTGCTGCTCACCAGTCGACATACCTCCAGCAGGCGCATCAGCGTTACCCGATACCAATCGTCCAGATCTGTAACTGTGGGACGCAGCTCATCCAATTTTTCTTTGGGATAATAAATGAGTGTGGCCAATTCTGCTCGTTCTCGTGCGGTAACGGTGTTGGAGAACAACAGATCTACTTTTTTACGGATGACCCCGGAGGCATTGCGCCGGATGTGTAAAAATGCCTCATGCTCGCCGTGAATGTCGCTCATAAAATGCTCGGTGCCTTTCGGAAGGTCGAGAATAGCACTTAAATTAATGATCTCACTGGTCACGGCGTGTCGGTTTGGATAGGATTTTGCCAGTTGGATCAAATATTTTCGGCTTTGACTAGTAGATAAAGACATAGCGGTTCCTCCTTTTCAGACAGGTGCAGGACAAAATATGTGACCAATGATAAAAGTATACCATGTTTTGGCAGATTTGTCCACCACCTCCGGTTGACGGAAAATGGTACGGTTTTATTTACATGCGGTGGCCGTGCAGGATTGACAGAGCGGCGGTTACGATGTATAATAACTTGATAATACTTTAAGGTTGTAGAAAGGAAGTGAGCGGTATGCGGGCAGGATGGCGATGGCTGGCGGCCTTGCTGGCGCTCACGTTGCTTTTGTCCGGCTGTAGTTTGGATGTGGAGTCTTTTTTACAGCCGCCCCGGATGCAGGGAGAGCAACAGGCGGTGCAGGCGGCACTGGAAACCTATCTGCGGGACAGCGGCGCCATGAAGCTGGGGCTGTATACCCTGAAATACCCCACGGTGGGGGAGCATACCTCTGCTTTTGTGCTGTGTGATGGAGCGGGACAGCCGCTGGATGCCTCGGCCGCTACAGCGCAGATGGCGGTGGCTTTTTATGCCTTGGCCTCGGCACCGGAGGAAACCCACATCAACCTGCTGTACCGCAATGGGACTGAGTGGGTGTCTATGGGCGACTGCATCGGCAGCGGCACCGACATCCGGCAGGTGGCCTTCGGCGACCTGGATGGGGATGGGACGGAGGAATTGCTGGCCGGTTGGAGTACCTATAACAGCCGTGACCATCGGCTGGCTGTATATACCATGACAGACGGCCTGACCCTGTTGGCGGATGACCGGTTGTACACCTCCCTTTTTGTGGGAGATATGACAACGGCTGGCCGGGATGAACTACTCCTTCTGCATAGCGGCGGCGAAGGCGTTACCGCCTCGCTGGAGCAGTTCCGGGACGGCCGCCTGCACAACGCCGGTACGGTGGCACTGGATGGGAAGATTCAGCAGTTCGGTAATATGACCTTCTGCCGGTTGGCCGAGGGGGTACAGGGGCTGTATGTGGATGCCGCCAAGAGCGATGATACGACCATTACCGAGCTGATTTATTACGATGACCGTGGCCTGCACGCCCCCTTTTATGATGGGGTGGCCGGGGCGACCACCGTCACCGGCCGTAGCGGCGGTCTTATCTCCCGGGATGTGGATGGGGACGGCCTGCTGGAAATTCCGGTGACACGCCCTTGGGGACAGCCGGCACAGGCACCGGCTCATGTGGCTGAATTGCTGACCGTGTGGCGTGGGTGGGATTACAGCAGTCGCACCTTCCACGACCGTCTGCTGACGGTGACGAATCCCACGGACGGCTATGCCGTGGTGCTGGATACGGCGCAGACGGAGAAACTGTCCTCTCGGTATATGGCAGATACCCACACCCTGCAGTTGACGCAACGAGATACCGGTGAGGGATGGCTGTGGTTATGCGCCGGGGCCACCATGAATGAGGCTCCCCGTGAGGGATTGGCCTCTGTTGTGCTGTGGACGGATACAGCGGGCAAGCCTGCCTGTGTGGCCTGGTTTGATGCCACACAGACCGATGCGGAAAAGGTGCGGTACATGGTATTGCGCCTGACGGAGTAAGGGAGGCGAACGGAATGAAGAAAATCCTGGTATGTGAGGACGAAGTGTCCATTCGCTCTTTTGTGGTGGTCAATCTTGAGCGTGCCGGCTACACGGTGACCCAGGCCGGCTCCGGTGAGGAGGCACTGGCTTGCTTTACGGCAGACAGCTCCATTCGTTTAGCTCTGCTGGATGTGATGCTTCCCGGCATCGATGGGTTCGAGACCTGCCGTCGTCTACGGGAACTGGATGGGGATATGGGCATCATTATGCTCACTGCCCGCACCCGGGAGGAGGAAAAGGTCAGCGGCCTGCGGATGGGGGCAGATGATTATGTCACCAAGCCCTTTTCCACAGCGGAGCTGATTGCCCGGATCGATGCTCTTTACCGTCGTCTGGAGAACCGGGAGGGGGCGGCCTATATTGAGCAGGTTATCTCCGGGGAGTTTGTACTGGATCTGCGTACCCGCCGTCTGATGCGGCACGGCACACCGGTGGAACTGACGCAGGTGGAGTTTCAGTTGCTGGAGCTGTTTTTCCGTAATCCCGGCCAGCTTCTTTCCCGTGTGGATATCCTCCAGCGGGTGTGGGGGACAGATGCCGTTATGGACGATAAGATTGTGGATGTGAATATCCGACGCTTGCGGATGAAGGTGGAGGCTGACCCCTCCAACCCCCGGCATCTGCAGACGGTGTGGGGGCGTGGCTACCGATGGAACGAATGAAAAAATCCGGACGGCCACGGCGCAGGCTCCGCCGCCTGGTGCAGAAAAACCGGCTGATCGGTCGGTGGGTACAGCACGCTTTTCTGATCGTGGTGCTGTTTCTGCTGGTGTTGCAGGCGCTGTTTATGGGTATGTTGCGCTTCTATTACTACCAAAGCGTAGAAAATGCGTTGGAAAGCCGGGCACAGCTGTATAACCGCACCATGGAGATGGCGGCCACCTCGGATACCCTGTCGTGGGATGTGCTCAGCCGGTCGCTGATTGTGTATTTCACTGATAAAGACAAGATGGAACTGCAGGTGCTGTCTGCCGACGGACAGATTCTGTTGTCCTCCACCGGCTTTGTGCCGGCCGAGGAGGATTCGCTACCGGATTTCAGCCAGGCACTGACTGCTGAGGACGGCTGTGGCATCTGGCACGGGCACAACGCCGCCGGGGAGATGGTCATGGCGCTGACCATGCTGGAAAAGACGCCGGCCGGTGGGACGGTGGGCGCCTTGCGGTATGTGGTGTCGCTGGCACTGGTCAACCGGCAGATTTTACTGCTGTCCGGCCTGCTGTTTGTGTTTATCTTACTGATTGTTTTCTTTTTCGCCCTGTCCGGGCTGTATTTCATCAATTCTATCGTCACGCCGGTGCTGGATATCAGCCGTACCGCCCGTCGGATTGCCATGGGTGAGTACGATACCCGGCTGAAAAAGCGGTATGACGATGAGATTGGCGAGCTGTGTGATACCGTAAACTTCATGGCGGGAGAGATTGCCACAGCGGAACGGATGAAGAATGAGTTTATTTCTTCAATTTCTCACGAACTGCGGACACCGCTCACCGCCATCAAAGGCTGGAGTGAAACCCTGCAGATGGCGGCAGATGACCGGGAACTGGTGGAGCAGGGGTTGACCGTCATCGGCGGTGAGGCTCAGCGGCTGACCGGCATCGTGGAGGAGTTGCTGGACTTTTCCCGCATGGAAAGCGGCCACATGGTGTTGCGGCAACGTCCTCTGGACATTGCCGCCCTGCTGGAAGAGGCGGTGTTCCTTTTCCGCGACCGGGCTTTTCGCAGTGGCATTACGCTGGAATATCGTCCCCCCTACGGCCGCAGGAACAATCTGCCTCTGGTGATGGGGGACCCCGACCGGATCAAACAGGTGTTCATCAACCTGCTGGATAATGCGGTAAAGTATTCCCGGTCGGGCGACCGTATTCGGGTGGAGGCGGCGGCAATGCCTACAGCGGTGCAGGTGGTCATCAGCGATACCGGTATCGGCATCGCTCCCGAGGAGCTCCCTCGCATCCGGCAGAAATTCTATCAGACAGATGCCGGCGCTTCCGGTGCCGGCCTGGGCCTTGCCCTGGCGCAGGAGATATTACAGCTCCATGGCGGTAGCCTGGAGATTGACAGCGAATACGGTGTGGGCACAGCGGTGACGGTAACACTGCCGCTGGAGCCTGCTGAATAAAGAAAGGAAACGGAAACTATGAGCAAAGAGCAAGCGTGCATGAAAAAAACCTCTATCGGTGGGCAGGCGCTTATCGAGGGAGTCATGATGCGTGGCCCGAAACGGACGGCCATGGCGGTGCGCCACACCTCCGGGGAGATTCGTATGGAGGAGTGGGACAATGTTGCCCCCAAGCGCCCCGGTCTGCGGAAATGTCCGCTGATTCGCGGCATTTTCAATTACATTGACTCCATGCGGTACGGCTATAAGTGCCTCATGCGCTCCGCCGAGCTGTGCGGTCTGGAGGACGAGCTGGAGAATGCGCTGGAGGAAGAAAAAGCAGGAAAGGCGGCTGCTGCGGAGGAAACGCCTCTTCCTGTGCCGGAGGAGCCGGTGGCAGAGGCTGTGCCTGCCGATGAAGTGCCGGCGGCCGCAGAGGAAAAGCCTAAGGACAGCAAGGCCAGCGTGATGATGAATATAGTCATGGTGGTCGGCATGGTGCTGGGCATTGTGCTGTCGCTGGTGTTGTTCATTTGGTTGCCTATCCAGCTGTTCAATCTGCTTGTCAAGGTGTGGGAGCCGCTGGACAACCGGTACGTCCGGGGTATTTTTGAGGGCCTGTTGCGCATTGTCATTTTCCTCGGCTATATGGTAGCGGTGTCCCGGATGAAGGATATCCGCCGCACCTTCCAGTACCACGGGGCGGAGCATAAGACGATTTTCTGCTACGAGAAGGGTCTGCCCCTGACGGTGGAGAATGTGCGGCTACAGAGCCGGTTCCATCCTCGTTGCGGCACCTCCTTCCTGGTGCTGATGCTGTTGGTGGGCATTGTTATTTCCATTCTCATCCCCATCAACCATGCTGTGTTGCGGACGGTCATCAAGCTGGCCCTGCTTCCGGTGACGGTGGGCGTGGGCTATGAACTTATCAAGCTGGCCGGACGCAAGGATAACTGGTTTACCAAGGTGATTTCCGCCCCCGGTCTGTGGGTACAGCGGCTGACCACCATCGAGCCGGATGACGGCATGATTGAGTGCGCCATCAAGGCACTGGAGGCGGTCATCCCGGAGGACCCGGAGGCAGACAAGTGGTGACCCGTAGCGAATGGCTGAAAGTAGCGGCGGCTCGGTTGGAGTCTGCCGGCTGTGAGGATGCGTCCTTTGATGCCCGGTGCCTGCTGGAGAATTTCGGCGGCCTGCCCCGGGGACATCGGCCGGATGGTACGCCTCTCACCGAGCAACAGGTGACGGCGCTGGGCGATGCCCTAGAACAGCGTGCGTCCGGTCGGCCACTGCAGTATATCTTGGGGGAATGGGATTTTCTGGCTCTTACCCTTCGGGTGGGGGAGGGGGTACTGATTCCCCGTCCCGATACCGAAGCGCTGTGTGAAACTGCCGCCGGTCTGCTGGCGGAGGTGTCAGCTCCCAAGGTGTTGGATCTGTGTGCCGGCACCGGCTGTGTAGGGCTGGGGGTTGCCTCTTTGTGCCCGGGAGCGCAGGTGACGGCAGTGGAACTGTCGGAGCAGGCATTTCCTTATCTGCAAGAGAATATAGCCCGCTATCCCGCCTTGTCTGTGACTGCTGTCCGGGGGGATGTACTGGCGGATTGGGAACATTTTTCCGATGGCTGGGATGCTATCCTGTCCAACCCGCCCTATATTCCCACGGCTGACCTGTCCGGCCTGATGCGGGAGGTACAGCATGAGCCCATGATGGCGCTGGACGGCGCCGCGGATGGCCTGGCTTTTTACCGGGTGATTGCCGCTCGGTGGAGTGGGCTTCTGCGAAACGGCGGCTTCTGCGCTGTGGAGGTGGGCTTCGACCAGGCACCGGCGGTGGTCGCCCTGTTCGCCGATGCCGGGCTGAAAAACATCCGCATCATCCCCGATTTAGCCGGAATTTCCCGGGTTGTTGTTGGGGAAAAATAAAAAATCAAACAAATGTTCGAAACCCCCTTGCTTTTTGGAAAAAGTTGTGCTAGAATGATACCAACACGTCCCCACCGGGGACAACATCGGTACGGAAAGGGATGACTGTATTGGCAGCAAAGGCTGAAAAAACAAAGAAAACCGCAGAGAAAACAGGAGACGAGCGTAGCGAACGGCAAAAGGCGCTGGAGGCGGCGCTGGCCCAGATTGAGAAGCAGTACGGCAAGGGCTCTGTGATGCGCCTGGGCGAAAACAATAAGATGAGTGTGGATGCGGTTCCCACCGGCTCTATGGCGCTGGATGCCGCTTTGGGTATCGGCGGTCTGCCCCGTGGCCGTATCATTGAGGTATATGGGCCGGAGGCCTCCGGTAAGACGACGCTGGCCCTGCATGCGGTGGCGGAGTGCCAGAAAAAGGGCGGCGAGGCGGCTTTTATCGACGTGGAGCACGCCCTCGACCCGGTCTACGCCAAGGCATTAGGCGTGGACGTGGATTCCCTGCTGGTGTCCCAGCCGGATACCGGTGAGCAGGCGCTGGAAATTATGGAGGCGCTCATCCGTTCCGGCGCCGTGGATATCGTGGTGCTGGATTCGGTGGCGGCGTTGGTGCCCCGTGCCGAGATCGAGGGCGAGATGGGAGATGCCCATGTGGGCCTGCAGGCTCGTCTGATGTCCCAGGCCATGCGTAAGCTGGCTCCGGCGGTGTCCAAGTCCAACTGTATCGCCCTGTTCATCAACCAGTTGCGCCTGAAGGTGGGTGTCATCTACGGCAACCCGGAGGTGACCAGTGGCGGTAATGCCCTGAAATACTATGCCTCTGTCCGCTTGGATGTGCGCCGTGTAGAGACCCTTAAGAGTGGGGCGGATGCCATCGGCTCCCACACCCGGGTCAAGGTGGTCAAGAACAAGCTGGCGCCTCCCTTCAAGCAGGCGGAGTTTGATGTGCTGTACGGCATTGGCATCTCTAAAGAGAGCGAACTGCTCGACCTGGCGGTGAAGCTGGATATTATCGAGAAATCCGGCTCCTGGTTTGCTTATAAGGGCGAGCGTCTGGCCCAGGGCAAGGACAATGTGCGGGATTACCTGAAGCAGAATCCGTCCTTGTCGGCTGAAATTGAGGCACAGGTGCGGGAGAATATGCACAAGCTGATGCCCGGCTCCCGGCCGGCTGTGTCGGCGGCCCCGGCCCCGGTGGAGATTCCTCTGGTGGCGGCTCCGCAGGTGACCAGTGCGGCGGCAAAGGCGCAGATAGACATCGTGGTGGACGACTAAAATACCCTTTTGGCAGGAGAGGCGGTTGACGTCTCTCCTGTCTGTGTTTGTTTGGAGTAGCGTATGAAGATAACCGAAGCGGCTCGCTTGCGCCGGCACCTGTACCGCCTGTCCTTTTCTGAGGGAGAGCCGGTAGAGGTGGATGTGCGTACTTTTGATGAATCCCCCTACCGTGTGGGGGACGACATAACCGCCGATGCACTGGAGGCACTGCTGTCCCGGTCTCAGTATGACCGTGCCTATGACCGGGCGCTGTATCTGCTGGGACTGCGGGACTATGCCTGCCACGAAATGGAGAAAAAACTGCTGACCGAAGCCTCGCCGGAGGTGGCGGCGCAGGTGGTGGAGCGCCTGTGCCAGCTAGGACTGTTAAATGATGAACGGTATGCGGCCAACGCCGCCCGGAGCATGAGTCGGTATAAGCAGTATCCCCGCCGTCGCATCGAGCAGGAACTGCGTCGCCGGGGTGTGGATACGCAGACGGCCCAGACAGCGGCCGACGAGGTGGAAACAGAGGATTTTGAACTGGCACTTGCACTTATTGAAAAAAAGTATTATAATAAAATGAACGACCCGGACTCCCGGCAACGGGTGGCGGCGGCTCTGGCCAGACGCGGCTTTTCTTACGGAGCCGTCCGGCAGGCGATGACCCGGTTTTTGGCCGGGCAGGATACCGACAGTGAGGAGTTTGAAGACACATGGCAATAAAAGTGGGCATGGTTTCTCTCGGCTGCCCGAAGAACCAGATGGATGCGGAGCTGATGCTGGCCAAGCTGGAGCAGGCCGGCTATGAGATCACCGCCGAAAGCGGGCTGGCGGATGTGGTAATTGTAAACACCTGCGGTTTTATTACGGACGCCAAGCAGGAGTCCATAGAGAATATTTTGGAATTTGCCCAGCTGAAGAAGGAAAAACAAATTAAGAAGATTATTGTCACCGGCTGTCTGGCCCAGCGGTATCAGCAGGAGCTGGCGGATGAGTTGCCGGAGTGTGACGGTGTGCTGGGGCTTGGTGCCAACGGTGACATCGTAGCGGCGGTGGAGCAGGTGATGGCCGGAGAGACGGTGCGTCGCTTCCCCTCCCGGGACAGCTGGCCGCTGGAAGGCTCCCGCATGCTGACTACGCCGCATTTCTTTGCCTATCTGCGTATAGCGGACGGATGTGACAACCGGTGTACCTATTGCGCCATTCCCGGTATCCGGGGTGGCCTGCGTAGCCGCCCCATGGAGTCTGTGCTGGAAGAGGCGGCGGCCCTGGCGGCCGGCGGCGTGAAGGAACTGGTGCTGGTGGCACAGGATACCACTGTCTATGGCCGTGACCTGTACGGCGAGAGCCGCCTGCCGGAGCTGTTGCGCCAGCTCTGCATGATTGACGGTATCAAGTGGATTCGCTTGCTGTATTGCTACCCAGAGCATGTCACCGATGACTTGCTTTCGGTGATGGCTACCGAGGATAAGGTGCTTCCCTACATGGATCTGCCCATCCAGCACGCCAGCGGCAAGGTGCTCCGTGCCATGAACCGTCCCGGTGACCGGCAGAGCCTGACAGCGCTGATCAATCGGATGCGCCGGATGGTGCCGGGCATTGTTCTGCGCACCACCGTGATGACCGGCTTCCCCGGCGAGACGGAGGAGGATTTCGAGGAGCTGTGCACCTTTATCAAGGAGGCAAGGTTTGAGCGTTTAGGGTGCTTTGCCTTCTCCCCGGAGGAGGGGACAGTAGCCTACGACCTGCCTGACCAGGTACCGGAGGAGGAAAAATACCGCCGCCGGGACATCGTGATGGAGGAGCAGAGCCGCATTGCCGATGCCTACAACGAGAGCCTCATCGGCCGCACCCTGACGGTGCTGGTGGAGAGCTTCGATAAATATGCCGAGTGCTGGTTCGGCCGTAGTACCGGGGACGCCCCCGATATCGACGGCAAGGTGTTCTTTATTCCCGAGAGCCGTGTACAGCCCGGCGATATGGTGCAGGTGACGGTTACCGATACCATGGACTGGGACCTGATTGGAGAGATGATTGTATGAATTTGCCGAATAAACTGACCGTTTTGCGTTGCGTAATGACGCCACTGATGCTGGCGGCCTTTCTGATGGAGTTCCCCTTCCACTATGGGGTGGCTTTGCTCCTGTTCATTGCCGCCTCGCTGACGGATATGTTCGATGGAAAGATCGCCCGCAAGCATAACCTGATTACCAACCTGGGCAAGTTCCTTGACCCATTGGCGGATAAGATGCTGACCACCGCCGCCTTCCTCGGTTTTATGACCAAGCTAGGGGGCGATAGCCTGTGCTGGGCGGTGATGCTCATCCTTAGCCGAGAGTTTATGGTCACCTCGGTGCGTCTGTTGGCCGCCAAGGATGGGGTGGTAGTGGCCGCCTCCTTTGCCGGCAAACTCAAGACCGTGATGCAGATGGTGGCGATTATTTATACGCTCACCGCCCTGCAGGCCGGCGACATCATCGAGGCGCTGTGCCCCGGCGGATGCCCTTATGCGACGCTTATTCCCCATATTCTGCTGATTGTCGGTCAGGTGCTTATTTGGATTTCTGTTGTGGCCACGGTGGTTTCCGGCATCCAGTATGTGTGGGCGTTGCGGCATTATTTTAAGGAGAGCTGACCTGAATATGAAACGTTGCGGCAGAGAAAGGCTGCGCGTATGACGACAGGAGGATACTGTGTATGCTGTGCGAGCGCATTCCGCGTCCCCGTATCGAGGGAGAGTTTGTCCTGATCTATCGTCCCGGTGCCGATGTGTATAAGGGACCGGACAGCCTGTGTTTCCGCAACGGGGTAGCTTATGATGAGTGGATACCCAATGATTTTTCTCTTCTCCGGGTGGGGGACTGCTGGCATATGGTCGGTATAACCCATCCCCGCCCCGCCGGTCTGGCAAGCGATTATGACTATGACGGCGCTACGGTTCATGATGGGGAGTTTCAGCTTTTTCATGCGGAGGCTACGGGGGAGACGTTTGCTTCTCTGGTTTACCCGGAGTCCTTTGCAGAGCGGGAAAAAATACTTTGGCCACAGGATCGTCCGGGGGAGATCAACGAGATTTGGGCGCCGCACCTGATGCAGTATGCGGGCGGCTACCGGATTATTTACAGTCCCCACGACATCCGTGCCGCCGACAGCCGGGATTTTGTTTCTTGGCAGCCGGGCAGGGTTTTGTTCCGGGGGGAGGATGCCACGGCGAGAGACCCCTTTGTGTATTGCGAGGACGGTATCCACTATTTGCTGTATGTGGTGCAGAACTGCATTTTGTGCCGCACCAGCCGGGATAATATGCAGACATGGGACGCTCCCTTCGTCATGTACGAAAACCCGTTTGCATCTACGGATGGTGCGCCTCATCACGCCTCCTGCGAATCACCCTTTCTTCTGAAACGTGAGGGGTATTACTATCTGTTTTGGTGTATTTGCGATGGCTATTGCGGTTGCTACGACAACCGTACCTTTGTCATTGCCGCCCGGGATCTGCGTGGCTTCCGGGATTTGGCCCCTATCGCCATGCTGTCTGGGCATGCGCCGGAGATTGTGACCGACACCGATGGTTCTACGTGGTTGCTCAGCGTGTTTTATCTCGAAAATGGGGTATCGGCGGTCCGATTGGCGTGGGAAAAGTGAGCCAAACGGCGAAAAAACGGTATATCCGAACGGGTTTGGAAAGAAAATTAAAAAAATAGTAGACAAATCCGAAAAATCGTATATAATGGTAATAACAACACGAAAGCGATGATGGGGAGAAGTACCCGGACACCGGCGTAACAGAGAGGGATGCCTTTGGCTGTAAGCATCCTGACGCACGACCCGGCGAAATGCACCCCATCGCTCCGCAGGGGAACCGACCGATACGGTCCCAGTATCTTGCGGCGGCCGCCACCGTTATCCGGCAGGGCTTTGTCAGAAGCCCGTGAGTGAATAACGGAGTGGAACCGTGAGCATGCTCTCACCTCCGTTGCCCTGTGCAGGGGCAACGGGGGTGTTTTTTATTCTACGGAAAGGGGAATACAATATGGGATTATTCCGACAAATGCGTGAAGACATCGCCACCATCCGTGACCGTGACCCGGCGGCCCGGTCAAATTTTGAGGTGTGGTGGCTGTATAATGGTTACAAGGCACTGCGCTCCCACCGCCGGGCAAACTGGCTGTATAAGCATGGGCTTTTACTGCTGGCCAGATGGCAGTCCCAGCGGTGTGTCCGCCGCACCGGCATTGAAATTCACCCGGCAGCCACCATCGGCAAGCGGTTTTTTATCGACCACGGTACCGGCGTGGTGATTGGCGAAACCACCGAGATCGGGGACGATTGCACCATCTACCAAGGGGTGACCCTGGGTGGTACCGGTAAGGACCAGGGCAAGCGGCATCCCACCCTGGGCAATCATGTCATGGTTGGTTCGGGTGCCAAGGTGTTAGGCCCCATCCATATCGGCAATAATGTCCGGATTGCCGCCGGTGCAGTGGTGCTGAATGATATTCCCGACAACTGCACGGCTGTGGGTATCCCGGCCAAGGTGGTGCGCCGTGACGGGGAAAAGGTGCAGGAACTGGACCAGATTCACGTGCCCGACCCGGTAGCGCAGGAAATCCGCCGGCTGGAGGAGCGCATCGCCCAGCTGGAAGAAGCCCAAATGCGATAAATCATAGGAGGAAAAAACTATGCGTGTATACAATACTCTCACCAGACAGAAAGAAGAACTGATCCCCATCGAGCCGGGCAAGATCCGGCTGTATGCCTGCGGCCCTACGGTGTATAACTTCATCCATATCGGTAACGCCCGGCCGCTGTGCGTGTTTGATGTCCTGCGCCGCTACTTGGAGTGGCGTGGCTATGCGGTGAATTTCGTGCAGAACTTTACCGACATAGACGACAAAATTATCCGTCGGGCCAACGAGGAAGGCGTGACCTACCGGGATATCGCGGAGAAATACATCGAGGAGTTCTGGACGGATGCCAAGGGCTTGGGGGTGCGTCCTGCTACCACCCATCCGAAGGCCACGGAGAACATGGATATGATTATTGAAATCGTGTCCTCGCTGATTGAAAAGGGCTATGCCTATGTGGCGGAGAATGGAGATGTGTATTTCCGTCCCCGGCAGTTTAATGAGTATGGCAAGCTGTCTCACCAGCCGCTGGATGACCTGGAAAGCGGCGCCCGTATTGCCGTGGAGGAGGTCAAGGAGGATCCCCTGGACTTCGCCCTGTGGAAGGCGGCAAAGCCGGGTGAGCCCAGTTGGCCCTCTCCCTGGAGCGACGGCCGTCCCGGCTGGCACATCGAGTGCTCTGCCATGGCCCGTCGGTATTTGGGCGATAGCGTCGACATCCACGGCGGTGGCCAGGATCTGATCTTCCCCCACCACGAGAACGAGATCGCCCAGAGCGAGTGCTGCAACGGCGTGCCCTTTGCCCGGTACTGGATGCACAACGGCTATATCAACGTGGACAACAAGAAGATGTCCAAGTCCCTTAACAACTTCTTCACCGTCCGTGATGTGGCGGCGGAGTACGGCTATGAGGCGATTCGGTTCTTCCTGATTTCCTCCTCCTATCGTAGCCCCATTAACTATAACACCGAGATTATCCAGCAAGGCATCAACGCCCTGGATCGCCTGTATAACTGCAAGAATGCCATGGATTTTGCTCTGCAGAACGCTCCCGATGGCGAGGTGGATGCCACCTTTGCCGAGGCGGTGGAGAAGCGTCGCCAGCAGTTTATTGATGCCATGGATGATGACCTGAATACTGCCGACGGTATTGCGGCTCTGTTTGAGCTGGTCAAGGATATTAATGTGGCTCTGCCCACTGCCAACAAGGCGACCGTTTTGACTGGCAAAGCGCTGTTTGACGAACTGACCGACGTGCTAGGCTTCTGCTATGAGCGTCAGCAGGCCGGTGAGGACGATGCGGAGATCGAGGCTCTTATTGAGGCTCGTGCCGCCGCCCGTAAAGAGAAAAATTGGGCTGAGGCCGACCGCATTCGGGACGAACTGAAGGCCAGAAACATCGTGCTGGAGGATACGCCGCAGGGTGTTAAGTGGCACCGGGCATAACCGGCAGGCTACCCTGCATACACTCTTACAGAAAATTTAAAGGAGCGACGAAATTTGCCTGTTCTTGATTGGATACTGATCGGTGTAGCCCTGTCAATGGATGCCGCTGCCGTTTCCATGTGTAAGGGCCTGGCAACCGGTCGGGTTAAGCCCCGGCATTGCTTGGTGGCGGGTGGGTATTTTGGCTTTTTCCAGGGGCTGATGCCAGCTATCGGGTATTGCCTCGGGTACACCTTCGCCGGCTTTATCACGCGGTACGCCCATTGGGTTGCGTTTATCCTGTTGGCGCTTATCGGGGCCAATATGCTGCGGGAATCCTTCTCGGACGAGGAGGCATGTCAGAGCTGCTCCTTTTCCCCGGCAACGATGCTGCCGCTGGCGGTGGCTACCAGCATTGACGCTTTGGCCGTGGGAGTTTCCTTCGCTGTGGAGGGGATGACCTGGATGCAAATGCTGACAGCCGTGGCAATCATCGGATGTATTACGCTGGTGATTTCTGCTGTGGCCGTGTGGATCGGCAGTCTGTTCGGCACCGGAAAAAGCCATGTGGCAGAACGGGTAGGCGGCACGATATTGGTGCTCATTGGTCTCAAAATCCTGCTGGAAGGTTTGGGATGTTGGCCCTTCTGACCGATAGCGGCTTAGGCTGTTGGGATTCGGCAATTTTGCGGCAATTTTCACCACTTATTTGTTGACAAACCGGCTTTTTTGTGATAAAGTGATAGAGAAGTGACAGGAAACTGTCAATTATATTTGAGAGGATGTTTTAGTATGGCTACTTTTGAAGAACTGTTGCAGCATTATGTAAATCTGGATTACGAGGATCTCGTCGCTACGGCAAAAAAGGCCAGCTTTGAGTTGCTGCCCATGTGTGCCAAGGTGGATGAGCAGAACAAGGGCTACGTTATGCTGATGAGCATCATCCTGACCGCCATCGGCGCTGACGGCACGCTGACCGCTTTGGAGCGCAAGTTCCTGCGCGATGTGATGGGCCTGGACGATGAGGGCGTGTCCAAATTCATTAAGCTGTATGACAGCAGCATGGTGGAGCTGGTGGACAACTTCGCCGACAAGATTTCCCAGGATGTGAAGATCAACGTCATGACCCTGTGCCTGTGCGTTGTTTCTGTGGATGAGAAGATCTCTCGTGAGGAGACCGCCTTCATCCGTCGCCTGCTGGACTAAGTATTACATAAAAAGCCGCAGACCGTTTCGGTCTGCGGCTTTTTTGCGTCATAGGGAGGTATCTGCGCTCTTTACAAAATTTGAAAAAGGGGCTTGACAAAACTGTTTACATGTTGTAGACTAAAGCTGACGACAATAAGTAGACAAGGAGGCGTAAGTATGCATGAATGGCGATTAGGGGTAGTCGAGTCCCGCTTTGCAGACATTGTGTGGCAACACGCACCGCTGACCACCGCTCGGCTGGTAAGCCTGTGCGCTGAGGAGCTGGATTGGAAGCGGACGACCACCTATACGGTGCTGAAGCGGTTTATCGACCGAGGTATTTTCCGCAATGAGGGGGGTACTGTGACGGTGTGCATCTCCCGGGAGGATTTTTATACCCGGCAGACTCACGAGTTTGTAGAGCAGTCTTTTGCCGGGTCGTTGCCGGCCTTTTTGGCGGCGTTTACAGCCGGTAAGTCGCTGACCGCTGAGGAGGTAGCCGATATTCGACGGCTTATTGACAGCTGTGGGGAGGGATAACCATGGAGACGGTGTTTTTGCGCCTGGTGAATATGAGTCTGGCCGCCGACTGGCTGGTGCTGGCGGTGGTGGCGGTGCGTCTGCTGTTTAAAAAGGCACCAAAATGGCTTCATTGTTTGCTGTGGGCACTGGTGGCGGTGCGCCTTGTGTGCCCCTTTACGGTGGAAAGTCTATTCAGCCTGCTTCCCAGTGCCCAGCCGATTCCGGATTCCTTTATCACCGCGGCTGACCCCACTGTGGATACCGGCATGTCGCTGGTGGACGGCTGGGTAAACGCCGGGCTGTCCGGAAGCCTGTCCACCTCACCGGAGAATAGCGTAAATAAGACGCAAGTGCTGGCCTTTGTGGCAACAGGGCTGTGGGCGGTTGGGATGGTAGCTATGGCCTTGTATGCGCTGGTGTCTACCCTGCGTCTGCGCCGCCATGTGCGGGAGAGCATCCCCTATCAGCCGGGGGTACGGTTATGTGATGCCATTTCTGCCCCCTTTATTTTGGGTGTGTTCCGTCCCTGCGTCTACCTGCCTGCCAACCTGCCCAGGGAGCAGGTGCCCCATGTGTTGGCCCATGAACAGGCCCATTTGCGCCGCTTCGACCACTGGTGGAAGCCGCTGGGATGGCTACTGCTCACCGTGTATTGGTTTAACCCTCTGCTGTGGCTGGCCTATATCCTGCTGTGTCGGGATATCGAGCTTGCCTGTGACGAGAAGGTGATTCGGGAGTTGGCGGCGGATGGTCGAAAGGCCTATTCGGAAGCCTTGCTTGCCTGCAGTGCGCCCCGACGCCTGGTATCTGCCTGCCCGCTGGCTTTTGGCGAAACCGGTGTAAAGCAGCGGATCAAGTCTATCCTCCACTATAAAAAACCCGCTTTTTGGGTAGTCCTAGCTGCTGGTGTAGCGTGCGTGGCGGTGGCGGTATGTTTTTTGACCAATCCGCCCTCCACCAAGGTGGACGAGGCACTGGACCGGCTGATTGTGGACACGGTGAAAACGGCCTATAAAACCGACAAGGTGGATGACCGGTGCCCCAGCGTGGCGTATACCGTGTTTGGGACAAAAAAGGAAGGAGAGACGGTTACCGTCTATGGGCGGCTGTTGTACCGGGAATATTCCGTTGACGAAAGAACCGACCTTCATGTGGAGTATAGCAAGCCAACCCCCTTTACACTCACTGCACAGAAGGGGGAGGCTACCTATTCTTTGGTGGAATACTGGACACCGCCCAAGGACGACACAGGCTTTGAGGCGGCCATCCGGGAGCGGTTTCCCCGGCGGTATCAGCGCCGGGCGCTGAAAGCGGATGCCTATGCGGATGCAGCAAACAATGAGGCCGCCTGCCTGGAAATTGCCCGGGGCTATTTCGGCATCGCCGACCGGGAGGACTACACCACCTATCTGTGCGATGTAAATGGGACAGCCTTTACACTGGAGAGGGAGGGCAACCGCTGTACTTTCACGGCCTCACAGTTGGCCTCCTACCGGTGCGAGGGCACTTATAGGATGGATAGCGACCGGGTGACACTGGTGTTTGACAAGATGACACTGGTGTTTGTGCGGGAGGGTGCCGGTCTGGTTTTTGATGCAGAGGCATCGGATGCTATTCCCAAGGAACTGCACTTCGGCAAGGATTACAGCCTGCCGGATGGCACCCTGTTTCTGGCAAAAGCGGAGACGGTGCCCTCGGACAAGATGACGGTCACCTACACGAAGCTGACCCATGGGGGCGAAACCGCCTACCATGACCAAAATCTGCCGACCACCGACGGCTGGGCACCTAGCTGGTATATCACGGATAGGGCGGCGCTGGATAAGCTTGTCAGCCGGTATTCCTTTGCTCCTTTTGACGTGGCGGCGTATGACGAGGCCTTCTTTGCGGAGAAGGCACTGTTCCTTATCTACATGCAGGAGGGTAGCGGAGCTGTACGGCACCAGCTGGAGTATATTGCTTACGGCCTGCAAAAAGAGAGCATGCACGCCGTCATCGGCCGGACGCTGGCCGGCAGCGAGACGGATGACATGAACTACTGGCTGATGGCCGTGAGCATCGACAAGGCGGTTGTAAGCAAGGTGAATACCGTCAGCGTAACATTACGCGAGCCGGTCAGTGCCCCTTCGGATGATAAGCAACCGGATGCTGCCACGGCCAGCTTCACCGGTAAGGTGTTGGAGGTGATGAAAGGTAGCGGAGATCTGCTGCTCCGGTGTACCGATGGGACATTTGGCGACCAAGTGGAGGTGCGGCTGGATTCCTTTGCCGGCTGTCTGCCGGCGGTGGGAGATGAGGTGCGGGTCACCTATAACGGGACGACGCTGGAGATCTATCCCCCGGTTGTGTACGCCCACAGTATTGTTGTTACCGTCTTTGCCTCGGAGCCGGCCCACTGCGAGGTGGGCTTCTACGAAAGTTTTGTCAGCGAGAAGGAAATTGGTAAGGCGGTGGCAAAGTATAAGGTGACCTTGACCGGGGAGGATTACCTCCGGGTGAGGGAACTGGTGGTGACGGGGAAGACGTGGATGTACGATGCCCTCTTGGACCGGTTGCCACTGCAACTTTGTGGGTATTTGGCGTTTGGCGATGGCCGGCAGTATTATGTGGATTTGCTTAACCGGCAACTGTACGATGCCAAAAATCAGATGTTGGCTACGCTGACCGAGGAGGATGTAGAATTCCTCAGCCGACATTGCCCATCTGGGGGTGTGCCGGGCACCGGCACCAGCACTACCGCCACCACCCCTAACGCCTCCAACCCATTCTGGGGCCTTTCTACCCGGGCCGGCAACCCAACCACCGCCCCGAACCGGGCACCCAATGCTAAGGGTGTGGTGAACATCGTGGACTGGACTGATATCTATGCACCGGGGCTAGGGGCAATGCAGGAGACCTTCTATGTGGATGAGCACCATACATACTACTTCACTTGCGTGAAATCCCAGTATATCTTTGTTTATTACGCCGATGACAGCTTTAAGCTTCTCAGGAACGCTTTGGCCGACGGCGATGTGACCCCACAGGATATAGCAGAGTTTGGCATCGAATTTTTCGTTAGAAAAACAAAATGACAGTAAAAGCCCCGTGAAAGGACAGTCAGTCATTTCACGGGGCTTTTTGATTACATATCCGGCTCCAGCGTCATCGCTGCCTGGATCATTTCCTCCCACGCTTCCGGGGCAGCCTCTCCGTCAGCGTGGCGGTAGTGGGCCAGGTATTCCACGTTGCCGTTGGTGCCGTGGATGGGGGATACCGTCAAGCCGGTGACCGACAGGCCGTTTTCGGCGGCACAGAGAAACAGCTCGGTCAGCAGGGGCGGCAGGGTGGACGCCGGGTCCCGGAGGATGCCGTTTTTGCCCAGTTCCTTGGGCTTGGCCTCAAACTGGGGCTTGATGAGGGTCACCACCTCGCCGCCCTCTTTCAGAATTCGATGGATAGCCGGGTAGATCTTTTTCAGCGAGATAAAGGACACATCCACCGTCACCATGTCGCAGATGGTGCCCCCCAGCTGCTCCGGGGTCAGGTTGCGGGCGTTGGTGCGCTCCAGCACCGTCACCCGGTCGTCCGTCCGCAGGCGGTAGTCCAGGATGCCGTAGGCCACATCCACCGAAAAGACGTGGGCAGCCCCGCTTTGGAGCAGGCAGTCGGTGAAGCCGCCGTTGCTGGCGCCGATATCGCACACCGTCAGCCCGGTGGGGTCTACGGTGAAATGGGCCAGCGCCCGTTCCAGCTTGTAGCCGGAGCGACTGGCGTATTTTTTCGCCTTTTCCCGCAGGGTGAGCACCGTGTCTGCCGGCAGGGGTGTGCCCGGCTTGTCCGCCGGTACGTCGCCTATGTAGATCCGCCCCTCCATAATAAGGGCGGTGGCGGTGGGCAGGTCGATGTTTAGCTGGCGTGCGGCCAGTTCGTCGGTACGCAAGGTTTCCATGATTTTATCCTTTCTGTGGCGGAATAACCAGATTTTTCTCCAGCATGGTGCAGGGATGGTAGGAACGCTTCGACCGGCGCAGGCCCTCGTCTCCGGAATCGTCCTCTCGGTTGATGTAGGCAAGCCCCGGGGCGGCGGTGTGGGCGGCATATTCCCGCACCAGCATCTGGTAGATGCCGGGGTAGCGGAGGTCGCCCTTCTCAGCATGGACGAACAGGGTGTCCCCCAGCACCTCACCCACCGAAAAGCCGGCTACCTCACCGTTCACGGTGATGACACCGCCGGTCATGGACAGCTTCTCCAGTATCGGCAGAATCTCCATGGTGGCGGTGATGTCCGCCAGCTCGGTGGGGGAGAGCAGTTCCTCCTCCTGCTTGCGGTGCAGTAACGCCAGCAGAAAATCCTGCACTGCCGCCACGTTGTCGGCGGTGATGGGGGCGTACTGCCAATCCGGAAATTTCTTTATAAACTGGTTGATATGATTACGCTGACCGCTGTACCGCCGTCCGGCCATGGTGGCCAGGTCGGTATAGTTGTACAGATAATCGTCGCTGTCGCCGCTGTGGATGACCCGGGTGTCCGAGCCGTACCGTTCCACCAGCCAGGCGGTATCTGCCGGGGATACGGTGGCAAAGCGCAGAGGCGTGCCGGTGTCGGCACAGTGCTGTTCCAGGGCGGCCAAGGCGGCCTCCCGGTCACCGGCACCCAGCGGCACGGAAAAATACGGGCGTCTTTCATCACCGCCGGCGGAGATGAGACAGCCGTGGGCGATGGCGTAGCGGCAGGTATAGTACTCCCGCCACATATAGATGCCTCCCACCGTCCAATCGCAGAACCGGTCGGGACAGACAGCGAAATAGGGGCGGCAGGCGATAGCCGCCGCCAAGTCGTAGGGATGAAAATCCAAATGCATTCTTCTTCCTTTGTTCAATGTTGTGGTTAGTGTGCTCCAAAAAGCCGCTGTTCCGGCTGGCAGAGTTTACAAAAAAGCCGCCTGCGTTTACGCAGACGGCCATTGTTGGTCAGCCCTGTCGGCAGATATCTGCGATGATGGCCTCCATGGCCGGGGTGGCCGCTTCCATTTGCCGTAACAACTCGATTTGGTTGCGGGTGCGAATGAGGTTATGGCCGGGCTTTTTGATCTTGAAGTACAGGTCGCCGTCCAGATAATCTGCCAAAAACCGTGCACACAGCTCCAGAGTCATGATGCGGGCGGCGGTAGGGAAGAGAAGCGTCTCCTCCCGGGTCAGGGAATCGGCGGTGGTCTCCAAAAAGCCCCGGGTGAACTTCTCGAACAGCTCCAGATCGAAATGAATCAGGCTGATATTCTCTTCGTCCTCGCCGGCGGTGTTGGTGCCGGAACGGATGGCATCGCCGTAATCGTACAGAGAGGATCCGGGCATAACCGTATCCAGGTCGATGACGCACAGCGGTGCACGGCTTTGGCTGTCAAACAGCACGTTGTTGATCTTAGTGTCGTTATGAGTGACACGCCAGGGAATGCGGCCGCTGTCCAGGGCTTCCACGATGATGCCGGCTTCCTTTTCCCGCGCCAGGATGAAGTCGATTTCCTTCCGGACGGAGTCTGCCCGCCCGGCCTTATTGTTTTCAATAGCCTCGTGAAGAATCCGCATCCGATCCACCGTGTCGTGAAAGTGGGGGATGGTCTCGGTGAGGGTATCGGCAGGGAAATCCACCAGGTGCCGCTGAAATTCGCCGAACGCCCGCCCGGCCTGATAGAAGCAGAAGCTATCCTGGATGATGTCGTAGGTGTACGCTCTGTCTACATAACGATAGGCTCGCCAGAAGCCGCTTTCGTCCTCTACAAAAGGTTCGCCGTCCTTGTTTAACAGGAAATGGAGTACCATGCGGTGGGCATCGGCACAGCCTACCTGCTTCAGTTTTTGTCCGATATGCTCGGTAACACGGCGGATGTTATCCATCAGGGCACGGGGCTGTTTGAACACATGGGTGTTCAGTCGTTGCATGATGTAGAACATATCCCCATTGTCATAGAAGTGTAGACGGTAGGTCTGGTTGTTGTTGCCGGTAGAAAGTTCCTCACTGCCGATGTAGGTGCCGGGTATGCCGAACGCATCGATCAATTTGGTAAAGTTCATAATTCTTTCTCCTTGTGCATTCTCTCTATAATCAGAACGCTCCAATTATTTTACCATATTATTCCGAGGATGTAAAGCCCGATTTTTATCGGTTGCTTTCGGCGCTGGCAAAAATGCCTGTCCTTATTTTTCCGCCCCCCCTATTTCGGCAAAATCTCCCCTGAAAGGGGAGTATAATGGCCGGGTAAGGATGTGGATACGATGGTGATTTATGCTGATGTACTGCTGGCGCTCAATTGGTGGATTGATTTTCTGCTGTTGTTAGGGGTGCGCCGGGCACTGGGAGGCGGCGGTGGTCCGTGGCGTGTGGCTTTGGGCAGTTTGGTGGGGGCTTTGAGCAGTTTTGCTCTGTTCCTGCCACCACTCCCGGTGTGGTTGTCGATGCTTGTCAAGTTGGCAGCGGCGGCGCTGATGGTGCTGGTGGCTTTTCGCTTCAGGGGGTGGCGTACCTTTTGGCAGAGAATGCTGTTGCTGTTCGGGTTGTCTGCCGGCCTGGCGGGGCTGTGCGGGGCGCTGTATTTCTTTGTGGCGCCTACCGGCTTCTGCGTGGTGAATGGGGTAGTGTATTATTCTGTGCCGCCACTGCTGTTGGTAGGGCTGACGGTGGTGTGCTATGGTCTGCTGTGGCTGACAGAAGCATACCTGCGCCGCCGGGCTCCGGCAGGGAGGGCCTACCGGGTGAGGGTGCACTATGGGGAGCGGGAGGTGACCTTTCCCTGCCTCTATGACAGCGGCAATCATTTGGTTGAGCCCTTTTCCGGGCGGGCAGTGCTGGTGATGGAGCGTGATGTGGCGGAGGAATTGCTGGATGTTCCCCCCTCGGTAAACGAGTTGCCACCCCACAGCGAGGCCGGATGGCGGCTGGTGCCCTACGACACCCTGGGCGGCGGTGGGCTGTTGCCTGCATTCACGCCCCGGCGGGTGGTGGTGCACACACCGCAGGGGGAGCGGACACTGCCGCCTTGTTACATAGCGGTGTGTGACCGGCTTGGCCGGGGTGAATACCGGGGACTGATGGGGAGCGCCCTGGGGGACGAATTGGTTTGAAAGGTGGCAAGGGGATATGCTTTACAGGTTGTGGCTGTGGCTGCGGCGGTGGCTGATGCGGCTGTTGGGGGCCGAATCGGTGCATTATATCAATGGAACGGACGTGTTGCCCTCTCCACTGACCGCTTCGGAGGAGCAGGCGGTGTTGGAGCAGTTAGCGGCGGGGGATGAAAAAGCCCGGGATGTTCTTATTACCCGCAATCTGCGCTTGGTGGTGTACATAGCCCGGAAGTTTGAAAGCTCCGGGGTGGGGATCGAAGACCTTATTTCTATCGGTACCATCGGACTCATCAAGGCGGTGCGTACGTTTTGTCCGGAACGGAATATCAAGCTGGCGACGTATTCCTCCCGGTGTATCGAGAATGAGATTCTTATGTATCTGCGGAAAAACAGCCAAAAGCGGAGTGAAATATCCATTGATGAGCCGCTGAATGTGGATTGGGACGGCAACGAATTGCTGTTGTCGGATATCCTGGGCAGTGAGGCGGATGTGGTACACCGGGACCTGGAGCAGGAGGCGGAACGCCAGCAGTTACTGGCGTGTGTAGCCAGACTGTCCCCCCGTGAACAACGCATCATGCATCTGCGTTTCGGCATCTGCGGAGAGAAGGAGCATACGCAAAAGGAGGTAGCGGATACCTTAGGCATCTCCCAATCCTACATATCCCGGCTGGAAAAGCGGATCATCCGCCGCCTGCGGGAAGAACTGGAGCGGGCAGAGATATAATAAAGGTGGCAAGGCATACGCCTTGCCACCTTTCTCTTTTGGCGGTATGATTAGCCGAGAGGCATTTCATAGCATTTCTCCGGCTCTTCCCACCCTTTTACGAGGATTGTCACCCGGTCTGTGTCCCAACTGACCTGCCAGTTTTCTCGGAAGAGACCGGCTCCGTCGTTGCTGACGGAAATATGGAGGATTTCTATGGGGACGGTAGAGCCGGCGGCATATAAAGATATCCGGGCGTCGGCTGAGTCAAAGAAGGCGGGGGCGCCGATCTGCTCCAGCTGTAAGGTGTACCGTCCGTCGGGGGACACCGCTTTGTCGATAAAGGTGGGCTTTTTGTGGTTGTTCCAATCAAACCACCAAAGTCCTAGTATAGCCAGCAGAAAAAACACCACCGCCACCGCCGCCGAAAGGAGGCAAATGAAACGGAAGGGACGTGTCATCGTACCGCCCCCTTCCGCAACCACCATTCCGGCAGGAGACAGACAAAACAGCCTGCGGCATAGCACAAAATATCCCACCAGGAGAAGGCGGTACCCATCAGCGTGCAGAGGAAGCGGCTGCTTTCCAGACCAAGCAGACGGACAAGCCCTACCGCCTGTGTGGCTTCTACCGCTACCGCGAA
This sequence comes from Clostridia bacterium, assembly GCA_017471765.1. Classification (GTDB taxonomy): domain Bacteria; phylum Bacillota; class Clostridia; order Oscillospirales; family Acutalibacteraceae; genus UBA5905. Next base: position 88,601 of record JAFURT010000023.1, read on the forward strand.
CAGCAACAGGTACAAGGGCAGGCGCCGGATGCCTTTCGGCTTTACCGCCCGGATGACACAGTACAGGAGAATCACCACCAGCACGTCGCCAAGATAGGGACGCACAAATCGGTCGTGCACAAACAGGGCGATGAGCACCTCGGCCAGCAGGAGCAGGATGGCCGCTATACCGAACGATAACCGGAGCTTTGCCGTTGCGTTCTCAGTATCTTTCATAATAATCCTCATCATAGTAATTCTCGTCATAATAATTCTCATCATAGTAGCCTGAATCTATATTCAGCTGTGTGTTGCAAATTTCCTGCGCTCGGTCTGCCAGTAGGGTGTATGCGCGGAAGCGGTCTACATTGTAATGGCGGAAATCCATGGTTTCGGTCATGGTGAATACATATTTATCGTCTTCATACCGAACATCGCCGTAGGCTTCCAGGCGCTGGTACAGGATCCTTGCCAGTTGTTGCGTGTTTTCCGGTGTCCGATTGTCCCACAGCTCTATCAAGTAAGGGGTGGCACCGTCGGACAGGAGCGATAGGGTGTCCAGATCCAGCTCTTCTAGCTGTTCCTCATTGTAAGCGGTTACATTGTAGTGGGCGATGAAGGTGTCCACATCCACATACCCTACCAACAGCCCGATGAGGGTGACGGTAACTACCGCCGCTTTCATGTAAGGGAAGCGGTTGGCAAACAGCCGGATGATCACCAGCACCAGCACCACCCCCAGCATGACCATAAATACAGCGGTGAGGATGCGGAGCCGGGTCATGCCGAAGGAGGTGATATACAGCCCCATTTTGGACAGAGCGGTAGCCACAAGGCCGATAGAGAACACCAAAACAAATAACCCCAGCAAGCGGGTGGATAGCGGGGCTTTCCCCTCCTGCTTGCGGGATAGCCACAGGCAGATGGCTACCAGCACCAGGTTGATGGCGCAGATGGCACACATTTCAAAGAAGCCGCGGCGGGCGTACTGGGCCACGGTGTAATCCTTTGGCAGGATGCCGGCAAAGGCGCTGAAGAAATAGGCGGTTTGGGAGAACAGATAAATGACATATACACCGCTGATGGTGCCGAGGAACGTATTGAGGGACATGGCGGAGACGCCTTTGCCCTTGGCCGTGGGAGACGGCTCTTTTTTATCCAGCCCATAGCGTAGCCCGAACACCCGGGAATAGAGTAAACAGAACAGCGGAATTCCTACCAGCAGGGAGATCACCATCTCACCCAGATTGTCTAGGATGGTGTGCTGTAGCAGACCTTCAAAGGCGGCGTCGGCAGAGATGAGCAGGGGTACGACCACCACCAGCACCGGCAATGCACAAAGCAGGCCCAAAAGCGCCCCGCCGCACCGGCGCTTTTCGATGGTGTCCCCTTTTTTCACCAGAAAGATCGCTGAAACGGCGGTGCCCATGTGGGTGAGGGGGGCGGCTAACTGGATATGCCATACATCCCGCAGGACGGCCAGTGTTCCGCCGTCCTGGCGGCCGATGCCGGTGGCGGACAGCAGGGCGAGGGCAACCAGCAGGCTGATGCCGATTACCCCGACAAATTTAGCGAAGGGATCGTTGTGCCAGATGAAGGTGCCCCCGGCGGCGACGGCGGCCACCAGGCAGAACAGCCCATAGGGGGTGATGCGCTCCAAATGGCGGCGCAGATACAGCCCGCCACAGAGCAGCATGGCCAGGTATCCGGCTACAAAGCCGATGGAGAAGCCGCCATACAGGGAAAAGTTCACCGTCAGCACCGCCAGGACAGCCAGCACGCCGGCGGTAATCAAATCACGCCGGTCAGAGGGCTTGCGGATTTTTGGCGGCGCCTGATAGACCGCCTGCCCATAGGGTGGAGCGGGTGGGGAGGATGGAAACTGCGGTTGCGCCGGGGATTGGTATGTTGTCTTTGTGGGGGTGGGTTGTTGTTCCGACATAGAAGATGCCTCCTTTTGCTAATGGTTGATTTTGGTTTATTATACCCTGGCACATATCGAAAGTCAATAACTTTGAAACGAATACCAATAATATCGGCGTTTTCTACAACCAATACGGTGGAAAACTGTTTATAATTATCGAAAATCGAGAAAAAAGAATTGATAAAAAGTTATTTTTACATTCAACTCAATATATTTGCACGTAAAAAGCCGCACGGAGGTTTCCGTGCGGCTTTTGGCAGAACAGTGCTTATTTCATGTTTTTTTGGTACTCGGTGGGGGTGCAGTGCTTGATGGTTTTAAATACACGGGAGAAATACAGGGGGTCATTAAAGCCCACAGAGCCGGCAATTTCGGCAATGGAATAGCGTGGATCACGCAATAGACTGCAGGCTTCGTTTATGCGGTATTTTTGCAGATAGTTGTGGGGAGAAATACCAAAATCCTGCAGAAACGCCCGGTAGAGCTGGCTACGGCTGATGCCCACATAGCGAGCAATGTCGTTGACGCCGATATCGCCGGAATAGTTGTATTGGATGTACCGCAGAGCGTTGGCTACATAGGTCTGGTGGGTGTCGGTGGTGGCCCGGTGGCCGTGCATGTGGATGAGATGGGCCAAAAACAGGTGCAGGCGGCCGGCCATTTCGGCATCGGCGTCGGCGGTGTTGCCGCTGGCGTCGGCAATCTGCCGGAGGAGTGTTTCGGTTTGCTTGGGGTCACTGCTGACCAGCACCGGGGCCTGGGCGGTAAAACCGGTCTGATTGACCAGACGCCGGGCGTCGGTGCCGTTAAAGCCCACCCAGCTATAGCACCAGGGGTCGTTGGTATCTGCTTGATAACTGGCCAGTTGGGAGGGGCTGATGAGGAAGAGGCTTCCCGGGTCCACGGCGTATTCCTGCTTGTTGCAGTGGAGCACCCCCTTGCCGGAGGAAACAAAGTGGATGAGATAATGGTCACGTACAGCCGGCCCCCAGCTGTGTCCGCTGTCGCATTTTTCATAGCCAGTGTTATACACGGCCAGCCCGGTGTTTTCCTTCAGGGCATCCCGAAATTTGTATCGTTCGTTGGTCAAAAATGGTCCCTCCCATCGTTCCACAAAGCAACTTCTTGATGCAGTATAGCACAATATGCAACATTTGTCCATACAAAAGCCGAATAAAAGGGTTGAAAAAATATTTTACAAATGTATAATTAAAGATAAGAAATCCAATCCATTCATATATATTGAGGAGATGGTTACATGTCTGCTGAAACCTTGATTAGCAAGATTCGTTCCGGCGAATATGATGTGGCTTTCGCTCGTCTGTATGGTGAGGCACAGGTGGCCGCCCAGCGTGATCGGTACATTTGCGCTGTGGAGGGCTTTGCCGCGACCTTCGGCGAGGACGGGGGAGAGCTGCGCTTGTTCTCGGCACCCGGCCGCACGGAGATCGGCGGCAACCACACCGACCACAACTATGGCCGTGTGCTGGCCGGCAGCGTAAACCTGGATGTGATCGCCGTGGTGCGCAGGGCGGAGGGGGCTATCCGTGTCCAGTCTGCCGGCTATCCCATGGACGAGGTGAAACTGGATGCCCTGCATCCGGTGGTGGAGGAGATGAACCGTTCCGCCTCCCTGATCCGTGGTACGGCGGCTCGTTTCGACCAACTGGGCTACGCTATTGGCGGCTTTGAAGCCTACACTACCTCGAATGTACTGAAGGGCAGTGGCCTGTCTTCGTCTGCTGCTTTTGAGGTGCTGATGGGTGTCATTCTTAACTATACCTATAACGATGGCCGGGTCAGCCCGGTGGAGATCGCCCAGATCGCTCAGTACGCCGAGAATGCATACTTCGGCAAACCCTGCGGTCTGATGGATCAGATGGCCTCGTCGGTGGGCAACATCATTACCATCGATTTTGCCGACCCGGCGGCTCCCGTTATCGAGCCGGTGGATTTTGATTTTGCCTCTACCGGATATGCGCTGTGCATCGTGGATGTGGGCGGCAACCACGCCGACCTGACCGACGAGTATGCGGCGGTGCCCGGTGAGATGAAGGCGGTTGCCGCCTCTCTGGGCGTGCCGGTATTGCGCCAGACCACCATGGCGGCCTTGCTGGCCAACATTACTGAACTGCGTGAAAAGCACGGCGACCGTGCGGTGCTTCGTGCCATCCATTTTCTGCAGGAGAATGAGCGGGTTACCCAGCAGGTGGCGGCTCTGCGTGCTGGGGATTTTGACACGTTCAAGAAGCTTATCATCGCTTCCGGCAACTCCTCTTTCGAGTACCTGCAGAATGTGTATGCGGTCTGTAACATCGAGGAGCAGGGTATGTCCCTGGCGTTGGCCTTGGCGCAGACGGTGCTGGATGGCTGTGGCGCCTGGCGTGTCCACGGCGGCGGCTTTGGCGGCACCACCCAGAACTTTGTGCCGCTGGATAAACTGGATGCCTTCAAGGCGACCATCGAGCAGGTGTTTGGCGAGGGCTCCTGCCATGTGCTCAGTATCCGCCCTTGCGGTGGCGTGTGCCTGGATGCTATGCCGGCAGTATAATTCTCGTTGTTTGTAACATTATATATTTAAGGAGATAATGAACTATGAAAACGACTCTTCTCATCATGGCGGCCGGTATCGGCTCTCGTTTTGGCGGTGGCATCAAGCAGCTGGCTCCTGTGGGCCCTAACGGCGAAATCATCATGGATTATTCTATCCACGATGCCATCAAGGCTGGCTTTAACAAAATCGTGTTCATCATTCGCAAGGATATCGAGGCGGATTTCCGTGCGATCATCGGTGACCGTATCGAGAAGATCTGCGCCGAGCACGGTGTGGAGGTTGGCTATGCGTTCCAGAGCCTGGATAAGCTGCCCGCCGGCTATGAGGTGCCGGAGGGCCGTATCAAGCCCTGGGGTACCGGTCAGGCTGTGTTGGTGGCCAAAGACTTGCTGACGGAGCCCTTTGCTGTTATCAATGCGGATGATTATTACGGCAAGGTGGCTTTCGAGAAGCTGCACACCTTCCTGACTACCGAAGCTACGGATAAGGATTTCTGCATGGCCGGTTTCCTGCTGAAGAACACCCTCAGCGACAATGGCGGTGTGACTCGTGGCGTGTGCCAGGTCAACGGCGACGGCTACCTGACCGACGTGGTGGAGACCAGCGATATTGTCAAGACGGCTGACGGTGCGGCGGTCAATGGCCAGCCCTTGGATGCCGATAGCTTGGTTTCTATGAACATGTGGGGCCTGACCCCGGCTTATATGTCCATGCTGGAGGAGGGCTTTGTTCAGTTCCTGTCCGGCATCCAGGGCAACGAGCTGAAGGCAGAGTATTTGCTTCCCATCCACATCGGTGGTCTGTTGCGCGATAACCAGGTTTCCGTCAAGGTGCTCTCCACCCCCGACAAGTGGTTCGGTGTCACCTATAAGGAAGATAAGGAGCTGGTCATTCAGAGCTTTAAGGAGCTCATCGCCGCCGGCGAATACGAGCCGGATCTGTTCAGCGATCTGTAAAGGACAAAATGCCCCGTCTCGCTTGTGCGAGACGGGGCATTTTCCATATCAGGCAAAGAATAGGATAAAGGCAACGATCAGCACGACTGCTCCGCCAATGCGCTGGAGCACCAGCGCCGCATCGGAGGGCTCAGCATCCTTGAAACGCCAGCCGTATTCCAGCTGCCACGCTGCCTGCGGGGCAAGCAGGCTGAACAGTCCGATGGGCACCATAACGAGAATGACCGCGATCGGCGGGGCATCCCGTGGCGGGGCGGGGGCTTTCTGCCGGAGCACCTCGCACAGGGTATCCCCGTCGGTATACCGGCTGTCGTCGTAGTCGTCGCTCCAGCCGCCCTGCCCGACTCCCGCATCCATACGAAACCAGTAGCTGGAGCCGTCGGGGTATAGGATTTCCACGGAATAGGAACGGCTGTTCCCGGAGAAGGTGTAGGTATAGGTGTGCGTGCCGTCAGACAGCGTGCCTGCCTGCGTGTCCACCCGGTAGGTGACCCCTTCATACTCTAAGGAGTAGGTGGCGGGGGCGTTACCTCCGGCGGCACAGCCGGCCAGCAGACACAGGATGAGCAGCAGGATGGAGAAGAGCATACGTCGTTTCATAGGCGTTTTCCTTTATGCGCTACGGCTTACTCCGCGGCGGTCGTGTCGGGCGCTTCCGGTAGCTTCTTGCCCAGAATTTCCGGCAGCTGCATACCGGCCATGCCGAAGACCTCCTCCAGCGGAGGCACCGCCTTCATCATGCCGGAGATAAAGCCGGCAGTGGCATTCTTGCCGTCCCCGTTCTGGCCGTTGTCCCAGACGGTGACCTTGTCGATCTTGATGTTCTTGATGGCGTCCACCTGTACCCGCATCAGCTCCTCCAGCTTGTCGGCAATGAGTAGCTTCAGCGCCGCCTCGGCGTCGCCGCCGGCGGACTGGACGATCTCGGCGAAACCGGCCGCCTGCTTTTTGAGGATCTCTTCCATACCGCGGGCTTCCGCTTCCATCTTAGCGTAAATGGCGTCTGCCTCACCCTTAGCCTTGCGGCGGATCTGCTCGGCCTCGGCCTCAGCGGCCAGCTCCATTTCCCGCTTTTTCGCTTCCGCCTTGACGATCAGGTCGGCCTCCAGCGTGGCCTGCTCTTTGGAACGGCGGGCTTCTTCGGCGGCCTGCTCAGCGGCGTAGGATTCCTGCAGCGCCTTAGCGGCCTGGATCTTTTCGGCCGTGGTGGCGATCTTCAGAGCCTCGGCTTGCTTCTCCTTCAGCGCAGCCTCCGACATAGCAATCTTCATTTTCGCCTCGTTTTCACCCTGGATGGCGATGGAGTTGGCCTCGGAGACCTTGATGCGCTGCTCCATCTGGGCGTTGGCTTCACCGATGGAGCCGTCGCGCTCCTGTTCGGCCACGCTCTTCTTGGCGTCGTTGATGGCCTTGGCGGCGGCTTCTTTGCCCAGAGCGGCGATGTAGCCGGACTCATCGCTGATATCCGTTACGTTCACGTTGATAAGCCGCAGACCGATCTTCTTCAGCTCCGTCTCCACGTTGTTACTGACAGCGGCCAGGAACTTGTCACGGTCGGTATTGATTTCCTCAATGTCCATAGTGGCGATAATGAGACGCAGCTGACCGAAGATGATGTCCTTGGACAGCTCCTGAATCTCGGTGTTCCGTAGGCCAAGCAGACGCTCAGCGGCATTCTGCATGATGCCGGGCTCGGTGGAGATACCTACCGTGAACCGGGAGGGAACATCAATTCGGATGTTCTGTCGGGACAGGGCGTTGGTCAGGTCCACCTGAATGGAGATGGGGGTCAGATCCAGAAAGGCGTAGGACTGGAAGACGGGGATGACAAACTCAGCACCGCCGTGGATACACTTGGCACTGCGGTTTGTACCGTCTTTGTTTTTGCCGATGGAGCCGTATACCACCATGATCTTATCCGAGGGGCACTTCTTATAGCGGGAGCACACCCAAATGATAAAGGACAGGACGACGAGCACAAGGGCGCAGATGAGCAAAATTGTTCCGGGTTCCATACGTAAATACCTCCATAAAATTGATTATGTAACTGACTCAGTTCCAATGATTATTTCCGCTTGACGACAAGCGTTGTCTGGCCGCTGAGGCCGATGACCACGACCTCACAGCCGGTGGGAAGCGGTTCGGCCTCGTCGGTGACGGCGTCCCGCTCAACGTACGTGCCCTGCAGCAGAATGTTGACCTTGCCCTCACCGCTACGGTTGGCGGGGATGGTAAGATACACCCGCCCGGACGTGCCGATGGCGTTCCGGTTGTCCAGATTGCCGTTGTTGCGTAGCCGCATGACCCAGCGCAGAAGAAGGGCCAGCAACACCATAGTAGCAAAGCCGCAGAGGGTGGCGATGGACAGAGACAGCCACAGGGCCGCCCCCGCGCCGTCCAGCACAAGACCTACCCAGCCGAACATCACCAGAAAGGCGATGATGCCGCGGATGGAAAAGATGCGCAGGCCGTCCAGCCCGCTGGGATCGGGATCGCTGTCGAGGATGCCGTCGCCGAATACGCCTTCGGCGCTGTCGGCATCCCAGTCCGGCACGTCGGTGGCATCACCGAGGTCAGCATCCGTCGGGTCACCGCCTTCGGAATCCAGCCCGCTGAGCATCAGTGTGGTCTGGATAGCCAGCACCACCGTGGCCGGGATAGCGATGCAGGAAAAGATCTGGGAAACAAGCCCCAAAGATTCCCACCAAGCAAACATAGAATTGATCCTCCTTAAACACGTAAATATCTCACCGCAATTGTGCCAGTATTTCTTCGGCAGCCTGTCGGGCGAGTGCGGCACCGTGGGCGTAGGCCATAACCTGCAGCGTCTTGGCCAGCCGCTTTCCTGCCCCCGGGAAAGGCTCTGGGTAGGCGGCGGCCGTCCGCTCCGCCAGCTGCTGTGCAATCTTTCGGTTGAGGGTTGGGCCGTCGCTGTCCGCGATCATATCGGTATAGGTGTGGTACAGCTCACTGTCACTGATGATGTCGTCCAGCTCATCGGTCAGATCGCCGTTGATGTAGGCCAGTGTCTCGCAGATGTGCTCCAGCTGCAGGGATTCCCGCAGCATATTGATGATGACGATGCGGGAAAACTGGTTTTTGGAATACTGACGACGGACAGGGGAGGAGACGAAGCCACGCTTGACCCAGTTCTGAATGACGTGGGGCTCCAGCCCGGTCATAACGGCGACCTGCGACAGGCTGATGCCGCCGGCGGCAAAAAGGCCGTCAAACAATGTCCGGGACGTGCCGGCTTTTAATGTGGAAACCTCAATGTTCGTTCCCGGAAGCGTTGTGGCCATGCGACTCACCTCCTTTAAAGGTCACTATGATTATATCACACGGTCGATTGATCGTAAAGACTTTTGGCGTAAAAAATCGAAGTTTGGAAATTCTCTACAAAAACGGTCGTCGTTTTTTGACACGCCGACCGGCTGCGTAAAACTATTATAATGGATATTAAATAGGGCGTCGGGATAGACCGTGGGGGAGAATGTGCGCATTTTGCACAAGAGAAAGGCTCTCTGTGCTCCAGAAATAGTGCTTGTGCGGTAGACGAACCACAAGATTTGGACGATGAAAAAAGATTTGAAAAAAAGTGAAAAAAGGGGTTGACAAATGGGGGCGGAAGTGGTATTATATCAAAGCTGTCCGCAAGAGAGGCCGCAAAACCCCGCTGAATGACAGCATGGGACCTTGAAAATTAAACAGTGTATGACAAGAACGAAACACACACAATACCCGTTAATTC